>NZ_JBHYZO010000030.1:0-73389 GCF_042753785.1 Streptomyces sp. NPDC059256 | reverse complement strand
CCCGTGAACGTCTCCACCCACACCGGCTCAGCCCGCAACACCCCACCCATACAGGCAAAATGCCCAGAACAGAGCCTTCTGCAACACCCTTTAGCCCTGGCTTGGGTGGAGGAGGTCATCGCCCCACTGCCGGCAGGTGCTGAAAGTCGTGTCGGCGAGGCCGGTGCGGTGCTCTCGGGTGGCGAGCGACCCGCGTGAGAACCAGGGATCGGGCTTGACAGTATCGGCGAGCGGAATGAATATTCATTCCGTGACTCCCCGGAAGCCAGACCTGGCCCAGTCCCTCATCGACGCCGCCATCGCCCTGTTCGCCGAACGCACCTACGAGGGAACACAGATGCCCGCCGTGGCCCAGCGTGCGGGGGTCGGCGTCGGCAGCATCTACCGATACTTCCCGAGCAAGGAGGCGTTGGGGAACGCCGCGTTCCAGCACGCCAAACGCGATCTACTTCACCGGTTGGCCGAGGCGGCCGATCGAGATGGCCCCACCACCTCGATCCGTGTGGAGTTCGGCCGGTTCTGGCGCGGCTTCGCCCAGTACGCCACGGACCGACCGGACGCCTTCGTCTTCCTGGAACACCAGCAGCACGACACCTACCTCAACCGGGAGAGCACCGAACTCGCCGCTGAGATCGACCGCATCGCCGCCGACTTCATCGCCCGAGGACAGCAGGCCGGTGAGATCCGCGACGGCGATGCCGGCCGACTGGTGGCCCTGGCGCTGGGTGCCTTTGCCGGTCTGGTCCGATTCCAACGCCCCGATGGACTCAAAGCCCTCGATCAAGATGCCCTCGACCAGGCGGAAGACGCCGTCTGGGACCTTCTGCATCCAAAGGACATGTGATGACCACACCACAAACCGTACTGATCACCGGCTGCTCCTCCGGCATGGGGCGTGAGACCGCCCTCGCGCTGCACCAGCTCGGCCACCGGGTCCACGCCACCGCCCGCCGTCCCGAATCCCTCGCCGATCTGGCGGCCCAGGGCATCTACACCCACCCGCTGGACGTCACCGACGAGCCGAGCATGACCGCAGTGGTGGCAGCGATCGAGGCAGAGCACGGCCAGATCGACATCCTGATCAACAACGCCGCCTACGGGCTGCACATGCCGGTCGAGACGGCCTCCCCCGAAGAGGTCCGCGCCCAGTTCGACACCAACGTCTTCGGCCTGGTGCGCATGGCGCAACTGGTCCTGCCCGGCATGCGCCGCGCCGGGCGCGGCAGGATCGTCAACATCTCCTCCATGGGCGGTCGCTTCTCCCCGCCCGGAGGAGCCTTCTACCACGCCAGCAAGCACGCGGTGGAGGCCATCAGCGACTCGCTTCGCCTTGAGGTGTCCGGGCTCGGTGTCCGGGTGGTGGTCGTGCAACCCGGCCCGACCATAACCGAGTTCGGCGCGACCGCCGTCGGAACCATGCATGGCGACCCGGCTTCCGAGTCGGCGGATCCGTACGATCCGTACGCAGACTTCCGCCGTGAGCTGGCCGCCATGTACGCGGACCGCACCTTCACCCGAAGCAGGGGTGCCGTATCGGCCGAGACGGCAGCCCGGGTGGTCGTTCGCGCCGCGACCGTCGCCAGACCTCGCGCCCGCTATGCGATCGGGACCATGGCCCGCGCGACGATGCTCGCCAAACGGCTGCTGCCGGATGCGGCGTTCGACGCGGTCATGCGACGCAACTTCCCCCTGCCGAGGACGGTCTGAGCAGAGCGGCCTGTGCCTTCGTCGGTCTCGTCGCGTCTTGTGGGGGAGCCGGTCGGGCTCCTTAGTGTCGGTCTGCATTCCGGATAGGGAGCTTGAGGGGGGGACAGGCTGCGGGCCGCCGGCCCGCCCCTGGACCTCTGCCGGGCGAGGCAGGCGGTCATGTCGACCCTTGAGGACCGCCGGGTGCGTCATCTTCGATGGGACAGCACAGTACGGGCGAAGGCGTCACCTCAGAACAAGACCACCCGTTCAGCCGTACCGAGTCGGAATACTCAGCGGCGGCCCGTGGGTTGGGCCCGGTATGGCAGATACTCTCTTCGATCCGCATGCCCTACTTGCGGACAGCCGACTCGGTGTGCTCGCGACGATCAAGTCCGACGGCCGGCCGCAGCTCTCGCCGGTCATGCCCGCCTACGACCACGCCGCCGGGGTGATTCGGATCTCGACGACCGCAGGAACGGCCAAGGCCGCGAACCTGCGCCGGGATCCACGTGCCGCCGTGGAGGTGACCAGCCCGGACGGCAGGTCCTGGGCCACGGCGGAGGGCACGGTCGAGTTGGTCGGCCCGGGTACCGATCCGGGCGGCCCTGAGGTTCAGGCGCTGGTGGACTACTACCGGGCCGCGGCCGGCGAGCACCCGGACTGGGACGAGTACCGGTCCGTCATGGTCTCCGAACGGCGCGTGCTGGTGACACTGACCGTCGAGAAGGTGTACGGCGCAGACCTGCACTGATGTGCTCGGCCGTTGCCCCGCCGCGGTCGGCGTGCTGCCGACCGTCGGCGGGGAGGTCGATCCTCCGGCGCCCATCTGACCGGACACCTCCGGGAGAAGGGCGAGGCGTCGCTCTGCTCCTGTCGAGGAAGGGGACTGCTCTGGATCCCCTCAGAGCCCGTTCAGACTGTCCGTGCGTTCCCGGATGAGGCAGGCCGCCCGTTGCAGTGCGGCCTGCTCCGGTTCCTCCAAGGCCCACTCGACGACGCTCAGGACTCCTTGTGCATCGATGGCGACGGGAATCCCCACACTGACATCGGTCAGGCCGTACTCCCCGTTCAATGCCGTGGAGGCCGTCCAGTCCGACTGCCGCCGTTGGGTGATGTCGAGAATCATCCGGGCGACTCCTCCTGCCGTGGTCCACGCCGTTGTGCGCGGGATGCCGAGTCGACTCCATCGGTCGTAGAAACTGCGCAGGTCAGTAAGGACGATGTCGCGCTGATGGGCGGACATCCGTACATGCCTGCCGGCCACCAGAATTCGATGGAAGAGCGGAATGAATGCATCTCCGTGTTCGCCGATAACCCAGGCGGAGGTGTCCGCGGCGTCTGCTCCCAAGACCTGGGCGGCGGCCACTCGTAGACGCAGACTGTCGTTCCATGAGTAGCCGAGGATTCTTGAGGGGGCGATCTGTGCGTGTCGCTGCAACCAACCGCTGAACACATCGATCGGGTTGGTCACAACGATGACGTGCCCGGGCCAGTCTGCGGACAACTTGGCGATCTCGCGGAAGTAGGGCCGGAGGATCTCCGCGTTGCCCGCCATGGACTCCGCTCGTGGTGCCCAGGCGGTGAGCGGGACCGAGGCGGTGATCACAACGATGTCCGAGTCGTGGAAGTCATCGATCCCTCCACGTCTGACGATTGGTGCCCGGCCCAACAGCGCAAGGGATTCCGAGTCCATCAGTAGACAGGTGATGGACTGTGCTCTTCTGCCGATGAGCGCCATCTCGTACGGGATGCGGGCATTGACGAGTAGATGTGCAAGGCATGCCCCCACTCCGCCTGCTGCACCGACGATCGTCACCTTGGGGGTCTTCATCGCGGTTGCACCGTCTTCGCATGGGCGGTGACCTGGCCGCAAACGGTCACCCAGCCGAACGAGCACATCGGATCGTCGCCCTGGGTGCTGAAGTCCTTGAACTCGGCGATCGGGTCGGGGGCAAGCCAGGGGGCCAGCCGTGGCAGGGCAGCTTCGACAGTGGAGCGGTAGAGATCGCTCCAGGGGGAGCCTTCGCGGTAGAAGGGCACCTCGATCGACACATCACGGAGGTCGAGTCCTGCAAGTCGAACAGCTCGGGGCAGCTTGTGGCCGAGGCGGAAGTCGATTCCCTCGGACCGTCCCCAGCGACACCAGGCAGACCAGAAGCGCTGGTCCATTGCCTCACCGAACAGGGCGGCACCGGCGTCGGGTTCGATCAGGACCAGTACTCCGTTCGGAGCCAGTGCTCCTGCGAGACGCCGCACCACGGATTCCCACTGCGGCAGGTGATGCAGGAGTGCACGGCAGGTGATCACATCAAACGTCCCCTCGGGCATCTCGCCCGAGAGCACATCCAGTTCACGCACGGTCAGGTTTGACCGCGGCAGATCCTCCAGGAACGAGAGGTTGATGTCCGTGGCCGTCACCTGCCCATCGGCCCCCACTTGATCGGCCATCCAAGCGGAGATCGTGCCCGTTCCCGAACCGAGTTCCAGACAGCGCAGGCCCGAGCGCATCCCGGCAGCTTGCAGCGCCCGCTGGTGCAGGGGGTCCAGCAACCGCGCCAGCAACCGAAGACGATCACGCTCGCCCGCCCCTGAGCCGGCGAAGACATAGGAGGGAGGGGCCACAGTGTCCTCCGGAGGGAATGCGCTCGCCATGAGGGATCTTCCTTCCGTGCTGCCTACTCAGTCCCGGGAGTGTGATGGGCAACGGTCCATGACGGGTGGTCATTGACCTGGGTGACGGTGGCCTGGGAGAGCTCTCGGTAGTGGGCCGCGATCTTCTCGGCCTCGCCGGTCGGCAGCGGCCCGCCATGGGCCGCTGCCCGGGTGATGATCTCTTCCGGGCCGAGGTTGCGGTTGGCCCGGACGATCGCGTTGACGGCCGGCCGGCGCATCCGGTCGTAGCGGCGGAGCGCGGCCACGGGGTCGCTCTCCCGAGTCAGGCACCAGCTCAGTACCCGGGTGTCGACGACGGACTGCGATCCGCCGTTCATACCCATGGGGAACATCGGGTGGGCGGCATCGCCGAGCAGGGTGACCCGACCGAAGCTCCAGCGCGGCAGTGGATCGCGGTCGAGCATCGGGTACTCGAAGATCGCCGTGGACCGGTCGACCAGCGTTGCGAGGTCGATCCAGGGAAGGTTCCAGGAGGCCAGGCCGGTGTGTGCCTCCAGGGGTGTGATGCGGCGGACGTGGCCGTCCTCAGCTGGCGCGGACGGTCCGTGCCGTACTTCCAGCACCCAGTTCAGCAGGGCATCGCCGCCCTCGGCCGCGGGATCCTCGATCGGATAGGCGATGAACTTTGCGCCGGGGGTCCCACCGGCCACCACGATGGAACGGCCGTCGAAGATGTGAGGATGGTGGGACACCGCGCGCCACATATGGACGCCGTTTCCGTTCGAGGGTCGCTCATCCGGGTACAACTGGGCGCGGACCACGGAGTCGATGCCGTCGCAGCCGACGAGCACATCGGCGTCCTCGACGGTGGGAAGGCCGCTCGTCCGGTCCAGGAAGTGGGCCCGGACACCGCCCGCAATGTGCTCGAAGTGCCAGAACGACATACCGGTTCGAACCGAACCCGGCCCCAGGCGCTCGCGCACCGCAGCCAACAGCAGCATCTGGAGGCGCCCCCGGTGTACGGAGTACTGCGGCCAGTGGTAGCCGGCCGTGAGTCCCAACCTCTCCTCCCACACCGGCTCACCTCTACGGTTGCGGTAGCTCAGCCGGTGCGGAGGAAGCGCTATGGAGGCCAGTTGCCCGGCCAGACCGAGTTCGGCGAGTTCCCGGACGGCGTGCGGTAGCAGATTGATCCCCACGCCGACCGCCTCGACACTGCGCGCCGCTTCGCACACCCGAGGCTCAAGGCCCGCTGCGTGCAGGCTCAGGGCGCAGGTCAACCCGGCGATCCCGCCGCCCACGACGGTCACTTTCATCGGCCTTCTCTGCCTTTCGCCGGGAACGGGGGCGTTCGCGGATCCCGCCTGCCGCGATGGAGGCGGTTCTGCTGTGGGGAACTGGTCCGCAGTGGCGCGCGGGGCGCAATCCGCTCGACGTGGCAGCACCCATGACGACCGTCCTCCAACGGAGGTGCCCATGGGTCCGGCCACGGACCAACGGCCCGGCATCAGCGTCCGGTCGGTGGTCGGTGCCGTCCAATACACAGGGGTGATGGCAACCGTCATCATTTGTGATGGCACCTAGACCATGGGCAGGTGCGGGGGTGGGGCCGCCGTGCGATGTCACCCGTTCGTGGCGGGCGTCGGGTGCGGTGTTCCGCGGCGGCTGTGACCGTGAGAGCGACGACGATCAAAAGGCCCAGCAGTGCCCAGACTGGAGTGAAGCTGCCGGTGAGATCAGCCAGGAGACCGAGCGCGGGTGGCATGGTGACGATGGCGATCTGGTTGACGGACATGGCCAGACCCAGGGCGAAGCCGGTCTTGCCGGGTGGGGCCGCTTCGGTGACGTAGGCGACCCATGGGCCGTACCAACCGAAGCCGAAGAAGCCGAGCCAGACGAACGCGCCGGAGGCGATCAGCGGAACCCCACCGGCGACCGAACACCTGTCGTTCACACCGCGAACGAGGGAACAGGTTATCGCCATCGTGGACCGTTCCATCGCCTCAGCCACCGACGAACCGCACACCGAGTATGGACTTGCCGTAACCAAGCACCACGACCAACGGCTCATCGGGTACACCCGTTTCACCCTTGACCCCCATCAACAACAAGCCGCGCCCCGTTCGGCTTCGCCCGCAACCCCAAACCCAACACCTGTGCAACGGACTACGGAATCGATACGGTCCGGCTGCTGCTCGCCCCCCCCAAGAGGCTGCGTACCGGACTGGATGCACGTGTTCGGCGTCGGAGCCACAATAGGAGGTCTGTGCACCAGCGCGGGGTCGCAGCGCAGAGGTCGACGGATGCCCCCGCCCGAGCAGAGGAGACCTTGCATGACGAAGTACCTGATCTCGTTCCCCGGTGAGGCCATGGTGTTCCCCGAGGAAGACCTCCAAGCGGTGGTCGAAGCCTCGCATGCCGTCATCGAGGAGGCCAAGGAGGCGGGTGTGTATGTCTTTGGCGGCGGGATCGACGAGGACGTGGCCCCGGTGCTCGTGGCCGATGACGGCACAGTCACCGAGGGCACCTACCCCGGCCACAAGGTGCCCAACGGCGGCTACACCGTCCTTGAGTTGCCTTCGCGGGAGGCGGCACTTGAGTGGGCCGCGAAGATCGCCGCCGCCTGTCGCTGCGCACAAGAGGTCCGGCAGTTCCAGTACGACCCGGCCAGCTGACGAGGGCGACCTCAGCCTCCGCCAGGCTGGAGCCGGAGTCGGACGACCCCTTGATATCGCCGACGCCCTCCGAGATTGCCCACTCTCCATATCCCGCCTGTCTAGGGTTGTCCCGCGACCTGCCTCATGGGAAGACATCACAACGCCCAGAGATCGGCCGTTCAACTCAAGTGGTCTCCAACAGCCGCACGGCCTTCTGTATGACCTCCAAGATCTCTTGACGGGCGGCAGGACGGGAGGCGAACACACGCGGGCTCGGGTGCCAGGTCGGGAGAGTGTGTACTTTCGCGGCGTAGCGCTCCTGGTAGAGGGCCCAACCCACCTGCGCCTTGCGGCCCATGGGAACGACCACCTCCACTGAGGGAAGCAGCGTCATCACCTCGTGGAGGAAGGGTGTGGCGCGCCGGATCTCGGATGTGCCCGGGGCCGCGATACGGGTGGTTGTGCCGAGGTACCACGGCACAATGTTCCAGTGCACGGACTTCCCATACGAAAGGCCCGCCTCGTCACGCAGCATCCAGCAGTTCCGCGCGGTGGGGTCGTCGTTGTCGATCGAGATGATTCCGCTGCCGGTGCGACGTAGCTCGGCCTCTGCGCCCATCGCCTTCTGGCCCGGTGCTTCCAGCAGGAAGAGGCTTCGGGCCGCCACGCCTCCTGAGGCGGGGTCGAACCAGGGCACTGATTCGCCGTCACCCAACCGGGTGCGCAGCTTCTCTACCCAATCGTTCAAGGGGCGTACCGAAGGCGCAGTCCGTATTGCTGCCAACCGAGTACGCAGCGCTTCGGGCTCCGCGAGCGCCCGAGGCCCTGTCGTAGGAAACGCAACGTGTGTCATGCGCCGTAGTGTTCCACCTGGTTCGACAGGCTCTGCGGAGCAAGGTGCAAAGAGCGAGTGCGGCTGCCGGTGCGCGGTCCAGGTATCGCATCGGCCGGCTCTCCCTGTCCCAACAGATTTTGACGTTGGAGACTGACTCGACCCAAGGTCGTGAGCTCGCGCAGGTTCCTGCGGATGACCCCGTCCTCTTCATGGGGAAGGTCTCAGACGCGCGGGGTGGGTCGGTAAACGAGCTCTTGGGTGCGGCCGTCGAGTGTCTGGTGATCGATCAGCTCAAGGTCGAAGTCGGCCGCACCCCGGAAGATCGGTGCGGAGCCTGTCTGACCAGTGATGACCGGAAAGATCGTCACCTGGACGCGGTCGACCAGGCCAGCGGCCATCAGCGCGCGGTTCATCGACAGGCTGCCGTGCGACCGCAGTGGCACCTCGGACTCCTCCTTGAGCCGGGCGACAACATCGACGGCGTCACCGCGCGCAACCCTCGCGTCTCCCGGCCAGTCGAGGGGCTCTTGCAGTGTCGTCGAGACCACCGTCGTCGGCAGACTCGTCATCCGTGCTACCCACGGGTCACTCACGTCGGGGGCCTCGGCCCCCGGGCCCAACAGCTGCACGAACTCCCGGTAGGTGCCAGCCCCCAAGACCATCCGCTGCTCCGCGCCGTATTGGGCGAGGCGGTGGTCGAGAAGCTCGGGACCCTGCTTGCCCCAGTAGCCGCCCCAGTCCCCATCACTGTAGGAGCCGTAGCCGTCCAGGCTGGAGAAGACGTCGAAGGTGTAGGTAGCGGGCATCGTGCCCTCCCTGAGCGCTGTTCGATCGGGTTCACAGAATGTAGACCCGAAAGCGCGGCAGAATTCATCGCCACACACGACGACGGACTTCCGCGACGGGGGTACGAAGGGTTTCGCCGGGATCGGTGCCGGGCCCCGGGTCGTACTCCGTGTGTTGGGGTTGTTGGGCCCCCGGAAGACAGGCGTGTGCTGGTGGAATCCGTTGAGCCCGCAGAGGCCGTTGCGTTCCTGGAGTACTGGCTCCGCGAGACCGTGCCCCACAGCTGCTGACCGACTTCCGGCAGCGGTGGCAGGTTCAGCCAGCGGTGGCAGGTTCAGCGCGGCGCCGCGGTCGCCTGTCAGACGCGGCGGACGCGCCAGAGCCATAGGGCCGTGCCCGCTATCAGGGCAAGTGACCCCATGTTGGCCAGGAGAGCCGGGATTTCTGGCGCCGCGTGGCCCGAGATTAGGTTCCAGGTGGTGAAGACGGTGACCGGCAGGATGAGGGTGAGCAGCACGCCGATGGTCTTCTGGACTGCGGTCCAGTGCACCGAGGTGCACAGAAGTACCGCGCCGATGAGGCGGCACAGGGCGGCGACCACCGAGCCGGGGGTGTTGGAGAGCAGCATGGTGGCGGGCGGTGCGATGGTGAGCATCAGCAGCGGGACCAGGGGGTGTACCTTGCCGCGCCTGGCAGGTGCGTTGACATCGCTCAGGGTCGGGGCCCCGGCCGTTCCGTTCCCTGCCTCGACCAGCGCTGTCGCCGCGATCGTGCGGGGGTCCCCCAACTCCGCCAGGATCTCGCCGATCGTGGCGTCGGGGCGCTCGGCGCGCGTCACCTCGATGTGCTCCGCGAGGTCGGCGATGAGTTCCTGGCGACGGTCGGCGGGAAGGGCGGAGGACTCGCGCTCGACCGCGGAGAGATAGTCACGTACGGGTTCGGCAGAGGTCTTCATGCGGGGTCTCCGGTGGGGGGTTGCGGGGTGGTCAGGAAGGTGTCGACGGCGTTGCGGAAGCCAGGCCAGACGCGGGCGAACTCGTCGAGCGCGGCCCGGCCGCTGTCGGTGAGCGCGTAGTAGCGGCGAGGTGGGCCGGAGGCGGACTCCTGCCAGGTGGTGGTGACCAGGTCGTCGCGCCGGAGCCGGGAGAGCAGCGGGTAGACCGTGCCCCGGCCCGTAGCCAGTGCGCCGGAGTCCTCCAGGGCGTGGAGGAGTTCCACGCCGTACCGGGGGCGGTCTCGCATGAGGGCGAGTACGCAGTACTCCAGGACCCCTTTGCGCAGCTGGGCGGCTGCCCGAGCCTGCTTAGTCGCATCACCTGGTTGCATGCGTTGCAAGATACCTGGTCGGGCAAGCAGGAGAGAAAGGGGGTCCTTCTTCAGGAATCGCCAGCGAAGTATTTCCGTATTTATCTGTACGAAAATGGCGAACAGGGATGCTGGAGGTGGGGGAGTGAGCGGGTCGCCAGCTGCGATAGGGCGGGTGACCGTGGTGGCTCAACATCCGTGGACGTCTGACGAGAGCTTCCGGGCGCCAGCCCAAGCCCCGTTCGGCTGCGATGGCGACGGGATTCGAACCCGCGGACAGATGGGAGCAGGCCCGCCCGTCTCCGTCAGTCGACGTAGGGGAACCTCCCGACGCCGATCGCAATGGGCCGCTCTGCCACACCACCGCAACCTGCGGGAACGCGCGTACCCGCTCAGCTCTGAGTAGAGACATCGCCCTCGGCTGGCGAACCCTTACCTGTAGCGGGAACACCAGTGCCACGGTCCAGAAACCGAGTTGGAGCACCCACTCGGTGATAGACCGTGTCGCACATCGGCTGTGCTAGCGGTCGTCGGGGGGCGGGTCGGCGAGGATGCCCTGGAGGAGACCGGTCGCTTGGCCGACCTCGATGAGGTACCCGTCAGGATCGCGCAGATAGCAGCGCAGCTCGGCCTTTCGATCGATCGGCGGGGTAAGGAACCGCGCGCCCTTCGCGCCCCAGAGTCGGTAGCAGGCGTCGATGTCCGCCACACGGATGTTGAGGAAGCTGGACGCCGTACCGGGGTCATCGGGCGGTCGGAGGGTGACGTCGGGTTTGTCGGGGGTGGGGCCGCCTCCCGGGTTCATGATGATCCAGCTGTTGGCGAGCTTGACGATGCATGGGTTCTCGGCGAGGACGACCTCACCGCCGAGGACCTCGGTGTAGAACGCTCGGGACCGGCCCACATCGCCCACGGTGAGGAAGTGGGTGAGCAGCAACCCGGAGGCCGGGGCCGGGAGGTCTTCGCTGTGCATGACGGTGGCTCCTCTGCTGTTCCGTACCAGGCCCGTGCGCGGCAGCCCCGGTACGGTGATGGCCCCTTCTTCATCCCTTTCGTCATCATCGGCGCGCGCCCACGGAAGGCGTACCGCCCTCCGGATGAACCGGGCGGGCCCACGCAGCACCAAGGCCGGCCCCGATCTCCCACCTCATCGGTTGAGCCCGCACTACGACGACGTCCTCCAGCCACGCGATGACTGGAGCCCCGACGAACGGGCCGTCCCCGCACACGCCCCGCAACCGAACCCGGCGCTTTGAACAAGTCAGCCCGGCTTGGGGCCCGCGACCGCGTCAACCGATGCTCGGATGCCTGCCGGGCAGCCGACGTTGTGCGCGGTGTCAGACCGGGTCGGGGAGCCAGGGTGTGTGCGGGGTCAGCTGCGCGCCGATACCCCACAGGAGACCCGCGGGCGTTGTGTCGTAGGAGACAGGAGCGGTGCGGGTCGGATTCCCCTTCCGGTCGAAGAAGACTGCGTTGTCGGTGTCGAGGCGGTGGGCTCCAGCCAGGGCGACCGAGGCCCGAGCCCCGGGCGGGCCGTCCGACAGCAGGGATTCCCGCACCACATCACCGGCGCGGAATACCGGCAATCATCCCGCCGTCGACCACGAACTCGGCACCGGTCGTGAACGAAGAGGCGTCACTCGCCAGGAACACGATCGTGTCCGCGATTTCCGATGCCTTACCGGCCCGTCCCAGTGGGATGTCAAGGCTGTCGGGGTCGATCCGCGCGGTCATCCGAGTACGCACATAGCCCGGGTGCACAGAGTTGACGCGAATCCCGGACGAGCCGAGTTCGACCGCCAGCGACTGCGACAGACCTCGAACACCGAACTTGGCCGCCGTGTACGCGTGTAATGCTGGGCTGCCCCGAAGGCCGTCGACCGACGAGATGTTGATGATCGACCCTCCGCCTTGCGCCTTCATTTGTGGAACGACTGCCCTGCACCCGAAGAACACACCTGTGAGATTCACAGCGATCACCGCGTTCCACCTCGCGGTGGTGAACTTCTCGATGGGGGCCGCGTTCGCAATGCCCGCATTGTTCACCAGTACGTCCAGGGCCCCGAACGCTTCCACCGTCTGCCGGAGCGTGTCCGCCCAACCCTTCTCGTCAGTCACGTCCAGATGCACGAAAAGAGCACCTTCACCGAGCGCGGCGGCCAGTTCGAGCCCCTGCTTGTCAGCGACGTCCGCAACCACCACGCGCGCCCCCGCCTCGTGGAGTGCTCGCACGGCAGCCGCACCGATGCCGCGCGCTCCGCCCGTGACGAGCGAAACCCTTCCGCCGAGGTCGATCCCGCCTGTGCCTCGCAAAGATGTCAACTCCTCGTCCCCCACTCGATTGCTTCAACAAGTGCAGAAGCACTCTGGAGAGTTCACCGTATCGCCCTGGCTGAGCGTGACCGGTCACCATGATGACCGGTCGGTGTGCGGGCCGATCCTCAACCTTGTCCCCTGCGGAGCGTGGCCTTCGGGTCACCTGATCGGTCGAACGGGTGGGCCCGCCGCGCGGCGTCGATGCTTGCCGAGGGCCACAATGACCCACGGTTGTGGCGTCTGGCTCGCGGGTTTGATGTACCGGTGCTGAGGTGCGATACAGCGTTTCGGAGTGCGGCGGCCCAAGGATGTCGAGAACCTGTCACCGGCTCCGTCCCAGGGGCATCGAGCGGCCACCACCGGTCGCACGAGGAAGAAGGAGATTCCAGCATGGCGATTCAGCGGATGGACAACGTCGGCATCGTCGTCGACGACTTGGATGCCGCCATCGCGTTCTTCGTGGAACTCGGGATGGAACTGGAGGGCAGGGCGGAGGTCGAGGGGCTCGTCGCCGACCAGTGCACCGGACTCGACGGCGTCCGCTGTGACATTGCGATGGTCCGGACCCCGGACGGTCACAGCCGACTTGAGCTGGCGAAGTACCGTAGCCCCGCCGTGATCAGCGCCGGGCCGCGCGATCGGCCGCACAACATTCTGGGCACGCACCGCGTCATGTTCGCCGTCGACGACATCGAGGACACCATTGCCCGCCTGCGCCCTCACGGCGCCGAACTCGTCGGTGAGATCGCCCGGTTCGAAGACAGCTATCTGCTCTGCTACATCCGCGGTCCGGAGGGCATCATCGTCGGTCTGGCCGAGCAACTGGGCTGAGCAGGGAAACCGAACCCGTGTTGGGACCGCGAGAATCTGAGTCGTCCTGCGCGTGTCTGGTCGCGATATCGGGCCACCAGCGGGGTCCCTTGGCCCAGCTACCCGGGGCATTCAGTCCGCCAGGATTGGCTCGACCACTCGGCATCACTCGGCGCTGAGGACGCCCGCAAACAGCAGCAGACCTGCTAGGAGCATGAGGGATCCCATGACCACCGGCGCCGCACTCGTGGCCTTGGAGTGACGAGAGTTGACCCGCCCAAAGGTGGTGTCCTGCTTCTGGATCCGCCCGGCGAAGAGGGTCCGGGCGCTGATGAGACCGATCCCAGCAAGCACCATGAAGAATCCCAGGAAGATCGTCTTGGCATCCATGGATCACCGCGTCCTCTCTCAGGCAGGATCAGGTCTGAAGCCCTACGTGCCATTCGCCCCAGTAGGCCCCAGCGGATGCGACGTCCGCCTGCCCGCCTTTGCTGAGGCTGGCCACTGATGTCCCCGGAGTCGTAGGAGCACCACCCTCCATAGGCGGAGGGCTTGCTACCGGCGATGCCCGTTCCGCCCTCCAGACCCCCGGAGCCACCAGCGCGCCGAGTTCGCTCTGGTTGAACCTCGCTCCGGTGTCGTTGGCGAACGCGATCACGCTGCCAACGGTGTCGGTGAGGCAGTGGTCGTGGCGGACCCGGGTCGTCATGAAGCTCAGGGTGCCCCGGATTCCCGACTGAATCCCCCATCTACGCCCCGCGATGCTGAGGCGGAGAGGCCGAGCGGCCCATCTCCGACGGAGGGTTCGCCGAGCCGGTGCACGGGCGGTGGTCGGGGGAGCCCAGCGAAACCGACGGCCCCCGATGGGAATCATGGGAATCAGAGGAGCAACGGCGCGGGACGGCCTCCACACCGGCCAGGTTCAGAGCCTCCGGGTATCGAGAACCCCTGGCGGTTCGTTGCCGATGCGGCACCACATCAACATGCTCGGCCGGTACTCCCTCCAGATCCTGTGATTTCTCGGGTGGGCTGCGGCCCCTGCGCATCCCGGACGCGACTGACGAGGAATGACCGTGTGGACGCCGCTCCGTCCTGCTAACGTCCATGGCATGAAGCGCGCTGCTATAACGACGACGCCGGAGAGTGTCCCGGCGCGCTGACAGACGATCTGATGCGAAGCCCCGGGGCAAGTGCCCCGGGGCTTCGTCGTAGGCCCGGTCACTTGCTCCGCAACCAGCAAGGAGACCGCGATGACCAGCGTGCATGACCACCGTAAACTGGGTCGTGAGCTTGACCTGTTCGACACCGATCCGTTGATCGGAGCGGGCCTGCCGTACTGGTTGCCCGCCGGCGCGACCGTACGGCACACCCTGGAGGAGTACATCCGCACAGCCGAGCAGCGGGCGGGCTACCAGCACGTGTACTCACCGGTCCTCGGCAAGCGGGAGCTGTACGAGATCTCCGGGCACTGGGCGCACTACAGCGCCGACATGTTTCCCCCGATGGCGCTCGGCGGTGAGCAGGTCATCCTGCGGCCCAGCCTCTGCCCTCACCACGCGGTGATCTATCGCTCCCGGCCGCACAGCTACCGCGAGCTGCCCCTGCGCATGGCAGAGCTCGGGGGCATGTACCGCTCGGAGCTCTCCGGAGTGCTCGGCGGGCTGACCCGGGTGCGGGCCATCCAGCTCAACGACGCGCACATCTTCTGCACCCTGGACCAGGTCGCCGGGGAGGCGCAGAGAGCGTTGGAGATGATCGGCCAGGCATACGAGGCGCTCGGCATCACCCCGGCCCGCTACCGGCTCTCACTCCCGGGGCCCGGTGGCAAGTACATCGCAGCCCCTGAGAAGTGGCAACGGTCCACCGCCCTGCTGACTGACGTCCTCGACCGTTCCGGCCTGCCCTACGAAGCAGCCGATGCAGAGGCCGCGTTCTACGGCCCCAAGATCGACGTCCAGGTCACCGACAGCGCCGGCCGGGAGTCCACCCTGTCCACCGTCCAGGTCGACTTCCACCAGCCCGAGCAGTTCGACCTGCACTACATCGGCGCTGACGGCGCCAGACACCGCCCCGTCATGGTCCACCGCAGCATCATCGGGAGTGTGGAGCGAGCCATTGCCCATCTCATCGAACAGCACGGCGGTGCCTTCCCCGGCTGGCTGGCCCCCACTCAGCTGGTGATCCTGCCGATCTCCGATACCGAACTGCCCAACGCCACAGCCCTCGCCCTGCGATGTGCCAGCCTCGGGCTGCGCGCCGAGATCGCAGGACCAAACCGCGGCACCCTGGGCGCGCGTATCCGAGAGGCGCGCCTGGTTCCCTACCAAGCCGTCATTGGTGCCAAGGAGGCCGCTGACGATCGCGTCGCACTGCGTCTGCGCGACGGACGCCGACTCGCCCCACTGCCGGTCAGCGAGGCACTCACCCGTATCAGTGCTCTCGTCGATGCCCACAGCACCGACCTGTGGGTCGACACTGCCGCGTAGCCGAGGGTCCGATCAACGTCTGCGGTCGCTGAGGCGAGGACGCAGAAGAAGATCTCCGCGGTCGAGGCCGGCGAGTGCTTGAAGGAGGCGGGCGACCGGCGCCAGCGGCCGGGCTTCACCGAGCCGTTCGGCAGCCCGGCTGACCGGGGCGGAACCGGCGGCTCAAACGCGTCATCTTCCTCGGCGCGTTCTCCTCGATCGGGGTGACGCTCTGGGTGCCCGGGCGGGGCTTGGAGACCCCCGCCTGCGCAGTCCAGCGGACGGAGCAGCCGCTGTGGTGGACCGCGAGTCCAAGGGAGCGCCAGCGGCACGCCCCCCCCGGGGCGCGGGTGACGCGGGGCATCGAGTCGGGGCAGCGGACAGATGGTGCGGCACGTGTGCCAAGGTGACCGCATGACGTGGAACGGTGACGAGTATCAGGCCAGGTTCGACCGCATTGCCGCCGACGGACAGGATGTCCACGGTGAAGCCACGATGGTCCGGTCCTTCGAGCCCACCACCGTCCTTGACGCAGGCTGCGGCACCGGTCGGGTCGCCATTGAGCTGGCCCGCCATGGAATCGCCGTGACCGGCGTGGACGTGGACGAGTCGATGCTCGCCGTCGCCCGGCGTCAGGCGCCGGAGATCCGCTGGCATCAGCATGACCTGGCCGATCTCAATCTGGGACTGTTGTTCGACATCGTGGTGATGGCCGGCAATGTTCCCCTATTCACATCGCCGGGGACGGAATCGGCCCTGGTGGCCGGGGTGGCGGCGCACGTAGGTCCGGGTGGCCGTCTCATTGCCGGCTTCTCCCTCGACCGCGGTTACTCGTTGGATGACTACGACGCCTACTGCCGCGTGGCGGGACTTGCCCTTGAGGCCAGATACGCCACTTGGTCCCGGGCCGCTTATGCGGGCGGAACGTACGCAGTTTCAGTCCACCGAAAGTCCTGAACTCCCGACGGCCAGCGCTCCCGACGGCCAATCGGGCTCCATAACCTGCCGTACTCCTGGACGACGTGCCCGTACCCCTGGCCGCGGGCTCAAGACGGCTGTCGTGGCTAGCGCGGCGCTGAGGCGTTCGGTGCCGCGGGAGCTGTGCGCCGATCTCGACTGGGACGTCTAAGACATGAACACCGCCAGGATCAAGCCGTTGAGTCGACTGCCCGATGCGCTTCACCCGCAGCGTCGTAACATGTCATCTCATGGATGACAGACAGGATGTCGTCGGCGTGATGACCGTCTGAGGGGGGTGCCTGTGACCGCAGCCAAGCGGCCGTCCACGACCAGAGCCGATGCCCACGGTCCGTCGTCCTTCCTCGCCGCCGCGGCGGCCCTTGCCGCCATAGACGACGTCCTGCGCGATGCCCAGTACGAGGCTCCCGACGCTGCTGGCCCCGGTCCCGAGCAGGCGCTGGCCTCGCTGATGATGCTGCGGCACGTGCGCGAGCAGCTCGCCGGCTGGGAGACCGGTCTGATCGAAACCGCCCGCGCTGCGGGCGCCAGCTGGGCCGATCTCGCCCGCCCCCTCGGCGTCGCCAGCCGTCAGGCCGCCGAACGCCGGTACCTCCGTGGCCGCCCCGGCGCCATCGGCACCACCGGAGAGCAGCGTGTGACAGCCACCCGCCAGGCCAGGGCCGCTGAACGCGCCGCGGTCACCTGGGCCCGCGCCAATGCCGCCGACCTGCGCCGCCTCGCCGGACAGATCACCGCGCTCGCCCACCTGACGCCCGAAGCACGCTCAGCTCAGGCCGCACTGCTTGCCGCCCTCGGCGCCACCGACGCCGCCGAGCTGCTCGCCCCTCTGACCGGCATGCGCCCTTACCTCGATGCCCACCACACCGACCTCGTCACCTGCCTGGACGCCCTCGACGACCGGCTCACGGTGACGGCCGCTGACCATGCCTGATGCCTATCACAGAGAGTCACCACAATCGGGCGCACTCCAGCCCGCCCTGAACCACGCCGACGACGGGCAACGACTCGTCTCGGCTTTGATTTCCAACCATTTATGACGTTCCCACCGAAAGGGCTCCACATGGGTAGCAGCAGTGTCGAGACGCTGGAATTCCAGGCTGAGACACGCCAGTTGCTCCGACTGGTGATTCACTCGATCTACTCGAACAAGGACATCTTCTTGCGCGAGCTGATCTCGAACGCCTCCGACGCACTGGACAAGCTGCGGCTGGAATCCCTGATCGACTCCAGCCTCGTCGACATCGACACCACCGACCTGCACATCGCGTTGGAGGTCGACCAGGACGCCCGCACCTTGACCGTCCGTGACAATGGGATCGGCATGAGCCGGGACGATCTCGTGGAGCTGATCGGCACGATTGCCAAGTCCGGCACCGCCGGACTGCTGGAGAAGATCAAGGAGTCCAAGGACGCCGCCACCGCCGAGAGCCTGATCGGGCAGTTCGGCGTCGGCTTCTACTCGGCGTTCATGGTTGCCGACAAGGTCATCCTGCGCACCCGGCGGGCCGGCACCGACTCCGGTACCCAGTGGGAGTCCGACGGCGAGGGCGCTTACACCGTCCAGGCCGTCGACGGCCTGCCCATGGGCACCTCGGTCACCCTGCACCTCAAGCCCGCCGACAGCGAGGACGGACTCGCCGACTACCTCGCCGAATCGAAGATCCGTCAGATCGTCAAGCAGTACTCGGACTTCATCCGCTGGCCCATTCGGATGGCCACCGAGCCCACCGAGTCCACGGAGCCCACCGAGTCCGAGGGCGAGACCACTCGCGACGTCGAAACGCTCAACTCGATGAAGGCGCTGTGGGCCCGGCCACGCACCGAGGTGACCGAGGCGGAGTACCACGAGTTCTACCAGCAGATCAGCCATGACTGGCTGGCCCCGGCCGCGACGATCCACATGCGGGCCGAAGGCACCTTCGAGTACGAGGCGCTGCTGTTCATCCCCTCGCAGGCACCCTTCGACCTGTTCTCGCGCGAGACCAAGAGCGGTGTGCAGCTGTACGTCAAGCGGGTGTTCATCATGGACGACTGCGAAGCGCTCATGCCCAACTATCTGCGCTTCGTCAAGGGTGTCGTGGACGCCCACGACCTGTCGTTGAACGTCTCCCGCGAGATCCTTCAGCACGACCGCCAGATCCGCGGTGTGCGTCGGCGCCTGGTCAAGAAGGTCCTCGGTGCCATCAAGGACATGCAGTCCAAGGACGCCGAGTCCTATGGGAAGGTGTGGGCGCAGTTCGGCCGGGCCCTGAAGGAAGGGTTGGTCGAGGACTCGGACAGCTCCGAGACCCTGCTTGAGCTGGTGTCGGCTGCTTCCACGCACGACCCGGAGAAGACCACCACGCTGCGCGAGTACGTCGAGCGCATGAAGGAGGGTCAGGAAGCGATCTACTACCTGACCGGCGAGACCCGCGCGATGGTGGAGAACTCCCCGCACATGGAAGCCTTCACCGCCAAGGGGTATGAGGTCCTGATCCTCACCGACCCCGTCGACGAGGTGTGGGTGGACCAGGTCCCGGCCTTCGACGGCCACCGTTTGCAGTCCATCGCCAAGGGCCAGGTCGACCTTGACGAGTCCGCCGACGGCGACGAGGAAACCACCGCCGAGAAGGCTCAGCGCGAGCAGGACTTCGCCGCCCTGCTGTCGTGGCTGACCACCACCCTGTCCGAGCAGGTCAAGCAGGTTCGTCTGTCGTCACGCCTGACGACCTCGGCGGCATGCATCGTCGGCGACGCCCACGATGTGACGCCGACCCTGGAGAAGATGTATCGGGCGATGGGACAGCAACTGCCCACGGTCAAGAGGATCCTTGAACTCAACCCCACACACCCACTGATCACCGCCCTGCGCACAGCACACGACGCCAATGCCGATGACTCCACACTGGCAGAGATCGCCGAGCTGGTGTACGGCAGTGCATTGCTCGCCGAAGGGGGCGAACTGTCCGACCCGGCCCGCTTCACTCGGCTGCTCACCGACCGCCTCACCCGCACTCTGTAACCGTGGGTGCAGACCGGCAGAGTTGAAGCGCCCGGTCGCTCCCCGAACTTGCCAGCCTCGCACTCACCTTGAACTCGCCCGCCCTACAACCCCTTGGGGTTTCAGGGCGGGCGAGTGGGTTCAGGCTGCCTTCGCTCACCCCGACCGTAGTACCCTCCGGGTTGCGCCCGGCACGGTCGAGACAGCAGTCAGAAGGGCCCATGAGTCTTCGATGTTCCGCGTCCAACTACCGTGGGTGCCATGACACTGCTGTCTCGACTCCACCGTTTTCATCAGAGGCATCCGTGGAGTCACAACGATCACTACGGCCCATGGACTGCCGACAGTGTGATCGCGTCAGGGGCCCGCAGCGTCCTCGACGTCGGATGCGGTACGGGGAATCTCGCCGCACTGCTCCATCGTCGCGGCGCCACCGTCACCGGGCTCGAACCCGACCCCGCGACCGCCCGCACCGCGGCGGAACGCTTCGCCGACAACCCTGCGGTCACCATCGTCCAAGCCAGCTTCGCAGAGCGCGACCGTCGAAGACGCTGGGATGCCATCACCCTTGTCGCTGTCTTGCACCACCTACCGCTGGTGCCCACGCTGCGGGAACTGCGCGGCTGTCTCACCCCGGGCGGGCGCCTCGTGGTCGTCGGCTGTTACCGGGAGAACGGACCCGTCGACCGGCTCGCCAATCTGCCGGCTGCACTCGCGAACCCGATCATGGCATTGGCCAAGCACCCGGCCCGCGCCGCTGAGCCGCCCTCGCACATGACAGCACCCACCACCGACCCGCAGGAGACCCTGAGCGACATCCGGTCTGCGGCCACCCAGGAGCTGCCCGGCGCCCGGATACGCCGTCGCCTGTTCTGGCGATACACCCTGGTCCATGACGCTCCTGCCTGACTGACCAGCCGCTGGCCCCTCGTAACGTGGTCTCTCCATCGACGATCCCAACGAGGCACCATGTCCAGGCCCGGACGTTGCAGTGCAGGTGCATGGGAAGGGACCGAACGCCTCTGCTCGCCATGGCGGGTCGGTCGACCTCTGAACGGAGAAGGGGGTGCTTCTCCGGGCACGGGTGCCGGGAGGAGTGGCTCGGGTTGCACCTTCCGTAGCGGTATGTGGTCCGGTGGACTCATATCCCACCCCACTGAGGAAGGCCCCTGCTCATGTTTTCGTCCTTCATTCCGCCGCGCCAGGTGAAGATCGGTGACGCGGCGGCCTTCGTCGGCACCACACCGCGGGCGATCCGTCACTACCATGAGATCGGCCTGCTCCCCGAGCCCGTGCGGGGCGGCGACGACCGCCGCCGCTACGGCTACGAAGACATGATCGGGCTGCTGTGGATCCGCAGGATGGCCGATGCCGGGATCGCCCTGGACGACATCCGTGACGCCTTCGCCGACACGGCTTCCGCCGGTGCCGACAGCGACGACGGCATCGCGGGCATCCTGGAGCGGCTGGAGGAAACCCTCATCGCCCAGGAAGCAGAACTGCGGCGGCAACGGACTGCCGTGCAGCGCATGCGTACCGAGGGCAGCAGGATGGGTCTGCTCTCCGACTTCGTCACCAGCCGCCTCAAGAGCCTGCCCGAGGGCTCGCTGCACCAGGCGGACCTGGACAGCCTGCTGGTCACCGAGCGGATCTTCGGCCCGCTCGGTGCGGCCGTCCAGGCCACCCGTTTCGTAGCCCTGGCCACTCACCCGGATCTGCGTGAAGACTCCGACCGTATCGATGCCGCCGAGGAGGCACTCGATGACACGATCGCTGTCGATGACCCCCGCGTAGCCCGGGTGGCTGCCGAACGGCACGCCTTCGAAACGGCGCTGCATGCCGTGATCGAGGATTCCGGCCTGGCGGAGAGCGACGACGCGCTCTTCGACTCCTGGGAAGACACCTTGCACCCCGCTACTGATGATGAGGGTGAGGCCGAGGCCGGCCCAAGCTCAGGCAGGGGGCATGAGTCCATGAGCGCCTTCGAAGCGATAGGAAAGATGCCCTACGACTTCTCACCGGCCCGACTGCGCTGCATGGAACTGGCCGAAGAACTCGCCGCTCACGAGTCACCCGCTTCCTGAATCACACCCTGGCTGTGTTGCTCGGAGGGTGGGTTGCTCGGGTGACGGGTTGGTGTCCGTTCAGTGGGTGTGGGGGACAGTCCGACGGTGGATCGCCCCGCTTCCACATCAGTCAGGGTGGGGGCGCGCCCGGCAGCTGGAGCGGGCCCGGAACCAGTGGCGCCGCGGGTGTGGCGGAAGCTGCTCGAATGGCAACCCGGGTGCTGTCGGTGGAGACGACGGACCTCGGCTCCGGCTGCTTCTCTCGACCTGTCGACCTATCCATCTCGCCGACTCAGATGGGACCGTATTGCTGTGGGGTGGTTGATGCCGATGGGACTTCCGAGAGACGGAAGATCGCTCGTATCTCCAGTTGCGCGATCGATCACCACTCGCCCCACGGGGAGCGACCGCTGGTTCCGTTCTGCGTCGCTGAAGCCAGGTGGTTGCCGGGCGCGGGAGCCCTGTACTTCCGACGGTAAGTCGGGCGATACCAGTGGGTAGTTGAGGGGTATCCTCTGTCGTATTTGCTGCCAGAGTGTTGAGTGATTTGCGGTGGGAGCGGGCAGCAAGCCTGTCCGCTCCATTGTTGCGTCGGCAGTCCTGACGTCTCCCGGTCGCGCTCTTGGCCGGGCTCTAGAAGGTGGGGGCATGGTCAAGGCGAGAGCCCAATACTCGGAGCACGGTTCGCAGGATCCGAGCGGATCCGGTGGCGTGGGCGAGGTGGAGCTGCGGCAGTTGCTTGCCGGGCTGACGGCCGTGCGTGACGGGGACTTCGGTACCCGTCTGCCCGGTGAGGCTGATGGGCTGCTCGGCGAGATCGCCACTGTCTTCAATGGCATGGTCGACCAGTTGTCCCTGTTCACTTCCGAAGTGACCCGGGTGGCCCGCGAGGTGGGCACCGAGGGCACACTCGGCGGCCAGGCGGAGGTTCCTGGTGTCTCCGGCACCTGGGCGGACCTCACCGATTCGGTCAATGCCATGGCCGGCAATCTCACCACCCAGGTCCGGGACATCGCGCAGGTTGCGACAGCGGTGGCCCGGGGCGATCTCTCCCAGAAGATCGACGTCGATGCGCGCGGCGAGATCCTGGAGCTGAAGAGCACCGTCAACACCATGGTGGACCAGCTCTCCGCGTTTGCGGACGAGGTGACGCGTGTGGCCCGCGAGGTGGGCAGCGAGGGCCGGCTCGGCGGCCAGGCGGAGGTCCCCGGGGTGGGGGGCGTCTGGCGCGAGCTGACCGACTCGGTGAACTTCATGGCCGGCAATCTCACCGACCAGGTCCGTAACGTCGCCCAGGTCACCACGGCGGTTGCCAAGGGTGATCTGTCCCAGAAGATCACTGTGGATGCGCGCGGCGAGATCCTGGAACTGAAGAACACCATCAATACGATGGTCGATCAGCTCTCCTCCTTCGCCGACGAGGTCACCCGCATGGCCCGGGAGGTCGGCACCGAAGGACAGTTGGGCGGGCAGGCCGACGTCAAGGGCGTCTCCGGCACCTGGCGTGACCTGACCGACTCGGTGAACTCCATGGCCGGGAACCTCACAGCCCAGGTGCGTTCGATCGCCCAGGTTGCGACGGCGGTTGCCAAGGGTGATCTATCGCAGAAGATCACCGTGACGGCCCGGGGCGAGATCCTGGAATTGAAGAACACCATCAATACGATGGTCGATCAGTTGTCCGCGTTTGCGGACGAGGTGACGCGTGTGGCCCGGGAGGTGGGCACCGAGGGCCGGCTCGGCGGGCAGGCCGACGTCAAGGGCGTCTCGGGCACCTGGAAGGACCTCACCGAGTCCGTCAACGTCATGGGCGACAACCTCACCGCGCAGGTGCGCTCCATCGCCGAGGTCACCACCGCGGTGGCTCAGGGGGATCTGTCCCAGAAGATTCGGGTGGACGCCCGGGGCGAGATCCTGGAGCTGAAGGAGACCATCAATACGATGGTCGATCAGTTGTCCGCGTTTGCGGACGAGGTGACGCGTGTCGCCCGGGAGGTCGGCACCGAGGGCAACCTCGGCGGGCAGGCGACCGTACGGGGTGTGTCCGGTACCTGGAAGGACCTGACCGACAACGTCAACGTGATGGCGTCCAATCTGACCGGTCAGGTGCGCTCCATCGCTCAGGTCGCCACCGCGGTGGCCAGAGGTGACCTCTCCCAGAAAATCACTGTCGAGGCGAAGGGCGAGGTGGCAGCCCTCGCCGGGGTGATCAACACCATGGTCGACACCCTCTCGGCCTTCGCGGACGAGGTGACCCGAGTCGCCCGCGAGGTCGGCACCGAGGGCCGGCTCGGCGGGCAGGCCAGGGTGCCGAACGTCGCCGGCACCTGGAAGGACCTCACGGACAACGTCAACTCGATGGCGAACAATCTGACCGGTCAGGTCCGCAACATCGCCCAGGTCACCACCGCTGTCGCCAACGGCGACCTGTCGAAGAAGATCGACGTCGACGCACGCGGTGAGATCCTGGAACTCAAGACGACCATCAACACCATGGTGGATCAGCTGTCGTCGTTCGCCGCCGAAGTCACGCGTGTGGCCCGCGAGGTGGGCAGCGAGGGCCGGCTCGGCGGACAGGCCGAGGTGGAAGGCGTCTCGGGCACCTGGAAGCGCCTCACGGAGAACGTCAATGAACTGGCCGGCAACCTCACCCGACAGGTGCGCGCGATCGCCGAGGTCGCGAGCGCCGTGGCCGAAGGCGATCTGACCCGCTCGATCACCGTGGACGCCTCGGGCGAGGTCGCCGAACTCAAGGACAACATCAACTCCATGGTCGGCTCGCTCCGGGAGACCACCAGAGCCAACCAGGAGCAGGACTGGCTCAAGTCCAACCTGGCCCGGATCTCCTCGCTGATGCAGGGGCACCGCGATCTGTCCCTCGTCGCAGAACTCGTGATGGACGAGCTGACCCCGCTGGTCGCCGCTCAGTACGGGGCGTTCTATCTCGCCGACGAAGGTGCCGAAGGTACGGAACTCACCCTCGTCGGCTGGTACGGAGGACCGGTCGGCACGGTCACCGGTCGACGCTTCGGTCTCGGCGAGTCCCTGGTCGGCCAGGCCGCCCGCAGTCGTCGCACGATCGCCGCCGACAAGGTGCCGGGCGACTACGTCATCTCGTCCGGACTGGGCGCCACGACTCCCGGCAGCCTCATCATCCTGCCGATCGTGGTCGAGGATCAGGTCCTCGGCGTCATCGAACTCGCCTCGTTCACTTCGTTCACCCCCGTCCACCGCGACTTTCTCGACCAGTTGATGGAGACCATCGGCGTCAACGTCAACACCATCGTCGCCAACGCCCGTACCGACGAACTCCTGGGCGAGTCACAGCGGCTCGCGGGCGAACTCCAGGCACGCTCCGAAGAACTCCAGGTCCAGCAGGAC
This sequence comes from Streptomyces sp. NPDC059256, assembly GCF_042753785.1. Lineage (NCBI taxonomy): Bacteria > Bacillati > Actinomycetota > Actinomycetes > Kitasatosporales > Streptomycetaceae > Streptomyces > Streptomyces sp. NPDC059256. The sequence continues at coordinate 48,505 of NZ_JBHYZO010000030.1, read as the reverse complement.
GAACTCCAGCGCTCCAACGCCGAACTGGAGGAGAAGGCCGCCCTGCTCGCCACACAGAACCACGACATCGAGACCAAGAACCTGGAGATCGAGCAAGCCCGCCAGGAACTGGAGACCAGGGCTCAGCAACTGTCCCTCGCCTCCAAGTACAAGTCCGAGTTCCTGGCCAACATGAGCCATGAACTGCGCACACCACTCAACAGCCTGCTGATCCTGGCCCAGCTCCTGGCGCAGAATCCCACCCGGAACCTCAGCCCGAAGCAGGTCGAGTACGCGGGGATCATCCACTCGGCCGGCTCCGACCTGCTCCAGCTGATCAACGACATCCTCGACCTCTCCAAAGTCGAGGCGGGGAAGATGGACATCCATCCCGAACGGATCCCGCTGCGGCAACTGCTCGACTACGTGGAAGCGACCTTCCGTCCGATGACCACGCACAAGAGCCTCAGCTTCTCCGTCACCACGGCTCCTGGAGTGCCCGGTGAACTGGTCACTGACGACTCCCGGCTGCGACAGGTGCTGCGCAATCTCCTCTCCAACGCCGTCAAGTTCACCGAGGACGGGAGCGTCGAGCTACAGATCGAGCCCGCTGCAACAAGCGAGCTGCCGACGACCATGGACCGCAGCGGCCCGGTCATCGCCTTCCGGGTGAAGGACACCGGTATCGGCATCGCCGAGCAACAGCTCGAAGCGATCTTCGGTGCGTTCCAGCAGGCGGACGGCACCACCAGTCGCCGGTACGGCGGCACCGGACTGGGCCTGTCGATCAGTCGGGAGATCGCTCAGGTCCTCGGTGGAGTCGTGACCGCGCGGAGCACTCCAGGCACGGGCAGTGTCTTCACCCTGTACCTTCCCGTCACTCGGGCGGGCTTCGAGGCCCAGACGGACGGTCCCGACACGGCCGGCCCACCAACCCATGAGCAGCCCCCGATTCCGATGCCGCGCCAGCAGCGCCGTCTACTGGTGATCGAGGAGCGTCCGCACGGCTTGCTCTCCCTCGTCGCCGAGAGCGCTGCCGCCAATCTCCCGGCCGGGCACGAGCGTACCGATCACCAGCCGGACACCTCCGTGATCACCGCTCTCGGCGCACAGGAGGCGGCGACGGCCCTCGCCGCCGAACCCGTCCACTGCGTCGTCCTCGACCTCGAACTACCCGACGGCGCGGCGCTACGGTTCCTCGAACACATGGACGGCGACCCGGCCCTCACCGCTCTACCGGTGCTCGCCCACAACAACCGGCGTCTCAACCCGGAGCAGGAACAAGCCCTGTTGAGCAGGTCCGAGAACCGCCCCCTGGAAGTGCTCTCCAGTCTGGACGAGCTGCGCGAGCGCATCGCGCTCCACCTGGCGGCGGAGCAGCCCGGCAGCGTGCTGCCGCTGGTCCGTGCCGAGGACGCGGGCCGACTCGCGGCCCATCCCGTCGATGCGTCGCTTGCGGAACGTACCGTCCTCGTCGTCGACGACGACGCCCGCAACCTCTATGCGCTCAGTGGCATCCTGGAACTGCACGGAATCCGCGTGGTGCACGCGGAGAACGGCCGCAAGGGAATAGAGGCGCTCATCCGTCATCCCCGGGTCGATCTCGTCCTGATGGATGTGATGATGCCCGAGATGGACGGCTACACCGCGACGGAGGAGATCCGTCGCATGCCTGCGTACGCGGAGTTGCCGATCATCGCGGTCACCGCGAAGGCGATGCCGGGCGACCGGGAGAAGAGTCTGGCCTCGGGAGCGAGTGACTACGTGACCAAACCAGTCGACGCGAATGACCTCATCGACTGCGTCCGCCGCTGGCTCCCACCCGGCAAGTAGGCCCCTGCGCCCGTCCTTCCCGACGACCCCCAGCCAGAAATCAGACATCCACGGTGAGCACCCCAGACGAAACCCCAGGACCGGAAAGAGCGGACGCGCCGGATGCTCCTTCCCCAGCCGTGCCACTGAACGATCCCGACGCGACGGTGGACGGCGCGGCCCACATGAGTTCCCCCGTGGGCAGGCTCGCCGCCACGGTCGAACGGTTGCGGCGCGAAGTCCGTGTGGCTCATGCCGAAGCGGACGGCCGTGCCCTGGTGGAGATGGCGAAAGGCATCCTCATCGAACGGCTGGGATACGGCCCCTCCCAGGCCGCCCAGCAACTGGCCACCCTCACCGGCCGCACCGGACTCACCCTCCTGGAACTCGCCGTGGACATCGTGAACGAAGCGTCCCGGGACGATGTCAGTCACGTCGCGGCCGAGTTCCTCCAGCGCACGGCATCTTCACCCGAGAGCCAGGCACGCCCTTCGGCCGCCGTACGCCTGCGCACGGCGGAGAGCGGCATCCTCGCGGCCGGCGATACGCAGGCGATGGCACACGCACTCCTCCACAACGCCCTGCGCCCCCTCGGGGCCTGCGCGGTCGCCCTATGGACCGCCCACGGGGACGGCTCCTTCGCCCTGGCCGGCTCCGCCGGATTCACCCCGCAGGAGGCAGCGCGCTGGCACCACGTGCCGCCCGGAGTCACCACTCTCGCCCGCCGGGCCCTGGACGAACGCGAACCCATCATCCTGCCCAGCCTCATCGAGACGGCGACGCCCTCCTTGGGCAGAAAGGACTGGCCGAGAGGCGGCAGGATGGCGGTCCCAGCAGGAACAGGAGGGCGCCTGCACGGCGTGTTGGAAATCTGCTGGCCGGGACCGCTGCCGCCGCAGCCCCCGCAGATCGTCCGCCAGATCGAAGCACTCGCCCAGTTGTGTGGGCACACCCTGGAGACCCTGCCCGCCCACAACGCACCAGCGCCGCTCCAACCACCCGGCATGGCGGAACTGATCGACCTCGCGGAAGGAGTCAGTGACCCCCTGCTCCTTCTCACCCCACTCCTGGATGCCGACGGGCATCTGGTCGACTTTCGTATCCGCCATGTGAATAGCCGATTTGCCGACCCCGCAGGGCGCCCGCCCGCCCAGATCCGGGGAGCGCTGCTACTGGAGGCGTACCCGCTGGCCGCCGAGGACCACGCCCTCTACGGGAAGATCGAGCATGTCCATGCGACCGGAGAGCCCTTCCGTGCCCGGCACATGAATCTCACCGCCCTCGTTGACCAGGTCCCCCTGACCGCGGTCGCCGATGTCAGCATCAGCCGCGTGGGGGAGACACTGGTGTTGATCTGGCGGATCGAGGACGAGACCGTGCGCTTGGCGAGCCTGTTGCAGCATGCCCAGCGACTCGGGCGCATCGGTGGTTTCGAAGAGAACCTGACGACCGGCAGCATCACCTGGAACAGTCAACTGTTCGATCTCTACGGCCGACAGCCCACCTTGGCACCCCTGCCGCTGCGCGACCTGGCCGCGCACGCCCATCCTGACGACCGGGTCGTCATCGACCGCCTTCTGCACACGGTCTTCCAGTATCGGCGCCCCGCCTCCGCAGCCTTTCGCCTACGCCGTGCCGACGGCGTCACCCGGCATATCCGTGTCATCGCCGAACCGGTGCTCGACACCGACCAACAACTCAGGACGGTCCGCGGCGCCTACCAGGACATCTCATCCCAACACTGGACTGAAGTAGCCCTGCACGCCACACGGGATCAACTCGCCTACAGCGAAGCCGAGTCGGAGGAACGCAACCGGCTTGCCCTACAGCTCCAGCACGCCATCATGCCCCCCAGCCAAGGCCCGCTCGACCTCCCCGGCCTCAGCGTCGCCGTGCGGTACCGCCCGGCCGCCACGGACGCGCTCGTCGGCGGCGACTGGTACGACAGCGTCGTCCTGCCCTCCCGGAAGATCCTCCTCTGCGTCGGCGACATCGCCGGACACGGGGTCGGAGCCGCCACCAGCATGGTGGTCCTGCGCAACGCCCTACGGGGACTCGCCGTCACCGGCGCCGGCCCGGGGCAGCTCCTCACCTGGCTCAATCTCGTCGCCCACCATCTCACCGAACAGATCACCGCCACCGCAGTCTGCGCCCTCTACGACCCCCGAACCCGCGTACTGCGCTGGGCGCGCGCCGGGCACCTACCGCCCGTCCTGATCCGCAACCAGAAGGCCCAGTCATTCCCGCTGGGGCGCGGGCTTCTTCTCGGCGCGATACCGGAAGTCCCCTACAGCGAGCAGGAAGTGCAACTCGAACAGGGCGACATCTTGCTGATGTACTCCGATGGACTGGTCGAGCGCAAGGACCTCGCCCTCGACGATGCTCTGACCCAGCTGCTCACCACCGCGACAGGACCCGACCAATCCCTGGAACAACGTCTCGACGATCTCCTCGCCCGTAGTCAGTCGGACACCGACGATGACACCTGCCTCATCGGTATCCACATCACCTGACACCTGCCGTTGGAGTGCGGAGTCCAGGCGTCGCAAGGGGCATGCGGGCGCGCCACGGTAGCGCTCCGACCGGTTTGGATTCGGGTGAGCCGTGCCCGACGCGCCCTGGCCACGGTGCCGATCCCGGTCCCCGCCGCTGCGGAGCATCACGTCAAGCTCCCGCCCGTCCCACTCACCGTCGATCAGGCATTCCCTCTTGCCCTCGCCTCTCTGAAGGGCAGCGCCCGCATGGTTCCGCGCCATCCCCGGCTATCGATCGGGTCTGTCGTGAGGGTGCCTGCATAGGCGGGTCGGCTATAGGGCAGCCTTCCCCCGTCCCATGGCAGGACCCTGGATGGAGCCCTCTTTCGTGCGCGTACTGTTCACCACTCTTGGCAGCCCATCCCATGGGCGTGCCCAGTTGCCACTGGCCCGAGCCCTCGCCGCAGCAGGGTGTGAAGTGCTGGCGGCCACCACCGCACCCGTCGCTGAGGTCTTCGAGCAGGACGACGTCAGGGTGACGAGCTGTATCAGCGGGTTCAATCCGGGCTCCCACGCGACGCCGTCCCAACTCAGTGAAATCACCGACCGCACCGATGTACATCCCGAGCAGCGACGGGCGCTGTTCTTACGGGTCATGTCACAGGCTCTGTCCGGTCCGATGGCCCGGGACGTTCTTGATGCGGTGCTCCCCGTGGTGCGTGATTTCCGGCCGGAGCTGATTCTTCGCGACGGTATGGACCTGGGCAGCGTCCTGATCGGTGAGATGCTCGGCATTCCCCAACTGCCCACTCCCTCCGGGGCACTCAACGCGTTCGACCCGGCTGAACTCCTGCCGGGCCTCAACATCCTGCGGGAAGAGCATGGGCTGCCCGCACATGAGGATCCGCTGTCGATCGTCCCGCGAGGGCGCATCGACTATGTGCCGCCCGCCTACTCCTTCGCCCGGTATCTGCCGGTGTCGCGGTCGTACCGGCAGACGGTGACCGTGGATCGCAGATCGGTCCTGCCGCGGTGGGTTGTGGATCTGCCCACCGACCGACCGTTGGTGTTCGCCGCCATCGGCACGGCGCTTCCCATGATCCATGAGAAGACAGTCGACCAGGAGGCCGGGAAACCACCGTTCTTGATGCCGGATCCGGTCGACACTCTGCGGTCGATCATCGAGGCCGCAATCCGGTTGGACGACTGCACCGTCCTCGTGGCGACCATGGGCCTCCCCGTGGACATCGATCCCCTGCCGTCACACATCCACATCACGGAGCGTCTGCCGCAGCCGCTGCTGCTGGAATCCGTCGACCTGTTCCTCACCCATGGCGGGTTCAACAGCGTCCGGGAGTCGCTGCGCACGGCGACACCCATGGCGGTGCTCCCTCAGTTCGGAGATCAACACGGCAACGCACAACGCGTCGAGGAACTCGGACTCGGACGAGAGATCATCGACAACACCCCCGACGGCATCACGACGGTCTGCCGCCAGGTCCTGGCGGATCCGGTGATCGGCGCGAACTCCCGTCGGGCGCGCCTGGCGACCCTTACGCTCCCGGAGATCGAGAGCGCGGTCACCGACCTGGAAAATCTCGTTGGTGCTTCATGACCAGGTGATGCGCAGGGACAGTGGCGGCGGCTGTCTGGTTCGTGGCGTGCCGGTTGGTGGCGTGCCGGTTCGCCCTTTCGGTCATGTCACCGTGGGGGCCCTCGTACGCTTCTGGGGCGCTGAAGCGTGACGGGTGCGCGGACTTTCGCGCCGGATTGACGGTCGCGAAGGGCAGCCCGCTCACCTTCCGCCGGGCCGGGGGCCTCGACCTCCGTGAGCAGGTCCGCCTCGACACTGCCCTGAGCGAGCTGGGCGCGACCTTCTGTGGCCCGCGCTGATCACGGTCACCTTCGATGTGCTCCGTGCGGCATTCTCCTGTCTGGGCATCACGAGCTGACATCCCGCTTCGAACACGCGGTTCCCCCGAAAGTACGCCCGTCGAAGTGCGCCCGCGCGACGAGAGGGACGCTGGGGGCCGGGCCGCAGAGACAAACACCTCGATGGCCCCCGAATCCGCCCCTCCTCGTTTGGTCGTACTGGCATAAAATCCTCAAAGTGAGGAGGTGTCCTGATCACGCCCTCTGCGAGGCGCTCCCGCTTCGCCGATGCCCTGCCCACGCTTGGGAACAGTGCAGCCGTCCGCGGCACAGAACTGTGTCCCCGGCCGCTCTCTGTGGGCCGCCTGCCAGCCGGTACCGCACTCCAACCCACCAGTGGAGGTCCGATGAGCTACTTCCTCCCCGAAGACGATGCGGTACGCACGGCATGCCAGGGGCTGGCGCTGACGTATCCCGGAATCGGCCTGTGCGTCGAGCCCCTCTATCTGCTTGCGACCAGGCCCGCGCCCCCACGGAGGGTGGCACTGGTGACCGGGGGCGGTGCCGGTCATGAGCCACTGCACACCGGCCTCCTCGGCCGAGGCGGACTGGACGCCGTGATACCCGGCCCGGTCTTCACCTCACCCAGCAGAGCGCAGATCGCCGCGGCCACGCAGGCGGCAGCCGCTCTCGGCCAGCGCGACGGCGTCCTGCACATCGTGAAGAACTACACGGGTGACCGCATCAACTTTCGCCTTGCCGCCGAACAGGTCCGCTCGGCGGGCATTCCGGTGGCCGAGGTCGTCATCGACGACGACCTCGCCACTGAGGGAGCCGCCGCCGGGCGCCGGGGCACGGCGGCTACGGTCGTGGTGGAGAAGCTGCTCGGTGCCCTGGCCGACCAAGGCGCCGACCTCGACACCCTCGCCGCACTGGGCAACCAGGTCGCCGCCGCCTCCCGCAGTCTCGCCGTCTGCGCACGCGCCCACACCACCCCCGCCACCAGGGCACCCGCCTTCCGGCTGGAACCGCACGAGCTGGATTTCGGAATCGGTATCCACGGCGAGCGTGCCGCCCACACCACCACCGAACCCCACATCGTCGGCCGCCTCGTCACCCGCATGGTCGATGAGCTCCTCGGCAGTGTGACACCGGGCGAGCACGGAGTGATCGCACTCGTATCCGGTCTCGGCGGAACCAGCGACCTCGAACTACATGCCATCGGCGCTCTGCTCCACCACGACCTCACCACCCGTGGCATCCATGTCCACGCCCTGGCCGCGGGCACCTACGTCTCCGCCCTCGACATGGCCGGCTTCAGCATCACACTGACCGCCCTGGCCCCCGCCTGGCCGGGCCTGTGGGACCTGCCCACGGACACACCGCTGCGCCTCCCGGGCCCCGCTGCCTCCCGCACCACCACCCTGACACCTCCCACCACCACGTTCGACCACCAGGGTCGAGAGCAGGAACAAGGACAAGGCAGCCGCGCCTTCCTCGATGAACTCGCGCGGCTTTGCGCCTCGGCCCACAGCGACCTCACCGCACTGGACCAGGCGAGCGGAGACGGGGACTTCGGCGACAACTTCTGCGGTGGCGTGGCCACCGCGGTCCGCCACGCCACCGCGACGGGTCTCACGGGTACCTCAGCGCTCGCCGACACCTTCCGCGACCGCGTCGGAGGCTCCAGCGGCCCCCTCTTCGGTATCCTCTTCTCCGCTCTGGCTCCCGGCGCCGACCACACCCCACCGGACATTCCCGCCATCGGTGCTGCGCTGCACCGGGCGTTGAGCCGGATCACCGCCATCGGGGGCGCGTCTCCGGGCGACTGCACACTGATCGACGCCCTCGCCCCCGCGTCCGAAGCGATGGTCGCGACCCACCCCTCGGACTCACGACGACCTCTGACCGCGGCGGCGTTGGCAGCCGTCGAAGGAGCGCGTGCCACCGCCGAGCTCACCGCCCGCAGGGGCCGAGCCAGCTACACCGGTCACCGCTCCGCCGGTCGCCCCGATCCAGGCGCGGTCGCGGTCGCCCTCGTCCTCATCGCTCTCGCCCGGGTACACGAACCCCACCCCGCAGCGGAACTCCCCGAACTCCCGACCATCACCCGCTAGCCGAGGGGCCGGCCGCCTGGGAGCGGCCCGAGGGACGCGTCCTGCCCCGCAGGGTCTCCGTGCTCGCGAGTTGAGGCACGTCGAGCCCCGCTCACCGAGCCTGCCGCTGCCGGCTGAACTCCGTTGGCGGAGAGGTCCTTTCTCGTACCGGCACAAGTATGGCCGTGGCTACTTTTGCCGGCGGAACTGCCTGGTCGGCCGGGGTGCGCAGCGATTGGATCAGGGCTGTCCGGTACAGCGCCGTCCCGGTGGAAACCATCACCTCGCCACCTCGCCACCTCGTCGCTTCGTCGCTTCGGCCATGGGGCGGGTGTTCCCCTCACACAAAAGGAAGAAGCCTGTCGTGAAACTGTTCCGACGCCGTACCGGGAAGCAGAGCAAGAGCCTGCCCGCACTCCTCACGGCCCTGGGCACGGCCGCTCTGATCCTGGGTGCGCAGTCCGTCTTCTCGCAGCAGGCACCGGAGAAACCGGAAGAGAAGAAGGAGAGCTTCGCCGTGCTCCCCGCGGCAGCGGCGACAAGCAAGGGCTTCCATCTGACGGACGCGCTCTGGACGACAGCGCACATCAGAAACGGAAGGGGGGTTATCCCTGGTACCGGTTACGACACCGGTGTGGTGGTGAGCTACATATCCCCCGCCAACCGAAATCCTGAAACCCAGAGGGACTGGATCGGAATTCACCCGCACGGCAATGTGACGCACGGAAACAAGATCGACTGGGACTGGGTGTGCCCGAACGAGAACGACCGCTGCACTTCGTTCGGGGCTGCGGCAATCGGTGCGGGATCTACCCGTATCAAGAGGGGTGAGAAGTACACGATCGCCTACTGGCGGGATGAGCCGGTGATCGGAGAAGGAACGGTCGTTGCGACGATCGATTTCGTGGCCCCGTGATGAGTAATTCCCCCGTGCCTCGGATGCACGGTTTCAGCGGTCCGCTGCGCTCGGTCCTTGCACTGGTTCTGGCACTCACTTTCACCCTGACCGTGCTGGAGCGTCCCGCCCGGGCGGCGCCGTCCGACGCGAATTCCCGGGCGTATGTGACGGCATACATGGGCCTCATCGCTTCGATTCGTGAGCGCCTCCGAGCGGCTGGCACCGGTGGGACCACGACCGCAACCGCTCCGGCGGGAGCCATTTCCTGGGAGCTGGGAGGCGAGGAGCAGGTGCTCGTCAGCGTCAGGGCGCTTGCCAGCTTCAATGGAGCGGACGACCCGGACTCTGCTGATGTCCAGATAGTGTTCAACCGGACGAACCTCTATGTGCTCGGGTTCTACCTACCGGGCACAACGGGAAGATACTACTACTTCAGGCACGGCGTAAGCCATCCGAATGTCGATTGGGGTGCTTCGACCGTGGAGCGCCACGAGCTTCCCTTCGGAGAGAGATACGCCAACATGGGCGTCGGTGATCTCAATTTCGAGGTGAGCCGGGAAGCCATCATGTCGGCGGTGATGGCACTGCGCGCTCCGAACAACAGCAACCTCGGCAGCCTGCAGAGAAGCGTTGCGGTACTGGTGGTGGCGCTCGCGGAGGGCGCACGGTTCCGTCCCGTCGTGCAAGCCCTGGCGAACAACATCCTCTGGAACCAGTCCTGGAATCCACAGATCCATGAGCGGCTCATCCACAACTGGAGCGCGATCTCGGCTGCGGTTCGTGACCCGGCGAGCGAGGGATACGTCAACGGGTCCCCGGAACAGCCGAACTGGACGATGTCCAGGGTCGAGATAGCCATCGCCCTGTACTTCCTGTGGCGGCATGTGCCTTCGCCACCCGGTCCGAAGGTCCCGAAGGTCAGAGTCATGGCACTGGGGGACTCCATCACGCTGGGTGTGGGCAGTACGCCTGCTCGTCTTGGCTACCGGCCCGCTCTGGCCGCGGCGCTGGCCAGCACGGCGACCACCGTGGAGTTCGTCGGCTCGCAGACGGATGCAGAAGGCAACCGGCACGAGGGCCACTCGGGCTGGTTCATCGAGGGCATCTCCTCGTACATCGAGGAGTGGCTGGCTGCGGCGCAGCCCAATGTGGTTACCCTGCACATCGGATCCAACAACATCCACCACGGCCAGAACGTCGCAGGCGCACCCGCTGAACTGGGTGGCCTGCTGGACAAGATGTTCGCCATGGCACCTGACCTCACGGTGCTCCTCGCTCCCATCGTCCCCAACAGCAATCCGGGCAAGCAGGCCCTGGTGAACACCTTCAACGCCGCGCTTCCCGGGATCGTGCAAGAGCGGCGGTTGAAGAACAACAAGGTGCGGCTGGTCGACTTCAGCGCCATCAACGACAGCGACCTGAACGACAGGCTCCACCCCAACAACAGTGGCTACCAGAAGATGGCCGACGCCTTCCACAAGGGAATGGGCGCAGCCGCTACCGACAAGTGGATCACTGAGAACGTCGTCGTCTCACCACCTCCGCCCGGCTCCGACATCCCCGGCGACTACGATGTCGACCTCGATGGTGATGGTAAGGCTGAGTACTTGGTCCTTGGTCCGAATGGTTCGGTGAATGCTTATAGGTACACCACCGGTACTAGTTGGACGGATCTGGGTCGTATCGCTTCGGGTTCTGCGCAGTGGACGGATAAGCAGGTTCGTTTTGCTGATCTCGATGGTGATGGTAAGGCTGAGTACTTGGTTCTCGGTCCGAATGGTTCGGTGAATGCTTATAGGTACACCACCGGTACTAGTTGGACGGATCTGGGTCGTATCGCGTCTGGCTCTGCGCAGTGGACCGATAAGCAAGTCCGTATCTGAACCCTTCGCCCGCACGACTATGGCGGGCCTGCCGGTCACCGGCGGGCCCGCCATTTGGCGTTCGCGTTCACAACTGATGCCCCACCCAGTGGTACAGGCTCTGGTGCGGCACCCACTCGCCCCCGAAGGCGGACAGAAGCCGGGCCGGCGTCTCCCTCGCGACGGTATGGGCTCGTCGTCCATGGCACGCAGATCGAGGTTGAACTGCCCGTCCGGGACGATCTGGGCCCAGCAGTCCGCAACGCGGCGACGTCGATCCGCGGCGGCCACAAGGCACACGGCGCTCGCTCGGCGCGAGCAGCACCTCGGACGGTACGCACCAAACCGGTCAGGCTTTCTTGACCACGCTGGATTTGAGTTGCATGGCGCCGAGTCCGTCGATCTTGCAGTCGATATCGTGGCCGTCCGCACCGTTGACCAGGCGGATGTTGCGGACTTTGGTGCCGGCCTTGATGCCGCTCGGGCTGCCCTTGACCTTCAGCGCCTTGACGACGGTGACGGTGTCGCCGTCGGCGAGTACGTTGCCGACCGCATCCCTGATCACCTGGGCCTCGGCGCCGCTCGCGGAGCCGCGGGTTGTCGGCGTCCACTCATGGGCGCACTCGGGACAGATCAGGAGTGCACCCATGGTGTAGGTGTAGGCGCTGGAGCACTGGGGGCATGGCGGGAGGGTGTCGGTCGCGTCGTTCACGGGGTTTCTCATCCGGAGGGTTCCTGTGTCGGGTATCAGGTGTCGGGTGTCAGGTTGTGGTGGCGTTGGGCCATTCGTCGCTGTACCACTGGCGTTGATCCCCTGGCACGAGGTGGTGGGCGGTGAGGGCGGTGGGCAGATCGCCGTGTACGGGGATCGATGGATGGGTGCTTTCGGGTACGAGGAAGCCGTCGGCCGGGATGGCGGCCAGCTCCAGGCGGCGTCCTTCGGCGGCGAGTTGGCGTGCGGCCTGGACGACGGCAGCTTGTCCGTCGGTCGACCAGCCGCGCAGTTCGGTCAGGTCCAGGATGACCGGTCCTGTACCCCGGGCCAGGGCCCAGCCGATCGCACCGGTGAACCGGGCGACCGCCTCGGGGCCCAGGTGCCCGGCCAGGGAGAGAACGCTCAGGTTGGGGTGGGTGGTATAGCGCCACTCGATGGTCATCCGCTGCTACCTCGGTCTTTCGTAGGGGATGGTTCACAGGGGGAGGGTGATCCAGATGCTTGTGCCGTTGCCGTCGGCGTCACCCCGGTACGGGATCGCGGGCCGCCACCGGGCGCCCACCGGCATCAGCGCCGTCACCGCGGTCGCGTGCCCGGTTTCGGGAGTCGAGCCCGGAGGAGACGCCGGAACCGAGGGTGAGCGGCAGGGTCGCGATCGCCACGGTCAGGCGGGCGAGTAGATCGCGGCGCGGATTGCGGGTCATGGCGGTGAAGTCCGTGGCGGCAGGCAGCAGCGACCGGATCGGGTCCCAGGGCCGGCGGGCCAGCAAGGTGCTCACCGGGACGTGACCACGTCTTCCCGTAGCTCCGCGAGGAGCTCGTTCTGCCCGGCCAGCATCTCGGTCAGAATCCGCCGCGCGGCCCGCATCAACTCCGCCACATCCCCGCCAGCCAACTCGTACACCACCGTCGAGCCCTCCCGGGTGGAGGTGACGATCCCAGAGCGACGCAGCACAGCGAGCTGCTGAGACAGCGCCGCAGGCTCCACCTCGATCGCGGTCAACAGATCCCTGACCGGCATCGGACCACTCTGGAGCAGCTCAAGCACCCGTATGCGGACCGGGTGCCCGAGCATCCGAAAGAACTCAGCCTTCGCCTGATACAACGGCACCTGCACCCCTACACCAGCTCCCTCATCCACATCCATGGCGCTACCGCACCCGAGGTCGGATGAACGCCCGGCTGCCACACCTCCTCAGCAAGGACGCGGCGACGTTCATGATGTAGCGAATTGCGCAAATTTGCAATTTGTGTCGTCGTGTGATGGGCGCACAGGTGGGCCACCTGGGTAGCTGCCATGCTGCCCCAGCCGATTTCGGTATCTGCCTGCGGGGCTTCGGCGCCCCGTACCGAGTGACTGTTTGGCCAGTGATGAGTTCACGGCCTACGTCGTACTACGTGACCGGTCATTGGTGCGTCGAGCCGGAGAGCCGCGATCCACGGCGTGGCCCTCGAACGGTCCGTTCCCCATGCTTCCCCGGGCATCGTCCCATCAGGGGACCCACCGCGGGGTAGCCATAGGGGCGGCCCGTGACAGCCGACTAGGTGGGGGGATCGACGGTGATGGTTCGGAATTGGCTGGATGAATCCATCTCGGCAACGGAGGTCCGCAAGATATGGGTGTGGGTCGGCCACGTTGCCGGCTGGCTCTGCGCGTTGTCCGCGTGCGTGTACTCGGTACTGTACGGATCCACCTTCGCTGGTTTCGTCATCACACTCGCGGCCTGCACTGTCTGTCAGATGTTCGCAGTGGCGGCGGCCCTGTGGCCCGGCGATGGCGCGCGCTCCAAGGGCGCACTTGACTGCCACATCCGCGCCGCGTTATCCGGCATTCTCTTCCACTACTTCGCCATGGTGGCTGCGTTCCCTGTCCTGCTTGTCGTGCTGGTGACCGGGCATGACATTGACAAGGAGGTGCTCGGTCCGATCGCCATGGGCGTGCCCGCCCATATGGCGGCCAGCATCATGAACCTGATCGCCGTGGGGCTGTGCGTCGGTCGTTCAGAGCGACGCGCAAGGCGCGATGGAATGCCGGACTGCCCGGACTGGAGCGACAGCGGAGGAGGCTGTGGCTGCGGTGCCGACTGATCGCCCCGCGGGCGACCCGCGCGGTGCAGTTGTCGGGTGCGGGCGCGTCGGCGCCGCCCTGGGGAGCCTCCCTCCTGAAGGCGACCGGCCCATTCAGGCGGGGTCCGGGTTTCGGGCGCCGCGGCGGCCTGATCAGCACCTTCCTCCTCGCTGCCTGTCTCACCGGCGCACTTGCGCACTCAACGAACCGTGGGAGGTGCCCGTATTGGGCCCCTCCCATGGCTGCGCCATGACTCAACCAGCGCTCACATGCTGACTAGCGGGTCCTGTCCCACGGTCAGGCTTGGATGCGGCAGTACAACTTTCCCTTGTAGATGAGGCATTCGCGGGGTTCGGAAGCGAGGGTCCGTGATGTCGGCGTGGACGGCGTGGTCGGCGCCAGAGCGGATGCGGTACCGGCCAGCGGAAGCAGAGCGAATGCGGCGACGACCGTCGCGGCAGCAACTCGGCCAAGAGCCTTGTGCATATGGTTCTCCCCGTGAGGTAGAGCGGAATGTGGAGGGACTCAACAGCCCGACTCCGCCGGGCAACACCTCCCCGTGGAATGGAGACCCCTGAACCCCACCTAACGCAACGCTACCCAGCGCGATTGCACGAATACCCTCTGTTGCTGAATGCGGAACTTCGTTGCGCCTCCGATGCGGAATGTGCGAAAAGGGCGTTCGATGCCAGGATGCCCGGTTCGTTCCGCACGCGGACCCTGTGTGAAGGAAGCCGCGCAGCACCTTCCGGACGTGAAGCGAGCCGTGAGCGTCGTCGAAGTCGGCCACTCGGCATGCGATCGACGGTCTCCCATGCTGTTGGGCATACCGCTCGCCGGCTCCAACAGACCCGCCCTCGCCACTCCGTTCCCCGCTTCAGACACCAGTCGCAAGGCAGATCACAAGGTCCTCGTAACCAGGCACTCTCCCTTCAGCGTCTGGCTCCAACACCATGATGTGCTGGGGTCAGTCCCACCAGAATTCCCAGGAGTGAGCGTCAACGAGTCGCTCGGCGTATGAGACCAGCGTGTGGGGACGGGAGCCCTGCCAGATGTTGTCCGGGCAGAACGCAAAGTGCTCCGCGGCGATGAGGAGCGCGTCTTCTGTCTGCGTCGGCGGGGTGGCGATGCTGAGGTGGAGGGTGTCGAACCCTACGGCGACGACGCGTGCGCCGAAGCGCTGCTCCCAGGTTCGCAGAACGGTGGAGAACTTCGCGGTGTCGTTGTCGTAGTTGGCGGGCCCGTCCCATCCTGCGACGGCGAGTGCGTCGGCACCCGAAGCCGCAGGGACCAGCCCGAGGCGGACACGGGCCCGCAGGGAGGCGAAGAACTCCGCGTACTCGGCGGCCTCTTTGTCCGGATCGGGTCCTGTCGGCCGGCCGGGGGCCAGGCCCGGCCATCGCTGCCCGAAGGGTGCGGTGACGGCCAGTCGTTCGGCGGGCGGAAGTACATCGTCGACCTCGTCGGTGGTCGTGTATCCGCGCCACCAGTGTGCGAGGAGTTCGGCCGGGTCGTGATCCCCGGGCGAGGACATGCGCTCGGGGGACAGCTCACCCGAGGCCCAGGGCCGGAACTCGCTGTCGCCGGGATCCCGGCAGTCGAGCAGGAGGGGCCACAGTCCGGTGCGGGTGTGTTCGGCGCGTATGCGCGCCCACAGTCCGGGAGCGACCGGGCCGTCGCTCAGCCAGAGAATCTGGTTGCCGTCGCTGCTGTCTTCGGACGTGATCATTCGGCCGGGCGGCAACGGGGTGTCGAGAAGCGTGCAGGGTTCAAAGGTCACGCGCGGATGCTAGCCCCACGGACTGACACGCCTCGCAGTCGACGGCACTCTGACGCCAGTCTCCATTCCCGGCGGCGTCGAGCCGAGACGCGCGGCCACGCCGACGATCTCGTCGAGGACTCCATCCGGCGTTGGGAGGGGGCGCGGAAGTCGATGATGTTGTGTTGGCCTGCCGCTGGCTCGGACACGCCGCTGAACGGCGCGCCGACTCCCGTCGAGGTACCCCTTGAGGAACAGCAGAGACGGGTGGGGACGGTTGGCGTCGACGACGATGTCGGCTTCGTCCAGGTGGGTCGGCTGTCGGGAGACGAGGCCGATGGCCATCGCGGCCGTACTCACCCGCCGGTTGCGAGAGCCCACCGCTGCCCCGATGTCGGCCCTGGATGGAACATCCGCAAGGCGAGCCGGAAGTCATATCTCTCGGGGATGGTTCACATCCCTTGCTATTGGTACGGACCAATGTGATTCTCTGGTATAGACCTCCGCCCCAACCCCCCGCACCCGGGGCGGTGTTGTCCAGATCCTCCCGACGTCCCCTACACGTACGAGAGTGAGTCGCCATGTCTGCCGTCCGACGCCGCTTGGCCGCAGCCTCCGCGGTCGTGTCCACCGCTACGTTCCTGTCCCTGACGCCCTCACCCGCGAGTGCGCACGGCTCTGTCTTCGGCCCGGTCAGCCGGGTGAGCGCATGCTTCGCCGAAGGCCCGGAGACGCCGAAGTCCCAGATCTGCAAGGACCTCATCGCCGACTCGGGGACCCAGCCGCTGTACGACTGGAACGAGGTGAACATCGCCAATGCCGACGGCAGGCACCAGCAGATCATCCCCGACGGCAAGCTCTGCTCCGCCAACCGCGTGAAGTACCGCGCCTTGGACTGGGCCCGCACTGACTGGCCCGCCACGGCGGTGACCGCGGGTTCCTACGACTTCAACGTGAGGGTCACCGCGGCCCATCGGGGCACGATGACGATGTACATCACCAAGCAGGGCTTCGACCCGACGAAGCCACTGAAGTGGTCGGATCTGGACGCGGCCCCGGTGGGTACGTACTCCACGCCGGGCATCAGCGACAGCGGCTACTACCGCTTCACCGGTACCCTTCCCGCCCGCACGGGCCGCCATATCGTCTACAAGGTCTGGCAGCGCCACGACAGCACCGAGGCGTTCTACGGCTGCTCGGACGTCACCTTCGGCGGGGCGGGCACGTCCGTGGCCAAGGCTCCGACCGAGGCGAGGATCGACACGAGCGCACCCCGATCGACCGTAAGCCACGCGGGCCATGGCGGGGACGAGCACGCGCCCGCACTGGTCTCCGCTCCGTCGCAGCCCGCGACCGCTTCACTGCCAGGTGCTGTGGCCTGGGCTGGAGGCGCAGCCGCGTTCGCGGTGGGCGCCCTGCTCCTCGGCCGCGGTCGACGCAGGACGAACTAAGGCGGTTTCCGGGCGGTGTGACGCCACCGCGAAGACCTCATGCCGGACATCGTGCTGAGGCAGCCTCTTCTCCCCCCACGGCCTTCGCGCTGATCCCTGTGCCCCACTGGTTGGAGCACAGGGATCAGACGGAGGCCGATTTCGTATCCGCGGCACCAGCACGGGGACGCGGAGAAGGCACGGGGACGCGGAGAAGCACGGCGCAGTAGTCGTACGGGCCCATGAGGAGTTCTCCGCAGGGAGTGAGGAGTTACTGCGCAGGGCCGGAACGATCCACTTGTTTCGTTTCGGACCCCACTGGCGATCCGTCCACGGAAAACCTGGTCGGTACGGGAACTCCGATGGTCCGCTGTCCGACCAATGGAGCAGATCACCCCAGGACCGATGAGGAGACCCGAATGCCACGCATGAACCGACGGGATGTGCTCCGTGCCTCCACCGCGCTGAGCGCCACCGGCGTGCTGGTGGGCGCCGCAGGCTCCATGAGTGCCGCGGCGGCGGATCATTCGGTCGCTGGGAAGGAGCGGATCGGCCCGTTCCGAGTGCAGGTCGTCATGTTCGACGGCGTGGAGGAGCTCGACTTCGCCGCGCCGTACGAGGTGTTCTCCGCTGCGGGGTTCTTCACCTCGCGGCCGGTGGAGGTCGACTACGTGAGAGCCTCGGGACCGGCCGCCGTCACGGCGGCCTACGGGACACGGCTGCGGGGCATCGGCCGCTGGGCGCCCGACGAGGCCGATGTGCTGGTCGTACCGGGCGGTGGCTACGGCCGACGGGACAGCCCGGGGGTATGGGCCGAGATCACCCGGGGCACACTGCCCCGGGCACTGGCCGAGGCGGCCCGTCCGGGACTCACCATCGCCGCACTGTGCACGGGCGTCATGCTCTGCTCCGCCGCCGGGTTGACCCGTGGCCGCCCCTGCACCACCCATCATGGGGCCCGCGCGGACCTGGAGTCGCAGGGCGGCGTGGTGAAGAAAGCCCGGGTCGTGGACGACGGCGATCTGGTGACCGCGGGCGGTATCACCTCGGGTCTGGAACTCGCTCTGTGGATCGTCCGCCGTGAACTCGGACCGGACACCGCACTCGGCATCGAGGCGATGCTGGAGTACGAGGCACGTGGCACGGTCTGGGCACGACACTCCTCGGCGCGATAGACCCAGGGCCCGGGGCCGTCTTCATCCGACGGTATCCGGGAGCCCGACGCCGCCGCCCCCCCGACCGCGCCGCCGATCTCGTCGATGTCGGGGCGGGTCGGGTCGATGTTGGGTCGGGTCGGGTCGGGTCGATGGGGAGGGTGGATGCCACCGATGGCGCGCCTCCAGTCCTCCGGCCGGACTGACCGCTGCGCATGCTCCCTGGAGCGCGATGCCGCACACTCTTGAAGAGGGCTATTGCGCAGGCCAAAGTGAGGGTGTTCGGCGTGCTGGAGGTTCCGGTCTGGCTGTGGGGTGTGTTCGCCGTGACGGTGATCGTGTCGCTGGCGGTGGACCTGCTGTCCCACCGGACCGCGCACGTCATCCGCTTCAAGGAGGCAGCCCTGTGGAGCGGCCTGTGGGTGAGCCTCGCCGTGATCTTCGGTGCGGTCGTCTTCCTCGTCCTCGGAAGTGCTGCCGGCACCGAGTACACAACGGCTTGGCTGCTGGAGAAGAGCCTGTCGGTCGACAATCTGTTCGTCTTCGCGGTGATCTTCGCGTACTTCAAGGTGCCCCGCGCCTACCAGCACCGCGTGTTGTTCTTGGGGGTCATCGGCGCGCTCGTCTTCCGCGGGATCTTCCTCTTCCTCGGTGTGGCCGTGGTCAGCCGCTTCACCGCGGTGCTGTTCGTCTTTGCGGGGGTGCTCTTCTACAGCGCCTACAAACTCCTGAAGGACGAGGAGGACAGTTTCGACCCGGGCAAGAACTTTGCCGTGCGGATGCTCCGGAAAATCATCCCGGTTCGGGACGAGTACGTTGGGGCGAAGTTCTTCGTCAGGGAAGTCGGCAAGTGGGTGGCGACGCCACTTCTTGCGGTGGTGGCGTCGATCGAGGCCGCCGACCTGATCTTCGCGGTCGACAGTGTTCCGGCCGTCCTCGCGGTCAGCGACGATGCCTTCATCGTCTACACCAGTAATGCGTTCGCCATCCTCGGCTTGCGGGCCCTCTACTTCATGCTCGCCGGCCTTCTGGACCGCTTCCACTACCTGGGCAAAGGCTTGGCGATCATCCTCGCCTTCATCGGTGTCAAGCTGATCCTTCAGGCATCCCACAAGATGATCAGCCCCAGCATTCCGGAAATCCCCTCACCGATCAGCCTCGCAGTCATCGTCGTGATCCTGACGGGTTCCGTGCTCCTCAGTCTCAGAAGGTCCGCTCGGATGGACGGTGCGAAACAGGCCGATGAACAGCGAGCTTCTTCCGCGGCCCCCGAGCAACCTGGCCCGCCGCCTGCGGCGAATGACGGTGATTCCTCATCTGGATCACAGGGTCGGGACGTTTGAGCCCGTCCGCGCTCACGGCAAGGAGGCGGCACTTTCCTTCCCGTAAATGCGGACATATAGTAAAAATATGGCCAAAACAAAGAGCGAAACTGACGTGTACATGTGCCCGATGTGCAAGCAGCCCGTTCCGACCGCGATCCACCGCCGCCGGACCCTTGGCGTATTCGTTCCGGTCTGGGGCCCCGGCGCATGCCAGAACCGCGACTGTCCCGAGTACCGATTGGACCCCCAACGCAAGAAGTCGCCAGCCCGGTGACGAGGAGGACGACGGAGCGTCCGTGGTCAGACGAGACTCCATAGGCGTACATCCCGGTCGGCGCTGGCCACGGTTTTCCCGTCCCGGCTGATGGCGACCGAGCACAGGGCCCCGGCGCTGTCGGAGAGGGTCGTGGTGCTGGCCCGACGCAGGATGTCCCATATACGTACGGTCTCGTCCTCGCTGGCGCTGGCGAGCTGCTCGCCATCCGGTGTGAACGCGACTGCTCTCACGATCTCGGTGTGCCCATCGAGTGTGGCGGTACTGGTCCGGGAAGCCACGTCCCACAGCCGGATCTTCTTGTCCCAACCACCGCTGGCGAGAGACTTTCCGTCGGGGCTGAAGGCGACCGACGACACATAGAGGGTGTGGCCGGTGAGGGTGGCGAGCGGGCTTTCGGCTGTCACGTCCCAGAGGCGGACCGTGTTGTCCCAGGCGCCGCTGGCGACGGTCTTCCCATCAGGACTGAAGGCGACGGAGACGACATCGGAGGTGTGGCCGGCGAAGACCGCGATGGGGACTCCGCCGGAGACCTTCCACAGACGCACCGTCAGATCCCGGCCCGCACTGGCGATGGTCTTGCCGTCCGGGCTGAAGGCGACACCGTTCACCGATTTGCTGTGACCGGTGAGGGTGGCGACGAGATTGCGGTCGGCCACCCGCCACAGCCGGATGGCGCTGTCGCCGTGACCGGTGGCGAGGGTCTTGCCGTCCGGGCTGAACGCCACGGCCAACACCAGGGAACGCCCGTTGACCGACGCGGTGAGGGACCTGGTGGCCGTGTTCCACAAACGGACGGTGTTGTCCTCGCCCCCACTGGCGACGGTCTTCCCATCGGGGCTGAACGCCACCGCGTACACACCCTTGGTGTGCCCCTTGAGGCTGGTCGTGCTCGGTTGGCCGGATGGCTCGTCCGCACCCGGTTTGAGCGCCCATGCGGCCCCAGCGAGCCCGGCGACGGCCGTGGCCCCGGCAAGGACGACCGTCCGACGGGCCGGCCCACTCCGCCCTACCCCTCCTGCACCCGCCGGTGCGGCGGGTGTATCCGGTGTGGAGATATGGGTGGGCGGGTGCGGCACGGACGGACGTTGCCGGGCGGGTGCGGTGACGGTGGGCTGGTACTTCGGTGCCGGTGGCGCTGGATGGTCCGGCCGGGTGGGCGGGTGATGGAGTTGGCTGAGTCGGGCGGCGAGGGCAGTGGCACTGGGGCGTTGATCGGGGTTCTTGGAGAGAAGGTCGTTCAGGGTGGGGGCGAGTTGTGCGGCGTGCCGGGGTGCGGGCAGGGGCTGGGAGAGGATGGCGTGGAAGAGTGCCATCAAGGTGGGAGCTTCGAAGGGGCTCCTGCCTTCGACGGCGGCGTACAGGGTGGCTCCGAGGGACCAGAGATCGCCGGCAGCCGTGGCGTCCCCGCCTTCGAGCTGCTCGGGAGCCATGTACTGAGGCGTTCCTACGATGGTTCCGGTACGGGTGAGCCGGGTGCCAGCCGAGTCGTCGAGGACACGGGCGATGCCGAAGTCGGTGAGGATGGTGCGCGCGCCGTGGATGAGGATGTTGTCGGGCTTGAGGTCACGGTGGACGACGCCAGCGGCGTGGGCATGTGCGAGCGCGTCAGCGATCTCCGCGCCGATCTCGGCGACCCTCTGCCAAGGGAGCTTGCCGTTCTGGGCGATCAGGCCGCCAAGTGAGTTCCCGGGGATGAACTCCATGACGATCCATGGAGCGTCAGCGTCCTTGACCACGTCATGGACGGTGATGATCCCGGGGTGTCCGAGTGTCGCTGCCACCCGCGCCTCGCGCATGGTGCGTTGAAGCAACTGCTCCCGTTCACCCGACGAAGTTCCCGCCGGCAACACCACTTCCTTGACGGCGACCCTGCGGTCGAGGGTGTCATCGTGCCCCCGCCACACCCGTCCCATACCGCCCTGGCCCACCAACTCGACCAATCGGTACCGGCCACCCACCAAGCGTCCCACTTCCCCCACCATGGCGGTCACTTTAGGCCACGCCACCCCGGAAGGCCGGCCGAAGTCACAGCGGGGACCGGGCAACACGAATCCCAACCGCGGCCACTCCTGGCGCATGTCCGACGGCTCTGGCTCGGATGATCGCCCCCGAGCCTCCGACCGGTGCGCCGCGACGGAAGGCCCGTACGGAAATGATCCCGTACGGGCCCCGGTCGTCATGTCGCTACGGTACGAGCCTCAGCAGCTTGTTCGGGGAGCCCGCTCCGATGGCGGTGAGAACGTTGGGCGTTGCGCCGTTCACGAGTGCCGTCGCCACGGCCGCGGGGGAGGCGCCGGGGTGGTTGGTCAGGTAGATCGCGGCAGCGCCGGAAACGTGGGGCGCGGCGAAGGAGGTGCCGTTACCCGTGTAGGTGGCGGTGTCGGAGTTGTTCCAGCCGGCCGTGATGTCGGAGCCCGGCGCGAAAATGTCCACGATGGGACCGTGGTTGGAGTAGGTGGCCTTGGCGTCGGTCCTGGTCGTGGCACCCACGGTGATCGCAGTGGTCACTCGGGCGGGTGAGTAACCGGATGCGGGTGCCCCTGAGTTGCCGGCCGCGATGGAGTACGTGACGCCAGAGGCGATCGACCGCCGGACCGCGTTGTCCAGCGTGGGGCTGGGCCCTCCGCCGAGCGACACGTTCGCGACGGAGGAGGCCACGTGGTTGGCGGTGATCCAGTCGACGCCGGCGATGACGCCAGCGGTGGTACCGGACCCGGTGTTGCCGAGGACACGCACGGCAACGATCTTGGCCTTCTTCGCCACTCCCCAGGTGGTCCCGGCCGCTGTGGTGGCGACATGGGTGCCGTGCCCGTAACCGTCCTGGGCGATGGGGTCGTTGTCGACGAAGTCGTACCCGTTGAAGGCGCGGCCTGCGATGTCCTGATGGGTGATGCGGACCCCGGTGTCCAGGACGTAGATGGTCGTGTTGATGCCCGCCGAGTCCGGGTAGGTGTACGTACCGTTCAGCGGGAGGTTCGCCTGGTCGATCCGGTCAAGTCCCCAGGGCGCGTTGTACTGGGTGGCGGTCGAGTGGACCTTCTGGTCCTGCTCGACCGAGGCGACCGCCGGGTCCGCGGCGAGCCGCTTGGCCTCGGTGTGGCTGAGCGTGGCGGCATAGCCGTTCAACGCCGCGGTGTAGGTGCGCTTGATCTGGCCGCCGTAGCTGGCTATCAGTTGCTTGCCGCGGGCGGTGGACGCGGTGAAACCAGCGGTCTGCTTCAGCGTGACGAGATAGCTTCCCGGCACTGCGCCTGCTGCTCCGGCCTGCAGGATTCTTCCCTCGGGCTGGGCTGCCTGGGCCGGTAAGATCGCGCCCGCTCCGGCTGCCAACGCCACTGTCGCCACGGTTGCTACCGCTGCGACGATCCGCCGCTTGGTGTTGCGCACTGCTGCCATCGAGTGGTCCTCCTCGAATGGTGGCGCGCCAGAAGTGCACGCGCCCGCTGGGTGCGGCGTACGGGGTCTGTACGCCGCCACCGACGATGGCGCGACGCTCTCGGGCAGGGCAAGCACAAGCCGACTGTTGCCATGAGCACGACATGTTGCCACTCGCCCGTCAACTTGGCTTTACATGCGGCAATATGAACGTCGTCTTGTGTGCGCGATCCGACCGGCTCAGTCCGAGTGTCCGCGGAGCATGCAGAGCCCGCCGTTCTTGCGCAACCGTCCGGACAAGAAGTGACATCAGCTGCCGAAAGGGTCGATTCAGGAGGGCCTGCCCACCCGGCGAACACTCAAGGCCGATGGTCTCCGGCGCCTGACTTCTGGCTGCACGGATCAGAGTGATCGGCGTGCTCAGGGTGTCTCTCGGGTCTTCGCATCGAGGCGGGTACGGCCGCGCTTCTCGCCCAGCGGGTATCCGCCCACGGCTCCCAAGTAACGGGTGCTCTGCAGAGCACCCGAGAAGAAGAGGACACTGCACCTATGACCCTACCCAAAACGCATCATTGCTCAGCCTGCTCGGACGGTGCTGTGACGGAGACAATCGTTCATGAGGACCTGGTCGTCGGAGCACCCCTGTCCATGGAAGATCTCACCGATGCAGAGCGCCTCGATCGGTTCGCCCGTAAGTACGCCCACGACGGTTGCCAGGTCAAAGAGGTCCGGCGGGTCACACAGGACAGCTTGAGCGGCTACGCCTGGTCCGTTCGTTTCACCGAGAGCCCTTGACGCATTGATCACCGGGCAGCTCCGGGAAGAGCGCCGCGAGGAGGAGCCTGGCCGATGAACATGCGCTTCGCGTAGCGGGCTCTGAAGGGGAGGTCGCCGTGTGTGCTGAATGGCTGCGCGGTGGCCTCGCTACGGGGAAGCCAATGCACCCGCCCCGGCACCGGTCGTGCGTGGCCGACCCCGGAACCCCGAGGGCCGGCGGGCAGAACAGAACAGCCGCGACGACTTCCACGCCACAGCGGAGTGGCTGATCGACAACAGATACGGGCACCAGCGCGGAGCCTGCGAGCCCGGTCAGGTCAGCCCGCGGCCGTACGCCTCCTGTGGGCCTTTCTGTCGATCCCTCGTCAGCCCCGATGCCGCCGTACTGTCGCAGGGCCGCACCTTCGTGAGGGCGTGGGACGCGATGTGCCTGCGACCGCGGCGACATCGCCGGTGGGGTGTGCGGCCGGTCAAGATCAATCTGAGCGGCGCTTTCCGTACCGTTACTGCTGGGACCCGGGCCAGGTCGCGGTGTTGGGGTCGATGTGGTGGGCACGGGCGCTGGCGTCGATGCTTCGACGAAGCCATGTGGCGAGGCCGGCGCGGATGCCGTCGTAGTGGGCGGCGAATCCCGGGTCGGCCTCATACATCCGGCCGAGACAGACCTGCATCTGTCTGGTGAGGGGAAAGTACGAAGCAAAGACTTCGCGGTGTCGCTCGACGAGTTGATTCGCTTCCGGGCTGCCAGGTGTGACGCCTGCATCCATCGCATCCCCGAGGGCGCTGTCGAAGCCGGCGATGCCGTCGGCTATGGCCTGCCATTCCTCCGGACTGCGAGAGGCCGAGCGTTCGGCGTACTGCCGCCATTGCGTCGTGTCTCCGTAGCGCTGACGGGCTAGGGCCGGCCCGTCCGGGTTCCACTGGGGGCCGAAGATCGCGGCCTGCTGTTCGACGGTGAGCAGCAGGCCGCGCTCGTGGGCGTCGATCATCCGGTCCAGTCCGGCGCCGAGTCGCTGAAGGCGGTCGATCCGTTCAGCGACCTGGGCACGCTGCGCGCGCAACGCGCCGGGCACGTCTGCGGTCGAGTCGTCGAGGACGGCCCGGATCCTGTCCAGACCGAGACCGAGCTCTCGGTAGACGACGATGCGGTGCAGGCGTTCCAGATCACCAGGGGTGTAGAGCCGGTATCCGGCAGTCGTGCGCAGCGATGGTCGCGCCAGACCGATCTCGTCCCAGTGGTGCAACGCGCGGACCGTCACGTCCAGCCGTGTCGAGACCTGCCCGACGGTCAGGCCATCGGTGTCAGTGGTGTCAGGCGTGCTGGTCATGGTCGCCGCGACCGTCGACGGGTGCGGTGATCCCGATGGCTTCAAGGTTCCGTGCCTCCTGGCTGGTCGGATCGAAGGGCTTCGCGGCGGTGAAGACGACCCGTGTGTTCTCAGGGGTGATCACCTCCACATCGCGGGTGTTCCAGGGAGTGTCCCGTGGGCCGTCGACCGAGTTCGGGCGCAACCGACGACATGCCTCGGCAAGGGAATCGACCTGGCTGAGCACGCCCGAGAAGCTGAAGCTCATCGCCGGTGGCTGCTCGGGCACGCTCGCCGCCGAGACGAGGAGTACGTCCTGGAACGCCCACCGGCGCAGATGCACCATGGTGTCGGGGATGCTGAACAGCTCGAAGAACCCGAGCCCACGAATCCAGAAGTCCACCGACGCCGCCAGATCGCTCGTGGGGATCGTCACGAACGCGGGCATCCCGTAGATGCCGCGGAACGGCTCCGGCGGAACCGCATCCGGGCCGGGAGCAGGTACGGGACTCATCTCGAACGCGTTGTAGTAGTCGCTCATGCACCCCACCCTCCAGCCTCACCCAACGTGAGGGTCAAGCCGGACCTGTGAATCTCGACCCATCCCAACGGTCCGACCGATGTTGTGACTGCGTACAACTGAACGGTAAGGCAGCCAAGGCAGCTTCTGAACGCGCTGTGCCGTCCGACCCCGCCCGCGACCAAGCGCATGTCAGTTTCTGGCCGCGTTGCCGCGTTGCAGGTCGGTGATGTGTGCAGTGGGACCGTGGCAGAGGTGTCTGGAATCGGCTACGTGCTCCGGGGCGGCAGACAGGTGTCGATGACCTCGGCGATGAGGGTGGCGCCGCGGCTGTTCTGGTGGATGTGGTCTGTCGTGAGCACGAGACCTCGGCGCCGCGAGATCGTGTCGAAGCTGCGGCGTAGTACGGAGTGCCGGAAGAGGACGCCGACGCCCGCCGCGGGAGTCAGCTCCCGGTAGGGGATCGGCAGCGGGTCCGCTTGGCGTAGTTCCTCGATCTGGCGTTCGTGCAGCGGGAGGTAGGTTGCCTTGTTGGCGGTGGCGACCTCGGCGATCATCCGGCTGTACGCCTGCGATGCCTGCGCCGCCGCTCCGTCGAGTTGTTGGCCGAGGACCGGGAGCGACAGCAGCCCGATCGTCGCGTCGGTCTCCGTTCGCAGCCGGTCGACGACGGTTCCCAGGCACTGCTGGAACCAGCCGGCCGACGGGCGCTCGGGGAGTTGCTTGCGTCTTATGGCCCGCTCGATGGGGTATCCGGGGAGGCTCGCTCGGGCGTCGTTCGTCCCGATCAACACGGTGATCACGTCCGGCGGGTCATCGACGACGGCATCGAGGCGTTGCAAGAGGTTGAAAGCGAAGTCGCCGTTGGCGCCGAAGCGGTTGAGCCGTACGCCGCCTGGACGGTGACGTCGTTCGAGGATGTCCAGGTAGTCGACGCTGAGCTGTGCGCGGGTGAGACTGTCGCCGAGGCACGCGATGTGTGTTGTCACGGCGTCTGCGGGTCGGGTGTGCCGACGTGCTCGGTCGGGCGGGTGTCGGTCCGGGGCCGGTGTTCGGTGCCGAGGCCGGCGGTGATGGTCAGGATGGAGGCCGGCCCCGCCATGTCGACCGCGTGCCAGGTCCCGGCCAGGTTGACGGTGGCCTCTCCCGGCCCGAGCACAACGCGTTCGGGCACTCCGGCCATGTCGCGGATGACCGTCACCGATCCGCTGAGGCAGACGACCAGTTCGTCGCCGGCGGGGTGGCGCTCCCAGTGGTTGCCGAGGCCGTCGCCGTCGAAGATCGTCACGATCCGGCCCTCAGGGCCGTCCGCTGCGACGGCGGCGCTGTATGCCTGAAGCACCTCCGGGACCCAGGCGAAGCCCTCGATGGGTTTCGCTCTCGATCCCAGCCCGAGGTGTACGGGGGTGGTCCGCAGGTCGATGGCGTTGCGTTCGTGGTTGACGAGTCTCATGCCGACGATCGTCACAGGACGGCGAGAGGTTGGTCTTGAAGGAAAGGGAACGGAATCCGACGCGACGGGCAGCCGGTAGGCGACTACCTGTTCCCGAGGAGAACTTCACCGCGACGCCAGGCCGTCGGTGATCGGCCCGTGAACTCGCTCCAGTCCCGGACGAGATGGGCCTGGTCCGCGTAGCCGGAGGCGGTGGCCACATCGGCCCAGGGGAGCGGGTCGACTGCCGTCGCCAGTTCGTGTGCGTGCTCGAAGCGGAGAACTCGGGCGAAGGTCTTCGGCGACAGGCCCACCTCACCGCCAAACCGCTCGGTGAGGTACCGACGGCTCCAGCCCAGTTCTGCCGCGACCGCCCCAACCTGGACGCGGCCCCGCGCGGTGACGAGGCGGCGCCATGCCTCGGCCACCTCGGGGCGTATCCGGGGCGCGCGGTCGCCGCCGCGGCTGACGGTGCGCAGGAGCAACTCGTCCAGTGCAGCGAACCGTGCGGCCCATGTCGTGGCCGCTCGGAGCCGGTCGACCAGTTCGACCCCAACCGTTCCGAGAAGCTCGTCGAGTGGGACCAGTCGGTGGGCGAGCGCAGCGGCGGGCATGCCGTAGATGGCCCGAGCCCCGAGCGGTGTGAGGGACACTTGAACGCCTTGTTGGCGTCCGTCGTGGTGGATCGCGACGGAACGGCACATCAGACCGCCGGCCACACTGTCGAATCGGGTGACCGGTGACCCGTCGTCGACGCACGCCGCCACCTCCAAAGGGTCGGACAGGCTGATCACCGCAGTGAGCACGCGGCTCGGCGGACCGCAGTGCACCCCTGCCGGGAACCCGCGAAGGTCGAAACCCACATACGAGCCGACGTACCGCCGCAAGGCAGGCGCCGGACGGGCAGCGAACCTGGTGGCCAGATGGTCTTCCACCCTCATCAGTGTACGAACCCGCGAGCCAGGCGAGATCACCACCGGAGAGCAACCAAGTTGCCCCGGTTCGTTGTGAGCCGTACGGAGATACCTCAGCGAGCGGCGGGCGCCTGCGCAGGAGACAACGGCAAGCCGGTCCTCTGCCCTGAAGCGGAGGCGCTACTCAGGCATGCTCGGACGGTCGACGGTCGACGGATGGTGGCTCGGGGCTCATCAGTGAGCCGGCTGCGCCGTCCCCAGCGTTTCCCGGTGCCTCCGGTTCGCGGCCATCAGCCCGTCGAGTGTGTCCCTGGTCCGTACGAGGTCGGCGATGTGTGTGGTGAGTCGCTCATGCTCCAGCGCCATCCGTGCCAGCGCAGAGTCGGAGTTCTCCTCGCTGGCCGCGTCGATGCCGGGCAGCAGTTCGGTGATGGTGCGGCTGGACAGCCCAGCGGCGTAGCGCCGTTGGATGAGCGCGACCCGCTCGATTTCAAAACTTAGGCTACCCTCACTCAAATGAGACAGCCTGTCTGTGAAGAGGAGGCGGCATGACCATAATCGAAACAACGGCCCCCGATCGGGAGAGCGATGCTCCTCAAGAGGTCCCGGCATCCCACCCCGTGTCCGGCTCCGACGACCGGGCGCGCACCGTCCTGAAGGATCTGCTCGCGCCGGTCCGCGTCCCGACCTTGATCGGTATGGGACTCCAGGTGATCGGCTCCGCCGCCGCCGTCGTTCCCTTCATCGCCATCGCCGAACTGGCCCGGGCCCTACTGGCCGCCGGGCCCACCGACGAGAGCGCGGTGCGCCGGGCCGTACTGATCGCCCTGCTCGGTCTGACCGTCCGCGGAGTGTTCGGCCTCGCGGCCCTCGTCGTCACCCACTTCGCCGACGTCCGACTCCAGGCGTCACTGCGGCGCCGGATCGTAGACCGGCTGGGCCGGGTCCCGCTCGGCTGGTTCGACGCCAACTCCTCGGCCGCAGTGCGCAAGGCGGCCCAGAACGACGTGCACGACCTCCACCATCTCGTCGCCCACAGCGCGATCGAATCCGTGGGTGCGATCACCGTCCCGATCGCCGGATTCGGCTATCTCCTCTGGCTGGACTGGCGCCTCGCCCTGCTCGCCGTCGTCACTCTGCCCGTGTACCTCGGCGTGTACGCGTACATGATGCGGGACTTCGCCCCGCAGATGGCCGCGATGGACGCGGGTGTGGCGGCGGTCAACCGCAGCATCGTCGAGTTCGTCCAGGGCATCGCCGTGGTCAAGACCTTCGGCCGTACCGGGCAGGCCCACGCCAGCTACCGGGAGGCAGCCACCCGCTTCGGCCGCAACTACAGCGACTGGGTACGCCCGATGCTCAAACTGGAGGCCGTGGCCTCGATGGCGATCTCACCACCGGTCGTCCTGCTGGTCACCCTCGGCGGCGGCATCTGGTTCGTCTCCCGCGGCTGGGTGACACCCGTGGACGCGGTGACCACCTCCCTGGTCGCCATGATCCTGCCCAGCGCGCTGCTCACCCTCGGATTCAGCGCCCAGGCCAAACGCGAGGCGACCGCCGCCGCGCTGCGGATCGACGCCGTCCTCACCGTCCCCGTCCTGCCCGAGCCGGAGCACCCCCGACCCCTCCGGGGCCACGAAGTCGCCCTGGAGACCGTGTCGTTCAGCTACGACGGCACCCGGCAGGTCCTGGACGGAGTGAGCCTGCGGCTCGCTCCCGGCACCCTGACCGCGCTCGTCGGCCCATCCGGTGCCGGAAAATCCACCCTCGCCGCCCTGGTCACCCGCTTCCACGAAGTGACGGGCGGCCGTGTGACCGTAGGCGGAGTGGACGTCCGCGAACTGAGCACCAGGGACCTCTACCGCACCGTCGGCTTCGTCCTCCAGGACGTCCGGCTGGTACGCGGCACAATCCGCGACAACATCCGGCTGGGAAAGCCCGAGGCCGGCGACGCGGAGGTTCGGGCGGCGGCGGAGGCAGCCCGGGTGCACCAGCGCATCCTCGCCCTCCCGGACGGCTACGACACGGTCGTCGGCGAGGGACTGGCCCTCTCCGGCGGTGAGGCGCAGCGCGTCTCCATCGCCCGCGCGCTCCTCGCGGACACCCCCGTCCTCGTCCTCGACGAGGCCACCGCCTTCGCCGACCCCTCCTCGGAGGCCGAAATCCAAGACGCCCTCGCCCCGTTGATCGCCGGACGGACCGTCCTGGTGATCGCGCACCGGCTCTCCACCGTCACGACCGCCGACACCATCGCCGTACTGGACGGCGGACGCCTAGTGGAGCGCGGCACCCACGCCGAACTGCTGGCCGCCGACGGCCGCTACGCCCGGCTGTGGGCGACCCACGAAGGGACCAACTCATGATCCGCGACCTGGCGGCCGTACTCGGCCCCGACCACCGACCCGCCCTCGTCCGCTACCTGGGAACCCTCGCCCTCACCGGTGTCTCCCAGGGCGCCGCGGTCGCCTTCATCGTCCCCGTACTGGGCCGGCTGTTGGCGGGGGACACGGACGGCGCCGCGCAGTGGCTCCCCTGGATGGGCGGGGCGGTGGCCCTCTCGCTCCTCGCCCACTACGCCCAGGCCATGCTGGGCTTCCGGCTCGCCCTGGTGATCCTGACCACGCTCCATCACCGACTGGGCGACCACGCGGTGACCCTGCCGCTCGGCTGGTTCGACGGGACCACGGTCGGACGGCTCAGCCGGATCGGCACCAAATCCGTCTTCTCCATCGCAGGAAGCTGCGCCCATTTGCTCCAGCCACTGGTCACCGGCGTCCTCGCCCCGGCAACCGTGATCGTGGTGATGCTCTGGCACGACTGGCGGCTCGGCCTCGCCGTCCTGGTCTGCTCACCACTGATCCTGCTGACCGCCCGGCTCTCCGTACGGCTGATGACACGATCGGACGAGGAGAACGACCGGGCCGGGGTTGAGGCGGCCAACCGAGTGCTGGAGTTCGCCCGCGACCAGACCGTTCTACGGGCCTTCGGGCGCACCACCGAGGGCTACCGACCGCTGGAAGACGCCCTGGAGGAACAGCGGATCGCAGCACGCCGACAGGTCGTGCTCTCCATCCCCGGCATGCTGCTCAGCGGTTTCGCCGTACAGCTCTGCTTCTCCGCCCTGATCGGCGTGGGTGCTCTGCTTGCGCTGCGGGACAGCGTCGACCCGGTCGAACTCATCGCCCTCCTCGCCCTGGTGGCGCGCTTCACCGGGCCGCTCGCGGAGGTGGGGGAACTGGCCGGGGTGCTACGGATGGCCGGGAACGATCTGCGCCGGGTGCGCGAGGTCCTGGACGAATCGCCACTGCCCGCACCCGAGCGCTCCACCCCGGTCCGCACCCCTGGTGAGATCGAGCTGACCCGGGTGCGCTTCGGGTACGGGGAGGGCCCGGACGTGCTCGACGGCGTCGGCTTCACCGTGCCGCCCCGGACCATGACCGCCCTGGTCGGTGCCTCCGGGTCCGGGAAGACCACCGTGACCCGGCTGATCGGCCGCTTCTCCGACGTCCGCGGGGGCACGGTCCGGGTCGGCGGAACGGACGTGCGGGAACAGCGCACCGAGGACCTGATGGCCCAGTTGGCACTGGTCTTCCAGGACGTGCACCTCTTCGACGACACCCTGATCGGCAATATCCGCATCGGACGGCCGGACGCGACCGACGAAGAGGTCCATCGCGCGGCCCGCCTCGCCGGGGTGGACGAGATCGTCGACCGGCTCCCGGACGGCTGGTCGGCCCGGGTCGGCGAGGGCGGTCGGGCCCTCTCGGGCGGTGAACGCCAGCGGGTCTCGGTCGCCCGCGCCCTGCTGAAGAACGCGCCAGTGGTCCTGCTGGACGAGGCCACTGCCGCGCTCGACCCGGAGAACGAGGCGGCGGTACAGCGCGCCCTTGAGGAACTGCGCGCGAACAGCACTCTCCTGGTCATCGCCCATAGGCTGAGCACCGTGATGACAGCGGACCAGATCGTGGTACTCCACGAAGGACGGGTCGCCGAACGCGGCACCCATGCGGACCTCCTCGCCCTCGACGGGCACTATGCGCGCTTTTGGCACGAGCGGAGCCGGGCGGCCGGGTGGCGGATCACCGCGGCCCGCTCATGACGAACGCCGCCGACGGGGCGGGCACGGAGGAGCCGGGACCGGGGTCCACCGGTCCCCGGCGATCCGGAACGGACCACAGGGGCGGCGGGCGGGGGGCTTCACCCCGGCCGCGCCCCGCCCCCCCCCCCCCGCGCCGCCCCCCCCCCCCCCCCCGACTCTGCCCGCCGAGTACCGCTGGACAGCCTTAGGAGCCCTCGCCCGCCGCTGCGGCCTTGGCCTGCGCGTCCTCCACGGACTTGCGCACCTCATCCATGTCCAGCCCACGCGCCTGACCGATCACGTCCTCCAGCGCGGCCTCGGGCAGCGCGCCCGGCTGGGCGAAGACGGCGATGTTCTCGCGCACGATCATCAGGGTCGGGATCGAACGGATGTCGAAGGCCGCGGCCAGCTCCTGCTGTGCCTCGGTGTCGACCTTGGCGAAGACCAGGTCGGGGTGACGCTCGGCGGCACCCTCGTACACGGGCGCGAACTGCCGGCAAGGGCCGCACCACGAAGCCCAGAAATCGATCAGGACGAAGTCGTTCTCCGACACCACCTGGTCGAAGTTCTCCTTGGTGAGCTCGACAGTGCTCATGATTTCTTACCTCTCGGATGGATACGGTGGGCTCGCCCCGCACAACCGATCCCGGGGGCGCGCTATTCCACCCCCTGCCCGTGTGGCCAGGAGCCACACCCGGCACCAGACTGTCCCTATGACGACCGAACCTGTGGAGTACGACGTCGTGGTGCTGGGCGCAGGGCCCACCGGGGAGAACGTGGCGGACCGGCTGCGCGCCGGGGGCCTGAGCACGGCGGTCGTGGAGAGCGAGCTGGTCGGGGGCGAATGCTCGTACTGGGCGTGCATGCCCAGCAAGGCGCTGCTACGACCGGTGATCGCCCGGGCGGAGGCCCGCCGGGTACCCGGGCTGAGGCAGTCCGTGCAAGGACCGCTCGATGCGGCTGCCGTCCTTGCACACCGTGACCAGGAGGTGTCCCACTGGAAGGACGACGGCCAGGTGTCCTGGCTGGAATCCACCGGAACCCACCTCTATCGCGGACGCGGTCGGCTGGAGGGCCCGAAACGAGTCGTGGTCGAAGGACCCGACGCGGAGCGCCGTGTGCTCACCGCACGACACGCCGTGGCGGTGTGCACGGGCAGCCGGGCCCTGCTGCCGGATCTGCCCGGTCTGGTGGGTGCGAAGCCCTGGACCAGCCGCGAGGCGACGAGCGCCACGGAGGTGCCCGCTCGATTGACCGTGGTGGGCGGCGGGGTCGTGGGTGTCGAGATGGCGACCGCCTGGCAGGCGCTCGGCTCGCAGGTCACCCTGGTCGCACGTGGTGACCTGCTGCTTCCCCGGATGGAACCCTTCGTGGGACAGCACATCGCCGATGCACTGAGCGAGGCCGGCGTCCGGGTGCTGATGAACACCGGGGTGACCGCGGTGGAACGCGAAGGAGGTTCTGGCCCGGTGACCGTGGTGGTCGACGGCGGAGAGCGGATCGAGGCCGACGAGGTCCTCTTCGCCACGGGCCGGGCGCCGCGCACCGAGGACGTGGGGTTGGACACCGTGGGTCTGCAACCGGGGTCCTGGCTCTCGGTGGACGACAGTTGCCGGGTCGAGGGCAGTGACTGGCTGTACGCGGTGGGCGATGTCAACCATCGCGCACTCCTCACTCACCAGGGCAAGTACCAGGCCCGGATCGCGGGAGCGGCGATCGTCGCGCGGGCCCAGGGCGTACCTCTGCTGGAAACCGACCGTTGGGGCGCCCACAGTGCGTCCGCCGACCGCTTCGCCGTACCGCAGGTGGTCTTCACGGATCCGGAGGCAGCCGCCGTGGGCCTCTCCCTCGCGGAGGCGGAAGCGGAAGGTCACCGGGTGCGCGCGGTCGACTACGAAATCGGCTCCGTGGCCGGCGCGGCCCTCTACGCGGACGGCTACCGCGGCCGGGCCCGGATGATCGTGGACCTGGACCGACAGATCCTGCTCGGTGTCACGTTCGTCGGCCCCGGTGTGGGCGAACTCCTCCACTCGGCGACGGTGGCCGTCGTCGCGGAAGTGCCCATCGACCGGCTCTGGCACGCCGTTCCCGCCTATCCCACGATCAGCGAGGTCTGGTTGCGGCTGCTGGAGACGTACAGGGAGGGGTAACGGTCCCTGAGTTCGGATCGGCAGTTTTGCGACAGCGCCGACCGGTGCTGATGGCTGGTTGGGGTGCGTCGTGCGCGGTGCGAGCGGGTGGGGCCCGCATAGAGGCCGGTGGTCCGCTGGACGGTAGGGCGGACCAGGCCATGTGCCTGTCACAGACCCGAGAACGGCGATGGCCATCGCCGTTCTCGGGTCTGTTGTTTGTGTTCGCCGCGCGTCCGTGCCCGGTGCTGGCCCGTGTGCGCATGACGGAGGGGTCCGGGGCCCCTCTCCTTGTGGACAACAAGCCTTCGCTTGCTGCTCGTTGATCTCGGAGCGGTATCGATCCCTTCGTCCGCCTGATGCGGTAGGTGCCGATCTGATTATCTTGTCCATTCTTGAACAATCACGTTCCCCAGAGTCCGCTTTGGCCATGCCCGCATACCCGCCGCCCGTCGGCCCGCCCCCGCCCTCCAATCAGCTCAACGGGAAGCAGAAGGCCACCCTCGGTTGTGGCGGGTTGCTCTTCTTGGCCCTGGTCATCGGGCTCATCGGATCCGCGATCTCCCCCACCCCACGAACCGTCACCAAGTCCGTGGCGGGGCCCGCGGTAACGAAGTCGGTGACGGTGACCGTCACTCCGGAGGTCAAGGCACCTGGGACGCCGACTCCGTCGAAGAAGCCGACACCGGTCGCCACCACGAAGGTCGCCGCGACACCGGCCGCGAAGGCGGTCACGACACCAGCAGCGATAGCGAGCCCGATAACGAAGCCGAAGCCGAAGACGACTCCGAAGAAGCCCGCTGCGCCGACGGCCGCCGCGAATGTGGAGACCAGGACCCTGCCCAACTTTGTGGGGCAGCAACTCCAGGCGGCTCAGGACGCGGCTCAGGCCGCGGGCTTCTATCTGCTCACCTCGCACGACGCGACCGGTGCGGGCCGTATGCAACTGCTGGACCGGAACTGGAAGGTCTGCTCCCAGAGCCCCGCTCCTGGATCGGTCGATCCATTCGAGACGGTCGACTTCGGAACCGTCAAGATCGAGGAGTCCTGCCCGTGAGCAACCAGTACCCTCCCCAACCGTACGCACCGACTCCGCCGCCCGCTCCGGGAGCTGGCACCTCGCTCGACGGGAAGCGGAAGACCCTGTACGGCTGTGGCGGCATGGTGGCCATCGCCTTTGTGCTCGCACTGATCGTCGCGGCGTGCGCACCCGATGAAGTGGTGAAGACCAAAGCCGTCCCCGGCCCCACGATCACGGTTACGCGCACCGTCACCGCCCCGCCCCCGACGCCCCCGGCAACTGCAACGACTCCTGCAACCGCAACAACGGCACCGTCTCCCGAACGCGAGGAGGCCGAGCCCAACAAACCCAAGCCCAAGCCAAAGCCCAAGTCGACGCCGAAGACAACCGGTTCCGGTGGGTCCACCAGCACGGGCGGGGGCGGTGGGAACGTCTACTACAAGAACTGCACGGCGGTTCGCGCCGCGGGTGCCGACCCCATCCGGACGGGCGATCCCGGGTACGGCTTCCACCTCGACCGGGATCGCGACGGTATCGCCTGCGAGTAGGGCCCAGCCGGGCGGAAACACACGGTGGACGACCGGTACGGGGGCGAGACCCCACCCTCGTACCGGTCAGTCGTCCGTGGTCTCGGGGCCATGCGCCTCACCAAGCCCGTGTCACCCGTGCCCTGTTGTGGGCCGTCAGACGGTCGGCGTGCCGGCACCTGCCGGGGGCGCATCAGACCTGTCGTCCCAGGAAGTTGAGCAACCGCGTCTGAGGGGCGGCATCGGCAGCGGAAGAGTACTTGGCACCGAATGCGCCCGGTACTCGAATGTCGTCGTCCTCGGGGACCAGTATCGCCATCGCGACCGATACCCCTTCGGCATCCAGGGTTTCACCCTGCCCGGTCGCCCTGGCGAGATCCCAGGTGTGAATCAACGTGTCCGCGCACGCCATGCGTTTCACGAATTCCTCGAACGGAATGCATCCGAACTCTTCACCCAGCAGGGTGTTCGCCCTCTTCTGATCGTACAGAGAGGCTTTGACAGCACCAGAAGCCGACTGCCACGCCCGGAGCAGGTCTTCGTCAGGGCCAGGCGGGCCGTAGGCCGAATCGTCGAGTCCTGCAACGGCTCTCCGATGGTTGGAGATGACGTGCGCGGCGACGTCCCAGGCAGTCCAACCTGGACAGGGGGAGGGCAGATCCCAATTCTCGGGCGGGCAGTTCTCGATGAGATGTCCAAAGCGGTAGGCGATGCGCCCGTACAGGTCTTGGATGCTGGATTCCATTGCTCTCCCCTGCTTTCCCGGATTGCTGACGCTGGTGCTGGAGCGAATGCTCTTTCGGAAGGAACATGGCGCTGATCGAAGGGGCCTGGTGCCCCACGTCGAGCGGGGGCAGGCCGGGGGAGTGGGTAACGGGGTTTCGCCCGTCCGGACGGTCACAGTTGTTCCGAACGGTGATCGCCCAGTCGTGCGGGAGATCACGGTACCGTCCCCTGGTCCGCTGATCAGGGCCTTCCGGGAAGCAGGCAGGACCGAGGCGATAGCGGCAGTGGCGGTGAGGGGCGGTGGATCGGGCGGCTTCGAGGGGGAGGCGTCAGGGCGTACGGGGAGTTCGGTGCTGTACCCGTAGGCCGAGAGGTACGTCGGCTCGACGGCACCGATGGCTCGGCGATCGCAGGCGACACGACGTCGTTGTCGCACGGAAGCGAACGGAAGCGATCGAGGGCGATCGGGAGCGATCGTGGTTGATCGGGTAGCCGCGATCCGGTCGATCGGATCGCGGCCGAAGACGATCCCTAGCCGTAGGGCAGCGATGCCGCCAGGTGCTCCCACGCCGTGTGCACGTGCTCCCCGACCATCCCCAACTGGGTGATGACCGCGACGCAGCGCCCGTCCTCGTCATCGAGCTCGATCGCCGAGGTCGGGCCGTGCGCTGCCGTGGAGCGGACGAGATGGCAGGCACGGACGCCCGCGAGATCGATCTGCACCGAACTCTCCGCGAACGCCGCGAACACCCTTCCGCCGACGGTCTGGTCGGTGACGTGCACCCGACCGCTGTACGCCTGCATGGCTGCCGGGGCGAACACCGCGACGCCGATCGGCAACCCGGCGGAGCAGACGTGCTCCAGCACTGCGGGCAGGACGCCGACATCAATGGCGCGGTGCTCACCGCGGTACCGGTCGAAGCTCGCGCGCCGGGCTGCGCCACCGTCCACGAGGATCGCGTCGAGTTGCGCGAGTTGGTCGCCGTCCTCCCACGCAGGCGACTCGGGGACAGTAGCCCCCTTCGTGAACAGCGCCCCGATGTCAGGCGCACCGGCGAGAGAGACCAACAGCCGGTCCCCCTCGGAGAGCAGCTCCCCCTGGTGCACGGTCCGGCCGCTCGCGTCGAGCAGTCGCAGAGCGACCGCGCCGGAGCTCTTGTCCCGTACGACCAGGGCCGATGCGACCCCTTCGCCATCGACGCGCAGGGCGATCGAGCCCGGTTGGACGGTGAATGCTTCGCCGCGCAGGCTCGGAACCGCATAGTTGCCGGCCTGCTCGATCCGTGCGACCGGCCCGCCCGTCACCGCCTGGACGTACTGGAGCAGCGTCAGACAGCGCGCGAGTTCCGGCATCCGCGGGTCGATCAGCCGTACGGTGCTGTTGCGTCTGCCGCAGAGTTCCTCGAAGGCGCACTGGCCCTCGCCGCTCCCGTGCTCGGGATGGTGGTTCGTCATGCTCAGTACACATCCCGTACGTAGCGTTTCGCCCGGCGCAGATCCGCCAGGTATTGTGCCGCATCCTCGTTGCCACGTCCGCGCTGTTCGGCGATCACACCCAGCAGCGCCGTCTCGACGTCCTTCGCCATCCGGGAGGCGTCGCCGCAGACGTACACGTACGCGCCGTCCTCCAGCCATCCGTACAGCTCGCGCGACTGCTCGCGCATCCGGGTCTGCACATAGACCTTCTCGGCCTGGTCGCGCGAGAACGCGAGGTCGAGCCGGGTGAGCACGCCCTGCTCACCGAGTCGGGTGAGCTCGTCCTCGTACACGAAGTCGGTGCCGCGGTGCTGGTCGCCGAAGAACAACCAGTTGCGTCCGGTCGCACCCCGCGCGGCGCGCTCGTGGAGGAAGCCGCGGAACGGCGCGATCCCGGTGCCGGGGCCGATCATGACCATCGGGGCGTCGTCGTTCGTCGGGACGCTGAAGGAGGTGTTGGGCTGGAGATAGATGCCCACGGTCCCTTCCGTGGCCGTGGAGGGCGAGGCGTTCGCGGCGACCTCCCCGATCCGGTCCGCGAGATAGGTGGAGGCGACTCCTTCGTAGCGGCGGTCCGGGCTGCCGTACCGCACGGACGCGACCGTGAGGTGGATACGGTCCGGGTGGGCCAGCGGACTCGACGAGATCGAGTACTGCCGCGCCTGGAGCGGCCTGAGGAACGGCAGCAGTTCATCGAGTCCCGGTGCGGCGGACCCGGCGTCATGGAGCAGGTCGAGCAGGTCCCGTCCCCAGAGCCAGGAGTCGAGGTCGGACCGGTCGCCGTGTGCGACGACCGACGCCAGGTCGCTCGACGGCGCCCGCTCGACCAGGTCGGCGATGAGGTCCTTCGAAGGAGTGCGGATCTCGCGTTCGGTGCGCAGCACATCGGCCAGCGGTCGACCGTCGACATCCTCCTCACCGCTCGCACCGAGCTGCGTCAGGAGTGCACTGACGAGCGCGTCGTCGTTGACCGGCAGCACGGCGAGCGCGTCCCCCGCCGCATAGGTGATGCCGCTGTCGCCGAGGTCGAACTCGTAGTGGCGGATCTCCTTCGCGCTGCCCGGCGCCGACAGCAACTCGTTCACCACGAGCCGGGAGCGGTACGGGTTGCGCTTGTTCCAGGGGGAGCGGGTCTTGGGCGTGGTTCCCTTCGCACCGGCCGTGTCCCCGCCGTCCACCGGGGCTGGTGTACTCGTCGCCGTCGCCCCGGTCTCCGCGGCGAGCAGATCGAGTACCCCGGTCGTCCAGGCCGCGGCGGGCTCTTCGAAGTCGACGTCGCAGTCGACGCGTCCGTGCAGACGGGCGGCGCCGAGCTGCTCCAGACGGGTGTCGATGAGCTTCGCGGCCCCGCAGAAGTCGTCGTAGCCCCGGTCGCCGAGCCCGAGGACCGAGTAACGCAGACCCTCCAGCCGCGGTGCTCCATCGGCCTGGAGCGCTTCCCAGAACAGTCCGGCGTTGTCGGGCATCTCGCCCTCGCCGTATGTGGAGGTGACGATGAGCAGGTGGGACAT
The DNA here is from genome assembly GCF_042753785.1 of Streptomyces sp. NPDC059256. NCBI lineage: Bacteria > Bacillati > Actinomycetota > Actinomycetes > Kitasatosporales > Streptomycetaceae > Streptomyces > Streptomyces sp. NPDC059256. Next base: position 8,991 of record NZ_JBHYZO010000030.1, on the reverse strand, counting down.
GGCGGTGAGTCGCTCGGGCGTGATGTCGTCGAGCGCGGTGGCGATCCCACCGAGGCCACGGGCACGGGCACCGGCGACGATCTCGCCGGCGAGGAACTCGGCGGTCCCGGTCTGGGTGCCGAACAGGACGTCGATCGTCGCCACGGGAGCGTCGTCGGCCGTGGCGTCCTGCCGACCGGCCGCTGCGATGCCGGCGATGAACCCGGCGAGCCACGCCTCCTGTTCGGCGGAGAACGGGGCGTCGGCCGGGATGAGGGACCCGGTCGGGGACATGAGCGTCACGTGGTCACCGCTTCGGTCGGGGCGGGCGGGGTGCGGCGGCCCGCGGAGGCGGCGATGTCGGCGAGTGCCGCGGTCGCGAGCAGTTCGTCGAACCGGGCGGCGCGGACACGGCCGGCGTTCTTGTTGTTCTGGTGGATGATCCAGCCGTAGGTACCGGGGGCGTCCACACTGAGGTTGTTCCGCTGCCTCAGCGCACACTTGTAGTCGTCCAGGCGCTTGATCGCGATCAGCGTGGCGAGCTCGTCGTCGTTGAACCGCTCAAGGGTGCCGCGCAGGTACTTCACGACGCGCTGCTTGACGAAGAAGTCCTCCGTGAGGACGAGGTTGCGGACGGCCTCGGCGACCCGCGGGTCATCCGGGCCGAGCGCGCCGGGCACCCGTTTGAGCGCCAGGTCCTGCGCGACGCCGAGCACCGTGTACGACGACAGCAACGAGAACATGTCGTCGCCGCCCTGGTCGCCGAGCGCGGGGGCACGGCCGCCGAGCACGGTGCGGCGGTCGCGGTAGTCGACCTTGAACGCCCGGAGCTTGTCCGTCGCGATCGAGTTCGCGAGTTCGTCGAGGAGCTCGGTCCTGGTCGCCGCCGCGAGGATCTCGGACGCGTCTTGGTACAGCAGCAGCGCCCGTGGCATCCCGCAGTAGACATGGCGCCGCTCTCTCGCCCAGTCGTCGAGCAGTCGGGCCGCGAGCGGGGAGCCGGTGGCCGCCAGGTGCCATTCCAGGAGGAGCCGAACGGCTTCCTCGTGGAAGGTGCCGTGTTCGGTGTCCGTCACCGGGAACACGAGCAGGGAGTCCGCGCTCACCTTGCCGGGGAGCTCTCCCGTCGGGTCGTACTGGTACAGGAACCCGCCGCTCATGCCGTTGCCGAGGCCCTTGCCGAAGCCACCGAGGTTGAGCACGGTACCGCCGGTCATGTACTCGCAGCCGAAGTCGCCGACGCCCTCGACGACCGCGGTAGCCCCCGAGTTCCGCACGGCGAACCGGTCACCGGCCTCCCCCTGTACGAAGGTCCGGCCGCCGGTCGCACCGAACAGTGCGAAGTTCCCGATGAGCACATTGCCGCCGCGTTCGGTGTCGCCGCCCCCCGGGGCGCGGACGACGATCCGGCCGCCGCTCTGGCTCTTGCCGACGCCGTCGTTCGCGGTGCCGGTGTGTTCGAGCGTGATGCCGTCGTTGCAGAACACTCCGTACGACTGGCCGGCGGACCCGGTGGTGCGGATCCGGACGGCGCCGTCCACGAGGCGACGGCGACCGCGGTCGTCGGCCGTGACGGCCGGTGCGCCGGCGAGGTCGTCGGCGTCGAGTTCATGGTTGAGGAGCCGTTCGATGTCGATTCCGAGCTGCCCGCCGACCGACTTGTCGCTGTTGCCGAGGTGGATGCCCTCGATGAGCGCGGTCGCCTCGCGCCGGTCGACGAGGGCGGCACGGACGTGCTCGATGAGGGCGTCGTCGGTGGTGAAGTCCTTCTCCAGGTACTCCGGGTCCTCGACGACCTTCTCGGGCACATGTGCGAGGAGATGGCGAACATCGAGGCGCCCGATACTCGCGGGGTGGTCGAGCAACTGGAGCAGATCAGTGCGTCCCCGCGCTTCACGCAGGGACCGCAGCCCCAGGCGGGCGAGGATCTGGCGGACATCGTGCGCGATGTTGAGCAGGTACTGCGCGAGTGCACGCGGATCGCCCTCGAACGCCTCGGCGTTCGTGGTGAGCCCGGCCGGACACTTCACATTGCAGTTCTTCGCCATGACGCAGCCGAGCATCATCAGCGCGGTCGTGCCGAACTCGAAGCTGTCGGCCCCCAGCAGTGCCGAGGTGACGACATCGCCGCCGGTCTGGTGCGCGCCGGAACAGCGCAGGACGACCTTCTGCCGCAGTCCGTTCGCAACGAGCGACTGGTGCACTTCGGCGACACCGATCTCTGCCGAACGCCCCGCGTACTTGAGGCTGGTGACCGCCGCGGCGCCCGTGCCACCGGTGTTCCCGGCGACGTTGATCACATCCGCGCCCGCCTTGGCGACGCCGACCGCGATGGTGCCGATGCCCTCCGATGAGACGAGTTTGACGATCACCCGCACCCGCGCGGCCTTGCAGTCGTGGATGAGCTGTGCGAGATCCTCGATCGAGTAGGTGTCGTGGTGCGGCGGAGGGGAGATGAGTTCGATGCCCGGGGTGCCGCCGCGCGCCGCCGCGATGTCGACGGTGACCTTCGGCGCGGGCAACTGGCCGCCCTCGCCCGGCTTCGCACCCTGCCCGATCTTGATCTCCAGCTCCTGGAGCATCGGGTCGGCGAGGTAGCCCGCCCAGATCCCGAACCGGCCGGACGCGAACTGCTTGATCCGGGAGCCGCGGATGGTGCCGTACCGCGAGTGGTGTTCGCCGCCCTCGCCGCTGTTCGACATGCCGCCGACCATGTTCGTGCCGTGGGCGACTGCCTCGTGCGCGGTCGCCACGAGCGCGCCGTGGCTCATCGCGCCGGAGGCGAGCGCACGGGTGATCCGGTGCGCGGGCTGCACCTCGTCGAGCGGGACGCTCTCGGGTGCGCTCTCGAAGAGCGCGAGGAGCCGTGCGGCGGTGCCGACGGCCGTGACGAGGACCCCATCGGCAGCGACGTCGAGCGTCTCGACCTCGCCGGGGTGCGCGAGCGCCAGCCCGGCGGCGAGCGCGGCGTGCCGCTCGGCGCCGTCCGGGCCCGGGGCGGCCAGGTACAGCCGGACGGTCATTGCGCCGCCCCGCTCCTCTTCGCCCGTGGGCGGCTCCGCCACGGATGCCACCACACCGCGGACCGTGACGCTCGCATTGCCGGTGGTGGAGAACCGGCCGAGCTCCCGGGCGAAGTCCTCGGGGGTGCGCAGCGCCGTGACGTCCGCGGGCAGGGCGAGCACATCACGGAGCGCGGAGGGGCGCCGAAGGCGCTCCTCGTGTGTCGTCCGCAGGAAGGCGCGGTACCCGGGCGTGATCCGGAACGCGTCGATCTCGGTGTCGTCCAGCGCGGCGTACCCGGTGTTGCGGTACGCGGCGTCGGTGATGCCGAACGCGTCGTCGAGCTGGCCGAGCGTCAGGAGGCGCAGTGCGTCCGAGTCGTCCGGCCTGCCGAACTCCGGCCGCTCCTCGGTCATACCGCCGAAGCCACGCACGGCCGTGACACCGAACGAGTGCCCGGCGCCGTCCGACCGCTCCTTGAACAGGCCGAGCAGTGGGATCTGCTGCTCGGTCTCCACCGTACGGGCCTGCTCGTGCCAGTCCGTAGCGGTCTGTGCGATCCGGGCGAACCCGACACCACCGACCGGGGCCTGCATATGAGGGAAGGTCCGCGCGAACACATCGTCACGGGTGTCGAGGTAGTTCGGTTCGAAGAACTCGCCGCCGATGTAGCTCTCCGCGGTGCACAGCCCGACGCGCCCCATCGTCTTGGCGAGGGACTTCTCGGCCGCCTTGCGGAACCGCGCCAGCGCCCGGTCGGTCTCGGTGATCTCACCCGCGGGTGCCGGGGCGCTCGGGTGCTTCTCCTCGGCGCGCAGACGTGCGCTGAGGCTGTAGACGGCCGATGCGCCGAAGCCGAGCGCGGTCGCGACGTGGTGTGAGGAGGCCAGTTGACCGCTCTCCGCGACGATCGACACGCGCAGGCGCAGCCCGGTCTCGATGAGGCGCTGGTTCACCGCGGCTACGGCGAGGATCACCGGCAGCGGCGCACGCGTCGATGAGATCGCCCGGTCGCTGAGGAGCGCGATGCCACCCTGCCTGGCGGCGAACCGCTCGACGTCGTCGCAGAGCCGTCCGAGCGCGGAGCGAAGGGCGTCCGCGTTCGCGGTCACATCGCCGGAGACGGGCTCGTACAGCATGTCGAACCGTGCCAGCGGCACGATCTGCTGGTCGCGCAGCCGGACCATGTCGAGGTGGCCGAGCACGGGCGAGTTCACCACGAGCTGCCGGCCGTTCGTGTTCCCGGTGCCGTCGGGCTTCGGGCCGAGTGCGACCCGCATGCTCATTCCGTCGGCCTCGCGGATGCTGTCCAGCGGGGGGTTGGTGACCTGGGCGAAACGCTGGGAGAAGTACTTCGCCATGCCGCCCTCGGTGTCGCTGAGCGCGTTGATGGCGTTGCCGTAGCCCATGGCCGAGATCCGCTCCGACCCATGGGCGAGCATCGGGTCGAGCATGAACCGGAAGCTCTCCTGGTTCAGCGAGTACGCCACGTACCGGCCGGCGAGGGTCAGATCGCCGTCGTACCCGAGCGTCTTCGTACCGCGCACGTAGGCGGGCGTCGGCAGATCGTCGAGGTTCACCCGGGCCGCGGTGAGCAGTTCGGAGTACGGCCGGCGTGCGGCGAGGGCGTCGAGCACCTCGCCGGTGCGCATCCGTCGGCCGGCGCGGTGGTCGACGACGAGCATGCCGCCCGCCTCGATGCGGCCCCGGTGCACGACCTCGTCATCGGGGAACGCGACCTGCCCGGCCTCCGATGCCACCATGAGGTACTCGGCGGTCTCCACGGTGCGCAGCGGGCGCAGTCCGAGCCGGTCGAGCCGGGCGCCGATGACGTCTCCGTCGCTGAAGATCACGGCCGCCGGGCCGTCGTTCTTCTCCTCGTACAGCGAGAAGTACTCCAGCATGTCCCGGACGGCGGCGGGCAGCGTCCGGTCGTTCTCCCACGCGGGCGGCATGAGCGACACGACGGCCTCGACGATGTCCAGACCGTCGTCGAACACACGGCTCTGCAAGGTCTGGTCGAGCCGGCTGGAGTCCGACTGCCCCGGCGGACGCACGATGCTCCGGGTGCGGGCGCGGGCGAGTGCCTCGTCGGACAGCCGGTTCTTGCGGTCGGTGTTGAGCTCCCCGTTGTGTGCCATCAGCCGGAAGGGCTGCGCCATGGTGGGGTGTGGCTCGGTGTTCGTGGAGAACCGGGTGTGGAAGTAGAGCGATCGGACGGAGTGCCGTGGATCGCCGAGGTCGCGGAAGTACCCGATGACCTCACCGGAGTTGAGCCGCCCCTTGAGCACCTGGGTCCGCGCGCTCAGGGAGAGCGGGTACAGACCGGCGAAGGCGTCCTCGGCGTAGGCGACGGCTTCCACGGAGAGCAGGGCGCGGTTGGCGGCCGTGTCGACGTCGGGGCGCTGCCAGCTCTCGGGTGCCCGGAACACCCACTGCACGATGGGCAGTTGGTACTGCTCGGCCACGGGTCGGGCGACGGTGTGGTCCACCGGGACATCGCGGACCAGCAGGACATCGAACCCCTGCTCGGCGATGCTCCGGCCGACGAGGTCCAACGCGCCTTTGCGGCGGTCGGGGTCGGCCGGAACGAAGCAGTTCGCGACGCCGAAGTGTCCGGCCCGCAGTTCCTCGCCGGTGATCGCGCTGAAGAACTCCACCGACAGGTCGACGCTGACGCCGGCGCCGTCGCCGACCCCCTCGGCGGACTTGCCGCCGCGGTGCGGGATCGCGCGGAGTGCTTCGTCGCCCCTGCGGATGACGTCATGGCACGGCACCCCGTCGAGGCGGGTGATGAAGCCGACGCCGCAGGCGCTGTGTTCGCGGGCAGGGCTGTGCAGCCCGAAGGCGGAGTGATTCACGTGGGTCCTGTCGGCGAGGTTCCGGCAGCGGACGGCCAGGCTGCGTCGGTGAAGCGCTCGCCGCGGGCGGACCGTTGTGACGGTCGAGCCCTGAGTGGTGGGAGTGGATACGGTAAGGCTTACCTAAGCCTCGCCGCAAGTAGGTGCCTTCCGCAGGTCGGGACCGGATCGTCAACAGCGGGGCGAATCGCCTTCCCTTGGCCTCGGGGTGAAGGGGCTGCCTCGCCCCGTCGATTGCTTCGTCTGCTTCGTCTGCTTCGACGGCGGGGATGGATCGTTGTTGCGGCCGGCTCTGCCCCTGAGGGAGGACGGAAGCGTGCGAGGGCGGTCGAAGGTGCACGGGGCCCTCTCGACGGATCGGGGCCTGGACTTCAGGGCCGGTGTGCAGAAGCACAACGAGCCCCGTCCGAAGGATCGCGCACCCGCGCTGCCGTGCTCGTCACAACCATCCGTTGCGTTGTGCCTGCAAAGCCATCTGAAAGCGGTTCGCAGCGCCCAGTTGGGCCATCAGGACCTGGAGGCGCCGGAACAGCGTGCGGCGGCTGATCCCCAGCTCACGGGCGATGACATCATCACCCGCACCGCCCGCGAGGAGCCACAACAGACGTCGGTCGGCCGGTGGGAGACCGCCCGGGCGGGTGGTGCGGCCCTGAAACGGCAGCGCGCTCTGCCAGGACAGTTCGAACAGCGCCATGAGCCCCGAGAGCAGACCGCACGGCTGCACCACCAGCATGGTGTTGTGCACATCGGCTTCCTTGATCGACAACGACACCAGGGCGTATGCCTCGTCGATGATCACAAGTTTGACCGGGACCGAAGGCAGTACCCTCGCCTGCTCGCCGGCGCGGACACACGGTTCGATGACGTCCTTCAGATGGCCCGGCTCCTCCAGCGACGCACGCGAGTACACGACGCGCTGCGTCACACCACGGGCGAGCGTGGCCAATGCGTCGTCCGTGGCGCCGGGCAGGGGAAAGTACGGCGGCGACTCGAACTGTCGGATCTGCTCCCGGGCGCTCGCCCAGGCCCGACGCATCCTCGGGCCGATCGCATCGCCGGTGACGACCTCGACGAGGTCGTCGTTGTACGCGGCCAGCCGCTGCCGCCGGAACGACTCGAACGCGCCCCCGACAGCGATGCGCGACTCCTCCACCTCGGCCGCCCGGTGCCGGGCCAGGATCTCCAGACCGGCCGTGGGCGGTACCGGCGCGACCACGTCCGCGTCCGTGTGGGCAGCACTGGCCAGACCGGCATCGACCAGCGCGTCGTAAGCCGTGGCGAGCTCTGCGGCGTCCATGCCGGCCGCTTCCGCGATCGTGATCAGCGGGGCGGGGGCTGTTTCCAGGAGCGTCAGATAGACCCGGGCCGCCGCCTGGTCGAGCCCCAGCAGCCGAAGGGCCTCGCCGAGCTTCTCGTGGTTCATGCGTCCCATTATCGACGTATCCGCCCCCCGCTTTGGCTGATCTGTGCCAGTGGCACTCCTGGGCGCCGAGTGGGTGTGGTGCGAGGTACCTTCCGAAGGCCGCCGACGACCGGGGGCAGCGAGGGCGCGCCCCACCATTGCGCGGGTGAGCCGGTCCTTTCGGCCCCCACGGTCCCTCGCCGGTGACGAACCAACCCAGGGGAAGGTGTACGACATGGCGAAGGGCCGAAAGAACGGTCTCTACTCGGAGATCTCCGAGGAACTGTCCGCGCTGATGCGGACGGGGTGGGCGGACACCGAGCGGCACGATCTGCAACTCGACGAGCAGGCCCCGTACGCGGCCCGCCGTCGCGCCGCGCTCTCGGCGCGCTTCCCCGGCGAACGCCTCGTGATTCCCTCGGGCAATCTCAAGGTCCGCTCGAACGACGACAGCTACCCCTTCCGGCCCTACACGGGTTATGTGCACATGACCGGAGACCAGGCCCGGGACTGCGCCCTCGTGCTCGAACCCCGTGTGGACGGTGGCCATGACGCCTACTGCTACCAACTGCCCCGGGACGGCAGGGACGACAACGAGTTCTGGACCGGCGTCACGGCGGAGCTGTGGATGGGCCGACGGCGTTCGCTCGCCGAGTCGGGGCTCGTGCTCGGTCTGCCCTGTCGCGATGTCCGCACCGCCGCCGACGATCTCGCCGCCGACTCCGCTGTGCCGACTCGGATCGTCCGTGGCATCGATGCGACTCTGGAAGCCGCCGTCACCACGGACGAGGAGCGTGACGAGGAACTGGAAGAGGCGCTCAGCGATCTCCGTCTCGTCAAGGACGACTGGGAGATCGAGGAGCTCCGCAAGGCCGTGGACTCCACCGTGCGCGGATTCACCGATGTGATGGGCGAGCTCTCCGTGGCGATCGCATCGTCCGAGCGGTGGATCGAGGGCACCTTCTTCCGCCGAGCGCGTCTGGAGGGCAACTCCGTCGGCTACGGCTCGATCTGCGCCGCCGGTGACCACGCCACGATCATGCACTGGACGGACAACGACGGCCCCGTGCGCCCCGGCGATCTGCTCCTGCTCGATGCCGGAGTGGAGACCCACACCCTCTACACGGCCGACGTCACACGCACCCTTCCGATCAGCGGAACCTTCACGCCACTCCAGCGCAAGGTCTACGACGCCGTGTACGAGGCCCAGGAAGCCGGCATGGCAGCGGTCAAGCCGGGCGTGGCGTACCGCGACTTCCATGAAGCGTCGCAGCGCCACCTGGCGGCCACACTCGTCGAGTGGGGCTTCATCGAAGGCCCGGCCGAGCGCGCGTACGAACTCGGTCTCCAGCGTCGCTTCACCATGGCCGGCACTGGTCACATGCTCGGGCTGGACGTCCACGACTGCGCGCAGGCCCGGAACGAGGAGTACGTCGACGGCGTCCTGGAGCCCGGCATGGTGCTCACGGTGGAGCCCGGCCTCTACTTCCAGCCGGACGACCTCACCGTGCCCGAGGAGTGGCGCGGCATCGGCGTCCGGATCGAGGACGACCTCGTCGTCACCGAGGACGGTCACGAGAACCTGTCGGCGGGGCTGCCCCGGTCGGCGGACGACATCGAGGCATGGATGGCCAAGGTCGCCGGCTGAGCGTGGCGAACGGTCCGTCCGAAGGGGATGGGGCAGCCCCTTCGGCGGCCGGTGGAGGTGGGCCCCCACCCCCGGGGGGGGGGGGGGGGCAACCCCAA
>NZ_JBHYZO010000029.1:4789-78256 GCF_042753785.1 Streptomyces sp. NPDC059256 | reverse complement strand
GGGGATTTCCTCTGCCCCACCGCCGGTGGGCAAACCCGGGTTGCTACGGCCTTGGTGGGGGCTCCACCCCCGGCCCCGGGCCGGGGTCCCCCGCCCCAACAATGTCCTGCTGCGCACCCCATCAGCGCACCCCGTCGCCCTTTCGTACCGTGTGCGGCGGTAGCGCGGTCTGCCGGTGGCGCATCTCGGCGCGGTCCACGGCGAGCAGCGCGGGTCCCGTCATCGCGGTGGTGACCAGGGCCATCACCACCAGTGCCAGGAACAGCGGCGCGGTGAGCAGCCCCGCCTCGTACGCCGCGTGCAGCACGATCAGTTCGGTGAGGCCGCGCGTGTTCATCAGCGAGCCGATCCGCAGCGCGTCCCAGTGGCCCTGGCCGCCGAGCCTGGCTCCCGCATAGCCCCCCACCGTCTTGCCGGCGATCCCGAGCACCAGGGCAGCCCCGATCAGGGTGATCGGGGCGGACCCGAACCCGGCGGTCAGCACGGTGATGCCGGTGACCACGAAGAAGACCGGCACCAGCGCCCGCCCGGCCCTGCTGACCCGCGCCACGGCGCTCTCCCAGCCATCGGTCACCGGCACGGCGAGACCGGCGAGCGCCGCCCCCAGGATCGCCGTCATGCCCAGGTGTTCCATCGCCGCCGCCATGCCCATCGCGATCCCGGCCGTCAGCAGCACCGGAACCCACGGCCTGCGGCACAGCACCTCCGCGACCCTCTTGCGCAGCACCAACCGCAGCAGCGCGGCGACCAGCACACCGCAGACGAACGTCGCCATCGCGCGCAGGAAGCCGGCGAGGCTCCCCGATCCCAGGCCGACCGCCACTGACAGCAACAGCCATGACACACAGTCGGTGACCAGGGCCGCAGTGAGCGAGAGTCGTCCCGCACCCGTGTCGAACATGCCCCGATCGGTGAGGATGCGCGCGAGCACCGGGACGGCCGTGACCGACAGCGACACCGCCAGGACCAGCACCAACGCGGCGGTCGGTGCGGTGCCGCGCACTGCCTCGTCATCGGTCAGCAGCACCCATCCCGCCAGCAGTGCACCCGTTCCCAGCGCGGGCACCAGCGCGCCCGCGCTCACCCAGGCGGCAGCTCGCCCCATCCGGGCGGGGGCCCCGCTGCGTAATTCGTGGGTGAGACCGACCAGGAACAGCACCAGGCCCGCCTGCGCCGTCAGTTTGAGCACCGACAGCACCTCCTTCGGTACCACCGCATCGAAGGTGTCGTGCCCCAGGAGCCAGACCGCCGCGGGGCCGGCGAGCAGTCCTGCCGTCAGCTCCCCGACGACTTCGGGCTGATGGGCCTTTCGCGCCGCAAAACGGCCGGCGGCGACGACGAGAAGCACCCCGCAGAGCACTGCGAGCACATGTCCCATCCGAATGAAGAACTCAGCGGAACTCACCGAATCACCTTCCTAACTACCGCCGTGGGCAGCGGATTCAGGGGAATAGGGCGATTCAGTATCGCTCGCATGATGGTGTGCTGCGGCGACTATTTCGGATTGATAGCACTGCCATAGATTCCAGATAGTCCGGCAGAGCAGACTCGTGACCGACAGGCGGGGTCCAGCCCCGCGTCGTGCCCAGCCATGTGAATTGAGGTGTGACGTGAGCGCGCAGAGTCCCAATAGGATCGTCATTGTCGGTGGCGGAACCGCCGGCTGGATGACCGCCTCCTATCTGAAGGCGGCATTCGGTGATCGGGTTTCCATCACGCTCGTCGAGTCCGGCAAGGTCGGCACCATCGGCGTCGGCGAGGCAACCTTCAGTGACATCCGGCACTTCTTTGAATTCCTCGACCTGAAGGAAGAGGAATGGATGCCGGCCTGCAACGCCACTTACAAGCTGGCCGTCCGATTCCAGGACTGGAGACGGCCCGGCCATCACTTCTACCACCCGTTCGAGCAGTTGCGGTCCGTCAACGGCTTTCCGCTGACCGAATGGTGGCTCCAGAACGGACCCACCGACCGGTTCGACAAGGACTGCTTCGTCATGGCGTCGCTGTGCGACGCCGGCCGTAGCCCACGGCAGCTCGACGGGACCCTGCTGGACGAGAGCGGAAGTGACGGGCTCGACAAGCCCATCGGTCTCACGATGTCGGAGCACCAGGGGAAGACCCAGTTCCCGTACGCCTATCACTTCGAGGCCGCGCTGCTCGCGAAGTTCCTCACCGGATACTCCGTCGACCGCGGCGTACGGCATCTCGTGGATGACGTACTCGACGTCCGGCTCGACGAGCGCGGCTGGATCGACCATGTCGTGACACAGGATCACGGCGAACTCCACGGGGATCTCTTCGTCGACTGCACGGGGTTCCGCGGCGTTCTGCTCAACCGTGCACTCGATGTGCCCTTCATCTCGTACCAGGACACACTGCCCAATGACAGTGCGGTGGCCCTCCAAGTGCCACTTGACATGAAGAAGAATGGTATCCGTCCCTGTACGACGGCAACGGCCCAGGATGCCGGATGGATATGGACGATACCGCTCTTCGGCCGGATCGGAACCGGATACGTCTATGCCAAGGACTACCTCTCGCTGGAGGAGGCCGAGCGTACCCTGCGTGAATTTGTGGGGCCGGCGGGTGCCGAGGCAGAGGCGAATCATATTCGTATGCGCATCGGCCGGAGCCGCGAATCCTGGGTGAACAACTGCGTGGCCATCGGTCTTTCCAGCGGATTCGTCGAACCGCTGGAATCGACAGGGATCTTCTTCATTCACCATGCCATCGAGCAGTTGGTACGGCATTTCCCGGCCGCCGACTGGAATCCCAAGCTGAGGGGCTTGTACAACTCGGCCGTCGCCAATGTGATGGACGGCGTACGGGAATTCCTCGTCCTCCACTACAAGGGCGCCGCGCGCAACGACACCCAGTACTGGAAGGACGCCAAGACGCGGGACGTGCCCGACGCGCTGGCCGGACGTCTGGAAGCGTGGCAAGCGCGGCTGCCGGGATCCGAGGATGTCTTCCCCTACTACCACGGGCTGCCGCCGTACTCGTACAACTGCATCCTGCTCGGCACCGGCGGCATCAAGCCTCCGCCGTCGCCCGCGCTGTCCCTCACCGATGAGAAGTCGGCGCAGAAGGAGTTCGCGGCCATCCGTGACAAGGCGCGGCACATGGTCGACAGACTGCCTTCGCACTACGACTACTTCGCGCGGATGCGAGGGCTCGATGCCTGATCGGACCGGCTCGATCACGCGATCGGCCGGTCGGGCCACGCCGGACGGGTTCCGCTCGATGATGAGCGGCTTCCCGACCGGCGTGGCGGTAGTCACCGCGACCGATTCGCAGGGTCGGCCATGGGGCATGACGTGCTCGTCGCTGTGCAGCGCGACACTGGATCCGCCGACCCTGCTGGTGTGCCTGCGCGCCGCGAGCCCGACGCTGGCAGCTGTTGTGAGCAGCGGTGGGTTCGCGGTGAACCTGCTGCACGACGGCGCGCAGGCCACCGCGGAACTGTTCGCATCGGGCTGTCAGGACCGCTTTGACCGCGTCGGCTGGTTTCAGGACGAGGCCGACGCGGGCCCGCATCTATGGACGGACGCACATGCCGTGGCGGACTGCGAGGTCGAGCGGACCGTGCCGGTCGGGGACCATGTGCTGGTGTTCGGCCGGGTGCTGACCGTGGAACAGCGCCCGGACCTGCTGCCGCTCCTCTATGGCCTGCGCCGGTACAGCAGTTGGCCCGTCGCCTGACGGCAGCACAGCCGCTCACGGCCGTGGGCTCCCGTCACAGTGGGGTCCTCCGCCGTGAGGATCGCGTGGTGCACCTCGCGCAGCAGCACCCCCGGTCCCACTCCGAGTTCCTCGGCGAGCATCCGTCTGCTGTCCTCATAGAGCGCCAGCGCCTCGGCCTGGCGGTCGCAGCGGTAGAGCGCGGTCATCAGTTGGGCCCGGAAGCGCTCGCGCAGCGGGTACTGGCCCACCAGGCGGGTCAGTTCCGGCAGTACCTCGGCGTGCCCGCCGACCGCGAGATCTGCTTCGATGCGGCTCTCCAGCACGGAGATCCGCGCCTCCTCGATGCGTGGTCGTTCGGCGTTGGTCAGATACTCCGAGACATCGGCGAGCGTCGGCCCGTGCCACAGGGCCAGCGCGGACCGCAGCAGCCGACGAGCCTCCTCGTACGCGCCCGCGGCCAGCGCCCCCTGGCCGCGCTTGGCCAGCTTCTCGAAGTCGACGAGGTCGAGCGACGCGGTGCTGATCTCGATCCGATAGCCGGGAGAGCGACGAACGATGTTCGCACCACCCACCGTCTTCCGCAGTCGGGAGACGTAGTTGTAGATCTGGGCGTTGTGCGTCCCGGGTGGTCGCGAGCCCCACAACAGAGAGGTCAGATCGGTGTCGGAGAGGAAACCGGTCTCGGTGAGGAGCAGGGCCGCCAGCACGGTCCGCTGCTTCTCACCGTCCAGGGGAATCGTGGTGCCTCCGTCCCGTACTTCGACCGGACCCAGAATGCGGTACTCCATCTCACGGCCTCACAGACGACTCGGGTCGGGTCGGGATCACGAAGAGCGGAGGACCCGCTATACGCCGGGCGTCCCCTCGATGAGGTGGTAGTCCGGCATCCCGGGCTCCAACTTCATGCTGGTCTGCGCGGTGAGCGTGAAGCCCGCGCCCGCCAGCAGCGCCCGGAACTCCTCAGCGGTCCGCTCTCTGCCGCCGGCGTACACGAGGTTGTTGAGGTCCGTCATTCCGTAGGTGGCGGAGTCCTCCGGCGTGAGGACGGCGGGGACCACGGTCTCCACGATCACCACCCGGCCACCGGGCGCCATCGCCGCACGGCAGTTGCGCAGGATCGCCGTGGCCTGGTCGTCGTCCCACTCCCGCAGCACATGGGCGAGGAGATAGACGTCGGCGCCCGGCGGAGCGGAGTCCAGGACATCGCCCTCCCGGACGTCGGCCCGGTCCGCGACGCCGGCCCCGGCCAGTGCGGCAGCCGCGCGCTCCAGCGCCTCGGGCCCGTCCTGCACCACACCGCGAAGACCGGGCACCGCGGTCAGTACCGCGGTCAGCAGGGTGGCCTCGTCGCCGCTGAGGTCGGCGACCGTACGGAACCGGGAGAAGTCGTAGGCCGCGGTGACCCCGGCGGTGAGCACCTGGTTGCCGAGGACCTTGGCGGCGCGGAACTTCTCGGCCAGCTGCGGGTCGCGCATCAGCGCCTCGTGGGCGGTGAGACCCGTCGCGGGATTCCTGGGCGGCTGTCCGCTGCGCAGCACCTGCGGCAGATCCCCCCAGGCGCGCCACAGTTCGGGCATGGCCGAGAGCAGGATGTCGTCGCGCAGCGAGCCGGGTGTGCCGGTGATCAGCTGCCGGCCCGATGCGGTGAGTTCAAACCGTTCGGCGTCCAGTTGGGCGACCACGCCGAGGCCCACCAGTGCGCGCAGCAGCCGAAGGGCCGCGACCGGATCGGCGCCGGTGCGCTCGGCTGCGTCCCGGTGGTCCAGCGGACCGTCGGCGAGCGCGTCGGCGAGGCCGAGCTCCGTCGCGGTGTAGAGGATCTGGGCCGGAATGTACCCGAAGGACAACTGCGCCAGCGGTTCCTCGATCGTCACGGGATCCTCCCCAGGGGGGTCATGAGGTCTGTAGGTGGAGGGAGTTGACGCCGATCATGTCGGCGGTGGGGAAGAACCCCGGCGGTCTGTCCGGGTCCGTGCGGAGCACCGGGAAGCGGTCCAGGAGCTTGTTGAGCGCGACCCGGCCCTCCAGCTGGCTCAGGGCGGCGCCGATGCAGTAGTGGATGCCCCGGCCGAAGCCGAAGTGCGGGTTGGGACTGCGCGTCGGGTCGTAGACGCCGGGCCGCTCGAAGGTGCGCGGGTCACGGTTGGCGGCGCCCAGCCACAGCTGGACCAACTGGTCCTTCGGAATGAGCTGTCCACCGAGCCGCACTTGTCTGGTGGTGCCTCGGGCGAGCGCGGCCGACGGTGGCAGTGTCCGCAGGGCCTCCTCGATAGCGCCCGGGACCAGCGATCTGTCCTTGCGCACCCGGGCGAACTCATCGGGCTCGGCGTCCAGGCACAACACGGTGTTGCCGAGGAGCATCGTGGTGGTGATGTGCCCGGTGACCAGCAGGATGTTGGCGACGTTCACGACTTCGTTGTCGGTGAGCCGCTCGCCGTCGGCCTCGGCCAGGGCCAGGTGCGTGAGCAGGTCCTGCTGCGGGTTGCGGCGGCGGTCGGCGACATGTCCGGCCAAATATTCGAGCAGGGGTTGCAACCGGTCCGTGGCATCGCGCAGGTCCTGCTCGCCCTGTTCGCTGTCGTCGAGGAACGAGGCTCCGCTGAAGCCCTCGATGATGTTGTCGGCCCACTTCTTGAACAGGTCGCGGTCGCTGTCGGGAATTCCGAGGAGCTCGGCGATGACGATGACCGGCAGCGGATACGCCAGTTCGGCGACGAGCTCGATCTCGGACTTGCCGTCCATGTCGGCGATCAGCCCGTCGGTGATCTCCGCGATGCGCGGTTCGAGACCGGCAATCAGCCGGGGCGTGAAGGCGCGACTGACCAGTCCGCGAAAGGCCCGGTGCCGGGGCGGGTCCATCTGGGACATGTCGCCTTCGAGGAGCGAGGGGTCGACACTCACGGGCAACAGCCGCGCGGTGTCGGACGAGAACACCTCGGGGGTGCTGAGCACCTCCTGGATCTCGGGGTGGCCGTACACGCACCACATGCCCAGCTCTTCGTCAAACTGCACGGGGGACGCGGGGCGTTCGCCGCGCAGCCAGCGGTGTCCTGGGTGCACGTTCCACCGGTCGACCACCGTCGTCATCGGGATCACTCTTCTTCCGGGGTAGGGGCTCAACCGTTCAGCACGGGGAGCCTGGCCACGCCAGTGGCATCCACCACGTGCCCGAACTTCGGCGGGTCGGCAGGGTCCGTACGCAGCTTGGGAAGCCGGTCAAGCAGGATGTTCGTCGCGGACTTGGCCTCAAGTCGCGCCAGCCGTCTGCCCATGCAGAAGTGGACGCCCCGGCCGAAGCCGAGGTGTGCATTGGGGGAACGGGCGGCGTCGAAGGTGTCCGGGTCGGTGAAGACCCGCCCGTCTCGGTTGGCCGCGCCGCACCACGCCATGACCATCTGGTCCTTGGGGATGAGCTGTCCCGCGACCTCCACCTCGGTGGTGGACACCCGCATGACACCGGCGAGCGGGCTGAGGAAGCGCAGGGACTCCTCGATCAGGGCCGGTACGAGCGAGCGGTCCGCGCGCACCCGCGCCGCCTGGTCGGGGAACTCCGCCAGGCACAGCACCGTGTTGCCGATGAGCAGTTCGGTGGTGTGGTGTCCATTGATCAGCATGCGGTTGGCGATGTTGAACACCGCTCCGTCGGATAGCCGTTCGCCCTCGAACTCGGCGTGGACGAGATGGCTGAGGAGGTCCTCCCGCGGCTGCTTCCTGCGCTCCGCGGCCTGCTCGGCCCAGTAGTCCCGCATCTCACGCAACAGCCCGAACTGGTCGTCCATCGCGGCTTCCTGCTCCCGGATGCTGTCCGGCGAGTCCAGCTCCCCCGCGTCGTCGAGCAGCCCGTGCATCCAGCCCTTGAACAGATCACGGTCGCTCTTGGGCACGCCCAGCATGTCCGAGATCACCGCGACCGGAAGAGGGTTGGCGAAGTCGGCGACCATGTCGAAGGAGTCCCGGTGCTCCAGCTCGTCGATCAGTTCGTGGACGATCTCGTCCACCCGGGGCTGAAGGTCGGCGACGAGCTTGGGGGTGAAGGCGAAGTCGACGAGGCCCCGCAACTTGCGGTGCTGCGGTGGGTCCATCTGCGCGAAGTCGCCCTCCTTGACCCACTCCTCGACCTCGACGTTCACCAACCGCCATCCGTCGTTGGAGAACAGCTTGGGCTGGGTGAGGACTTCGATCGCCTCGGGATAGCCGTAGACCATCCACATTTCCAGCTCTTCGTTGTACTCGACAAGCTGATCCGGGCGCTTTCCAGTCAACCAGAAATGGTCCGGATGAATATCCCACTGATCGACGGACGTAGGCACGGAATATATCCCTCCTGTGTGCGCAGGATTCGTTGGAAGGGGATGGGATTCGCAGCCCCAGTGTTCAAGCGGCGCCTTCCGCCTGTCAAGGTTGTCCTGGCGACGGGACACGCGCAGGGACGGAGGGAAGTCGGCCCATCATCGCGGCGATCTCACGCTGATTGCGCGAGGTTTCACCGGCGAACGAGCAGCGAACCCGTTCCCGGGTGCCGGATTCCTGCTCCTGACTCAGCTTGAACATCCCGTCGGCCTGCGAAACGGCAATACGGAACGCCCCTACTCCAGGCAGGATGCGACGGAAGTAGTCCACCGACTCCGACATGTCCCACCCCGCACCGAATCGGCCTTCCAGGGCACGGACGGTGGCCTTGACGGTCTCCAGGGTGTCCTCTTCCGAGTCGACTCTGCTCAGCAGCCCCCGGATATGAACGGCCGTGAAGTTCCAGGTGGGGGCGGCGGGAGTGGTCCCGTACACGGTCGGGGACACATAGCTGTGCGGCCCGCTGAACGCCACCACGACGGGGGTAGGCGACGCGAGGGCCGCCCATTGCGGATTCGCCCGGTTCATATGGCCCCACAGGGTGACTCCGGGCAGTTCGGACGGTAGATCTCTGAGTTGCGGATCGAGGATGACGGGCACATGCGTCGCGTACGGTGCAGCGCCCTCGTCACCGTTGCTGGACAACTGGGCCAGTGGATTTTCGCGCACCAGCTCGGCCATCCACGTCGCTTCGGGTTCACGGTACTGATCGGGAACAAACACGCATGACCCCTTTCCCGGAGTTGCAGGCGTTCTTGGCGTTCTTGGCGCGCCGAGAATAGTTTGTCGGCCGCTCCTGCGGCTACCCCACTGCTGGTCGCCAAGGGTTGGAGAATCTTATTTCTCCGGATGACTGAACTGATGTGCTCTGTGTGCTCTGCATTGCATGGAGCGGACGCGAAATTTCTTGTACTCACTGCTCCCACAGCGGGCAGCAGAGAAATGCCCCACCACCCGAATTCCCACGTACGGCGTGCCACAAGGGTTCATGGACGGCCCCATCTCACGGCGAAGGGCCGGCCGGTCGGGCCACTTCGACGCCCCCGTGCCATCCACTCGCCGGGACACGGCGTCGCCCTCATCGCCCCTGTCCTCGTCCTAGGACGAGCGCTGCTCCACGAGCCGGATGAACTGCCCCGCCGTCGAGTTGGCGTAGAAGTCGCGCGGCGTCACTCCGGGCAGCCCCTGTTCGCGCATCTCACTCAGGACCCGCACCACCAGCAGCGAATTGCCGCCCAGTTCGAAGAAGTTGTCGTCGGCCATCACCTCCCTCCGCAGACAGCGGCTCCAGACGCCCAGGACTGC
The DNA here is from genome assembly GCF_042753785.1 of Streptomyces sp. NPDC059256. Taxonomy (NCBI): domain Bacteria; kingdom Bacillati; phylum Actinomycetota; class Actinomycetes; order Kitasatosporales; family Streptomycetaceae; genus Streptomyces; species Streptomyces sp. NPDC059256. The sequence continues at coordinate 68,917 of NZ_JBHYZO010000029.1, read as the reverse complement.
ATCAGCGAGTCCACCAGCCCCATCGGGCGTATCCGCCGCCGTCCGCTGCCGACCCGGACGACCCGCATGACCCACCACAGGCTCCGGCAGCCGTGCGACGTCAGGCTTTCCGTTCCCGGTGAGCGGCACCGATGCGATCTGGGTGAGCGTCGCGGGCGTCATGTAGTCGGGCAGGATGCGGCTGGCCTCGTCCAGGATGCGCCGGGTGTCCACTTCCCGCCCGTCCGTCGCGGAGACGACGTACGCGTCGATCCGGCTGCTCGCCGGGTCACCGGGCACCGTCTCCCTGACGACGGCCACGGCAGCCCCGACCGCCGGGTCGTCCAGGAGCACCGACCGGATCTCGTCCAGTTCGATGCGATGTCCGCGGATCTTCACCTGGCTGTCGAGCCTGCCGAGGTGGTCGAGCGTGCCGTCGGGGTGCAGCCGGCCCCTGTCCCCGCTCCGGTAGAGCCGGTCCCCGGTGACCGGGTCCATGACGAATCTCCGTGCCGTCAGCTCCGGTTGGCCGAGGTAGCGGTCCGCGACCCCCGCCCCGCCGACGTAGATCTCCCCTGCCGCACCCGGCGGCAGCACTCGTCCGGTGTCGTCCCGCACGGACACCGACCAGCCGGGCAGTGCCGCGCCCACCGAGCGGGACCGCTTCAGTACGTCCGCGGGAGTAATGGTCCGCGCGGTCACGTGCACGGTCGTCTCGGTGATGCCGAACATGTTCACCACCCGGCACCGCGAGGGCGAGTGCCGGGCGAACCACGGTCCCAGCACCCGTACGTCCAGGGACTCACCGCCGAAGACCAGCAGTCTGACGGGCATGGCGCCCCGTTCCTGCCCGTCGATGCGGGCCAACTGGGCGAAGGCGGAGGGGGTCTGGTTGAGGACCGTCACTCCGTGTCGGGCGATCAGTCGATAGAACGCGTGGGTGTCCCTGGCCACCCAGTAGGAGACGACGACAAGACGTCCGCCGGTCAGCAGACAACCCCAGATCTCCCACACCGAGAAGTCGAAGGCGCTCGAATGGAAGAGCGTCCACACGTCGTCTGGCCCGAGCCCGAAGTCGGCGGTCGTGGCGTCCAGCAGCGCGGCCACGTTCCGGTGGGGCACGACCACGCCCTTCGGCCGTCCTGTCGACCCCGAGGTGTAGATGACGTACGCATCGTCGTCGGCGCTCCCGGGATCCGACCGCACTCCGTCGGCTCCCGGGTCCAGCGCCGGGGTGCTCAGCTGCCCCAGGGGGACGGCACGGACACCGCCGACCGGTGGGAACCCCGAGTCATCGCCGCGGACGATCACATGCGCCAGCGATGCGTTCTCACAGATGTAACCCACGCGTTCCGCCGGGTAGTTCACATCGATCGGGACGTAGGCGCCGCCCGCTTTCAGCACGCCGAGCAGTGCGACGACCAGGGAGGCGTCCCGGTCCAGGAACACTCCGACCCGGGTGCCCCGTCGCACCCCGAGCGCGTACAGTCCCGCAGCGACCCGCTCCGCCCGCTCGTTGAGCTGCCGGTATGTCAGCTGTCCGGTGTCGTCCACCAGCGCCACCGCGTCCGGGCGCTGGTCGGCCACCTCGGCGAAGATCGTGTCGATGCGGCGCGGGGGCACGAGGGGTCCGTCGGTGCGGTCGGCGCCGCCGAGGCGGAGGATCTGTCCGGTGTCCTTCGGACCGACGAACGGTACGTCGGTCAGCGAGAGGGCCGGGGCCTTCCCGGTGCCGCCTCCGACCTCCGCGAAGTGCACGGCGAGGCGTTCGACGGACGCACAGAACAGCTCGACCACCCTGGGTGCGAACGTCCCCTCGTCGAACCAGCACTCCGCCTCGTACGTACCGTCCTTCCCCTCCCTGCCGAACACCGTGAGCGGGAAGAGGGGTGCCTGACACGGTAGGTAGTGGCGGTCGGCGCGTGCGGTGTGCAGCACGACGCCGACCGGGGGCGGTTCCTGAGCGGTCTCCGCGTCCGTTCCGGTATGGGTGTCGGTGTCCACACCTGTGTCCGCGTCCGTGTCGGTGATGTGCAGGACCTCGGGGCGGTCGGAACCGTGCACGGTGTCCAGGCGCCCGACGCCGACCGTGCCCGTGCCGCTGTACCTGGCCAGGGTGTGCGCCACGGCGGCCAGCAGCACCTGCCCGTCCACCTCGGGCCCATCGGGGAGGTGCAGCGCACGGGTACCGATCAGACCGGCGCGCCCGGGGTCTCCGAGCCCCCACGGAACGAGGGGCGCGGCACCGGGATCGTCTCCCCTGCCGGTGCCGGCATGGGCATGGGCTCCGGCTCCGGCTCCGGCTCCGGCTAACGCATCCGCCGCTGTGGCCCCGTACACCAACAGATCGGCCACCGCGTTCAGCACGGCCTGTGGCACCCGCCCCCGATCGGCGACGAGCAGCAGGTCAGCGGGCCCGTCCTCGTACCTCAGGAGCAGTGTGCGCAGCGGTACCCGGCCGCACCCCACCGGGCGCAGCGCTTCCCGCAGCGCCCGGTCCCGTGCTGCTGCCGCGGCGTACTCCCCGGGCACCCTGGTCTCCCACAGCCGCGCCCCGCGCAGCGCGGGCCACCGTTCGACGGCCTCGGCCAGGGCATGGTGCAGTGCTGCGGTGTCGACAGGAGCCGGGAGACGCAGGACGAGCGCGTGTCCCGAGCGGCCCAGGTCGGTGATCGGGCGGCCGGACGGGGACGGTAGGTGCCCCGGCTCGGCCGTCGAGGCCGTCGAGGCCGTCGGCGGTCGGTCCTGGCCCTCGGCGCTTGCTGATCGTCTCTTCGCGGCTGTCGCCATGCTTGCGGCCTCCTGCGGGCTGGGGACGAGTTACGGAACTCAGCGGGCGCTCTCGCGCGATCTCTCCGCCCGGAGTGGGTTGTCGCCGACCGTTCGGGCGCCTCGCCGGGTGCAGTGCCGATGTGCACCACGGACGCAGTAGAACGCCTCCCGTGGGCGGGGCAGGGCCGGATCGGTCGGTCTCATCGGCTGGAGAATCCGCCGTCGACGGTGACCGTCGTGCCGGTCACCTGCCGGGAGTCGTCACCGGCCAGCCAGATGGCGGCCCCCGCGACGCTGGACGTTTCGACGAGCGCGTTCGTCGGTTGGTCGCGCAGGAAGACCTCTTCGTGACCGTCGACCGGGACGTCCAGCGCACGGGCTATCTCCGAGAGCATCCGTCCCTCGACGAGCGGGTTGTCGCGCACGGAGCCGGGACAGATCGCGTTGACGCGGATGCGGAACGGCGCGTAGTCGAGTGCTGCGGCCTTCGTCAGGCCCACCAGACCGTGCTTGGCCGTCACATAGGCGGCGAAGTTGCGGTAGCCGACGATTCCCGCGGTCGAGGAGACATTGATGATGCTGCCCGAGCGCGCTCCGACCATCGAAGGAGCCACGGCCTTGATCATCCGCCAGGTGCCATTGAGGTTGGTGTCCAGCATCAGCAGCCAGTCCGCCTCGCTGATCTCGTGCACGGGGCGGCCCGAAGGCGCGGCGATCCCGGCGTTGTTGACCAGCACGTCGATGGCACCGAAGCGGTCCAGGGCCTCGTCGACCGCCTCCCCCACGCGCGCCGCATCACGAACATCGACCGCGGCGGCGATGACGGAGCCGCCCTGTTCCTCACACATGCGTGCCGTATCAGCCAACTGATCCCGGCTGCCCAGCGGATATCCGACGCCCTCGATGTCATGGCCGATGTCGAGCAGCAACAGATCGGCGCCCTCGCGGGCGAATCTGCCGGCACACTCCCGGCCGAGACCGCGCGCTGCGCCTGTGATCACTGCGACTTTGCCCTTGAGCAGCATGTCCACGGCCTCCGTTCGGGGCTCCGTCACTGTCCGGCGATGGTGCGCAGCAGTTCGGCGGGCGAGTCAGCCAGATACATATGGCCGCCGGGAAGCTCGACGTACCGGAATTCCGCGCTGGTGGCGGTGCGCCACTGGCGGGCGTGTTCGGCGGAGACCAGGGCGTCGTCGACACCACGCAGTGCGGTGACCGGCACCCGCAGCGGCTCGTCGGTGGCCGGTTTGTAGTTCTCGTGCATGGCCACGTCGGCACGGAGCACGGGAAGCAGCAGATCGCGCAGGTCGGGATTGTCGAAGGCTTGGTGCCTGTAGCCGGCGAACTCCTGGACGCGCTCCAGGAACTCATCGTCACTGAGCCCTGTCGCCCGGGCGTCGCGACCGCTCCACGGTCCTGGTGAGCCGCTGACGTAGACATGAGTGAGCCCGGGGTGGCCGAGCCGGGCCAGCTCATGGGCCAGCTCGTAGCTCAGTACGGCTCCGAGGCTGTGGCCGAACAGCGCGAAGCTCGCCACACCTGCGGTGAGATCGACGACGAGGGGGGCGAGCCGGGTGGCGGCCTCGGCCGCGTCGGTGAACGGTGCGTCGATGAACTGTTCCTCGCGGCCGGGAAGTTGTACGGGCAGGATCGCAACGCCCGGCGTCGGGCTCTGTGCCCAGGCCCGGTAGAAGCCGGCACCGCTCCCGGCGAAGGGCAGGCACACCAGGGGCAGGACATCCGTTTCGGGCTCCGCTGCCGACCTTGACCCTGTTTCTGGAAAGGGGAGTGATGACGCCATGGGGCTTCCTCGTTCTTTCTCGAAATCGGAATGAGAACGATGCCGAAACAGCCTCCGGCCGACACCGGAAAGCGCGTCGCGTACGGAATCCGTGCAGCCGCCGTTCAACGGCTGCGGGACCGGGTGGCGGTCGGAATGGCAGGTGCCGTCCACTCGGCCGCTGCCTTTTCCAGAGGCTAACCGAGGCGGTGAATGCCGTGCAATCGGGCATTGCCCCTGCCCCGGGGTGGAGTTGGGCGGCGCCTGCCCGTGTCCGCGACGCGCGGGTGGGGGTCCGCTCCGTTGTCCTGTCGACAGGACGCGGCCGGAGCTGTCCTTTGTCCTGCCGACGGGACAGGGCCGGAGCCCCGGAGCCGGTCCCGTGGGACCGACGCACGCTTGACCCCGGTAGCTCCCAGGGATGAAGCTGGGGTGGTCCCGGGGCTCTGTGCTGAGCCTTGCGGGAGTCACATCCCGGAAATCCAGCTGGGTTTCCCGAGGATTCACATCGGCGGTGTGTCATCGCCGTATCCGATATTGACTATTGATGTCGCGGACATCAGCGCAACGCCAATCGATTCTCCGAATCCACTTGCTCGGGTGGGGTGATGCACGTGCGTGATCCGGTGGAGCCGTACCGGTCGCTGAAGGGTTCTGAAGATACGGCGATGCCGGTCCCCGGTAGGACGATTCCCGCGCTTTTCGCACTGCGGGTCGAGGAGGCTCCGGAGGCGACCGCGATCGTGGCGGGCGACCGCGGGCTCACCTATCGGGAGCTCGATGTCCGTTCCGACCGGGTGGCCACCGAGTTGCGGCGGCGCGGGGTCGGTGCCGAGTCGCTCGTGGCGGTCGCGCTGCCGAGATCGTTGGAGCTGGCGGTGGCCCTGCTCGGGGTGCTGAAGGCCGGCGCCGCGTATCTGCCGGTCGATCCCGACTATCCGGCGCGGCGCGTGGAGTTCATGGTGCACGACGCACATCCCGTCCTGCTGCTCACGGACGCGGGCGCAGTGGAGGGCTTTCCCGACGACCTTCCCCGGGTGGGGCTGGCCGAGCTGGAGCGGGATGGACAGGGGCCGGAGCCGGAGCCGGTGCGGCACCCCGAACGGCTCGCCTATGTGATCTACACCTCGGGGTCGACGGGGACGCCCAAGGGAATCGGCATCACCCACCGCGATGTGGTCGGCCTGGCTGCGGACGAACGCTGGCAGGGCAGCGCGCACGCTCGGGTACTGCTGCACTCCCCACTGTCCTTCGACGCCTCGGTGTACGAGTTGTGGGTGCCGCTGCTGAACGGCGGCCAGGTCGTCGTGGACCCCGCGGCCGACCTCACCCCGGTGTCGCTGGCCGCCCTCGTGGAGCGCCACGGCATCACCGTCGTCTTCGTGACCAGTGCCTTGTTCAGCCTTCTCTCGAAGGAGGACCCGCACTGCTTCGCCGGGCTCCACGAGGTGTGGACGGGCGGGGAGCGGGTCTCACCGCAGGCAGTGGGCAGGGCCCAGGACTCCTGCCCGGAGACGCAGTTCATCAATGTGTACGGGCCCACGGAGACGACGGTCTTCGCGACCGCCCATCCGGCCGCCCCCGGTACGGCCGCCGAGGCGGACATACCCATCGGGCGGCCCCTGCACGCGATGAGCGCCCATGTGCTGGACGATGGGCTGCGGACTGTGGCACCTGGCACACCGGGTGAGCTGTACCTCTCGGGCATCGGCGTGGCCCGCGGCTATCTGAGCCGGTCGGCGGGGACGGCGGAACGCTTTGTGGCCTGTCCGTTCGGCCCCCCGGGTGAACGGATGTACCGCACCGGAGATGTGGTGCGGACCACCCCCGGGGGCGAACTGGTGCACATGGGCCGCACGGATGCGCAGGTCAAACTGAGGGGCTTCCGCATCGAACCGGGTGAGATCGAGGCGGTACTGCTGTCGCACCCGGGAGTGGGCCAAGCAGTGGTCATGGTCCGCGAGGGCGCGGCAGAGGGCCCGGGCAGACAACTGGCGGGGTACGTGGTCCCCCGTGCGGCCACGGCACGACCATGCACCGACGCCACCGCCCGTCCCGCTGACTACACCGACGACACAGGCGACACCGACAACACCGACAACAACAACTACACCGAGTCCGCCGCGCCCGGTAGCCCGGAGTTCGCGCTCGGGTCCGGCGTCTCAGCGAGCGAGCTGCGGGCCTATGTGACCGCCCGGCTGCCCGGGTTCATGGTGCCCGCCTCGTTCACGGTGCTGGAGGCTCTGCCGCTGACGCCCAACGGAAAGCTCGACCGGGACGCCCTGCCCGCCCCGGAGTTCAACGGCGGCGTCTATCGTGCTCCCGGCACCCCTGCCGAGGAAGTCATCGCGGGCCTGTTCGCCGAGGTGCTCGGGCTGGAGCGGGCCGGTGCCGACGATGACTTCTTCGCCCTGGGCGGCGACAGCATCCAGGCCATCCAGGTGGTCACCAGGGCCCGCGCCCAGCACGTGACGTTCAGTTCGCGCGAGGTCTTCCAGCTCCGGACGGTCTCCCGGCTCGCCGAGGCGGCCGTGGCCGCGGCCGATGAGCGGCCCGGGTGGGCGTCGGGACTCGCGGAGCTTCCCGGTGGCGGCGTCGGGGCGATGCCGTTGATGCCCGTCGCCCGGTGGGTCCAGGACCTCGGGCCCGGCTTCGACAGCCTCTCCCAGGCCGTCGTCCTCGAACTGCCGCGGGACATCGACGGGGAGTCCCTCGCAGCGACCGTGGCCGCGGTGGTCGACCGGCACGACCTGCTGCGTACGACACTGACGGCGGACGGGTTACTGACCGCTCCACCGGGATCTGTCGCCGTGGATCCGCTGATCAGACACGTCGACTGCGACGGAGACTGGGCGGCTTCGACCTGGCGGCAACTCCTGCTCGGTGAACTCGACGCCGCTGCAGCCCTCCTGGCCCCTGCAAAGGGCGTGGTCGCCCGATTCATCTGGTTCGACCCCGGCCCGAGCGCCGGCCCCGGGCGGCTGCTGGTGGTACTGCACCACCTGGTGGTCGACGGAGTGTCGTGGCGCATCCTGATGCCGGACTTCGCTGCCGCCTGGGACCGGATCAGAGTGGGGAAGCCCCCCGAGCTCCCCGCCGTGGGCACCTCCGTACGGCGCTGGGCCCACGCCCTCGTCGACGAGGCTGCCGCAGGGCGGGTCGCCGAACTGCCACTGTGGCAGTCGGTCGTAGCGGGCCCCGATCCGCTCATCGGCGCCCGGCGGCTCGATCCCGCCGAAGACCTCATGGCCACGGTGCACAAGACGCAGGTCCTGCTCTCCGTCGCCGTCACCGAGACCCTGCTGACGGTCGTACCGAAGGCGTTCCACGGCTCCACCGCTGACGCGCTGCTGGCCGCGCTCGCCCTCACCGCGGTCAAGTGGCGCCGGGAACGCGGAGTCGAGGAACCATCGACCCTGCTCAGGCTCGAAGGGCACGGCCGCGAGGAGGACGCGGTGCCCGGGGCGGATCTGGCCCGTACCGTCGGCTGGTTCACCAGCGTCTTCCCCGTCCGTCTCGACCTCGCGGGGATCGACGTGGACGAGGCGATCGCGGGCGGCCCCGCTGCGGGCTCGGTGATCAAAGCGGTGAAGGAGCAGATAGCCGCCATACCCGGCAAGGGCATCGGCTACGGACTGCTGCGCCATCTCAACGAGGAGACCGCCGCAACGCTGAGCGGCCACCCACTCGGTCAGATCGGGTTCAACTACCTCGGCCGGTTCTCCACCGCCGACATGCCCGAGGAACTACGCGGCCTCGGCTGGACCCAGACCGACGACCTCTCCGCCTTCTCCGAACTGGCGGAACTCGACGCGGGACATGCCGCGGACATGCCCGCCCTGTCCGAGGTCGACATCAACGCCATGGTCACCGACACCCCCGAGGGACCGCGTCTCGGCGCGCTGTTCGGAGCCCCCACGGGAATCCTGGCGCCAGAAGAGACCGAGCACATCGCGCAGTTGTGGCGCACCGCGCTGGAAGGGCTCGCGCGGCACGCCACCGCACCGGGCGCGGGCGGACTGACTCCGTCGGACGTACCGCTGGTCGAGGTGGGCCAGGGCGATCTGGAGAAGTGGGAACGCCGCTACCCCGGCATCGAGGACGTCTGGCCCCTCACCCCACTGCAAGCAGGGCTGCTCTACGAATCGCAGGCGGGCGGGCCGGGGTTCGACGCCTATCAGGTGCAGTACACCCTCCATCTGTCGGGTCCCGTCGTCCCGGCAAGGCTGCGGGCGGCCGGGCAGGCGCTGCTCGACCGGCACGCCGCCCTGCGCGCCGCGTTCGTGCCCGCGGCGACGGGAGACACGGTCCAACTGGTCGTCGAGGACGTTCAGCTGCCATGGCACCAGGTGGATCTGACGGATCTCTCGGGCGCCGAGCGTGACGCGGCGTTCGCCCGGCTGCTCTCCGATGACCTGGCGGAACGCTTCGACCCACAGGCGCCGCCCCTGCTGCGCCTCACGCTGGTCACCATGGAGCCCGGACGCTCCGAACTGGTTCTGACCGCACACCATGTGCTGTTCGACGGTTGGTCGATACCGCTGCTCGCCCAGGACCTGCTGCGACTGTACGGCTCGGGCGGGGACGCCTCCGCGCTGCCCCGGGCCCGCGGTTACCGGGACTTCCTGGCCTGGCTGTCCCGGCTGGACCGCGCCGCCTCGGCCCGCGCCTGGCAGGAGGAGCTCGACGGCTTCGACGAACCCGCGCTCCTCACACCGGCCCTCGGTTTCGCCCCGCAACCGGGAACGCAGCCGGAAACCACCAGCCACACCACCGAGAGCGGCGGTGTCAGCCAGTTCCAGGTGCCACTGGGCACCGACACCGCACGTGCCCTCGCCCGCCGTGCCGCGGAGCTCGGCGTCACCCTCAACACCGTCGTCCAGGGCGCATGGGCGATGCTGCTGGGACAGCTCACGGGCCGCCAGGACGTGGTGTTCGGAGCCACCGTCGCGGGCCGCCCGCCCGCGATCCCCGGCGTGGAGTCCGTGGTCGGGCTCTTCCTCAACACCGTGCCCGTACGCGTGAGATGCGCGCCAGGTGACACCATCGCAGCCGTCCTGACCGCACTCCACGCGCGACAGGGTGCGCTCCTGGACCACCATCACCATCCGCTGCACGAGATCCAGCGGGCCGCCGGCATCCCCGCGCTGTTCGACACCTATGTGGCGTTCGAGTCCTTCCCGCTCGACCGGGCCGGGATCACCGAGGCGAGCGAGGACGCAGGGATCAGCCTCGCCGGACTGCGGCCCTTCGCCACCACCCACTACCCGCTCTCCGTGATGGCGCTGCCCGCCGACGGCGGCGCCCCCCTGCGCCTGGTGTTGCAGTACCGGCGGGACGTCTTCGACCCCGCCACCGTGGACACCACCGCCCGACGCTTCGGACAGGTCCTACGGGACATCGCCGCCGACCCCGGGCAGCGCGTCGCCTCCGTCGACCTGCTGGACCCGGCCGAACACGACCGCGTCATAAGGGAGTTCAACGACACCACCACCGGCGACTTCCCGGTGACCGTCCCCGAGCTGTTCGACCGGCAGTCCCTGGCGACCCCGGAGGCCATCGCCCTCGTCGCCGGCGCCCAGACCCTGACGTACCGTCAACTGAGTCACCGGACGAACCGGCTCGCGCACGTCCTGCGCGGGTACGGCGCGGGCCCCGAGACACTCGTGGCCGTGGCCCTACCGCGCACGGCGGACCTGGTCGTCGCCCTGCTCGGCATCCTCAAGTCAGGCGCCGGATACCTTCCGGTCGATCCCAAGTACCCCTCCCACCGCCAGGAGTTCCTGCTCTCCGATGCCCGCCCGGCACTGGTCCTCACCGACCAGGACACCGGACGGAGTCTGCCCCCGGGCAACGTTCCCAGGCTGCACCTGGAGGACCTGGAGCGAGACGACGGCGAAGCTCCGGCCGGTCCCGGGCCCCGACCCGACAACGTGGCGTACGTGATGTACACCTCCGGGTCCACCGGCACCGCCAAGGGCGTCGCCATCTCCCACCGCAACATCACCAGCTGCCTGTCCGCGCTCGCCGCATCCCTGGACGTGGGACCCGGTGCCCGGATGCTGGCCGGGGCATCCGTCAACTTCGACGTGTCGGTGTTCGAGATCTTCTCCACGCTGTGCACGGGAGGTGTCGTCGAGATCGTCAGGGACATCCTGACGCTGGGCGAGCGCGACGGCTGGCGCGGCGACACCATCAGTACCGTCCCCTCGGCCTTCGCCGAACTCCTCGACCGGGTACCGGGCCGGATCAGTGCCAGGACCGTGATGCTGGCGGGCGAGGCCCTTCCCACCTCACTGCTGCGGCGCATCCGCGAGGCGATGCCCGGTGTCCGCGTCGTCAACGGCTACGGGCAGACCGAGACCTTCTACGCCACCACGTACGCCCTCGCCGGGAGCGACGAATGGGACGGTGACGCGGCCGGAGCCCCCATCGGGGCGCCCCTCGACAACGTCCGTGTGTATCTGCTCGGGGCCGGACTGCGGCCGGTGCCACCCGGTGTGGTCGGCGAACTCTACGTAGCGGGAGCCACCGTCAGCCGCGGCTACCGAGGACGCGCGCCCCTGACCGCGAGCCGCTTCGTGCCCGACCCGTTCGGGCCCGCGGGTGCACGCATGTACCGCACGGGAGACCTGGCGCGTTGGACCGCCGAAGGACAGCTCGCGTACGCCGGTCGTGGAGACGCCCAGGTCAAGATCCGCGGCGCCCGGCTCGAACCGGCCGAGGTCGAAGCGGCCCTGACCGCGCACCCCGACGTCGACCGGGCGGTCGTCACCGTCCAGGAGGGCAAGGAACCGGGGGCCTCCGGTCAGCTCGTGGCCTACGTGACCCCCGGTGGCAGCGCCGACGTTCTGCGCGCCTTCCTCACCGACAAGCTCCCCGACTTCATGGTGCCCGCCGCGTTCGTCGTCCTCGATGCGCTCCCGCTGATGCCGAACGGCAAGCTGGACCGCGCGGCGCTGCCCGAACCGCAGTTCACCGGCGGTGCCTACCGAGCACCGCGTGACGCCCGTGAAGAGACCCTGTGCCGGCTGTACGCGGAGACGCTCGGGACGGACCGGGTCGGCATCGACGACGACTTCTTCGCCCTGGGCGGGCACTCCCTGGTCGCGACCCGGCTGATCAGCCGGATCCGTGCGGAGCTCGGCCGGCAGGTCCCGGTCAGCACCGTCTTCCAACGTCCGACCGTCGCCGAACTGGCACGCGAGCTCGACGCCCTGGCCACCGCGAGCAGGCCCCGCCTGCGCCGAATGACCGACCGATGAGGAGACGCCGAGTGATTCCCCTGTCCTTTGCACAGCGGCGACTGTGGTTCATCGACCGGTTCGAGGGGCCATCGGCCACCTACAACCTTCCGTTCGTCCTCCGTCTCACCGGCACGCTCGACTCGGACGCACTGGTCCGAGCCGTACACGACGTGGTCACCCGGCACGAAAGCCTGCGCACGGTGTTCGTCGAGGACGCCGAGGGGCTCCCCACCCAGCGTGTGATCCCTACCGACGAGCTCGACCTACCGGTACCGATCATCGCCATCGCCCCCGAGGACGAGACGGCCGCACTCGCCGAAGCCGTCAGCCACCGGTTCGACCTCGCCACGGAGATTCCCGTACGGGCCCGGGTCCTGCGCCTCGGTCCCGGGGAACACGTCCTCGCCCTGGTCGTGCACCACGCCGCCGCCGACGGCGAGTCGATGGCACCGCTGGGCCGCGATCTGGCCGCCGCGTACACGGCCAGGCTGCGCGACGAGCCGCCGCTCTGGCACGAATTGCCGGTTCAGTACGGCGACTACACGCTCTGGCAGCGCGAACTGCTCGGCGACGAGAACGACCCCGACAGCGTCCTCGCCTCCCAGATCGCCCACTGGCGCACCGAGCTGGCGGGCGCTCCCCAGCAGCTGCGGCTGCCCACCGACCGGCCGCGGCCCTCCACCGCCAGTCACCGCGGCGACATGGTCGAGTTCTCCATCGCACCCGAGCTCGTCAGGGCGGCTGAAGAGCTGGCGCACGGCAGGGGTGCGACAACGGCGATGGTGATGCAGGCGGCCCTGGCCGTGACCCTCCACCACCTCGGCGCGGGCGACGACATCACGATCGGATCCACCGCCGCCGGGCGCCCCGACGAAGCACTGACCGACCTGGTGGGCTTCTTCGTCAACACCTGGGTGCTGCGCGCCGACCTCTCGGGCAACCCGACGCTCGGCGACTTCGTCGACCGGGTGCGCAGGACCGCGCTGCGGGCGTACGACCACCAGGACGTGCCCTTCGAGCGGCTGGTCGAGGCACTCAACCCGGAGCGCTCCACCGCGTACCACCCGCTCTTCCAGACCATGTTCACCTGGCAGAACCACACGCGCGTCGACCTTCCCCTGCCGGGGCTGACGGCCGAACTGACGGCGGTCGCCACCCCGACCGCCAAGTTCGACCTGGAGTTCAACTTCGCCGCGGGCGCCCCCGACCAGGGCATGAGCTGCCAGCTTGAGTACGCCACCGACCTCTTCGACCGGTCGACGGCGACCGGCATCGGAGAGCGCTTCCTCCGTGTGCTGCACGCCCTCACCGCAGCGCCCGAGACGCGCATCGGTGCCGTCGATGTCATGGACCGGGCCGAACACACTCTCCTGGCCGGGTTCAACGACACGGCCATCGACGAGCCCCGGCTGACCGTCCCCGAGCTACTGGCCCGTCAGGCGGAGGCGACCCCCGAGGCCATCGCCGTCATCCACGAGGACCAGCGGCTCACCTACCGTGAGCTGACCACGCGCGCCGCTCATCTGGCCCACGAGCTGCAGCGGCGCGGCGCCCGCCCCGAGTCACTCGTCGCCCTGGCCCTGCCGCGCTCGGCGGACCTCGTCGTCGCCCTGCTCGCCATCCTCACCTCGGGCGCCGCCTATCTGCCGATCGACCCCAGATACCCCAGCAAGCGCCTTGACTTCATCCTCGCCGAGGCGCGCCCCCAGCTCGTCCTCACGGACACGGCCACGGCACCGACGCTCCCCGACGACGGCACTCCCCGCCTTCATCTGGACACCCTCGCGCAGGAATCGGACGTCGAGCCTCCGCCACTGTCAGGGCCTCCGCCGCGCCCCGACAACATCGCCTACGTGATGTACACCTCGGGGTCCACCGGCACTCCCAAGGGCGTCGCCATCACCCACCACGGCATCGTCAACGGCGTCAGCCGACTCGCCGACGTCGTCGGCATCGGCCCCGACTCGCGCATGCTCGCGGGCACCTCCATCAACTTCGACGTCTCCGTCTTCGAGATCATCACCACCCTCGGCACCGGCGGCACCGTGGAAGTCGTCCGTGACGTCCTGGCGCTGGGCGAACGGCCGTCCTGGTCCGGAAGCGTCATCTCCACCGTGCCCTCCGTCTTCGCCGAGCTCATCGACCACATCGCGGACACCACCACCGTCGACACGGTCGTCTTCGCGGGAGAGGCCCTCCCCGCATCCCTCGTCGACCGCGTCCAGAAGGCTTTCGACGGAGTCCGCGTCATCAACGCCTACGGTCAGAGCGAGAGCTTCTACGCCACCGCGCTCGTGGCTCCCACCGCGGTGCCGGACGCCCAGGGCAGCGCGCCCATCGGTCAACCGCTCGGCAATATGCGCACCTACGTCCTGGGGCCCGGGCTCCGGCCCGTACCGCCCGGCGTCATCGGCGAACTCTATGTCGCGGGCGCCGTGGGCCGCGGCTACCACGGCCGTGCCGCGCTCACCGCCGACCGGTTCATCGCCGACCCGTACGGCCCCGCCGGATCCCGGATGTACCGCACGGGCGACCTCGCCCGCTGGACCGCCGAAGGACACCTCGCGTTCGCGGGGCGCGATGACGCCCAGATGAAGGTACGCGGATTCCGCATCGAACCCGGTGAGATCGAAGCCGCCCTCACCGACCACCCCGGTGTCGGCCACGCCGTGGTCACCACATACGAGCGGCCCGGCGGCACCCAACTCGTCGGATACATCGTTCCGGTGGGCGTCGGCGGCCTCGGCACCGTGGAGAGCATCGGCCATATCGACGTCGATCTCACAGCAGGCGTCTCCGTACCCGAACTGCGGACCTTCGTCGCGGGCCGTCTCCCCGAGTTCATGGTCCCCTCGGCCTTCGTCATGCTCGACCGGCTGCCCCTGGCCCCCAACGGCAAACTGGACCGCGCCGCGCTCCCCGCCCCCGAGCTCAAGGGCGGCACCTACCGCGCCCCGGACTCCGTGCCCGAGAAGATACTCGCAGGGGTGTATGCCGAGGTCCTCGGTGTGGACCGGGTCGGCATCGACGACGACTTCTTCGCCGTCGGTGGTGACAGCATCCGCTCGATCCAGGTGGTGTCACGGGCCCGTGCACAGGGGGTGGAGATCACCCCGCGCCAGATCTTCGAACGCCGCACCGTCGCCGAACTCGCCACCGTTGCCGGCACCACGGGCGGCGAGGGCGAGCGCCTCGCGGAGTTGGAGGGCGGCGGCGAGGGCTGGATGCCACTGCTCCCCGTCGCCGAGTACCTCCTCGAACTGGGGGGCGGCATGGACAGGTTCTCCATGTCGATGGTGCTCGATCTGCCCGAGGGGATCGATGGGGCGGGGTTGGCGTTGACGTTGGGGGCGGTGGTGGATGCGCATGATGTGTTGCGTTCACGTCTGGTCGACGGTGGGCTTGAGGTGGGGCCGCGGGGTTCGGTGGATGTCGCTCCGCTGATCCGACGGGCCGACGAGGACGCCGTGCTGCAAGTCGAGTTGGACGCGGCGACCGGGCGTCTCGATCCTGCGGCGGGAGTGATGGCCCAGTTCGTCTGGCTGCCCGGTGAGGGCCGTCTGCTGATCGTGTTGCACCACCTGGTGGTGGACGGGGTGTCCTGGCGGGTGCTCCTGCCCGATCTGGCGCAGGCATGGCAACGCGTACGAGAAGGACTACATCCCGAGTTGCCCCCGGTGGGAACCTCGCTACGACGCTGGGCACACGCCCTGCACGACGAAGCGAACAACAACACCCGCACCACCGAACTGGACTGGTGGCGAGCCGTCGTCGAAGGCCCGGATCCCGATCTCGGTCGTCGACCCCTGGACCCCGTCATCGATGTGGTGGACACCCTCGACTATGTGTGGGCGGAGGTCTCGCCTGAGGTGACGGAGGCGTTGTTGACGGTGTTGCCCGGGGTGTTCCGCAGTGGTGCGGGCGACGGCCTGTTGGCAGGGTTGGCCTTGGCGGTGGCCACATGGCGTAGGGAACGCGGAGTGGACGAGCCCTCACTCCTGGTCCGCCTCGAAGGACACGGCCGCGAAGAAGACGTGGCCCCCGGCGCAGACCTCTCCCGCACCCTCGGCTGGTTCACCACCATGTACCCCGTACGCCTCACCATCGAAAACACCGACCTCAACGAAGCACTCACCGCAGGACCCGCAGCCGGCACCCTCATCAAAACCATCAAAGAACAACTCCTCACCATCCCCGACAAAGGCATCGGCTACGGCCTCCTGCGCTACCTCAACCAAGAAACCGCCCCCCAACTCGCCCCCCACCCCACCGGACAAATAGCCTTCAACTACCTCGGCCGCTTCTCCACCACCGACATGCCCGAACACCTCCGCGGCCTCGCCTGGACCCAGAGCCCCGGCACGGCGACGACCGTCGCCACTCCCGATGCCGATATGCCGGCCCTGTCCGTCCTCGATGTGAACGCGCTCGTCACCGAGGGCAGGGACGGTGCCCGCCTCACTGCCCGGTTTGGATTCCCCACCGGCATCCTGAGCACGCAGGAAGTGCAGGAGTTGGCCGATCTCTGGTGTGCGGCACTGGAGGCGCTCGCCGAGCATGTGCGGCAACCCGACGCAGGCGGCCTCACCCCCTCCGACGTCCCCCTAGTCTCCGTACACCAAAGCGAGATCGAACACTGGGAACACCACTACCCCCACCTCACCGACATCTGGCCCCTCACCCCCCTCCAATCCGGACTCCTCTTCCACGCCCAACTCGCCGACACCACCTACGACGCCTACCACGTCCAATTCATCTACCACCTCACCGGCACCATCGACCCCCACCGCATGCACACCGCAGGCCAAGCCCTCCTCAACCGACACCCCACCCTCCGCACCGCCTACACCAACAACCACACCGGCACCCCCATCCAACTCGTCCTCAACCACACCCCACTCCCCTGGCAACACCACGACCTGACGGGGCAAGGCGCCGACGCACTGGAACGGCTGCTGTCCCAGGACCGCGAGACCCACTTCGACCCGGCGACACCACCTCTGGTCCGCATGACCCTCATCACCCTGGGGCCCGACCGCGCCGAGCTGGTGTTCACCGCCCACCACGTCCTCTTCGACGGCTGGTCCGTACCGTTGCTGATGCAGGATCTCCTACGGCTGTACGGCTCGGGTGGCGACCCCGCCGCCCTGCCCCGCGTACGCAGCTACCGGGACTTCCTTGACTGGCTCTCCCGGCAGGACCATCAGGCGGCTGCCCGTGCCTGGGCCGCCGAACTGGCCGGAGTCGACGAGCCCACACTGCTCGTTCCCGACACCGCAGCCGAGGGGGCCACCGCGGACATCGGATCGGTCGACGTTCCGCTCCCGGCCGAGTTGGCGATCTCGCTCCCCCGTCGGGCCGCCGAACTGGGCGTCACGCTCAGCACCCTCGTCCAGGGCGCCTGGGCGCTGCTGCTCGGACAGCTCACCGGACGGCACGATGTGCTGTTCGGCGCGACCGTCTCGGGCCGCCCCGCCGTGGTCGACGGGGTCGACACCATGGTCGGCCTCTTCATCAACACCCTCCCCGTACGCGTCGACTACGCACCGGGGGACACAGCGGCTGACCTGCTGAGCTCCCTCCAGGACCGGCAGGCCGCCCTCCTCGACCACCACCACTACGGGCTCGCCGACATCCAACGAGCCGCAGGACTGCCGGTGCTGTTCGACACCGTCGTCGTCTTCGAGTCGTTCCCCGTCGACCGCGTTGGCATCAGCGAGGCCAACAGCGCGGCCGGAGTGACCATCACCGGTCTCACCCCGTTCAGCGGTAGCCACTACCCCCTCGCGGTGACCGCCGATGCCGACCCCCATCTGCGGATCGCGCTCCAGCACCAGCACTCGGTGCTGGACCACGACGCGGTGGTATCGATAGCGGAACGGTTCCGACGGGTACTCGGCGAAATCGCCGACGACCCCCACCGTCCGGTACGGGACATCGGCATCCTCGACCCGGTCGAACGGAACCAGGTCGTCAGAGCCTGGAACGACACCGCCAGACCGGTGGCGGCCAGCACGGTCCCCGAGGCGTTCGAAGCACAGGCCGCCCGCACCCCCGACGCCCCCGCCGTCACCTTCGACGGCAGCACCCTGACGTACGCACAGCTCAACCGGCGCGCGAACCGGCTGGCCCGGCATCTGGTCGCCCAAGGTGCCGGCCCCGAGGACACCATCGCGGTCATGCTGCCCCGCTCCACCGAACTGATCGTCGCCCTGCTCGCGATCCTCAAGGCGGGCGCCGCCTATCTGCCCGTGGACCCGGGCCTTCCCGTCGAGCGGATCGGATTTCTGCACGAGGACGCACGACCCCTGCTCACGCTCACCACAACGAGCTCACCCGCGCCCGGCGGTGTCCGACAGATCGCGGTCGACGATCCGACCCTGGTCCTCCAGGACACCACCACGGCTACGGGCACGGGCACGGGCACCGGCATGGGTCCGGGCTTCATGGATGCGTCGGACCTCACCGACGCCGACCGGGTACGGCCCCTCACCCCCGCCCATCCCGCGTACGTCCTCTACACCTCGGGATCGACCGGTCGCCCCAAGGGCGTCGTCGTCGGACACACGGCCATCGTCAACCGACTCCTGTGGATGGCGCACGCCTACCAGGTGAACACCGACGACCGGATCCTGCAGAAGACCCCGCTCGGCTTCGACGTATCGGTGTGGGAGCTCTTCCTGCCCCTGATCACGGGCTCCGAGCTCGTCGTGGCCGAACCCGGAGGCCACCGCGACCCCGTCTATCTGGCCCGGCTGATCCGGGAGTCCCGGATCACCATGGTCCACTTCGTCCCGTCCATGCTCCAGGCGTTCCTCCAGGAGCCGTCGGCACGCGCCTGCACCAGCCTGCGCCAGGTCGTCTGTAGTGGTGAGGCGCTTCCGCCGCATCTGCGCGACCAGTTCTACACGGTCCTCGACGCGCCGCTGAACAACCTCTACGGCCCCACCGAGACCGCCGTCGACGTCACCGCGACCCACTGCCCCCGCACGGACACCGGCAGGGTCACGATCGGTGGGCCCGTGTGGAACACCCGCCTCTACGTCCTGGACGGCCACCTCAACCCCGTACCCCCTCGCGTCGCCGGCGAGCTGTACATCGCGGGCGACCAACTGGCCCGCGGCTACCTCCATCGGCACGGACTCACCGCCGAGCGCTTCGTCGCCAACCCGTTCGACGCACCGGGCAGCCGCATGTACCGCACCGGGGACCGGGTCCGCTGGGACGGGCAAGGACACCTGGAGTATCTCGGCCGGACCGACGACCAGGTGAAGGTGCGCGGCATGCGCATCGAACTCGGCGAGATCGAGAGCGCCCTGAGCGCCCACCCCGGAGTGGAACACGCCGCCGTCGTCGCCCGGAACACACCGACGGGACAACAACTGGTGGGATACGTCGTACCTGCGCCGGGGACCGCCGCCGATGTCGCCAGGGCCGTCGCGCTCCGGCGGGCGGGCCGGCTGGACGGCGTGGAGCTGCACGAACTGCCCAACGGCATGCTGGTGGCCGCCCGCAACCGGTCGAACACCCTCTTCCTGTACGACGAGATCTTCACCAGGAACGAGTACCTCCGTGGCGGAGTGACCCTCCCCGCGGGGGCGTGCGTCGTCGACGTCGGCGGCCACGTCGGCATGTTCTCGCTGTACGTGAACACACTCCGGCCCGACGCCGTGATCCACGCCTTCGAGCCCATGCCCGAACTGGCGGCGATGTTCGCGCTCAACGCCGACCTGCACGACATCGACGTCCGCATCGCCACCTGTGCGCTCGGCCGCGAACCCGGCCGCGCCGACTTCACGTACTACCCCGAGATGTCCCTGCTCTCCGGGCGCTTCGCCGACGAGGCCGAAGAGCGCCGGATGCTGGAACGCGTCATCGAGAACGAACGCCGCACCCCTCGCGCCCCGGACGGCGCCGAGGGCGAGGACGACGCAATGCTCGCGGAGCTGCTGACCGACCGGCTGCGCAGCGTCTTCGTCGACGTCGAACTGCGCACCCTCTCCCAGATGATCAGGGAGAACGGCATCAGCACCATCGACCTGCTGAAGATCGACGCGGAGAAGAGCGAACTCGACGTCCTGCTCGGCATCGAACCGGAACACTGGCCGCTCGTCCGGCAGATCGTCGCCGAGGTCCATGACATCGAAGACCGTCTGAACACCGTGGTGAAGCTCCTGCACGACCAGGGCTTCCACACAACGGTGGAGAACTCCGACGAGCTCGCCAGAACGGGCATGTACTCGCTGTACGCGGTGCGCCCGCCCGTCGACGACCACCCCGGGGGCACGATCCCGCCCGTCGAAGGGCACCGCACCTGGCACAATCCCGGGCAGCTCACCGGAGACATCCAGGAGCACACCGCGGCATTGCTGCCGGACTACATGGTGCCCTCGGCCCTGGTGGTCCTCGATGCGCTCCCCGTCACCACGAACGGCAAGCTCGACCGGGCCGCGCTGCCCGCCCCCGAAGCCACGGGCGGCGCCGAGGGCTCCAGGGACCCGCGCACCGATCTGGAGAGGACCCTCTGCGCCCTGTTCGCGGAGGTGCTCGGCGCGGACCGGGTCGGCATCGACGACGACTTCTTCGCCCTGGGCGGGCACTCCCTGGTCGCAACCCGGCTCATCAGCAGACTCCGTACCGTCGTCGGCGCCGAACTGCCGATCCGTACCGTCTTCGACGCGCCGACCGTCGCCGAACTGGCGACGCACCTGCCGGCGCGGACGGACGAGCGGTCCGACCCGCCCACAGTTCGGACCGAGCTATCGGCAGTGCACGACCGTCCGGACCGCATTCCCCTGTCCTTCGCCCAACGCAGGCTCTGGTTCGCCGACCGCTTCGAAGGCCCTTCCGCGACCTACAACCTGCCCGTGGTGCTGCACCTGGAAGGCCCGCTCGACCTCACGGCGCTGGAATCAGCCCTCCAGGACGTGGTCGCCCGGCACGAAACACTGCGGACCCTCGTCGGCGAGGACGACGGCGTCCCCCACCAACACATCCTCCCCCCGGATGGGGCGGCCCTCGCCCTGCCCGTCACCGGCACGGACCCGCAGGAAGTCGAGCGCCTCATCACCGTCGAGGTGAGCCGCGCCTTCGACTTCACCACCGAACTACCGCTGCGGGCGCATGTCTTCGCGCAGGGTCCGGACGACCACGTACTGCTGCTGGTCATGCACCACATCGCGGGCGACGGCGAATCGCTCGTCCCCCTCACCCGTGACCTGGCCACCGCCTACGAGGCACGCAAGCGGGGCGCCGCACCCGGCTGGACTCCGCTGCCCGTCCAGTACGCCGACTACACGCTCTGGCAGCGCGAACTCCTCGGCGATGCGGATGACCCCGACAGCGTCCTGGGCCGGCAGTCCGCCTACTGGCGCACCGAACTGGCGGACACCAGGCAGCCGTTGCCGCTGCCCACGGACCGTCCCAGGCCGTCGACCGCCAGTCACCGCGGCGACCTCGTCGACTTCACCCTCGACTCCTCACTCGTGGCAGCCGTCGAGGAACTGGCCACCGCACACCGGGCGACCGTGCCCATGGTGCTCCAGGCGGCCCTCGCCGTGCAGCTGCGCGAGCTCGGCAGCGGCGACGACATCACCGTCGGTTCCCCGATCGCCGGCCGTACCGACGCGGCCCTCGCCGAGCTGGTCGGCTTCTTCGTCAACACCTGGGTGCTGCGCGTCCACCTCCCCGCCGACCTCACCTTCGCCCGCGTCATCGAGCAGGTACGGGACAAGGCGCTGGCCGCTTACGACAACCAGCACGCGCCCTTCGAGCACCTGGTGGAGCTCCTCAACCCCGACCGGTCCACCGCCCATCATCCGCTGTTCCAGGTGATGTTCGGTTGGCAGGCCATCGAGGAGGGGGACTTCGCACTGCGCGGCCTCCGGGCCGAGTTGAAGACGATCGCCACGGGCACGGCGAAGTTCGATCTGTTCCTCACCATGGCCGACGTACCGGGACGGGGTGTGCTCGGCAGCCTCGAATACGCCACGGACCTCTTCGACCGGTCCACCGCCGAGGGCATCACCACCGGATTCGTCCGTACGCTGCACCGCCTCTTGGCCCACCCGGAGACGCCCCTCGGGGCGGTCGGGCCCGTGCGCGACACCGCGCGAACCACGATCCGGGGCGTGGAGGTCGACCTGGCCGAGGTCGAGGCCGTGTTGGGCGCACACCCCCGTATCGCCCGGGCGGTGGCCGCCACCCACACCGGCCGGGGCACCGGGCGCCGTCTGATCGGCTACGTGGTCCCAGCGGCCACCGTCGAGGGCGAGGCCAGCATGGACTTCACCGCCGGGCTCTCCCCCGCCGAACTGCGCGCCCATGCCGCCGCACGGCTCCCCGAGCACGCCGTCCCCGCCGAATTCCTGGTCATCGACCGGCTGCCGCTGACGCCCGACGGCGCTCTGGACCACGACGCACTGCCCGAACCTGTCGGTACGGGGAGTGTCTACCGGGCGCCACGCACCCCCGTGGAGACGACGTTGGCCCAGGTGTATGCCGAGGTCCTCGGTGTGGACCGGGTCGGCATCGACGACGACTACTTCCTCATCGGTGGAGACAGCATCCGCTCGATCCAGGTGGTGTCACGGGCCCGTGCCCAGGGGGTGGAGATCACCCCGCGCCAGATCTTCGAACGCCGCACCGTCGCCGAACTCGCCGACGCAGTGAACGCAGCCGCCACCACCGATGTCCTCGCGGAGCTGGCGGGGCGTGGCGAGGGCTGGATGCCGTTGCTGCCGATGGGCGCATACCTCCTTGAACTGGGGGTGGGGACCGACCGGTTCGCCATGACCACCGTCGTCGATCTGCCCGAGGGGATCGATGGTGCGGGGTTGGCGTTGACGTTGGGGGCGGTGGTGGATGCGCATGATGTGTTGCGTTCACGTCTGGTCGACGGTGGGCTTGAGGTGGGGCCGCGGGGCTCGGTGGACGTCGCTCCGCTGATCCGACGGGCCGACGAGGACGCCGTGCTGCAAGTCGAGTTGGACGCGGCGACCGGGCGTCTCGATCCTGCGGCGGGAGTGATGGCCCAGTTCGTCTGGCTGCCCGGAGAGGGCCGTCTGCTGATCGTGCTGCACCACCTGGTGGTGGACGGGGTGTCCTGGCGGGTGCTCCTGCCCGATCTGGCGCAGGCATGGCAACGCGTACGAGAAGGACTACATCCCGAGTTGCCCCCGGTGGGAACCTCGCTACGACGCTGGGCACACGCCCTGCACGACGAAGCGAACAACAACACCCGCACCACCGAACTGCCGTACTGGTTGGGATCCGTTGACGGCCCCGATCCCCTCCTCGGGCGGCGGGCGCTCGACCCGGCCGTTGATGTCCAGTCGACGGTCGACAGCATCGAGACCCGGGTTTCGCCTGAGGTGACGGAGGCGTTGTTGACGGTGTTGCCCGGGGTGTTCCGCAGTGGCGCGGGCGACGGCCTGTTGGCAGGGTTGGCCTTGGCGGTGGCCACATGGCGTAGGGAACGCGGAGTGGACGAGTCTTCACTCCTGGTCCGCCTCGAAGGACACGGCCGCGAAGAAGACGTGGCCCCCGGCGCAGACCTCTCCCGCACCCTCGGCTGGTTCACCACCATGTACCCCGTACGCCTCACCATCGAAAACACCGACCTCAACGAAGCACTCACCGCAGGACCCGCAGCCGGCACACTCATCAAAACCATCAAAGAACAACTCCTCACCATCCCCGACAAAGGCATCGGCTACGGCCTCCTGCGCTACCTCAACCAAGAAACCGCCCCCCAACTCGCCCCCCACCCCACCGGACAAATAGCCTTCAACTACCTCGGCCGCTTCTCCACCACCGACATGCCCGAACACCTCCGCGGCCTCGCCTGGACCGAAGCCCCCGACACCGCGGGCATCGCAGCAGGGCTCGACCCTCACCTCCCCGCGCTCGCGGCCCTGGACGTGAACGCCTATGTCACGGACTCCGACGGCGGCCCGGAGCTACGGGCTCGGTTCGACTTCCCCACGGGGGTTCTGACGAGGGGCGACGCCCAGGAGCTGGCCGATCTCTGGTGTGCGGCACTGGAGGCACTCGCCGAGCATGTGCGGCAACCCGACGCAGGCGGCCTCACCCCCTCCGACGTCCCCCTGGTCTCCGTACACCAAAGGGAGATCGAACACTGGGAACACCACTACCCCCACCTCACCGACATCTGGCCCCTCACCCCCCTCCAATCCGGACTCCTCTTCCACGCCCAACTCGCCGACACCACCTACGACGCCTACCACGTCCAATTCATCTACCACCTCACCGGCACCATCGACCCCCACCGCATGCACACCGCAGGCCAAGCCCTCCTCAACCGACACCCCACCCTCCGCACCGCCTACACCAACAACCACACCGGCACCCCCATCCAACTCGTCCTCAACCACACCCGACTCCCCTGGCAACACCACGACCTGAGCGCACTCCAAGAGGGCGCGGCTGAGCGGGAGTTCCAGCGCATCCTGGCCGACGACCAACGCGCCCACTTCGACCCGGCGACACCACCCCTGGTCCGCATGACCCTCATCACACGAGGCCCCGACCGCGCCGAGCTGGTGTTCACCGCCCACCACGTCCTCTTCGACGGCTGGTCGCTGCCACTGCTCACCGAGGAGCTGTTGCGGCTGTACGGCTCGCACGGCGATGCATCAGAGCTGATGCCCCCGCCTGCCTACCGGGACTTCCTGCGCTGGCTCTCCACACGGGATCGGCAGAGCTCCATCGACGCCTGGGCCGCCGAACTCGACGGGGTCGAAGAACCCACGCTGCTCGCACCCGACACCGGGATCGACGCGGACCAGGGCAGCACCGGGCAACTGGAGGTCGCGCTGCCGACCGCGACCGCCCTGGAACTCGCCCGACAAGCGGGCGACTTGGGGATCACGCTCAACACCGTGGTACAGGGTGCCTGGGCACTCGTACTCGCGGAGTTGACCGGACGGCAGGACGTGCTGTTCGGGGCGACGGTGTCAGGCAGACCCGCCGAAGTGCCCGGAGTCGACGCCATGGTCGGCCTCTTCATCAACACCCTTCCCGTACGCGTCGCCATGACGCCCTGGGACAGCATCAGCACTCTCCTGACCGACCTCCAGGACCGGCAGAGCGCCCTCCTCGACCACCACCACACCGGACTCGCCGACATCCAGCGGGCCGCAGGACTGCCGGTGCTGTTCGACACGGTGACGGTCTTCGAGTCGTTCCCCGTCGACCGGACGGGCATCGGCGAAGCCAACAGGTCGGCAGGGATCGAGATCACCGCTGCGAGTTCCGTGAACGGCACCCACTACCCCTTCGGTGTCGCCGCCACCGCCGACCCCCACCTCCGGGTGATCCTCCAGTTCCAGCGCGATGTGTTCGACACGGCGACCGCCGAGGACATCGCCGCCCGGTTCGCCCGTGTGCTCGCGCGGGTCGCAACCGCCCCCGACACACTCATCGGTGCCCTCCATGAGCCGGGGCCCGGGGCCGAAGGCACCACCTCCGCCGGGGTGACCACCACGCAGGACACGGTTCCCGGGTTGTTCGCCGCCCAGGCCGCGGCGAACCCGGACGCACTCGCCGTCGTCCACGAGGCGGAATCGCTGACCTACCGTGAGCTGAACGCCCGCGTGAAGCGGCTCGCGGCCGAACTGACCCGGCGCGGCGTGGGACCCGAGACGGTGGTGGTCGTCGCGCTGCGGCGCTCCCCCGCCCTCGTGGTGACACTGCTCGCGGTGATGCGGGCGGGCGGTGTGTACCTACCCGTCGACCCGGCTCTCCCCGCCGAGCGCATCGCTTTCATGGCCGAGGACTCGGGGGCTCGACTGGCCCTGGTGGACGCAACGACGGCCGAGGCGTTGGCTGCTGCACCGGTGGCCACCTTCCGCGTCGACACCGAAGACACCAACGGACCGAACAAACCACCAGCGGCAGAAGCCACCGAAGGGGCCACCGCTGCAGATTCCGCCGCGGATTCCGCCGCAGGTCCCGCCGTACTCGACGGCACCGCGTACATCATCTACACGTCCGGCTCCACCGGTCGTCCCAAGGGCGTGGCCGTCACCCACCGGGGTATCGCCGCCCTCGTCAGGGGACATGTGGAACGGCTCGGTGTGACCTCCGAAACCCGCATGCTGCAACTGGCCTCGCCCGGCTTCGACGTATCGCTCTGCGAGATGTTCACGGTCCTGCTGTCGGGCGCCACCGTGGTGCTGGCCGACACCGCCCGTCTTGCTCCGGGGACCGCGCTCTCCGAGACCATCGCCGCGCACGCCGTGACCCATGCGATGATCCCGCCCGCGATGCTCGCCATGGTGTCGCCCGGTGCACTGACCAGCGTTGAATCCCTGGTCGTGGGGGGTGAGGTGACTCCGCCCGAGTTGGTGGCCTCCTGGGCGCCCGGTCGCAACATGGTCAACGTCTACGGGCCGACGGAGACCACGGCCTGCGCCACCATGAGCACACCGCTCGCCGCGAACACCGGGCTGCCGCCGATCGGCCACCCGATCCCCGACACCCGGCTGTACGTCCTGGACGGGGCGCTCCGCCCGGTGCGGCCGGGCCGGACCGGTGAGCTGTACATCGCGGGACCCGGTGTGGCGCGCGGATACATCGGGCGCCCCGGTCTGACTGCGGGGCGATTCCTGCCCTGCCCGTTCGGACGGCCCGGCGAGCGGATGTACCGCACGGGTGACCTGGTGGTGCACGGTCGGGACGGGCAGCTCGTGTTTCAGGGGCGGGTCGACGGCCAGGTCAAGATACGCGGCTTCCGCATCGAGCCCGGTGAGATCGAGGCGGCGCTGTTGGCCCACCCGGCGATCGCGCAGGCCGTCGTGGTCGTCGACGAACACGATGGCGACCGCCGGCTGGCCGCGTACGTGGTGCCGCGCGGCACTCCCGGCGACGCCACGCTGGACGCACTGCCGGCCGAGTTGCGCCGTCATCTGGCCGCCGGTCTGCCGGAGTACATGGTGCCCGCGGCCGTGACGGTGCTCGGAGAGCTGCCCTTCAACCGCAACGGAAAGCTGGACAGGGGCGCGCTCCCCACACCCGACTACGGCGCCGCTTCGACCGGTCGGCCCGCCAGGACACCGCGCGAGGAGATCCTGTGCGGCCTGTTCGCGGAGGTGCTGGGCGTCGACCGGGTCGGCATCGACGACGGCTTCTTCGCCCTGGGCGGCCACTCGCTCCTGGCGGCCAGACTCATCAACCGCATTCGGGTGGTACTCGGCGTCGAACTGCCGCTGCGCACCGTGTTCCAGTCGCCCACCGTCGCCGGACTGGCCCAACACCTGCAATCCGAAGGGGCGGCCGACGGTACGGTTTCCGAGGTCGACCCGTTCGCCCCGGTCCTGTCCATCGCGCCCGGCGCCACGGACGGCGCGGGCGGCCCGGGGACCGAACCCCTGTGGTGGATCCACCCCGGCGGCGGCATCTGCTGGCCCTATCTGGGATTCGCCGAACTGCTCCCCGCGGAGCGGCCGGTCAACGGCATCCAGGCCAAGGGCTTCGACGGCACGACCCCGCTACCCGCCTCCATCGACGACATGGTCACCGACTACATCGCCGAGATACGGGCCGTGCAGCCCGAGGGCCCGTACCACCTCATGGGTCTGTCCATCGGGGGAACCCTCGCCCATGCGATCGGGGCAACGCTCCAGGCGCAGGGGCATGAAGTGGCACTCCTCGCCCTCCTGGACAGCGTCCCCAGTGGCTATCTGCATGAGCAGAAGCCGCCCACCGCGGCTGATCTGCGGGAGTACTTCACCGAACACCTCACCGGTCTGTCCGGTACGGCGGACGGTGAGGCGTTCCTGACGAACGCCGTGTCCGTCATCGTCAATCACACCGCGCTCATGCCCGAGTTCCACCAGCCCGTCTACCGGGGCGACGTCCTCTTCTTCAACGCCGTACCGAAGGCCGAGGGGTCCTTCGCGGGCCTGTGGCGGCCACATGTCACGGGCACGGTGCGGCAACACGACATCAACAGCGCGCACGGCGACATGTATCTGCCAGGACCGGCAGCGGAAATCTGCCGGATCATCGGCGCCGCACTGCCGGCTTCAACGAGGGGAAAATTCCGTGGAAACGCGTGAACCTGAAATGTACGACGTCGTGGGAATCGGATTCGGGCCCTCGAACCTTTCGCTCGCCGTGGCGCTGGAGGAGCAGCAGACACCGTTGAAGGCCGTCTTCTTCGAGCGACAACCGACGCTCAGCTGGCACCGCGGCATGCTGATGTCCGGCACGAAGATGCAGGTCTCCTTCCTCAAGGACCTGGCCACCTTCCGCAATCCCGTCTCGGAGTTCAGTTTCGTCTCCTACCTCCATGCAAAGGGGCGGTTGGCGCGGTTCGTCAACAACCAGGACTTCTTTCCGTCCCGGCAGGAATTCCACTCCTATCTGGAATGGGCCGCGGCGAAGGTGGCGCATCGCGTCTCCTACAACTCCCGTGTCACAGCGGTCCAGTTGCCCCCGGCATACGGCAAGGGTCCCGCGCGCCATGTGCGACTGGCGGTGGACGATCCGGTACGGCCCGGCGGCGTCCGGGTGGTCGAAGCCCGCAACATCGTCATCTCGACCGGCCTTGTGCCGCGCATGCCCACCGGGATCGAGCGCGGTGAGTCGGTCTGGCACAGCTCGGAGTTCCTGCACCGGTTCAGGGAGCGCGGTAGTGCCGGGCTGAAGCGCGTGGCGGTCGTCGGCGCGGGCCAGAGCGCCGCGGAGATCGTCCGCTTTCTGCACGACAATGCGCCGGACGCCACGGTCTCGGCGATCCTCCCTTCGTACGGCTACTCCATCGCGGACAACACCCCCTTCGCGAACCAGGTCTTCGATCCGAACGCGACCGACGAGTTCTATCGGGGCTCGGACCGCTCGAAGGACGCGATTTGGCACTACCACAAGAACACCAACTACTCGGTCGTCGACGACGAGGTGCTCAGCGACCTCTACCAGCGTGCGTACGCCGATGAGGTCAGCGAAGAGGGACGGTTGGACTTCGTCAACCTGGCCAGGGTCGTCGACGTCAAGCACGGCGCGAACGACACCCGGGTAACGGTGCACTCCCTGGCCGCGGACGAGTCGTACGACCTCGACGTCGACGTGCTGGTCTGCGCCACCGGCTACCTCCCGATGGACCCCTCTGAGATCCTCGGCAGCGTGGGCGACCACTGCCTGCGGGACGCCGAGGGCAGATACCGCATCACCCGGGACTACCGGCTGGCCACCACGGACGCACTGAGTTGCGGGATCTATCTACAGGGCGGCACGGAGCACACCCACGGACTATCGTCGTCCCTGCTGTCGAACCTGGCCGTCAGAAGCGGCGAGATCACCAATTCCATCCTGGAAAGGCGCGTTGCCGCAGCAGCAGCCGCAGACCAGGCGGCCGATGAAGAGATGGGGATCCGCGTATGAGCACCAATCCGTTCGACGATGACAACGGGCGCTTCCATGTGCTGGTCAATGAGGAGGACCAGCACTCTCTGTGGCCCACCTTCGCGGCCGTCCCGGACGGCTGGCGCATCGTCCTCAACGATGACACCCGTGCCACATGCCTTGAGTACGTGGAGGAGAACTGGACCGATATGCGGCCCAGGAGCCTTCAGCGGGCCATGGCCCAGGACTGACCCCGTACGACATCGAGCCGCTGGTGGTACGGGGCCTGGCGCGCATGAGGTCCCCGTACGACCCGGCGCCCAGGTCAGGTGGCGGTGGCCGCGAAGCCCCCCGTGCCATCGGCGGCCTTGGGAACGCCGGTGGTCGCACGGGTGGGCTGGCCCGCCACCCGGTCTGCTCGTCGAAGACCGCGGGCGAGGCCCGACCGCGGCAGATCTCCGACTCGGTCACCGAGCTCCGAGGAGGTCCGCGGTGAAGCCCGCACGAGTCGCGAGGGACACCAACTCATCGGCCCGCGAACCGCGTAGGCACACCACCGGGTAGCAGTCCGACTGGATGTCGAGGACGGCGAGGGCGGCGCCGACCTCGCGATAGTGCCGACCGCAGGCGTGCAGGAACGCTTCGGTCGGCAGGAGCATTTCCTCGGCGTCGACCAACACCCAGGGGTCCACGGACGGGCGGGACACAAGCCCTATCAGCTGGCCCCGGATCTCCTCCGGGTCCTCCTTCCAGTCGAACTCCGCGAGCAGCCGGTGCTCGTCGAGCGCGTCGATGAGCGCTATCCAGGCCAGGTCCGGGACGGGCCCGTCGATGCCCCGGTCCGCCAGCCGTGCAGCGTGTGCGCGGACATATCCCGTGGGGTCGTCGTGCGCATGCAGCACCTGCTCGGCGACGGCTGGACGAGCGGGTGCGAGGAGCTCCGCGATGGCTGCCAGGGAGGTGCGACTGGCATCGGTTCCGGGCATGGCGTGCACTCCTTCGACAGCCGTGCGACTGCGGTCGGTACGGGGGCGGGCGCGCTGGTCAGCGCCGCCCATGAACACCATGACACGGAGGTCTGACACGAGCCGCTGCCGCCGCCCCACTCTCGGACGCCTCAACCCGTCGTGGCCTCAGGGCCGTCGGAGCGCCCCGGTCCGGCTCATGGCACCGCACTGTCAGCGGTCGGGGCCGTCCGGCCATGGGTTCGCTGAGCCAACAAACCCCACGCGACCGTGCCCGCCTCCGGTCGGTGGCGGGCACGGCCCTGGGAGCGCTGTCCTTCCGGTCAGACCTTGGTCGAGTCCTTCAGGTACGGCGCCCCGGTCGCGGGCTCCGGCGTGGTCACGGGAGTGGGCGCCGGCCCGCCCTCGCTGAGGCCGTACCGGTCATGGAGCTTGCGCAGGAAGCGGGGCGCGTACCAGGCCGAGTGGCCGAGCAGGCGCATCGCGGCGGGGACCAGGACACCTCGTACGGCGACGGCGTCGATGAGGATGGCCAGCCCTGCGCCCAGCCCGAACAGTTGCAGGAAGCTGAGTTTGGCGGTACCGAAGGCGAAGAAGGAGACGGCGAGCAGCACGGCCGCCGCGCTGACGATGCGTCCGGTGTGCCCGAGGCCGTTCGCGACGGCGGACTCGTTGTCCTCGCCCAGGTCGTGGAGTTCCTTGATCCGGCTGGTGACGAACACCTCGTAGTCCATCGAGAGGCCGAAGGCCACGCAGAACATCAGCACGGTCATGGACACATCCATCGGCTGTGCCGTGAAACCGAGCAGGGAGGAGAGGTTCCCGTCCTGGAAGATCCAGGTCATGACGCCGAGGGTGGCCCCCAGGCTGATCAGGTTGAGCAGCAGCGCGCGCAGCGGCTGCACGACGCTACCGGTGAAGAGGAAGAGCAGGACGAAGGTGGTGAGCGCGACCAGGGTCACCGCGAGGGGGAGCCGACCGCCGATGGAGTCCTTGGAATCGACCAGTACGGCGTCGACTCCACCCACCAGGGGGCGTGATCCGTCGGGCGGAGTGACTGCCCTCACCTTCTCGACGAGGCGCTGGGCGTCGGCTGACTTCGATGACAGCGCGCTCACCACGTTGATCCGCTGTGCGTCGGGGCGGCCGAGTGCGGCATTGGCGGGGCCGGTCGTCGTGGACCGTCCGTCGGCGAAGGTGCCGGTGCTGGTCTCGACGCGGGCGACGCCCTTGAGCCCGGACAGCGCGACCGCGTACGACTCCAAGGGGGCCTTGCTCACCGGTCTGTCGATGACGACGTGGATGGCCGCTTCGTCATTGCCCTTGAAGTTCTCCTCCAGTGCCGATGCAACCTGACGGCTCTGGGCGTCCTCGGGAAGCACGCGTTCGTCCGGCGTGCCGAAGGTGATGCCCAGCAGCGGGCTCGCCGCGAGGACGAGCACCGCGAGCACGGGCAGCGCGGTGAGGGCGGGCCGCCGCATGACGGTGCGGGCCAACCGTCCCCAGACGCGCCCCCGGGTGTCGGAGCGTCCCGGGTTCGCCCACGGCAGGCGACCGCTGTTGACCCGGCGCCCCAGGACGACGAACAGCGCCGGCATCACGAACAGGGTGCTGACGGCGGCGATGACGACGACACCGATCCCGGCGTATCCGAACGAACGCAGGAAGTACTGAGGGAACACCAGGAGTGCTCCGAGCGCGGCAGCCACGGTCGCGGCGGAGAAGGCGACCGTACGGCCCGCGGTGCCCACCGTCCTCCGTACGGCGTCCTCCACGCTCTCCCCGGCCGCGAGTTGCTCGCGGAATCGGCTGACCATCAGCAGGGCGTAGTCGATACCGAGGCCGAGGCCCAGTGCGGTGGTCAGGTTGATCGAGAAGATGGACACCTCGGTGACGCTGCCGAGCAGAAAGAGCTCGGCGAACGTGCCCACGACGGCGACGAGTCCGATCACCAGCGGCAGCAGGGCCGCGACCACGCTGCCGAAGACGATCAGGAGGAGCACGAGGGTCAGGGGCACGGCGATGGCCTCGGCGAGGATGAGGTCCTCGCCCACCTGGGTTCCTATGTCGTTGCCCACCGCGGCGCCGCCGCCGGCCTGAACGGTCAGGGCGTCCTCGTACTCTCCCGAGTAGGTGTCGATGACGGCCTTGGCGTTCTTGGCCTGCTCCGTTTCATCGCCCTTCACATGGGCGAGCACCAGGGCTTCGCGGCCGTCCTCGGAGCGGAGGTCGGGGTTGTCCGCGTCCCAGTACGAGATCACGTTCTCCAGCTGCCGCTCCTTCTTGAGGTCGGCCACGAGGGCCCGGCCGTGCCGCTCGGCGGCCGGGGTGTCGACCCGGCCTTCGGGGGCACGGACCAGCAGGACGAGGTTCGTCTCCCCGCCGAACTTCTCGCCGATGACCTTCCCCGCCCGGGTGGACTGCGAGGTGGGGTCGTCATAGCCGCCTTCCAGCAGTTTGCCGAACGCGCCGGCGCCCGCGGCACCCATGAGGGCCACAGCCATGACGGCGATGACAAGTATCAGCCGGGGCCGGCGTATCACCAGTTCGGCTATGCGTTCAAACACGCGTGATCTCCCTTTTGCGCACTGATCGTGAGAGCCCGGAGACCGGGATCAGGCAGGCCGAAGCAGGGGCGGAGGCAGGCGTGGGGAGCTCCGCGGAAACGTTCACCGCGCCGGAGGCAGACCCGCTGTCGCATTCTTCGTCGCCGATTTCGACGCTAGCGGGGCACTAGAGAATTTGGCAGTGTTAGATTTTTCTAACGGATCAGGTTTCTGGTGCTCCTGCGGGAGCAGGCGTCGAAGGGTCGTGGCATGGCTGCGGAAGAACAGGTGACGGCTCGGCGTTCCCTGCGCGAGCGGCGTCGGGCCGCCGCCACCCAAGAGATCCTGGACGCCGCTGAGCGGCACATCGTGGAGAACGGCCCGGCGGCCCTGTCCCTGCGTGCGATCGCCCGGGACCTCGGGATGACCGTCCAGGCGCTCTACCACTACTTTCCGAGCTGGTCAGATCTCGTCACGGCGCTGATCACCAAGGCGTACGACGACATGGCCGACGCCGTGCAGGCCGCCGTCGACGAGGCGCCGGACGCCCCAGCCCCGGCGCGAGCGCTGGTCGCGACCGAGGAGTACCGCCGATGGGCCGTCACCCATCCCGAGCAATTCCAACTCCTCTACGGAACGCCGCTGCGGAAGTACGCGGCGCCCGCCAACGGGCCGACCACCCAGGCCATGATCCGGATGAGCAGGATCTTCCAGCGTGAGTTGCTCGACGGGTTCACCACCGCTCAACTGGAAGCGGCCGATGCCTCAGCGCTCTCACCCTCGCTGCGGACGCATCTGGGACAACTGCCGCCGCACGGTCTGGGAGCACTTCCGCCCCCCGCGACCGCCCTCCTTCTGAGCGCGTGGGGGCATCTGCACGGTCTCGTCGTCCTGGAGGTGTTCGGGCACACGGACTTCCTCGGCGGGCACCAGGCCGAGATCTTCAGCATGGCGGCGCGAAACCTGGTGAACGACGTCCGCAGCCGGATCCCTGACAGTGACCCAGATGGGTTGGCGGCAGCGCCCCTCACTGGTGGGGGCGGCCTCGCTTCATCCGGTCACTGACCCGGGCCTGAGGGACGTGGGCTCGGGCTGGTGGTGGCCCGACGGCTGACCGCCACCGCCGCTTCCTCGGCGCGGTTGCACCTCTTCGGCATTGCGATCAGAACAAGCCATTGACTGGCCGCGCAGTCGCGTGCTTGAGTCCCACCAGCGAATGTAACTAGTTACATCCTGGAGGTGTGGCTGCCATGAAGAAGTTCGCCTGCCTAGCGCTCGCGCTCGGACTCACCGCGTCCCTGGCCGCCTGCGCGTCGACGAGTACGGGCGGCAGCAAGGGCAATGAGCTGGTCATCGAGGGATACGGCGCCGAGTACCAGAGCATTTTCCAGAAGGAGATCGCCAAACCGTTCACGGAGAAGACCGGCATCCGCATCAAGTACACGGCTGCCGGGTCGGCATCGGAACAGTACGCGTCCATCCGGGCCGCCAACGGCGACCCCGGATTCGACATAGCCGTGATGACCAGCCTTGAGCTGTACCAGGGCAGCAAGGACCGTCTGCTCGCCCCGGTGACGTCGAAGCAGGTGCCGAACCTGGCCCGCGTACCGCAGAAACTACGGGCCAAGACCTACGGCGTCGGTGCGATCCAGGACGTCCAGCAGGTCGTCCTGATGTATCGCCGCGCGCTCTTCCCGAAGCCGCCGACGAGTTGGCAGACGATGTGGGATCCGAAGTACCGCTCGGGCACACTCATCTTCAACCCCGCCAACATCCTCGGTGTGTACGCGATGCTCAGCGCAGCCGAGTTGGACGGTGGGGGGATCGCCGACACCGATCCGGGCTTCGCCCGGATCAAGGAGTTGGCCAAGTACGCCATCGCCACTCCACAAGCCTCTGCGGGGGCGGTCCCCTACATGGAGAAGGGCACCGCAACGCTCTTCCCCTACCTGGACGGGCGCGCCGCGATCTACGCCAAGACCACCGACTACGACTACACGGTTCCGAAGGAGAGTTCATACGCGTCGCTCGGTTCGCTCGGCGTCCCGGTGGGTGCGACCAACAAGAAGGCGGCGTACGAGTTCATCGACTACTGGCTCTCCGACGAGGTGCAACGACGTTGGGCACTCGCCTACAACGTAGGGCCGGCGGTCACCGGCCTGCCGTTCCCCGCAGACTTCGCCGCCAAGCACATCACCACGGCCGAGAAGCTCGACAAGATCAAGATCGCAGACCCGGAGACGGTCACGCGCAACCGTACGACCTGGGGCCAACGATGGGCGGAGGCCGTGCGATGACGACGGCCGTGACGAGCCCGGCCGTGGCCACAGCGGCGCGGAGGCGGTCCCGACTGCCGTGGCTCACCCTGCCCGCAACGGTGTGGGTCCTGGCCGTCTTCGCGATACCCACGGCGATCCTGCTCGCCAGCAGTGTGCTGACCTACGACGGCGCGACGGTGACCGGACCCTTCACCACCGCGAACTACAGCAGCATCCTGGGTGACGGCTACTTCAGATCGGTGTTGTGGGACACCGTCTGGATCTCGGCGGTGGTGGGCCTGTTGTGTTCGGCCGCAGGGCTCCTGGTCGCACACTTCATCGTCCGCTCCGACTCGCGTTGGCGCACGCTCGTCCTCCTGGTCGTCGTATCGCCCCTGGTGTCGAGCGTCGTGGTGCGCACCTACGGCTGGCTGGTACTCCTCCAGGGCGACGGCCTGGTGAACAACATGCTGCTGTGGACCGGGTTGACCGACGCACCGATGGCGTTCATCGGGTCGAAGTTCGCGGTGATCGCCGGACTCGTCCATGTACTCCTGCCGTTCGCGGTGTTCACCGCGATGTCGAGCGTGCAGAGCGTCGACCCGGTACTGGAACGCGCGTCCCGCGACCTCGGCGCCGGACCCGTACGTACCTTCCTCCGGATCACACTGCCCCTGATCCGCCCCGGACTCATCGCCGGATTCATGCTGACCTTCGCGATCAGCCTCGGCGCCTACGCCGCTGCGGCCGTGCTCGGAGGCGGCCGGGTGCAGACACTCGCAACCCTGGTCCGCGACCGCATGGTGGTCAGCCTCGAATGGGGGCAGGCGGCGGCGGTCGCGGTGGTCATCCTCGTGGTGGGTGCCTCCACGGTGTCCGCGCTGCTGCTCGCCGGTCGCCGATCGCGGAAGGGGGTGTGACGATGCGATTCCGTCCCTGGATCCTGCTGCGCACCGCCTTGCTCACGCTGGTGCTCGCGTTCGTCGCCGTACCGATGGCCGTCGTGCTCTGGACCTCCGTACAGCCGGACACCTATCCCGCCTTCCCGCCGAGCGGGCTCTCGCTGCGGTGGTGGGAGTCCGCGCTGACCCGCGAATGGCTGTTGCCCATGGCCCTGTCCGCCGAGATCGCCTTGGGCTCTGCGGCATGTGCGCTGGTGGTGGGGACGGCCGCGGCCTATGCCCTGTCGCGCGGCCCGGTCAGGGGCCGTGCCGCGCTGGAAGGATTCCTGGCCAGCCCCTTGCTGTTGCCCGAGATCGTGATCAGCCTCTCCGTGGTCCAGCTGATCTCAATGCTCAGTGCACGTGGGTTCATCGGCCCGGTCCTGCTCGTGGTGACCCATGCATTGATCGGCATCCCGTTCGTGCTGCGGACCGTGGGTGTGAGCCTGCTCGGGGTCAATCCGCTGTGGGAGCGGGCCGCCCGTGATCTCGGCGCGTCGCCCTGGCGCACGTTCACCACCGTCACCCTGCCCCTGATGCGGTCGGGAATGTTCGCGGGGGCTCTGTTCGCCTTCATCGTCTCGTTCAACAACGTCGAACTCTCGCTGTTCCTCACATCGCGGGACGCGACCACACTGCCCATCCAACTCCTCCAGTACATGGAGTACCAGTACTCGCCGACCCTGGCGTGCGTCGCAGTGACCAGTGTCGTCGGCATCTGCGTCATCGCGGGGGTGGCGTCCCGGTTCGTTCGCCTGACCGAGTTCATCCACGGAGGTACCAAGTGATCGCACGAGTAGACGCCGCCGAGGAGCCGGCTACCCGAGCACGTACGGGCGGCTACGCCGTGACCCTGCGGGGCATTCGCAAGCAGTTCGGCTCTGCGGTGGCGGTGGAGGACCTCGACCTCGATGTGCGCCCCGGCGAGTTCCTCACCCTGCTCGGGCCGTCCGGCTGCGGAAAGACGACGACCCTGAACATGATCGCGGGCTTTCTGACACCGGACGCCGGGCGGATCCTGCTCGACGGTCAGGACGTCCACCGACTGCCGCCCGACCGGCGTGACACCGCGATGGTCTTCCAGCAGTACGCACTGTTCCCTCATCTGACAGTGGGTCAGAACGTTGGCTACGGACTGCGGATGCGCAAGTGCCCGAAGGCCGAAGCACAGATCCGCGTGGCGGGGGCGCTCGACCGTGTCGGTCTCGCCGGGTACGAAGACCGGATGCCGGGACAGCTGTCCGGTGGGCAGCAGCAGCGAGTCGCCCTCGCCCGGGCGATCGTGGTGCAACCGAAAGTGCTGCTGTTCGACGAGCCGCTGTCCAATCTGGACCTCAAGCTACGCGAACAACTCCGCCTGGAGATCAAGCACTTGCAGCGCGAGCTGGGCACCACATCGATCTTCGTGACCCATGACCAGACCGAAGCCCTGGTGATGAGCGACCGGATCGCGGTGATGCGTGCCGGCCGGGTCGAACAACTCGCCACCCCCGACACCATCTACCGGCACCCTGTGAATGCGTTCGTGGCCGGATTCATCGGCCAGTCCAATCTGATCCCCGGAGTGTGCACGGAAGCCGGACCGGACGGATGCACCGTACGACTGGCGACCTCGGACACACTGCGCGCACGGCACGCGGGAGCGGTCGCGGAAGGCGATGCCGTGCAGGTCCTGCTGAGGCCGGAGGCACTCCGCCTGGGTACCGAGGGCGACGCGGCACCGATCGTCGGCCGAGTGGTCGAGATCGTCAACGAGGGCAGCCTCGCCACCGTCGTGGTGGAGGTCTCCGGGGCGGTCCGGCTGCGGGTCTCCGTGCCCGATCCCGGTGCGCTCGGTCTTCCCGCACCTGGCGACGACATCGCCGTCTCCGTACCCCCGGGAGCCGCTCACGCGCTCCCCGCAGACCGCTGAGACCCGGCCGACCCCCCAACGAAAGCAACGAGAGAAGAGGAATCCACATGGTTGAGCACGTCGTCGTCATCGGTGCAGGTGTCTACGGGGCGGCGGTGAGCGCCGAACTCGCACGCCGCGGCGCCCACGTCACGGTGGTCGACGGGGGCCCACCGGCCGGTGGCACGTCGGGGGCGACCTTCTCGTGGACCAACTCCTGCGGCAAGCAGCCGCGGGCGTACCACGATCTCAGCGTCGCCTCGATGGAGGCGCACGCAAAGCTGGCGCACGATGTGCCCGGGAGCGACTGGTACCACGAGGGCGGGAATCTGGAATGGGGCGGCAGCGACGGCGAGTGCGAGCGACTGCGCCGCAAGGTCGCCATGGTGTCGAGCTACGGATACGAGGCACGATGGCTCACCCGGGCGGAAGCACTGCGCCTTGAGCCCGATATGAACCCCGCCCAACTGCCGGACGACGAGATCGCCTACTTCCCGGCAGAGGGCTGGATAGAACCCACCCGCTTGATCGCCCATCTGTTCTCCACCGCGGACCTGGAGCGGATCTGGCACGACGCGGTCACGGAAGTCGATGTGTCCGGCGGCCGGGTGACCTCGGTCCTCCTCGCGTCGGGGCAGCGACTCGCCGCGGACGCCGTGGTCAACTGCGCCGGCCCGCAGGCCGACCACATCGCTGGCCTCGCCGGCCTGGACCTGCCCATGCGCAACACACGCGGAGTCCTCGTCTACACCTCGCCGGCCGCGGTCTCCACGTCCCGTGTCGTGCACGCCCCGCAGGTCCACCTCAGGCCGGACGGCGCCGGGCGACTGCTCCTGCACACGCACGACATCGACGGTGCGGCACAGGTCCTGGACACCGGCGAGATCAGTGTGGAGCAGACCGCAGTCGACCGGTTGATGGCGGCAGGCCGCGCGCTGTACCCGGGACTGGGCGCGGCGAGTGTGGAGAGCGTACGGGTGGGCGAGCGGCCCATCCCCGGCGACGGTCTGCCGGTACTGGGCCGGGCACCCGAACTGCCCAACTTCCACTTCGCCGTCTCCCACAGCGGGGCGACGCTCAGTCTGCACGCCGGCGCTCTCGTCGCCGCCGAAGTCCTGGGCGAGGACCGCACCGGGGAGCTGGCCCCCTTCCGCTTCGCGCGATTCTGAGGAGACGTTGTGCATACGACCGTCTTGCACGGCTGCGATCTCGTCGACGGCACCGGCAGCGACCTCCGGCACGGGGTGGACATCGTGGTCGAGGAAGGTGTGATCCGCGAGATCCTGCCCACCAGGCCCGCGGAGACCTACGGCGCCGTGGACGAGATCGTTGCAGCCGCGGGCGCTCTCGCCCTTCCGGGGCTGATCAACAACCACACCCATGGCACCGCGTACGGCCCGCTCTTCCCCAGCGGCCACGAAGGGCTCCCACCCGGGCAGGTGCTCGCGAACCTCGACCGACATCTGCTGGAGGGCACGACCACCGTGCTGTGCGTCGACGGTTTCGTCACCGCCGAAGCGGTCGCGAGGACCGACGAGGACCACCCGGTCACCGTCAGACTGGCCTCCTGCAACACCCCGGCCTGCCTACGGGCGGCGACCATCGCCGACGGCGGTGGCCTCAGCGATGAGCACCGCGCTTACACCGCGCGCCGGGCGGTCGGTGAGGGCGCGGTCGCCCTCGGCGAGATCGGTGCCGGTCACACCCTGGGCGGCGGTGGGGCGAGCTACATGTACATCCCGGCCGAGGTGGCGCGGCGCACCGGGGTGACGATCACGCCCCGGCAGGCCAATGCGTTGAAGATCTCCGTGTTGGGCCGGCACATCTCAGCCTCGTCGTTCGACCGTGACGCCGTCGAGGGGGCGTTGGTGGCCGCAGGACTGGCCGGCAGATTGTCGGTGGAGGAGATCCGCGGCATCGTCTCGGACATCATCCTGCCCGCCTTCGATGTCGCCCTGGAGGGACTCGGCGAGGCCGCGGAGTACGCCCAACAGGTCGGAGTGCCGGTACTGGTGCACAACGCAGCCGCGTCGATGACTCAGGTCGCCGCGATCGCCAGAACCGGAGTGCGGCTCGTCGCCGGGCACTCCAACCATTCGAGCTTCGACCCGCGCGAAGCACTGGAACACGCCGAACGGCTCAAAGAGCTGGGCGCGACCGTGGATGTCTCCACCCTCGACACCTTCGGCGCACGACGGCTGACCACCGGTCCCGAACTGCTCTACGCCATGTTCGCGGCGGGGCTCGTCGACACGATCTCGACCGACTACGCGGGCGGTCACCACGACCCGATCCTGCTCGCGATCGACCGCGCCACCAAGGCCGGAGTGGTGCGCCTTCCCGCGGCGATCGCCATGGCCACTGCCAATGTCGCCGACGCCATCCCGGGTGTGGCACCCCGGCGTGGACGCATCGCTCCGGGCGCGATCGCCGATCTTGTGCTGACCGACCCGGCGGAGCTGCCGCAGGTTCGCACTGTCATCATCGGCGGTGAGATCGTTGTCCGCGACGGCCGGCGTGTCACCGCCTGACCGGAGCGGCTGGAAGGGACGGACGGTGAAGCGAACAACCATCGGCGATGTCGCATCGGCGGCAGGAGTATCGGTGGCGACGGTCTCGCGGGTACTCAACGGCGGCGCCGTCAAGGAGGCGACCGCGACCAGGGTGTGGGACGCGGTCACCCGGCTTGAGTACTCGCCGAACGCCCTCACCAAGAGCATTTTTGCCGGGCGCTCCAGCACCGTCGGCGTGGTCATGGGGGATCTGAGCAGCCCGTTCTACCTCGATCTGATCCGCGGCATCGACGAGGTGGCCGCCGCCAACGGCAGCCTCGTCATGTTCGCCAACACGTTCCTGCGTCCTGATCGCGAGCTCGCACAGATCCAGGCCATGGACGAGCAGCGGGTGCGCGGCCTCATCGTCACGGCCAGCGAATCCACCGATGACAGGACACGCAGGATGGCGCTGGGAGGAACCCCCTGTGTCGTCGTCGCGCGGTCGGTGCCGGATCCGCCGCCCGGTCTGCACTCGGTCAGCCTCGACAACGTCGCTGCCGGCCGGATGATGGCCGAGCATCTGATCTCGTGCGGACGCAGGTCGATCGGGGTGGTGACATCGGGGACCAGGCCGTCACAGCTCGGACGGACCGAGGGACTGCGGCAAGGGCTCGCCGAGGCGGGGCTGCCGCTGCCCGACGACGCCGTCGCGGCGGTGTCGGTCAACGCGGAAACCGGCGAAGCAGTGGACGCGCTGCTGTCCCGCCGGATCCCGCTGGACGCGATCGTCTGCCTCACGGGCCTTCGTACGGTCGCCGTTCACTCGGCACTGATCGCCCGGGGGCTCGTGATCCCGGACGACATCGGCTTCCTGACGATGGACGATTTCTCCTGGGCACCTGCCCTCGGCATCACGGTGGTTGCGCAGCCCTCGTACCGGATGGGGCAGAGCGCGGCCGATCTGATCGTCGAGAATCCCACCCATCCGGTGCAGCTCCGGTTCGCACCACAACTCATCGCCCGTACTTCCTGCGGCGAGAGCGGGTGAACGGCGACGGGACCCCGCAACGGGGACCGGCGCCACCGAGGGCCATCCGGGCCGGACTCCGGTAGCGGAGCCTGCCCGGGATCTCTGAGGGACTCCTTGAGCTGCTCGCCTCAAGGAGTCCCTCGCTCCCATAGGGCCGATCGAACTGGGGGGGAGCACCCCGCTGACATCCGCTCCTAGCGATCATCACCCCGTGGGCTGAGCGCTTCCCGGACAGCGGTAGTACCGGCGGCTCGGGACGAGGACGAGGGGGAACGGTGCCTTCCGACCTACAGTCGCCCCTTCGAAGCTCGCGGTGGTGTTGTCGTGCGACAGGACTGCTGGAAGGTGGTGAAGGAGTGGACTGTCATTTCGGGGGTATCCGGGATGCGTCGCGTCAATGCTGGTGAACAAATGGGCGGATGTATGGACCTGCTTGCTCAGGACAAGAAGCACGAGTTGCTCGTGGACCGTCCGATAGCTGTCTCGGCCGTGTTCGAGGACAGCGGAGAGATCGCTGGGGCTCGTGACCTGGTCCGCGAGTTCCTCACATCGGTCCAAGCCGTGCACGGGCTGCCGGTGTCGAGGCGGGCGATGGACACGGTGAAGCTCGCGGTCAGCGAGCTGGTGACCAATGCGCGCAAGTTCGCGCCCGGGCCGTGTCTGCTGACGCTGCAGATCAAGGACGGCGCAGTCCAGGTGAGCGTCTGGGACAGCAGTACGACCCTGCCGCTGCTCCTGCCCGCCGACCCCACACGGGTCGGTCAGCACGGCCTGGAGATCGTGATGGCGGTCAGCCAGAGCTTCGCGATTCACCGGGAGCCGGTGGGCAAGCGGATCGCGATCTCCATCGTTCTCGCCGACGACCCGGGCGGAGATGCCGCTGGCCGCCAGGCCATGTGATCGCAGACCGGTGGTGTCCTGGAGCTGGCTGGCAGTCCCGACGCTCAAGGCGAGGCGGCGTTGCCCCAGGTCATGAGCCTGCCCGCGTACGCCCCCAGCCGGGTCCCGGCTGGATCGACATCGGCTTCCCGAAGGGCGCCGGGACTCCGGCCCTGCCAGAGTCGTACTGCTGCACCAGCGCCGCCCACAGCAAGGGCGGACGGGCGGCAGCCCCAGCCCATCCCCGGCGCCTGACGCGCCGGGGACCGTGAGCTGCGTTCCTTGCCGCCCCCGTACCGGAGCTCCCGTCAAGGAGGCGGCGGCCCTCAGCGCTTCCAGACGGTCGCACGCCAGGTCGTCGCATTGCCGGCGCCATCGGTGCCGACGGCAAATCCGGCGATCACCCCTGCGTCGTTGATCGCGAACGCCGCGGCGTAGGGACCGAGAGGCGTCGACGGCAGCGGGACGACCGTGCCGTTGGGCTTCCACAACAGGGCCTTGTCCAACGCGGGGTTACCGGCCGGCGGCCACGCGTATCCGACGGCCGCCCCCCGGTTGTTGATCGCCAGCACCTCCCCGGCCGCTTCCGCCGGATTGGCAAGCACTGTGCGGGTGCCGTTCGCATTCCAGCGGGCCGTGTCGCCGTTCGGGTTGTCCTCCAACGAAGCCCCCACGGCGGTGCCCGCCCGGTTGACGTCGTATCCCCGCCCACGCCCGGCGTCGCGGACGGTGCCGTTGGCCGCCCACACCAGGACCCGGTCGTACTCCGTGCTCCCGGCCAGCCGCCCATGACCGAAGACCACGCCGTTGTCGGTGATCTGGCTGGCCC
Source organism: Streptomyces sp. NPDC059256 (assembly GCF_042753785.1). Taxonomy (NCBI): domain Bacteria; kingdom Bacillati; phylum Actinomycetota; class Actinomycetes; order Kitasatosporales; family Streptomycetaceae; genus Streptomyces; species Streptomyces sp. NPDC059256. Next base: position 25,938 of record NZ_JBHYZO010000029.1, on the reverse strand, counting down.
GGGCCCCGGCGATCCCCGCCGGGAGGGGCAGCGCGCTCACAACACCCGCCGCGTTCCAGCGCACCGGGTGCGCGGGGCCACCGGTGCCGTCGCGCTTCTCGGTCCACCCGACCGCCGTGCCCGCATTGTTGATCGACGTCGCGGTGCCGCTGTTGTCGCCGGGCAGCACGGGCAGGTCGGTCCTGCTGCCGTCAGACTGCCAGCGCAGGGGGTGGGAGCGGTTGCTCTCCTCCGACGCGTCGCCGACCACGACACCGGAATTGTTGACGGCCGACGCGTTGCCGCCTTGGGTCCCAGCGGGAAGCGTCAACCGCGTCGGAGTGGCGCCCGGTGTCCAGCGGACGGGGTTGGTGTGGGGCAGGCTGTTGTAGGACGTGCCGACCGCCCATCCACGGTCGCTCAGCGCGATCGCGCGGCTGAACCGCTCCCCGGGCAGTGGCGCCAGGCGGGTGTAGCCGGGGCTGTTGGCGTTCCACCGGATCCCGAGTGGCCCGTCGGAGCCCTCCACGTAGTACTCGCCGACGACCGTGCCACTGCTGTTCAGCCCCTTGACGAAACTGTGGAGTCCTCCCACCGGGATCGGGAGCAGCCGTGAATTCAGCTCCGGTCCGGAGCGTTCGGCCACTGCCACGGGCGCCGAACCCAGGAGGAACAGGGCGGTTGCCGCCGCCGTGGCGGCAACGGTTACAGGCCGGGCAACGCGCAAGGGGGCCATCCGGAGACTCCTGATCTCTTCAAGGACATTGATGTGCAAGTGCAGGGGCATTTCATCTGTTTCAGGCACACAGGGAACCCGCGCTGCGGCCCAAGTTTTCCGCCTCTGGCGCCGCATTGGCAGCCTGATCTTGGAAACGGCTGGATTCGTACACCCGTTCACCTTGCTCGTGTCACCCGCTGTCCGACGCGTCCGTCCCGTCCCCGGATGGGCCCGGCTCCAGATGAAGGCTCCCCAACAGCACTTCCGGTCCCCCGGTGAGGATCGCGGCCCACGACAGGGGAGCTCCCCCGGCCGCTTGGACGCGGCGGGAAACCCCGGCGGCTTCCGGCCATCGCTCGGCACCAAGCCCCGGGCCGGGAGGGGTCTCTGTCGCTCAACTGCGCAGCAGCGCATGCCACTTGGCTGGGAGTACGCGGGTGAGAGCTTGCCACGTACCCGGGCTGAGGGCCTTGTCCCACCCTGAGTGGGCGCGGATCATGGCCGCGTGCAACATCGAGGGGAACTCCACGAACTGCTCCCGCGCGTCGGACTCACGGTCGTCGAGGACGTCCGCCCGGACAGCCTGTTGCCGCCGGAGGCCGGCTGGCGGATCGCGCGAGGGATCGCGGCGCCGGACGGTGCGGTCGGGAAAGCCATCGACACCAGGTGGTGGCGCCGCCTGGCAGATGCCGACGGCGAGTTCCTGGTGGCGGTCCTCGGACATCGGCTCGGCGGCAACGACTCCCGGTGGACGCGGGTCCGCCACACCGGCGGCGTTGTGCCGGGGCTGACCGGTGGCCCGGGGTTCGTGGCGCTCTCCCTCGACGGGCAGGTGCTCCTGGCGGAGGTTCCCGGCGCAGATGGTCCTCGGGTGACAGCCCTCGATCGACTACCGGAACGACTGGAGGAGGCCGCCGCGACCGCTGGGCACGAGACGGCGGTCGAGCGGGACGCGGTGTGGGCGACGGTGCCCGGCCGGCCGGCGTGGCCGCTGCACTGGGCGGAGGGGATCGGGTCCAATCCGGCCGCGCCGGACGAGCTCCTCGTCCGACTGCTGGATGTGGAGGTGGGCTTCTTGCACGGCTGCGACCGGCCCGCCGTCTTCGACGCCGCCCTCGCGCACCCCGATCCACAGATGCGCTCAAGACTCGTGGACACCTTCGGGCCCCGGCTCACGTCCGATCAGTGGGTACGCCTGGTCCGCGCCGAATCGTCGCCGACCCGGCGCGTGCTCTGGACCGAGCGCGCCTGCGCCTGGGGCGTCGCACTTGCCGCTGACCTGTACGACGACCTCCTCAACGGCCCGTGCCGCGCCGAGGCCGCCGAACTTCCCGGGCTCCCCGTGCACCACCTCCCCCGCCTCGCGGCCGACGCCGATCCCCGGGTGCGGTCGGCTGCCTGCGCCCGGTGGGAAGAGCTCGCCGCTCCGCTGCGGACACGGCTACTGGCCGACTCCGACCATTCGGTGCGTACGGCGGCGCTCCTCGCCCACCACCATGACGTCCCCATGCCTCACGAGGTCCTGGCCGGGCTGCCGGCGCCCCGGCGTGCGCTCGAACGGTGTCGTCTCGTAACCGAGTTGGAGGCGGAGCTGGTCCGGGACGGGGACGCGGAGGTACGCCGAGCGCTGGCCGCCAACCCCCGGCTCAGCGCGCACGGTGTCGCCCTCCTGGCGGAGGACCGAGACGACGGCGTCCGCTCGGCGGTGGCGCTGCGGCCCGACCTCAACGAGGAGCAACGTGCCGCGGTGCGCTACGACTTCGACCTGGCGTCGATGTCGAAGACTCTGCCCTGGGTCAAGGGCCTGCACGGTGACGCCGATGCGATGCGCCGCCTCGCCATGTCGTCCCATCCGCTCATCCGCCGAAGCGTGGCCCGGGCCCGGCATCTTCCAGCGGACGTCGTGGAGCGTCTGGCGCGGGACGAGGACAAGACGGTCCGCCTGTTCCTCGCCGAATCGTGCGATGACGCGCCGGCCGAGCTGCTGCTGGAGGTCTGGCGCTGGTGGGACGGCAGCTTCAGTCACCCTGACCGCCCCCGCGGCCACCCCAACTTCCCCCGTACTGGCCTGCTGCGCTACGTCGGCGACCCCGATGGACGGATGCGCCGTCTGGCGCTGGACGATCCGGAGTCCACGCCTGCCGACGTCGCACATCTCGCTCGCGACCCCGAGGCCGAGGTGCGCCACCGCGCGGCCGAGGACACCCGGCTGTCACCGGCTGACGCGGTGAGGTTTCTGAACGACCCGGCGGCTCACGTCCGCGGGGCCGCCCTGCGCAATCCACGGCTGCCTGCCCGCGTCCTCGCCGCGCTGCTGCACGATCGCGACACGGCATGCGCGGCGGTCACCAATCCGGCGATTCCGGTCCCTGTCCTGCATCGCATCCTGGCCACGGTCGCGGCAGCCGTGGCGGCCCGAAGCTGATCAGCATCAGACCACCGGGCAGCCGTGGCGGTCTGACCCTGAGCTCCGGCAGACCGCTGCCCCGGTGGATCGAGTTGGCCCACCGCAGAGGCTTTCGCCCGGGCAGGCGCTGGAGGATGCCATCGCGCAGATGTGTGCCGGTTCCGCGCGCCCCTCTCACCGGGAAGGCGGACAGCCGCCCCGGCCACCTGTCGGGTTGGTGGATTGCGCCACCCGACCGAGGCTTCGCCGTGTGACCTGCGCTGCAACTGCGGCCCAGGCATACGATCCGGCCGCGCCGTCTGTCATGATGACGCCGAAAGGCGACGGCGGATCGAGGAAACCGGTGTGAATCCGGTGCGGTCCCGCCACTGTGATCGGCGAGCGAACCCCAAACAGACCACTGCCCCTACGCGGGTGGGAAGGCTGGGGCGAGCGTTGACCCGAGAGCCAGGAGACTCACGCGGTCGCCTCCTCGACAGACTGGGGCGGATCTCCCCAGAGGGGAGTGTGAGTCGGGATGCCCGAAGGGCAACGTTCCGGGGCTCCGGCGCCGTGCCGGGTCGTCGTGTGCCGGGACTGCTGCTGCGGCAGCGCGAAGGTGACCGGTATCGATCACGCGGCGCAGGTCGCCGCGCTGAGCCGGGACCTTCCGGTACGGATCTCCGAGTGTCTGGACGTCTGCGACCAGGCGAATGTGGTCGTCGTCCAGCCCTCGGCTGCGGGACGCGCCGCCGGTGCCCGTCCTGTCTGGCTCGGCCTCGTCAACGACCCCGCCGCGACCGACGACATCGTCGACTGGGTGCGCGCGGGCGGCCCCGGAGAGGCCCCGCTGCCGGAGATCCTCGGCCTGTACGCCTTCACCCCGCCACGGCGGGTCCGTGACGCGTCGTCCGCCGACCCCCGCTGAACCCTGCCAACCGACCGCGGCGCAACGGCGTCCGCGGTGAGAGGACCGACCACACCATGGCGAAACGCTCCCTGTCCCTGCTGGCCGCTGCCGCTTTCCTGGTGGCGGGCTGCGGCGGTGGCACATCAACCGACCGGGACGATCCCGCCGCCTCGGGATCCGCAACCGAGGGCTTCCCCGTCACCGTGACCAACTGCGGGGTGAAGACGACGTACGAGCGTCCGCCGCAGCGCGCGGTGACGCTGAACCAGCACGCCACCGAAGTGCTCCTCGCTCTCGGTCTGGAGAAGTCGATGGTGGGCACCGCCTATCTCGACGACAAGATCCTCCCCGAGTACCAGGACGCCTATCGGGGGATCAAGGTGCTCTCGAAGGAGTACCCGTCCTTCGAGGTGCTGCTGAACGCCGAACCGGACTTCGCCTACGCCGGGTTCGCGAGCACCTTCGACGAGAAGGAGGGCCGCAGCAGGGCCGCTCTCGCCAAAGCGGGCGTCGACTCCTATCTGAATGTGGAGGAGTGCCCGACGGGACCGGTGACGATGGCGATGATCGGCGAGGAACTACGCGGCATCGGGAAGATATTCGGGGTTCCGGAGCGTGCGGAACGCGAGGTCAAGAAGGCCGAGGCGGCACTCGGTGCGGTCGACAAGAAGCTCGGCGGTGTCGATGCGCTCAAGGTGTTCGTATACGACAGCGGGGACAAGACGGCGTTCACCGCGGGTGGCGCGGGCGTCGGCAACGAGATGATCAAGGAGGCGGGCGGGGCCAACATCTTCGCCGATCTGGACAAGCAGTTCGGTGATGTCTCGTTCGAGCAGGTCGCCGAACGGGCCCCCGAGGTCGTCGTGATCTACGACTACGGGGACCAACCCCTTGCGGCCAAGAAGAAGTTCCTGCTGTCGCACCCGGCGCTCCAGGACGTGCCCGCCATCAAGAACAAGCGGTTCGCGGTACTCCCGTTGTCCTCGACCGTGCTCGGGGTGCGGGTACCGGCGGGTGTGGACTCGTTGGCCCGTCAGCTGCACCCGGACCGCTTCCGGTGACGGGCGCGCCCCGGGCCCTGGGTGACGTTGCCTCGGCTGTCACCAAGGCTCCCGGGCCGACCGCCACCGCCGCGGTGGGCGGCCGGGGCCGACCTCCGTACGGACTGGTGCTGGCCGTGCTGGCGCTGCTGGTGCTCCTCGCCGCGACCGCGGGGATCGCCGTCGGGTCCATCAGCGTTCCCACCGGGCAGGTCTGGTCGATCGTCCTGCACCATGTGCATCCTGGGCTCGCTGACGTCACCTGGACCCCGGTCCGCGAGACGATCGTGCTGGATGTGCGGCTACCCCGGGTCCTGTTGGCCGGGGTGGTCGGCGCCGGTCTCGCCGTCTCCGGCATGGCTCTCCAGGCACTGGTCCGCAATCCGCTGGCCGATCCGATGCTGCTCGGGGTGTCCTCGGGTGCGTCGGTCGGCGCGGTGTCGGTACTGGTCCTCAACATCACTGTGTTCGGGCTCGTGACCCTGCCGGTTGCGGCGTTCGCCGGGGCGCTCGCAGCGCTGGTCGCGGTGTACTTCCTGGCCAGGTCGGGGGGTCGGATGACCACGATCCGGCTGGTGCTGGCGGGGGTCGCGATGGCGGAGGTGCTCTCCGCGCTGGCGAGTTTCCTGATCGTCACCTCCAATGACCCGCACAAGACCCAGTCGGCTCTGCGGTGGATGCTCGGCGGACTTGCAGGCACCACCTGGTCGATGGTGTGGCTACCGGCCGTGGTGGTGCTCGCCGGTACGGCGGTGCTGCTCGGGGTGACCCGTCCGCTGAACCTGCTGCTGGCCGGTGAGGAGGCGGCGACTGCGCTGGGATTGGATGTGCACCGGTTCCGTGCCGCGCTGTTCGTACTGGTGGCGCTGATGATCGGCACCATCGTGGCAGTCAGCGGGCAGATCGGCTTCGTCGGGCTGATCATGCCGCACGTGGTGCGGCTGCTGGTGGGCGCCGACCACCGCCGTGCGCTGCCCGCAGCGGCGCTGCTGGGCGCGGCGTTCCTCATCATGGCGGATCTGGCCGCCCGGACCCTGATGAGTCCGGAGGAGGTCCCCGTCGGCATCCTCACCGCGCTCGTCGGCGGACCGTTCTTCCTCTGGCTGATGCGACGGAGGACCTCATGACGGCACCGCTGACGAACGACCAGGGCCCGCGGCCCGGCCTGCTCGACCTCCAGGAGGTATCGGTGGTCATGGGTGACCGGGCGCTGGTGGACGGAGTCTCGCTGTGCGTGGCACCTGGGGAGATGGTCGGGCTCGCGGGTCCCAACGGTGCGGGCAAGTCGACCCTGTTGCGCACGGTGTACCGGACACTGCGTCCCACCTCGGGCCGGGTCCTCCTGGACGGCGACGATGTGTGGGCGCTGCCCGGCAAACGGTTGGCGCGGCGACTCGCCGCCGTCCTCCAGGAGAGCGCCGGGGACTTCGAGCTGTCCGTGTACGACGTGGTCGCGATGGGCCGGACCCCGCACAAGCGGGCGTTCGCGGGTGATGACGCCGACGACCGGGCGATCGTCACGGACGCGCTGGAGCGCCTCGATGTGGCACCGCTGGCCCCGGTGCCGTTCGACCGGCTCTCCGGAGGGGAGAAACAACGGGTGCTGATCGCCCGCGCCCTCGCCCAGCACACCGGGACGATGGTGCTGGACGAACCGACGAACCATCTGGATCTGCGCCATCAGTTGGATGTGCTGCGGCTGCTGCGCGAGCTGGGCGTCACGGCCCTCGTCGCCCTGCACGACCTGAACCTCGCCGCCGCGTTCTGCGACCGTGTCTGTGTCATGGAGGCCGGCCGGGTGGTCGCTCTCGGCGCCCCCGCGGAGGTACTGACGACGGGGCTGCTCGCGGATGTGTACCGGGTCGACGCCGAGGTCACGGCGCACCCTCGTACCGGGACCCCCCACATCACCCTGCTGACGGGTGCGGAACAGTTCCCGGACCGGGCATGAAGGGTCCCCGCAACCATCGGGTGCGGCAGCCGATCCCGCGCGCCGCCCCGGCGGCGGAGGTCAGGGCCGCGCTGCTCGACGTGGCGGGGCTCGGCGGCTTCTTCGCGGTACGGCTGGGCGGCCCGGACCTCGGCTGGCACCCCGTCACCGAATCGTACGCTCGCGGGTTCCCGGACCTGGTCGCCGCGACGGCGGCCCGGCACCGCAGCCCCGAGCCGCGGCTCGGCGCGTCGATCGCCCAGCTCGGGCACGCGGCGCGGCTCTGGTCCCCGGTGCTGGCGTGCACGGTCCTGCACGGGATAGTCCCCGATCTATCGGGGCTCCAGCGCGCCGACGAGGGCCCGGCCCTCCGGCTGCCGGACGCCACCGGGCAGTACGCGGAGGGGGTGCCCCGACTGGCCGACGAGTTGTACGCGGCCGTGATGACCGGTCAGTTGGATCCGCTGCGAGCCGGGCTGCGGGTGAAAGTGGCGCCTCGGCTCCTCGACGGCAACTCGGCGTCCGCCCTGGTCGAGGCGGGCCGCGCGATCCTTGTCGCTCGCCCCGCTGCACGGGAGCGGCTCACTGTCCTCATCGACGAGCTGTTGCGTACCCGGCGTCTCGCCGGGACCGGCCGGATCACCGGCCCGGAGCTGACGTTCCGGCGTCGCAGTTGCTGTCTCTACTACCGGGCCCCAGCGGGCGCCAAGTGCGGAGACTGCGGGCTCCTCGACCGCACAACCCACGGCAGCCAGCACCCCGACGGCTGACCGTCCGCTACGGCCGGCAAGCCTGGCACGGGTACGGTTGTTGGGGCTGCCTTCCGTTGCCGGCCACGGCCCCGGGCGCCGGGAGGCAAGGGGTGGGCTGGATTCAGAACGCGGCGACCGCCGCCTCGGCGACCGTACAGTCCTCCTCGATCGTGCCGCCGCTGACACCGATCGCTCCCACTACCTGGCCTTCGTGGACCAGAGGGATGCCGCCGGCGAAGATGACCACCCGCCCTTGATGCGTATGGGCGACACCGTAGAGCGGCCCCGCGGGCTGCCCGTCGCGGCCCAGGGCTTCGGTGGTTCTACGGTAGGCACAGCTGGTGAAAGCCTTGTCGATGGCGTGCGTGATGCTCCCCAACTGGGAACCGTCCATCCGGATGTGCGCTACCAGGTGTGCCCCGGCGTCGACGACCGCAATGTTGCACGGCACACCGATTTCCGTGGCCCTGGCCTCGCCCGCCGTCAGGATGCGTCGCGCGTCCTCAAGCGTCACTGAAGCGAACTGGATCACACGGCCAGCCTGCTGCTCGTCATCGTCGCCTTGGCACGGCCACGCCGTCGACCGGGGCAGAAGCACCCGAGTGCCGCACAGAGCGAAACAGACCGGTCAATCCGATGACGCCGACGCAGTTGTCGGGTCGGACGAAGACATGAGTTCCTCCGTGGGCCGCCGCCACGGTGCCGGGAGCGTCAACTCCGCTGGTGGTTGATTCACCCTGAGCAACGGAATCACCAGAGGTGCAACGAGGGCTTTCGGACATGGCAGAGGTGGGCGAGGGAGGGCTGGGAGTCATGTGTGGTGGAAGTGGTGTGCCAACGGCGATATGAGCGACGTGGGGCGGGAGTTGGCCGCGAAGGAGTTCCGCAAACGCGCCGCACGGAGTTGGCCGACCTCATGCGCGCATCCCTTTACGCATTCGCACAAATGCGTTGCGCTACTGGCGTTTCGGCTCCGCCACCGCGCCCGAAGGCTCGGCGATCGGCGGTGCACTCCAGAAGCATCGACTCAAGGGGAAGAAACATGGCGACACCTCCCGCTGTTCCACTCCGCGTTGCCCTGGCCAACGGCAGCTTCGAAGCGCCCGTCGTCACCGGTGTGGAGATCCTGCCGGACGCCTCACAGACACAGACGCCCAAGTGGGTCCCGGGCTGGCGCACCACCGCCACCGACCACATGATCGAGCTGTGGCGGTCTGGCTTCAACGGTGTGCCGGCGGCCGAGGGCTCCCAGTTCGCCGAGCTCAACGCGCGGCAGGTCTCCACGCTCTACCAGGACCTGCCGACGACGCCCGGCACAAAGTTGTACTGGCAGCTGTACCACCGGGGTCGCCAAGGGGCAGACACCATGGCGCTGGACATCGGCGCCCCGGGCTCCACGGCGGAGCAGAGGCGTTTCACCGACGGCAACACCGCCTGGGGTCACTACACCGGCACCTACACCGTCCCGGCAGACCAGACGCTGACGCGCTTCGCCTTCCGCTCTATCTCCGCCGCCGGTGGCAATCCCGGCATCGGCAACTTCCTGGACGGCATCTTCTTCGGCACCGCTCCGTACGTGGTGCCCGCCAAGAGCGCCATTCCGGCGGGGCCGCTGGAGGTGGGTGACGTCATCACCTATCGCATCACCACCAAGAACGAGGGCGGCGGAGCGGCAGAGAACCTCGTCCTGACCGATGTCATCCCGCAAGGTACGACGTACCTGCCCGGCTCTCTGCGGATCCTCGACGGCCCGAATGCCGGAGCGAAGACCGACGCCCAAGGGGACGACCAGGCGTCGTACGACGCCGCAGCGAACAAGGTCGTCTTCCATCTCGGCAACGGCGCATCCGGCGTGGAGGGGGGCAGCCTCCCCAACACCGAGACCCTGCCGGCGGGAACCACGGTGGAGTACCGGGTCACCATCGACCTGATCAGCGGCGGCAAGCAGATCAGCAACACCGCGACCGCCTCCTACGAGAACCGGCTCGGCGACCAGCCAGAGCCGTTGACGGCCACGTCCAACGAGCAGGTCACGCAGGTCAAACCGGCCGCCGACCTGGCCGTGACGAAGGCGGCCGACGCAACCACTGTCACCGTCGGCCAGACGGTGACCTACCGCCTCACCGTCCATAACTCCGGCCCGAACCGGGCCACCGGCGTATCCGTCACCGACCTGCTCCCCGACGGCCTCGCCTTCCTGTCCGCCGACGGCACGCCCGGAAGCTACGACCCGGCCACCGGCCAGTGGACCGTGGGCGACCTGGCCGACGATGCCTTCGCCACCCTCGTGCTCCGGGCCAAGGCCACCAAGGCCGGCCGGATCGACAACGCCGCAACCGTCACCGGCAACGAAAAGGATCCCGACACGACCAACAACACCGACGCCGTCACCATCTGCGTCGAACCCGCCCCCTCCTGCTGCGATCCCTGCTCCCCCAAGAAGTAGCCCGACACCGCACGGGCTTCCCCACGACAACCGCCCCCGGCGCACCCCTTGTCGGGGACCCGGCCGGGGGCGGGACACCGCCGGAAGGCGATGGCCAGACACCCGCGCCCACGTCATGGCGTGCGCACCCCACAGACGGCCTTCCCCCGAACCGACCGGGCCAAGGACCGGCCGCCCGGCCCCTCGTCGCCGGTCCCCGCCCTGACGATGGCCTCTTCGACGACAGGATGCGCATCAGCCGGCCCGAAGACCGACCGCCAGCGTCAGTTCAAGGACCCGCTGTGGCGATGCGAGATCAGGAAAGAGCTCCCGCAGCTGCGACATCCGGTACCGGACCGTCTGGGGATGGACGAACAACGCCGCCGCTGTCTCATCCCGTCTGCCCTGGTGCAGCAGCCACGCCCGCAATGTCTCCTCCAGTCGCCGTGCCGTTGCGACGGGCAAGGTGCGCAACGGTGCGAGCGCTCGGGCACGCAGGTCTGCGAACGCGTCCACGTCGGCGCTCAGCACCAGCTCGGGCAGGTGCTCCTCCGTGTCGCGAATATCGGAGGAGAGGGAGCGCGCGCGTACGGCTCGGGTGTACGAGGCGGACGCTCGCGTCCAGGGCCGGGCCGGGCCGACCACGGCGGCGCGGTCGGTCAGCTGCCTCAGGAGATGTGATCGGTCGGCATCGGGGACGAGCAGCACACCGGTGGCGTCCTGTAGATCGTCGAGGACGAGGGTGCTCGGGTCGAGCGCGCGGTAGGCAGGCCGGGCCTGGGCGGCGGGCAGCAGGACCGCGGTCAGCGAATCCGGAGGCTGCCACCCTGCCCGTTGAGCAGAGGCCAGCAGCACGTCCGGACTCGCGCTGGCGAGGAGGTCGCGGGCCAGGTGTTCGAGGTGGCGCTCGTGGGCCCGGCCCCGTGCGGCCAGTTCGTCGGCGTGGCCCGCGGCGCTCGCGGCTGAGAGCTCGTCGATGTAGGCGAAGGTCAGCTCGGCGAACTTGGCGACCTCGGCGGCGGGCAGACCTGCGGGTACGGCTCCCGCTGCCAGGCATCGCCAGGCCACACGGGCGCCGACACGGTAGGCGCTGAGCAAGGCATCCATCGAACGGCCGGCACGCACCTCGCCACGGCCCAGCTCGTAGGCCGCGTCACCGGCGTCGCCACTCGTGGCGTTCCCGCTCGCAAGGTCCAGATAGTGCCCCAGGGCGGTGCGGACGGCTCGGCGGATGGTGGCGCCCATGCGGCCCGAGAGGGCGTTGGCGTAGGGCGGGACCTCGTCGATGATCGCTTGGACGACCTCGTCGGCGGTGCCCTTCAGCGCGGCCCGTAGTGCGGTGACTGTCGTCCTGTCCAGGGCCAGTTCGGTGGCCCTCTGGATTGCATGCCCCATTTTTTGTTCCCTGCGAACAGTTCAGCCGATCAGATTCACGTCTTACGGGTAGGACTTTACGCCCTGAGGCGCATCAAGCTGGGGTCATGACGAGTACAGCCCTCCGTAGCAGGGCGTGGAAACTGCTGGAGATGGTCACGACGCCGCTGCTGCCGTCGGACTATCTCGACCTGGTCAGTCCACTGCGTGCCGGGGCTGACCTACGTGGGCGCATCGAGGCCGTGCATCCCGAGACGGCTGACGCCGTGACCATCGTGATCAGGCCGGGACGGGGCTGGCGCGGCCACCTGGCCGGTCAGTATGTGCGGATCGGGGTCGACGTCGACGGGGTGCGCCTGTGGCGTGCCTACTCCATCACCTCGCCGACAGACCGTCAGGACGGCCGTGTCACGATCACCGTGAAGGCGATCCCGGACGGCAAGGTCAGCAACCACCTGGTCCGCAGGGCACAACCGGACACGCTGATCCAGCTCGACCAGGCGACCGGTGACTTCGTGCTGCCGGACGCCAAGCCCGCCAAGGTGCTCTTCCTGACGGCTGGTAGCGGCATCACCCCTGTGATGGGCATGCTGCGCGACGTCGAGTTCGACGATGTCGTCATGGTCCACTGCGCGCCACAGCCGCAAGACGTGATCTTCCGCAACGAGCTGCACGACCTGGTGGCGGAGAAGAAGCTGCGTCTCACCGAGGTGCACACCGACACGGACGGCCTGCTCGATATCGCCCGTCTCGACGAACTCGTGCCCGACTGGGCCGAGCGCGAGACCTGGGCCTGCGGGCCCGCTGGCCTGCTCGACGCCGCCGAAGAGCACTGGACCGAGCACGGCGTACCAGAGCGCCTGCACACCGAACGCTTCCGCCCCAGCATCGTCGTCGCCGGCGATGGCGGCGAGGTCACCTTCAGCACCACCGGCAAGACCGTCGACGCGGACGGCACCACGCCGTTGCTGGACGTCGGCGAGGAGGCAGGCGTGCTGATGCCCTCCGGGTGCCGCATGGGCATCTGCTTCGGCTGCGTCACACCGCTCAAGGCAGGCGCCGTCCGCGACCTGCGCACCGGCGAGCTCACCGAGGCCGAGCCGGGCGTACTCATCCAGACCTGTGTGTCCGCCGCGGCGGGCCCCTGCGACATCGAACGGTAGGAGCACCTTGACCGCCATCGACCCCACCGCCCACCTGACCGCGGAGCAGATCGAGGAACTCGGCCGCGAGCTGGACGCGATCCGCGACGAGGTGATCGCCAGCCGCGGAGAGAAGGACGCCGCCTACATCCGCAAGGTCATCTCGGTGCAGCGCAAGCTGGAGCTGGTCAGTCGGGGCGTGCTGCTGTTCTCGATCTTCCCGCCCGCGTGGCTGATCGGCACCGCTGGCCTGTCCGTGGCGAAGATCATGGACAACATGGAGATCGGCCACAACATCCTGCACGGCCAGTGGGACTGGATGCGGGACCCGAAGATTCACTCCACCACCTGGGAGTGGGATCACGTCTCGCCGTCGGAGCAGTGGAAGCACTCGCACAACGAACTGCACCACACGTACACCAACGTGATCGGCAAGGACAACGACCTCGGCTACGGCATCATGCGCGTCGACGAGGACCAGAAGTGGCACCCGTTCCACCTCGGCCAGCCGCTGTGGAACTTCATCAACGCCTGCTTCTTCGAGTACGGCATCGCGGCGTACGACTTGGAGCTCGGCAAGAACCTGCACAAGCGCCGCCGCAAGAACCCGGAGTTCCGTGCGCGAGCCAAGGCCGTGGGTCGCAAGATCCGCAAGCAGGTGCTCAAGGACTATGTGATCCACCCGCTGTTGTCGGGCCCGTCATTCCTCACCACGCTCGCCGCCACGTTCACCGCGAACCTGGTCCGCAACATCTGGTCCCACTCGGTGATCATGTGCGGGCACTTCCCCGAGGGGGTGCAGGTCTTCGAGCGCCGGTCGATCAAGGGCGAGACCCGCGGCCAGTGGTACCTGCGCCAAATGATGGGCTCAGCGAACATCAGCGGCAGCAAGGCCATGCACTTCATGACCGGCAACCTGTCGCACCAGATCGAGCACCACCTGTTCCCGGACCTGCCGAGCAACCGGTACGCCGAGGTCGCGGTGAAGGTGCGCGCGCTGTTCGAAAAGTACGAGCTGGAGTACGTCACGGGGCCGCTGCCCAAGCAGGTGTTCTCCGCGTGGCACAAGGTCTTCCGGCTCTCGCTGCCGAACAAGAAGCCCAAGGTCAAGACGCCGGACCGCGAGCAGGAGCTCCTTACGGCCTGATCCCGGTACTGCTGTCGGGTGCGTACGCGCACTCGGTTTGCCGACGCGCGGGTTGGGCGGAGGGCATGGGCACTGACGTGGACACTGCCGGAACCGATGCGCGCCGTCGGCGAATCAGGTGGCGAAGTGGCCGGTCGGGCCTGGTGAGGTCCGACGGCAGTAGCGGTGGACGAGTTCGACGTGGTCGGGAAAGCGGGCCGTGAGTTCCTCGCTCTGTCCGAGAGCCAAGTCGGCGTAGTCGAATCCGGGTGCGACGGCTTCGCTGATGAGGGCGTGGTCTCCGGTGGTGAGGTGGGCGGCCTTCCAGACGCCTCCGGGCACGGAGAGGGCCAGGGTGTGGCCCTGCCGGGGGTCTTGGCCCAGGACTGCGGTGCTGTGGCGGCCGTCGGGGTGGAGGAGGTGGTACGTGACGGGTTCGCCGTGGTGGTGGAAGTGGATGATGTCGGACCGGTTCAGGTGCCAGTGTCCGATCGGTGACCAGTGGGTGAGGAGGTAGTGGATGGAGGTCAGGGTGTAGCGGTCACCATCGGGCGTACGGGTACGGGGGCGGTGGTCCGCCTGGAAGATCCGACGGAAGTACCCGCCCTCCACATGGGCATCCAGGGCGAGGGTGTCGATCCAGTACTGTGCCGTGAGCACGATGTCCTCCTATGGTCATAAAACTGATCAGCGAAGGCTGAACATGCGATCCCGGCCGCATTCGATTTCGCCGGCATCCGATCGGACAGTGCATCATCGCCGCCGGACACTGTCGATCAAAAAGTGATTCCTACATACTCGTCTGATGCTCGAATCCCGTTTCGGCCTGAGCGCCGGGGCGGTTGCGTTCGCCGCATCCGGAGCGCACCTTACGGGACCCTCCGCGAATCCGTCTTCGAGGCCGACGAAGCCACCTGAGGCCGACCGAGGCCGATCACCCGGCCCGTCCTGTCCCACTCCGCCCGAAGAGGAGCGAGCCGCGGCGTTCGATGACGACGGAGCGGAAGTGCGCGGAAAACTTCGGGAACTTGTGGTTCAGATGGGATGCGAGGACTCTTGCCGCCTCCCATTCACCACCACGCGCCAGGCGCGGAACGAAACCACCCCCCGAGGCCCCGGCCCGGGGAATCATCTCCGTTCCAACCCCCTGGATCGGGACGGTTTCGGCGGAGACACCCCCCATGGCGCCATAGGAATCACGGAGAGCGCCAGTCGGCCCATCCAAGGCCGAGGTGAAACACAAAAAACACCAGGCATAGCTTCAGGTAATAGTACTCATATTCCATTTGGACGCGATTCCCCATCGGAGGTATAAGAGTTAGCAATTCAAATGCCGAACGGATCGAGAATTCAGCACTGTGACCATCCGACTTCCCGGCCACCCTGTTCCGTGGCCCGCAGATGGCCTGGTTACCTTCGCGGCGACGGCGGTCGACGTGGTCGCCGCGCCCGAGGACGGACCGGACCTCCTGCGTCAGGCGGCTCGGCGGCTGTGCCACGCCGCCGGCCCCGACGCCGTGCCGGGCGGCGCCGGGGGTGAACTCACCGCCGACCTCGGGGCGGGTCTGCGCGCGGGAATGTTCGTCTCCACCGAGATGCGCAGCGGCACTGACAAAACGTCCCTGCTGCGTCTGCACCTGCGGCTGTCCGGGGAGGGCGAGCCGTCGTCCCCGGCCTCGTTGGAGCAGTGGGCGGAGATTTGGCACCGACAGGCCCTTTCCCCGGTTGAGGTGGAGCGGTTGGTGACTGAACTGCCGTTGCTGAGCGCCACCGTCGAGCGGCTGCGTCACGGCAAGCCGCTGGCGGGCTTCGCGGTGCTGGTGACCGGTCATTTCCTCAGCGACCTGGTCGGCCTGGTGGGATGTCTGGCGGAGTTGGGGGCTCCTCTGGACTCGATGACGGTTCTGCGCAAGGACTACGCCTACCGATGGCGTCATCGTGTCCACGGGCACCTCCTGGAACAGGGCGTGCACGTCGCGGAATGCCACGACGCCGGTGCGGTCGCGGAGCACACGGCCCGCGCCCGTCGCGCCGGCCTGCTCTGTCTTGCCCTGGACGACGGCGGGTATGTCGCACCGGTGCTGCTGGACGGACCCCGCACCCGGACACCCGAGCGGGCCGCGGCAGGCCACTGGGCCGGCGTCGTAGAGCAGACCATGTCCGGGATCTACAGACTCCAAGGAAGGGAAGCGGAACTTCCCTTCCCTGTCTTCTCCGTGGCCCAATCCCGACTCAAGGGCCGCATCGAGTCGTACTGGATCGCTGAGAAGGCGGTGACCACGGCCCTGGAGCTACTGCCCTCCCTGAAGATCGAGGGTCAGCCCGCACTGGTGATCGGCTACGGCAATGTCGGAGCCCAGATCGCGGCCCTGCTGACCCAGCGCCGTATGCGGGTGGCGGTCCACGACTCCGACATCCTGCGCCTCATCGACGCCCATGAGAACGGCTACGTCACCGCACGCGACCTGTGCACCCTGCTGAGCGAGCATGAACCGCTGCTCGTCTTCGGCGTCACCGGCCGCACCAGCATGTCGAGGCCGGAGTTCACAGCGCTCAGACGCCATGCCCACCTCGTGAGCGCCAGCAGTCGGGACATCGAGTTCGACCTTCCAGCCCTCGATGCGCTCGCCGTCCAGGCCCCGGCCACACGCCCGATGTCCACCCCTTCCTCCCGCACACTCACCCTCTCCGGAGGCATCGACGTCACCGTGGTGGCCGACGGTCGTCCCGTCAACTTCCACGAGACGGACAGCATCAGCAACCTCCACTCCGACCTCGTCTACGCCGGGATGCTCACCGGCGCATGCGCTGTCGCCACCGACCCCGCACCGGCCGGTCTGGATCCGGCCTGGGCGGATACCGTTCTGGAGGAATCGGGACTGCTCCAGGACTACTACGAGCGCTACGGGCCCCAGGCCGCACCGACGGCCGTCGTCACATCCGCGAGGGGCGCGTCCGGAGGCGGGAGCCGCCGGTGACCTCGTCGCCCCGGACCGGGCGACAACCTCACCTTCCGCCCTCCCGGCCTCACCTCCGCCCTTGACGGAGTCCCAGCTAGCTGTCGGCGCTCGGCGGTGCCGCGGGCGCGGCCCTCGGCGGGCGGCGACCTTCGGTTGCACCCTCGCGCAGGGCTGGACCGTCGTGGTGCCGGCCTGTCCGTGGCGGCCGGGTTCGCGGCAACGCTGTTCATCGGTGTCATGGCGGGTCTCTATCCGGCGGTACGGGCGTCGAGGCGGCACCCCACGGTCGCCCTGAACACCGGCTGAGGCGCGGCGGCCCGCGGGCCCGCGACGGGGTGTCAGCGCGCGGCGGCCCGGAGGGCGGCGTACCGACGGCGGCTGCGGAGCATGCCTTCGTCGGAGAGGGTGAACACATCGACGAAGTCGACCTGCTGGGGACTGACCCGGCCGATCGCGACCACGCAGTCGCCGGAGGCCACGATGCGGTCGATGTTGTGGCGACAGCCCAGCGCCGCCGCCTCGGGCCGGGCGTCCTCGTCGAGCAGGGAGAGGTAGCCGTCGACGTCCCCGGTGTCGAGGTAGTGGTAGGCCAGCCGCACATGGTCGACCCCGGAGTCGGTGACAAGACTGCTGGGGAGCAGCTTCCTCGGGTGGCGACTGTTCATGGCACGTCCCTTCGTACGACCGCCCCGCGGACGGGCGGTTGCAGATACCACCGTCCTCCGGCGCCGCAACCCCCGCCTATCGCGGCACTATCGCCACCACCGGATCTGTACACCGTTTACAACAGTGCAGATGGTCGGGAAACTGTCCGCACACGTGTCTGCACGTCGCTTTTGACACGGGCTCTGTTGGTCGGACGTGTTCCTCGCTGGGAGTGACTGTGGACTTATCGCCCGGTGAGGGTCACTGGACCCCGGACTCCGTGGTCTTCCGTATTCTCGGGCCGCTCCATGTGCAGGGCCCGGACGGACAGGTACGGATTCCGCCCGGTCGCCAGGAGGTGGTCCTCGCCGCGCTGCTGCTGGAGGCGAACCGCGTCGTCAGCACCGACTATCTGGTGGATTTGATCTGGGAGGACGACCCCCCGGACACCGCCAGGACCCAGGTGCAGATCTGTGTGTCCCGGCTACGGAAGCTGTTCGGCGGGCGGGCGGTGGCCGCCGCCATCACCACTCGCCCGCCCGGCTACGTCCTCGCGACGGAGGACGGTTCGGTCGACGCGGCACTGTTCGCCCGGTGGATCGCCGATGCCCGGCTGACCGGGAAGCGGGCCGAGGGCGCGGCCGAAGCGGTGGAGCTGCTGCGGTCGGCGGGCGGGCTGTGGCAGGGGAGCTGTCTGAGCGGCATCGCGAGCGAGAAGCTGCGCAGCAAGGCACGGCAGCTGGACGAGGAGCGGCTGACGGCGGCCGAGCACCGGATCGACCTGGAGCTGGAACTGGGCCGGCACCACCAGCTGGTGGGCGAGATACAGCTCCTGGTGCATGAGCATCCGCTGCGGGAGCAGCTGCGCGGGAAGCTGATGCTGGCGCTGTACCGCTCGGGGCGGCAGGCGGAGGCCCTGGATGTCTACCGGCTCGGCAGGGAGCTGCTGGTGGAGGAGCTGGGTCTGGAGCCCGGCGGGGAGCTGCGTGGCCTGAATTCGGCGATCCTCACCGGGGAGGTGCCGCCGCCGGGTCTGGCCGCTCCGCCGCCGGGCCGGCGGTCCGGGCCCACCGGCACCGGGAACGGCGGAGCAGAGACGCGGGCCCGGCCGGCGGCGGGCGGTCCGGTCCGGGAGCCGTCGGAGCCGGACGGCGGTCCCCGGACGGTGGAAGCCGGGCCGCGGCCCGCCGGGGCTGACCCCGCCGCGGGACCGGTGCCGGTGGCCGAGGTACCGCGGCAGCTTCCGTCCGACACCGCGGACTTCACCGGTCACGGCGCCCGGATCACGGAGATCGAAGGGGCGCTGCTGGGACCGGGCGAGCGGCGGGCTGTGGGCCTCGTCGTGATCGTCGGCAAACCGGGGACGGGAAAGTCGACGCTCGCCACGCATATCGCGCACGGGGTGGGCGAGACGCACTTCCCGGACGGGCAGCTCTACTGTGATCTGCGGGGTACCAGCGGTGCCCCGGCGACCGCGGGGGAGGTACTGGGCCGGTTCCTGCGCGCCCTCGGCATCCCGGGGCCCGTCATTCCCGAGTCCCTCGACGAGCGCGCCGAGATGTACCGGACGCTGCTCGGGTCCCGGCGGGTGCTGGTGGTGCTGGACGACGCTGCGTCCGAGAGTCAGGTCCGGGCGCTGCTGCCGGGGGCCGGGAGCTGTGCGGTGCTGGTCACCAGCCGGGTGCGGATGACGGGGCTGCCGGGCGCGCACCGGGTGGAGTTGGATGTGCTGGAGACCGGTGAGGCCCTGGAACTGCTGGTCCGGGTGATCGGCGAGGAGCGGGTGGCGGGCGAGGCGGTCGCGGCGGAGGCGCTGGTCCGGACCGTCGGCGGGCTGCCGCTGGCCCTGCGGATCGTGGCCGCCCGGCTGGCGGCCCGGCCGCACTGGACGTTGGCGTCGATGGTGCACCGGCTGGCGAACGAGCGGCACAAGCTGGACGAACTCACGCACGGCGAGATGACGATGCGGGCGAGCCTGTCGCTGACGCACGACGGGCTGGGGCCGGCGGACCGGCAGCTGCTGCGGCTGCTGAGCCTGGCGCAGGGGCCCAGCCTGCCGGGCTGGCTCGCCGGGGCGCTGCTCGACGACCGCCGCCCGTTCCCTTCGGATCTGCTGGAGCCGCTGGTCGACGTGCAGATGCTGGATGTGGTCGGAATGGAGTCCACGGGCGGCTTCCGCTACCGCTTCCACGAGATCATCCGGGTGTTCGCCCGGGAGCAGCTGGCCGCGCACGACGATCCGGGGACCCGGTCGGCGGCGCTGAACCGGATGCTGGGCTGTTGGATGGCGCTGGCCGAGGAGGCCCACCGCCGGGTCTACGGCGGGGACTTCACCGTGCTGCACGGATCGGCGCCGCGCTGGGTGCCGCCCGCCGCGCATGTCGACGAGCTGCTCGCCGATCCCATGGAGTGGTTGGACAGCGAGCACGCCAATCTGGTGCAGGCGGTGGAGCACGCGGCGGCCGAGCAGCTCGACGAGGTGTGCTGGGATCTGACGACGACGCTGGTGACGCTCTTCGAGATGCGCGGCTATCTGGACCACTGGGAGCGTACGCACCGGCTGGCGTTGCGGACGGCGCGGGCGGCGGGCAATCAGCGGGGCAGCGCCGCCGTACTGGCCTCGCTCGGTTCGCTCTATCTCAGCCGCAGCCAGTACGACGAGTCGCGGACCGCGTTGACGACGGCGCTGGGGCTGTTCACCGAGATCGAGGACCGGCAGGGGCTCGGTCTCTGCCATCGCGATCTGGCCCTGCTGGAACGGTTCCTTGGTCATGAGTACGAGGCACTGGAGCTGTACGACCGGGCCCTGCGGGATTTCGACGCGTCGGGCGATGTGGTGGGCCGGGCCATCGTGCTGACCCAGAGCGCGCAGATCTGGATGCTGCGGGGGCAGAGCTCGGCCGCGCAGCGCAGGCTGGACGAGGCGCTGGGCATCTACCGGCTGGTCGGCTACACGGGCGGCCAGGCGCGGGCCCTGCGCAGGGCCGGTCAGCTCCAGCAGCAGCAGGGCGAACTGGGCCGTGCGGTGGCGACGTTCACCGAGGTCCTTGAGCTCTGCCGGGACAGCGGGGACGTGATCGGGGAGGGCCATCTGCTGCGGGACCTGGGGCTGGCGCACACCAGGTTGGGTCAGGACGCGGCGGCGCGGGACTGCCTGGACCTGGCGCTGGGCATCCGGGAGCGGATCATGGACCACGGTGGGGCTGCGCTCGTGCGGCTGGACCTGGCGAAGCTGCTCGCGTCGGACGGCGGGCCGGGTGACCGGGACCGTTCGCGGGAGTTGCTGCGGAGCGCCGTACAGGCATTCCGGGACCGCCGGATGGATCCGGAACTCGCGGAGGCGCAGCAGCTGCTGGCGGGCGGCTGAGGCGGAGCCGCGGCTGGGACCTGCGGGCGGGGCGGGACCAGCGGGCGGGGAACGGGCCCGGGCTGTCCGGCCGTCGGCCGGCCGGTGCGGGAGCGGTTCGGGGGCTTGGCCGGTGGCGCTGTCACGGTCACCGGATGCACTGCTCGGGGAGCGAGTGGACCGGTTCTGTCATGGTCCGGGGGCCTCGGGGGCCGGGGTGTTCCGGGTGTTTCCGCTTCGGGGTCAGTCCCAGGGATCGTTCACGGTGATCACTCCCGGAAGTCGTCGGCATCGGAGGAAAGCGGGGAGGTTCTCGGGCGGTTCCGCTTCGGGGTCAGTCCCAGGGATCGTTCACGGTGATCACTCCCGGAAGTCGTCGGCATCGGAGGAAAGCGGGGAGGTTCTCGGGCGGTTCC
>NZ_JBHYZO010000029.1:0-4689 GCF_042753785.1 Streptomyces sp. NPDC059256 | reverse complement strand
GCTTTGGAGTCAGTCCCAGGGATCGTTCATGGCCGTCAGTCCCAGGGGTTGTTGTCGTTGGAGGGGCTCGGGGCCGGGGTGGGCGGGCCGGCCGGGGACGGTCCGTCTGCCTGGGCCGAGGTGGCCGAGGGCCCCACCGGGGTGCTCTCGCCGGCCAGGGCCGCCTGGGTGCCGAACAGTGCGGCGCCGGCGACGGCGGCGGTGACGGCCGCGGTGCGGAGGGCCTGGGCGAGAGCCATGATCCGATCCCTTCGATTGGGGCGTTCCCGCTGGTGGCGGGGCGTTTCCTGCTTCGTGGACACCACGTTATGAAGGGGTGGAATCGCCGGACCGGCCGTGCTCCTATCGCCCAGCTATCACGGTCCGGACGGAGTGCGGCGGTACGGGGCCGGTTCGAGTCGCGGGCTCCGTACCGCCGGCGTACCGTCCGCACTGGCCGGCACGGGAGCCCCACCATCACCAGGGGTCGCGGCGTGGACGGGTCCGGCGACAGGAAGGGCGTCCGGTGGCGCGGTCCCGCCCCGACCGGGGTGATAGCGGCCCGGCGATCCGCCCGCCGCGGCCGTGGTGCGCTGGCGGCGCCGGGATGGTGACGCGATAGCGGGGTGCCGACGATAGGACGTGTCCCTCCCCACCCCGTTCAGGGAGCGCCCATGAACCCCGCGCACTTCGCAGAGACCGTCACGGATTCACAGGTGGGAGCCCTGATCCGGGCCCATCGGCTGCGTATCGGACTGACCCAGAGGGAGCTGGCCGACCTGTCCACGATCAGCGTGCGGGCGATCCGCGATCTGGAACACGGTCGGGCAACCCGCCCCCGTACCGACACGGTGCGGCTGATGGCGGACGCCCTGCGGCTGGGGCCCCGGGCCAGGACCGCGCTGGAGGAGGCCGCGCGGCCCGGCCGCGCGGGCAGAGCCCCGGCGGGGCCTCCGGCCCCGCCGAACGCCCCGAAGCCACTGGTGGGAAGGGACACGGAGACCGCCACCCTGGTGCAGGAGCTGGCGCCGGACGGCGGGGAGCGGCTGGTGCATCTGGTGGGTCTGCCCGGGGTCGGCAAGACCCGGGTGGCACTGGCCGCGGCGGCGGCTCTGCACGTCTCCGGGATGCCGGTGCTGTGGCACGCCTTCCCCGGCGCGGCCCGCGAGTACGGCCCGGCGTCCGCCGGGCCGTGGTCGGAGCTGACGGAGCGTCTGGTGTCGGGGCTGTACGCGCCCGAGTTACCGCACCGGGGGCCCGCGGGTGGGGAGTCGGCGAGCGCGCTGCTGGGCGAGGGGCCGGTGCTGCTGGTACTCGACGGCGCCCCGGCGCACGCTCCGCGCGCGGACCGGCTGACCCAGCTGCTGCACGAGGTGCCGGGGCTGCGGCTGCTGGTGACCTCCGACGAGCCGTGGCAGGCCCCCGGTGAACGACTCTTCCTGCTCTGCCCGCTGCCCGTGCCGTCCGCCGGTACCTGCGGGACGGCGGACGGTCCGCAGCCGGCCGGAGACGAGCGCGAACCCGCGGTGCGGATGTTCCTGGACCAGGTGCGGCGGGTGCTGGCGGCTCCGGCGATGACGGCGGCCGACCGGGAGCGGGCGGTACGGATCTGCCGGCTCCTCGATGGACATCCGGGCGCGCTGTCGGCCGCCGCCTCCTGGCTTGTCGTCTCCGATCTGGCGGCGCTCTGCGACACGCTCGCGGTGGATCCGGCGGCGTTCCTCGACCATCTCGGCGGCCGGGACGACCGGCTCCGGGACTCCCTGTACGGCCGGATCGGGCGGCTGCCCGCGGGGCCGCGCGCCGTACTCGGCGCCCTGTGCGCCGCGCCGGGCCCGGACTCCGTCGCCGACGGCTTCGGGTTGCCCGCGCTCACCACGCTGACCGCCGGCAGTCTGCACGAGTGCGGGCGGCTGCTGCGGGAGCTGCTGCTGTCGGGGCTGGTCCGGGCGGCCCATGAGGAGGGTCCGGCCCGCTTCCGGGTGCCGGCGCTGGTCAGGGCGCTGGTGACCGGGGCCCCGGTGGGCGCGCCGCAGGCAACTGCCGCCGTCTGAACTGCTCCCGGAGTGCCGGGATAACTGCCGCCCGGGGCCGGACGGCGCGGATTGGATGGGCCGTGCGAGTTCCCGGCGGACCGGGCCGGGAGACCGGACCGGCAGGACCGGCCGGGGACCTCGCAGTCGCACCGCATCCGCACGCCGAACCGCCGGACCGCTCCGCCCGTACGCGGGGCCGGTCCGCATCCGCCGAGCCGAGCCCGTCGCGCCGGCCCGTCCCCGAGGAGCGACCGTATGTCCCCCAAGGCATCCGTCAGGCTGCCGCTGTCGGCGGCCCAGCGCGAGATCTGGCTGGCCCACACGCTGGATCCGTCCGGTCGGCGCTACAACATCGGCGAGTACCGGGAGTTGCGCGGCCGGGTCGATCCGGAGCTGGTCAGGGCCGCGTTCCGGCAGCTCGCCGTGGAGACCGACGCGATGCGGATCCGGGGTGTCGGCGCGGACGGCGACGGCCCCTGGCAGACCCTGCACGCCGACCCGGGCGACCAGGAACTGGCGCTGGTGGACCTCAGCGGCGCCGAGGACCCGGCCGCCGCGGCCCGCGACTGGATGGCGGCCGAGCTCGCCCGCCCGTTCGATCTGGCGGCGGACTGGCTGACCCGGCACGCCCTGGTGAAGGCCGGTGAGAAGCTGTGGTTCCACTTCCACGGTTTCCACCATCTGGTCATTGACGGCGCCGGGCAGTCCCTGCTGAGCGCCCGGCTGGTGGAGCTGTACGAGGACGTGGCGGCCGGGAGGCCGTGGCGTCCGTCGCCGTTCGGTTCGCTGACGGAACTGCTCGCCGAGGAGACCGGGTACCGGGAGTCGCCGCAGGCGGCGGAGGACCGGGCGTACTGGGTCGCGAAGACGGCGGACCCGCCGCCGGCGGCGCGGATCGCCGGGGGGCGCTCGGCGCCCGTACCGCCCGGTTCGCTGCCGTTCGTGCGGCGGACGGTGACCCTCCCCGCGCCGTACGCCCGGCAGTTGCGGGAGATGGCCCGCGCGCACGGGGTGCCGTGGACGAGGGCGGTGATCGCCCTGGTCGCTGCCTACGTCCACCGGGCATCCGGAACGGACGCCGAGGAGCTGACGCTGGCGCTGCCGGTGAGGGCGCGGATCGGGGAGACGGCCCGCAGCACCCCGGGGATGCTGTCGAACATCATTCCGCTACGGCTGCCGGTGCCCGCGGGCGGCACACTGGCCGGGCTGCTGGGGGCGGTGGTGACGGAGGTCCGGCAGGGGCTGCGGCGGCAGCGGACCCGGTTCGAGGAGTTGGGCCCGGAGGGCGCGCCCGGGCGACCGCCGGTCTCCCTACAGCTGAACATCATCGCGTTCGCACCGGGGATGCAGTTCTTCGGTGTGCCGACCACCCAGCACAACCTGGGGAACGGGCCGGTGGACGGGCTGGCGGTCGCGGTCTACGACCTGGGGCCGGAGGACGGGCTGCGGATCGACTTCGACGCGGCGCCGGAGTCCTGCGACACGGCCGCCGTCGCCGCGCACCAGGACCGTTTCGTACGGTTCGTGGGCACCGCGCTCGCCGCGCCCGAGGAGCCGCTGTCCGCGCTGGAGTTGATGGACCGGAGCGAACGGCGGCTTGTGCTGCACGAGTGGACGGGGGTGACGGCTCCGGTCGACGAGCGGCCGTTGACGGAGCGGTTCGAGGAGCAGGCCCGGATCCGCCCGGACGCGGTCGCCGTGGTCTTCGGCGAGGACCACCTCACCTACGGCCGCCTGAACACCGAGGCCAACCGACTGGCCCACCACCTGCGCGCCACCACCGGACTGGGCCGCGGCGACCTCGCGGGCATCCTCGTCAACCGCTCACTTCCCCTGGCCACCGGCATCCTCGCCGTACTCAAAACCGGCGCCGCCTACACCCTCCTGGACCCCGACTACCCCGATCTGAGACTCACCAGCACCGCAACCGACGCCGGAATCACGGCCCTGGTCACGACGGAGGGCTATGCGCACCGGGTGCCCGGGCCCTGGTCGGTGGTACGGGTCGACTCCGAGGCCCCGGCGATCGCGGCGCGGCCGGGGAGCCGCCCGGAATCAGTACTCACGGGCCCCGACGACTCTGCCTGTGTGATGTTCACATCGGGATCGACCGGACGCCCGAAAGGGATCCTCTCCTCGCACCGGAACCTGACCTCCACCCTCACCGGCCAGACCTACTGCACCTTCGGCCCCGACGAAACCTTCCTCCAATGCTCACCCGTCTCCTGGGACGCCTTCAGCCTCGAATTCTGGGGCGCCCTCCTCCACGGCGGCACCACCGTCCTCCAACCCGGACAACGCCCCGAACCCGCCCTCATCGCCCACCTCACCCCCCACCACCACATCACCATGCTCCAACTCTCCTCCAGCCTCTTCAACTACCTCACCGACGAACACCCCACCACCTTCACCACCACCCACACCGTCTACACCGGCGGCGAACCCGCCTCCCCCACCCACATCCACACCCTCCAACAACACCACCCCCACCTCACCATCACCAACGGCTACGGACCCGCCGAATCCCTCGGCTTCACCACCACCCACACCATCCCCCAACCCACCAACACCCCCACCACCCAACCCACACCCATCGGCACACCCCTCACCAACAAACACACCTACATCCTCGACCACCACCTCCAACCCGTCCCCCCAGGCACCACCGGCGAGC
>NZ_JBHYZO010000028.1:0-83540 GCF_042753785.1 Streptomyces sp. NPDC059256 | reverse complement strand
CCGTCACATCGAAACGCGCCACACCCGAGTTCTACCAGCCCCACCGAACCCATCAGCGAGCGTCACGAAGATCCGAACCTCGAACAGCTCCTAGGTCACTAGGTGCGTCGCGGTGTTCGACATTGGACCAGCGGACGCCGTCGGCGTCGGTCGTTGCGCGGGCCGCGAGGTCGGCGACGAGGATGTCGGCGAACTCTCGGGTGTCGCCGCGTTCGACCTGGCGGTCGCAGGCGAGGGCGAGGACGCCGGCGGTGCCACAGCAGCGGCCGTTGTTGTCCCAGAAACCGGGGCGGATGCGTCGTGGGATGCCGGAGTTGACGACTGTGTGCCAGCAGCGGTCAGCGAGGGCGGGCCAAGCGGGATCGTCGGGCATCCCGTCCCGCGTCACCTCCGGGCGGCCCGGTTGCCCGGTTGTCAGTGCGCGCTGGTAGAACTCCTGCGTACCGACCCGACCAGCAGAGGAGACCCGTGGGCACCTGGGGAGCCGGCAACTTCGAGAACGACACGGCCGCGGACCACTTGTCGATCCTCACGGACCGGCTCATCACCGAGGTGGCGGACGCGATGGCCGGTGATCCGGTCGAGATCGAGCCCGACGAGTACTGGGGAGTCGCGGTGCCGGCCAACCTGGAGCTGCTGAGCCTTCTGGCGCGGCAGGGCCATGTGGGGGCGTCGCTGCCCGAGGCCGAGGTGATCGAGGAGTGGAAGAGGACGTACATGGCGGTGTGGGAGGGCTCCATCGACGGCCTGATGCCCTCACCGGGGCACAAGGACGAGCGACGCACCGTCCTGATCCGTACCTTCGACGAACTGGCGACGCTCAGGAGGAAGGAGGACTCGGACTGAGGACCGTCTCCGAATGAACGCCCACACGGCGTACAGGACGAGCGGCCTCTCCGCTCCACCAGCAGGTGCACCGTCTCCTGGTCCCGTCGGACCGGGCGTCGGACGTTCTGATCCCGCTGTAGATGCGGCGGGCTTTCCGCGATCTCGATGAAGAGGCCCATTCCTTCGGCCGCAGTACGTGTCAAAGGTCCAGCGGTAGCTGTTGGCCGCGGCTGTGCGGTCCGTGCGGCGGCTACGGCGTGGGTTTCCCGGCACCGCGCGGCCCGGCTGCCGCATCCCCTCCGTTCATGTGTCTGCCGGCGCCGTCCGCGACCGCGAGCACCTCTTCGTCAGGAGAGAAGGCCATGGCGGTGATTCCCCATGGGGTCAGATAGTGGGCTGCAGCGGGACCGCATGCTCTGGTGTCGCATATGCGCCTTCAGTGCTGGTCGACGGTCACTCTGTGTCGGTGCTCTACGGCATGATGCTGCTGTGAAAACCGAGATACTGATAGACGTCTGGCAGCGGCTTCTCGCCGACCCCCGCAAGTCGTGGGTACTGTTCGAACAGGGCACATGTGTCGTGCTGACCGCTCCGGACGGAGAGCTTGCCGAACAGGCCACCGAGATCTTGAAGGGGTTCGGCCCGGCGCATGCCGGCTCTTCGGCAGGGGACTTCGGGGTGATCGACCTCAAGGACGTCGAGGGATGGGTCGTCACCGGGCACCACAACGACGTCCTCACCTATGTCGGCCCTGATGAGCCGCAAGGTCAGTCGGAGATCTCTGTCGGGCTGTTCGGACGTTCCAAGCGCCATCAGGACGCCACCGAACTCCACGTCGTCCACGTTGAGGACAAGCGAGGCTCGGCGGACCCGGCGTGAGGTGGCTGCGCTTCACCGTCGATGGCCGCCCGGGGCGTACCGACTCCCGGTTGCGCTGACTTCCGTGACCAGGCGGGCGGCGGTCTAGTCGTGGCAGCCGAGTGCCCTTTGCAGGCTGGGGCTTAGACGTGTTCGGAGCGGG
The DNA here is from genome assembly GCF_042753785.1 of Streptomyces sp. NPDC059256. NCBI lineage: Bacteria > Bacillati > Actinomycetota > Actinomycetes > Kitasatosporales > Streptomycetaceae > Streptomyces > Streptomyces sp. NPDC059256. The sequence continues at coordinate 81,691 of NZ_JBHYZO010000028.1, read as the reverse complement.
TCGGGGTCAGCTCAGTCGCAGGGCGAGGAGGGCGATGTCGTCGTCCTTGTCCCTGCCGAGGGCGTGGAGCAGCAGATCGCACAGCTTCTCCAGGTCGTCCGGACCGGAGACCACCATGGCGCGGAAGTCCTCAAGGCTCTCGCCGATGTTCCGATTGCGTTCCTCGACGAGGCCGTCGGTCATCAGCACCAATCGCGTGTTCGGCGCGGTGTTGTGAACGGTCGCGGGCGAGTGGGAAATCCCGAGGCCCAGCAGAGGGCCGTGCTCGACGAGGAATGCGGCGGTTCCGTCCGGATGGACGAGCAGCGGGGGAATGTGGCCCGCGTTGGAGACATGGATCCGGCGTCCACCGGGCTCGATCAGCACGATGCAGAGGGTGACCGTGACCCCTGGTCGCGAATGGGCCAGGAGCGTCTCGATGCGGTCCTGGATGTGGTGCGGCGGATGGCCTTCGAGTGCGTAGGCGCGCAGTGCGTGGCGCACCTCGCCCATGACCACTGCGGCGGCGAGCGAATGCCCCGCAACATCGCCGATGGCGACGAGGAGCCCGTCCGCGGTCTCCAGCGCCTCGTAGAAGTCCCCGCCGATTTCGGTCTGTGCGCTGGCGGGGACATAGCGGAAGGCCATCTCGACGCCGGCTACCGTCGGCAGCCCTTCGGGCAGGAACGTCTTCTGGAGGGTGAGCGCCAGCGAGTGTTCCTCCGCGTAGGAGCGCAGCGATTCGAGGGAGAGTGCGCAGGCGTTGGCGAGTTGCTGGATCAACTCCAGGTCATCCGTGCCGCGCACCGAATCGGTGGGGACGGCGAGGCAGAGAGGCGGGCGTCCTCTCTTGGTGCGGGCGACGATCAGTGTGACGTCTTCGCGCAACTGGTCGGCGGGCAGCAGTGTCCGCCAGAGCGCCTGGGGGATCTGGGCGCTCTCGGCTCCCGTACCCGTGCCCAAAGCCTGGGTGGTGAGCAGGTAGAGCGCATGGGGGTGGGAGGGGAGCAACCGGCAAGTCGCCTCGGGTCCCTCGGCCATGCTGTGCACAACCTGGTTCTGCGGTGTCAGGAACACCAGGGTGGCCGGGCAGGAGAGCAGTTCGGCGGCGCCGGTGGTGGCCGCGGCGGCGAAGGAGTGGAAACCCACCGCCTTGTAGACGTCGAGCGTGGTGTGGTTCAACGTCCGGAGCCGGTTGGCCAGCCGCTCGGCGCGCTGCCACGCCCGGGTGTAGCGCAGGGTTGCGGTAAGGGTGGCCAGTAGTTCATCGCGGTCGATGGGTTGGTTGAGGTAGGCGTCGGCACCGCCCTGGAGCCCCCTGGCGTGGTCCTCGGGGCTCATGATGGTGGCCGATACGTGGATCACCGGCACACCGGCGGTACGGGGGTCGGCCTTGATCCTCTCGCAGACCTCGAAGCCACTGATGTCCGGCAGGTTGACATCGATGATGGAGGCTTCCGGGAGCGGTGCGCCGGGCGTGGCCAGCAGTTCCAGCCCGCTGGTGCCGTCCGGCGCCTCGATGACGGTGTGACCCGCGCGTCGGAGCCAGCTGGTCAGGATGTAGCGGGTGGTTTCGTTGTCATCGATCACCAACACCGTGGCGGGCGCACCGTCGAGACCCATGTCGTTCATGCGATGGGCCCGTTCCGCTCCGGGCGTCGGGATGCAACGCGGTGCAGTCCGTCCTGGGGCATGTGATCGGTGCTGCGGTCGGTGAGGGGCTCCGGCCGGGTCGGACCGACAGGGATCTCGCTCGGGTCAAGATCGGGGAGACGGACCTCGACCCGGGTTCCACGGCCGGGCGTACTGGTCAACTCCATGGAGCCGCCGAGCAGTTGGGTGAGCGTACGGGCGTAGGGCAGACCCAGTCCGGTACCGGGTCTGCCCCGCTGGTGGGGGCCCGGTACCTGGTAGAACTCTTCGAACACCCGCTGCTGCTCTTCCACGGGGATACCGACGCCGGTGTCGGTGACGGTGAACGACAGCCAGGGTCCCGTCTGCTCCTTCATGGTGCGGACTTCGAGGTCGACCTCGCCCTCCACGGTGAACTTCAGTGCGTTGGAGAGCAGATTGCGCAGGATGCGGGTGAGCAGCACCTCATCGGTCACCAGGACCGGTAGCTCGGCCAGTGGCGGCAGCCGCAGGGCCACCGACTCCGTACGCATCGTGGAGGCAAGGGCGCCGCCGAGTTGCCCGATGACCATGTGCAGATCAACGGGTGCGAGCTGGGGCTCCAGTTGCCCCGACTCTGCCTTCGCCACATCCAACAGATCGTTCACCAGGGAGAGCAGCGTCTGGCCGGAGGATGCGATCAGCGAGAGCTGCCGGTGTTGATCCTCGTCGAGGCGGGCGGACTGAGGGTCGAGGAGCAGCCGGGACAGGGCGACCACCGCGTTGACGGGGGTGCGCAGCTCATGGCTGACATTGGCCCAGAAACGGGTCTTCGCCTCGCTGGCCGCGCGGAGCTGGCGGGACTTGTCCTCCAGTTCCGTGTGGAGTGCGACCACACCGCTGTTGGTGGTCTCCAGCTCCTGGGACAGCTCGGTGTAGAGGGCCAGCACCCCTCGGTTGGTTTCCTCCAGCTCCTCGTTGAGTCGGCGCAGTTCTTCGCGCTGGGCGCGGGTCTCCTCCAGTGTGGCGATCAGGTCCTGCGTCTGGGCCCGCAGTTCCTCGGCCATGGTGGCCGGAGCGGTGTGCCGCAGGGCGTCCCGCAGCTTTTCCTTGCGTACGGCGAGTCCGTCGCCGGCGGGAACCGGTTGCTCCAGGACGATCCGGTGGGGATCGCCGGGCAGATGGCGGACCTGGTGCAGCAGCCGGGACGCGAGCTGCATCGCCTGTTCCGACGGTGCCAGGCCGTGGGCCCACTGGAGCGTCACGGTGAGGAAGGTCTGCCCGTCTTCGTGCAGTTCGAAGGAGGCGGTCAGCTCGGTACTGCCGAGTCTGTCCCTGCCCAGTTCGCTGAGTGCCGTGGCCAGGCGGACTTGGTCCTGCCGTTCCATGCGAAGCGTCTCGGCAGCCACCTGGCCACTGCGCCGGAGGGAGAAGACATCCTGTGCTGAGGTGATGCCGAGCGTCACCAGGGCCGCAGGACTGTTGGCAGGCTTCACCACTACCACGCTCCCTTGGCGACCACGATTCCCGCGTCGTCCCGTCGCACGGCTGCTTCGCGCAGCAGCTGACCGGCAACCACGGAAGGAGTGTGTTGGAGAAGCCCGGGGAGGGCGTCCATGGTCCACCGTTCGGTCAGCCCGTCGGAGTGGAGGACCAGCGCGCTTCCCGGTATCAACGGCAGGTCGAAGGTGCGCAGCGTACGCATCTGGTGGCCCACGATGCCGGGCGCGGACAGCAGGCTCTTGCGTGTTCCCGGTGCGATGAGGAAGCCGCTGACGTTGCCCACGCCGCAGAACAGCACGCGCTGACGGTCGGGTTCGATCCGTACGACGGCGACCGCGCCACCGCGGGTTCCGCGCAGTGCTCCGTGGATTTCACGCAGGATCGATTCGGGGTCACGGACCGTCGTACGACGGAACGCGCCCACGGCTGCTTCGCTGGAGCGGGCCGCCAGAGGGCCGTGTCCCAATCCGTCGCAGAGCATCATGAGCAGCGCGGGTCCGGTCTCCGATGCGGTGGTGTCCACACGCGCCGCCCAGGCGTCACCGCAGACGGTCTCCCCGCTGATCGGCCGGGTGAGTCCGGCCACGACCGGTCCGGTGGGCACCGGATGTCCGGCGGCGGGCCGACTGCGCGGCCAGAACTGCGCCGCCATCACCGTGCCCCGACCCGGCAGCGAGTGGATGTCGAAGCCGTCAGCGAGTCTGGCGACCGCGCCCAGCCCGATGCCGAGCGTGCCCGCCGTGGAGACCCCGTCGGCCATCGCAGCGGACACATCGGCCATTCCCGGTCCCGTGTCCACGGTGACGAACTCGACGGCCGCAGTGTCACGGGTACGCAGTACGCGCAACAGCAACGCCCCGTCGGAGGCATGGCGTTGGAGGTTCGTCGACGCCTCACTGACGGCGAGCGCCACCTCGGACGCCCGATGGGTGTCGAAGCCGATCCGCCGGGCGAGTGCGGCAGCGGCTCCGCGTGCGGCTGCGGGGAACGCGGGATCGCTCCGGAACCAGGCGATGTCTTCGCACTCCAGCAGGGTCAGCGCTGTCACCGGACCCACTTGACCAGCGACACGGTGGTGCCACGCCCCACTTCGGTGTCGAGTGAGAACTCATCCACGAGGCGGCGCGCACCGCTCAGCCCGAGACCGAGGCCGCCGCCGGAGGTCCACCCATCGGTAAGTGCCAGGTCCACATCGGGGATTCCGGGCCCCGAGTCCTCGAATGCCGCGAAGGCTCCGGCCCGGCCGTTGCGGCGGACCAGTCCGATGCGTGCCAGTCCGCCGCCCCCGTACACGAGGGTGTTCCGAGCCAGCTCGCTGGCTGCGGTGATGAACTTCGTCTGGTCCACCAGTGAGAGTTTGCAGCGCTGCGCCAGCTCACGGGCGAGCCGTCGCACCCGTACCACGTCCTCGTTGGCCACGATGGGGAGCGACTGCGGCTCTTCGTCGTGCGTCCAGGGCGCGGTCATGGCCGGCCCGCGTCGCCCCGGCCCAACATGGCAAGCCCCTTCTCCAGATCGAGGGCGGTGCGCACGCCTCCCAGGGACAGTCCGAGTTCCACCAGGGTGATGGCGACCGCAGGGCGCATTCCCACAACGACGGTCTCGGCGTCCAGCATGCGCGAGATGGCCGCGATGGTCGCGAGCATGCGCCCCACGAAGGAGTCCACGATCTCGACGGCGGTGATGTCGATGACCACACCGCGGGCGGAACGGGCGACGATCTGCTCGGCCAGGTCCTCCTGGAGGTTCATCACCGTGTCGTCCTCCAGATCCACCTGGATCGACACGAGTAGGACATCCCCGATCCGCAGGACAGGTACGCGATCGGTCACGGCTGCCCGCCCTTGCGGGCCACCATCTCGACACCGGACCGGCGAAGAGCGAGCTGAAGCGCGTCCGCGAGGCTCGCCTTGGTCACGATGTCGCCGAACTCGATGCCCAGCGCCACGATGGTCTGGGCTATCTGCGGACGAATACCGGAAACCGTGCACTCGGCACCCATGAGGCGGGCCGCCACGATGGTCTTGAGGAGGTGCTGAGCGACCTGGGTGTCGACGGCCGGGACGCCGGTGATGTCGATGATGGCCTGCTCGGATCCGGTGTCCACCAGGGCTTGGAGCAGCTTCTCCATGACGACCTGCGTCCGCACGGAGTCGAGGGTGCCCACCAGGGGAACGGCGATCACTCCGTCCCACAGTTTGACCACGGGGGTGGAGAGTTCCAACAGCTGGTCGGCCTGGGCCGAGATGATTTCCTCCCGCGCCCGGGTGTAGGTCTCGATGGTGAAGAGCCCCAGGTCATCCAGGAGCCGACTCAACTTGAGATACGCACGTACGTCCTCCGCGGTGCCGCTTTCGAGTACGGGCTCCAGGACCTGCTTGAGGGCGAAGACACTCAGCGCGGTCTCGCTCGGGGTGAACCCCTGACGGGCACGGTTGCGCGACAATTCGGTCAGAAGGGCCCGCAACTCCGACAGGGCCTCGCCATGGGCATCCTCGGCTCCTGCCCGGAGGGCCTCGACGAGCGCCGCGTACAACTCGTGCAGTTCCCGGTCCAACTCGGCCCGGCTCACCCGGCCGGCTAGCCCCTCGGAGACCCTGGTGCCCCACTGTGCGGCGAAATCTTGACCATCCGCCGACAACAAACTCACCAGCCTGGCCGAACCACTCTGCTTCGCCACCACGGCCACTCCTTGAAAATCACCTGATGAGATCAGTTAGCGCTTGAGCAGCGTACGGCATGGAGAATGCCCGTTTGGATCCAGAACCACGATCCAGGAGCCCATGGCTGTCCGCTGCGCGCCCAAGGCAGTCGCAGGGTCTGATGACCGGTGGTGCGAAGGGCATCTCACGCATTCCCCGGTATGCGCAGCGCACCATGTGACGGTGCTCACGGCTGCGTCTGTCCTTCTGCACCCGTCACGCAGGCACGGGCCGTTCCGTGCCTGCGTGACGGGTGCAGAGGCTCAATGGACGCCCGACGACCGCTTGCCGCGCAACCGTGGCCTTGTCATGGCTGTTGTTTGCCACCGCAGGTGCTCTCGGCCTTGTGTCCGGTGCGCAAGAAGGTGAGGGCCTTCTCGGCGCAGGGTGTGCAGGGCAGGTCGACGTGTCCGCTGTTCGGGATGGTGAGCAGGGTGCCTCCGGTGGCGTGCCCGGCGTGTTCGGCCCATAGGTCCCAAGGCCCCATAGGTAGGGGACCCCCTGATGGAGGTGTCCGGAGGTCTGGAGCGCGCTGTTGCCGTGGGTGGCTTGCCTGTTCGGCGGTGGCTGCCAGGGGTGCCGGTTCGGGCCATGGCTCCTGGTCACAGGGGATGCCGTCGCTGAGGCCGCTCCACCCGCGCCGGGGGGCGAACCAGTCGCGGATGCTCGCCCATCAGCCCATCAGCCCGCTCGGCCGCATCCGGATAGACCTGGAGAGACCTACTGCCTGGTCAAGTTCCTATGGTCCGTCGCGTCCCCCAGCGAAGACGAGGTCGTCGACCGCTGGGGGGTGAAGGTGACCGGGAGGGTCCGGGGGCCGCGGAACGTCGGGGCGTAGCCCCAGTCGACCTCGTCGCTGGGGATGTCCAGGGTCAGGTCCGGCAGGCGGCCAAACAGGGTGGTGATCGCGATTTCCGTCTCCAGCTTGACCAGATGGCTGCCCAGGCAGGCGTGCGGGCCGTGGCCAAACGCCAGGTGCGGGCGGGCATCACGGGTGAGGTCCAGGGCGCCGGGGTCGGGGAAGCGGTTCGGGTCGTGGTTCGCCGCCGCCAGCGACAGCAGCACCACGTCCCCCTTTTCCACGTGGGCGTCCCCGATCGTCATGTCCTCGCCCGCGTACCGGTACTCCGCCACGTGGTCCGGCGAGTCCAGGCGCAGCAACTCGTTGATCGCCTGGGACCAGTTGATGTCGCCGCGGAGCAGGGCGGCTCGCTGGCCGGGGTCGCCGAGCAGGCGCAGGATGGTGGTACCGAGCAACTGGATCGTGGTGATGTGACCGGCGCCGATCAACGTCATGACCATCACCTCCAGCTCGTCCCCTGTCAGCGCGCCCGACTCGATCAACCGCGTCGGCAGGTCGTCCCCCGGGTGCGATCGTTTGTAGGCCGTCAGCCTCCGGACGTAGTCCAGCACCTCGGCCAGCTTCACCTCGTCACGCGGCTGCTGGAACTTCCCGCGGTACCACATGTCCAGCACGTCGGCGGCGGGCGCGCGCTCGGCTTTCGGGATGCCGAGCAGATCGTGCACGACGGCGACGGGGAGCTCCCGGGTGTACTCGGCGACGAGGTCCGCGTGCCCCCGCCCGGCGAACGACTCGACGGCGTGCGTGCAGGTCCGGGCGATGCGATCGCGCAGGCGGGACACCGCGGCGGGGGTGAACGCCGCGGCGATGAGTCGGCGCAGCCTGGCGTGTTCGGGATCGTCCAGATTGGACAGACCGGGTGGGTGGGGGTCGGGGTTGACCGGGGCGCCGCTGCCCAGGCGGCGGTCCGCCAGGCAGGCGCGGACGTCGTCGTACCGGGTCACCAGCCACATCCGGCCCGGGACGTGCGGGTCGTCGATGGGGCAGACCGGGTCGTGCTTGCGCAACCAGGCGTAGCCCGGGTACGGGTCGGCGGTCACGACGGCCGACCGGCGATCAGCAGCTTCTCCAGCGGGGACCCGGCGAGCGGTACGGCCCGCGTCTCGGTGAGCCCGGCCTCGCCCAGCCATGCCGCGAGGTCGGTGTACCGGTGCACGCCGCCGCCGTGGCCCTGCCACAGGGTCAGGTCGAACATGCCGAGGTACCCGGCCGCGGCCGGGCCCAACCCGGCCGGTGGTTCCCGGTCATGGTCGAGGATGGCGATGCTTCCCGTGGGGGACAGTGACTTCGCCGCGCGCTGGAATAGCTCGCGGCATTCCTCGGGGCGGTGGCCGTGCAGGACGTTGAAGAGCAGCACCAAGTCGTAGCCGGAGCCCAGGTCGTCGGTGAGGTAGTCGCCTGCCTGCGCCGTCACCCGGTCCGGCGGGGCGTCGTCACGGAGGGCCGTGATCGTCTCGGGCAGGTCGAAGACGGTGACCCGCACGTCCGGGCGGCGGCGGCACAGTTCGACGGCGTGGTCGCCGTGGCCACCCCCGATGTCCAGGACGGTCGCCGCAGGAGGCAGCGCGGCGGCGATGTCATCGGCCAGGTCCACGGCGGCGCCTGCGAGCATCCGGCGCAGGCGGGCCCCGGAGGCGGGGCGCTCGCTCAGCCAGGTGTAGAAGCCGCGGCGGGGGGTGCCGGTACGGATGGTGTCCTCGATGTCGGCCCAGTGCTCGAACAGGACCTCGTGCCAGAACAGTTCGGAGTCCACCGGGCCGGGCGACACGGCGGTCGTGACCCGTTCGGAGTCGCCGTCACGCCGCAGGTATCCGAAGGTCACCAGGACGTTCACCAGGCTGCGGACCCCGGCCGGGTCACCGCCGATCGTGGTGGCCAGCTCCTCGACGGACTGCGGGCCGGCTTCCAGGGCGGTGAAGACCCCGAGCCGGACACCGGCGATCATGGCCCGGTACCCGGCCGCGCCGAGCCGGTCCAGTACCGGAGCCGGGACACCAAGGGATTCTTCGGGCAATGGCATGATCATCCACTTCCGGAAAGCGCGCCGACACCGGTGAGGAAGTCCAGGTGCCTGCGCAGCATTCGCTCGTTGGCAGGGGGGAACCCCACCCCCGCCTCGGCCGCAGCGGCCCAGGTGCGGGAGCAGTCGAACCGCGGGTGCGGGCGGGGGCGTTCGGGCAGGGAGAAGGCGAGCGGGGCGAAAGGCCCGGCCGGGTCGGCGAGCATCCGCTCCCGCCATCGGTCGTACGGCACCACGTCGGTCGGGTGACCGGCCGAGGTGAGGGCGGCGGCGAGGGCGGCACGGGTGAGGCCGCCGTCGCCGTGGTAGTGGTGGTCCCGGTAGAGGTGGTCCGGGGCCTGTGAGAGCGCGACGATCGCCGCGGCCACCGTGTCCACGGGCACCATGTCCAGTACCTCGGCGGTGTCCGGGACGGCGCCGGCGGCGATGCATCCGATGAGCCAGCGGCTGAACGCGGAGCGCGGGTCGGCGGCGCCGGTGGCGGTGTCGCCGACGATGGCCGCGATGCGGTGGATCGAGACGGTCAGGCCGTGGCGGCGGGAGGCGGCGACCATGGCGTCGGCCACCCATTTGCTGAGGTCGTAGCCGCTGGTGAGACCGCTCGGGTCGGTGGGAGCGTCGGCCTCGGTCACGACGCGGTCGTCATAGGCGTCACCGAGGAAGACGCCGAGGGTGGAGATCAGGTGCAGGGGGGCGCTGCTGTCGCCGGCCAGGCGCAGGATCGCCGCGGTGGCGTCGACGTGCGCGGTTTTGAGGGCAGTGTAGGGCGCGGCGAAGTGCGGCACGGCGGCGTTGTGGTAGATCGCGTCCACGGTCGTGAGGGTGTCGTGATCCTCTGTGGACAGACCGAGGCCGGGTGCGGACAGGTCGCCGAGGACCGGGATCACACGGTCGGTGTCCGGCAGCCGATCGATCGAGCCCGGACGGACGAGGCAGTGGATCCGGGCGTCGGTCCGGGCCAGGAGCTGGCCGAGGAGGTGGCGGCCGAGGAAGCCGGTGGCGCCGGTGAGCAGGATCCGGCGCGGCGCGCCAGCCGAGGGGGCACCGGGTGGGTGGACGGTACGGAGCCGGATCTCGGGTGGGGGGACGGCGTCGGCGCGCAGCCGGTCGACCGTGGGCAGGTTCGCCGAGGCACCGTCATCGATGGCTGCCGCGAACGCCGCCACGGTGGAGGCGGTGAACAGTGTGCTCATCGGCACCGTGACGCCGAGGCGGTCACGGACGGCGGCCAGGACGTGGGCGGCGATGAGCGAGTGCCCGCCGATGGCGAAGAAGTCCGCGGCGCGGTCCACGTCGGACTGGTCGAGAACGGTGCCCCAGATGGCGGCGACGGCCCGCTCAGTGGCGGTCCGAGGCGGATCCGCCGGGGCGGTGTGGCTGGTAGGGGGTTCGGGGAGGGCGGTGTTGTCGACCTTGCCGTTGCTTGTGGTGGGAAGGGCGTCGAGGATGACCACGGTGTCCGGCACGAGATGCGCGGGCAGGCGGTCGGCGCAGAAGGCGCGCAGGCCGGGGACATCCGGGACGGCGACCAGCGAGTCGGGGGTGGTCGGATCGGGTGCGTTCCAGGTAGGTGTGGTCGAGGTCGGAGCGCCGACATAGCCGATGAGGCGGTCGCCCCTGGCCACCACCACGGCCTCCGCGACGGCCGGGTGCGCGGCGAGCACGGCGGCCACCTCCCCCGGCTCCACCCGGTTGCCGCGGATCTTGACCTGGTCGTCGGCACGGCCGACGAAGTCGAACGTGCCGTGCGGGTTCAGCCTCGCGAGGTCGCCGGTCCGGTACATACGGGCGCCGGGGTGGGCGCCGTACGGGTCGGCGAAGAACGCCGCGGCGGTCGCGGCCGGCCTCCCCCGGTACCCCCGGGCGGGCGCCAACCCTCCGATGTAGACCTCACCGACCACGCCGACGGGCACCCGGCGCAGCGCCCGGTCGAGGAGGTGGACGCGGACGTTCGGCAGCGGGCGGCCGATCGGCAGTCGGGTGGGGTGCTCGCGGCCGTCGACGGTGCGATGGCTGGTCGCGCAGACGGTGGCTTCCGTCGGGCCGTAGTGGTTGTGGAGGGGAATGCCGTGCTCCGCCCACGCGCGGACGGTCGCCGCCGGGACGATGTCGCCGCCGACCATCATGATCTCCAACGGGAGGCGTTCCCCGGCGAGATCGGCCACCCAGCGCTGCCAGAGGGGAGCTGCCGTGTCCACCGCGGAGAGTCGGTGCTCGACACAGAGCTTGAGGAGGTCCGGTCCGGTGAGGCCGCCCGGGTCGGGGTGGATGACCAGGGTGGCCCCGACCGCGAGGACCGGGAAGATGTCGCCGAACGCGGCGTCGAAGTGCGGGGGCGGGACCATGAGGAGCCGGTGCGCGGCGGTGAGGCCGTGCTCGGCGATGAACGCGGTGGTGAGGTTGAGGAGAGTGTCGTGCTGTACTTCGACGCCCTTGGGTTCGCCGGTGGAGCCGGAGGTGTGGACGACGTAGGCGAGTTGGGACGGGTGGATGGGCGTGGGTTCGTGGTGGCCGGTGGCGGGGAGGGTGTCGCGGGTCAGGACGGTCCGCGCGCCGCTGGCGGTGATCAGGGCGTGTTGGCGGGAGGGCGGCTGGGCGGGGTCGATGGGGACGAAGCATCCGCCCGCTTTGAGCACGCCGAGGATCGCGATGATCGCGTCGGCGCTGGACGGGATGGTGATCGCGACCGGGTCCTCGCTCCGGATGCCGGCCTCGCGCAGGTGGCGGGCGACGGCTGAGGATCTGCGGTCCAGGTCGCGGTAGGTGAGGGGAGCGGCGGCGAGGTCGAGGACGGCGGTGGCGTCAGGGGTCCGGGCGCTGCGGGCCGTAATGAGGTCCACAACGGTCGTGGCGGCCGGTCGAGTGTGGACGGGCAGGCCGGTGGACGGTGTGTCCGCTCCACTGGGAGGGGCCGGATCTGACCGGGTGTCGAGGGCGGTGTGGACGGCGCTGTCGGCAGGGGACAACAGGTCGAGGTGAGACAGCGGAAGACCGGGGTGACGGGCCACGGCCTCCATGACCGCCAACACCTGGTCGGCGATCCTGGCGATGGTGTCCGCCTCGTACCGGTCGGTGCGGTAGTCGATGAGGGCGGGCCAGTCGCCCTCGCGTTCCCTGATGTGGAGGGTGAGGTCGAAACGGCTGGTGGCGCGGTCGATCGGCAGCGGCGTGGTGGTGAGGCCGGTGAAGGTGACGGGGGCCGTCTCGCGGTTGAGGACCAGCATCGTCCGGAACAGGGGGTGGTCCTGCCGTGGGGTGGAGACCGTGGTGAGGATGTCGGCCAGGGAGATGTCGGCGTGGTCCATCGCGTCGACCACCATCCCGGTGGCGTCGGCGAGCAGATCTCGGGGGGTCGCTCGACGGTTCGTGCGGAGCCGGAGCGGGAGGGTCGTGACGAACATGCCGATCACGTCGTCCCCACCGGCCGGGCGGGTGCTGACCGGGGCGCCGACGACCAGGTCGTCACCGCCGTCCCGGGTGGAGGAGACGATGGCGAAGACGGTGAGGAGACCGGCGAAGGTGGTGGCACGCTCGCCCCGGCACCAGGTGGCGAAGCGGCGGGCGAGCCCGGCCGGGACGGTGAACCGGTGGGTGGCACCGGCGACTGCACCCGTGCGGCGGGGGTGAGCAGGACCGGATTCCGGGTGCGGCGGTCCGTCCGCCGTGGTGGCCCGGGCCGTGCCGTACGGGTGGTCCGGCGAGGGTCCGGAGGCAGGCGGGGCGTCGCGGAGCGTTTCAGCCCAGAATTCGGTGGTTCGTTGCCGTGGCTCCCCGGCTGCCGGCGCGGGGATCGGCAGTCCCGGTGCGCTGGTCTTCGTACTGAGCGCGGCCATCGGCCCCTGGACATCCGTGGCACCGGACCGGAGCGACGAGATCCGGTCCGCGGTGGTCAGGCTCGTCAGCAGGATCGATATCGATGTGTCGTCGCAGATGATGTGGTGCGCGGTGATCGCCAGGAGATGGGTCGTGGGGGAGGTTCTGATCAGATGGGCTCGCACCAACGGGCGCTGGGTCAGGTCGAAGGGGTGGTCGGCGTCGCGGGCGGCCAGGCGTTCGGCCTCTGGCCACGGGTCCGTGTGCGCGCTCAGGTCGGTGGTGCGCCAAGCCCTCGTCAGCAACTCGTCCCGGTAGGGCGCCGCGCTCAACTGCGGGGTGTCGTCATGGACGACGATCGCCGATCGCAGGATGGGATGGCTGGCCAGGGTGTGGGCGAACCTGGCGCGCAGGTCTGCTTCGTCGAGCGCACCCTCCAACCGGAACGCGGCGTGCACGACGTAGGCGCCGTTGTCCTGACCCGCCTGGTGGATGATCCACAGTCCGTGCTGCGGGCCGGACAGCCGTCCTGGTGCGGGCAGCGCCCCCGATACGTCTGAGCTGTCTGGGCTCTCCGGAACATCGGGATTGCTCTGGCCCGCATCGATCGCGGCGGCCAGGGTGGCGACGGTGGGGTTGCCGAACAGGGTTCTGATCGGCACCTCCACGCCAACCGACGCCTGGATCTTGGCGACGGCCTTCACTGCCGCCAGGGAATGGCCGCCGGACAGGAAGAAGTCGTCGTCGCGGTTCACCGGGCGAGCCAGCAACTGTGCGAAGATCTCGGCGATCGTGGTCTCCAGACCCGGGTGGGGAGCGGTGGCGGCGACACCCTCCGCAGGTGGGGGCAGAGCGCGTACGTTCAGCTTCCCGGAGCTGGTCAACGGGAACGCGTCCACGGACACCATCGCCGACGGCACCAGATAGGCGGGAAGGACGCGGCTCAGCCGCTCCCGCACCCTCGGCCAGCGGGGCCGCCCGGCGGCGGGGATCACATAGGCCACCAGGCGGTCACCGTCAGCGGCCACTCGGGCGTCGGCGACCTCCGGGTCCGCCCGCAGCGCCGCCTCCACCTCGGCCGGTTCCACCCGGTGACCACGCACCTTGAGCTGCGCGTCCACCCGCCCGACGAACTCCACGACACCACCCGGCCGGCGCCGCGCCAGGTCGCCCGTCGCGTACATGCGCGCGCCGGGGACCGGTGAGAACGGGTCGGCGACGAACCTCGTCGCCGACTGGCCGGGCGCGCCGAGATAGCCGCGCGCCAGCGGGAACCCACCCAGGTACACCTCGCCGACCACATCGTCGTCAACCGGTCGCAGGCCCGCGTTCAGCAGATACGCGGCCACGCCGTCGAGCGGGCCGCCGATGCCGAACCGGCTGCCTGGGTGCACCCGCTCGGCGGTCGACCAGATCGTTGTCTCGGTCGGGCCGTACGTGTTCCACAGCTCGGCCCCGCCCAGCGACCCGGCCAGCTCCGGCGTCAGCACCTCCCCGATCGACACCCGGACCCGCACGCAATCCGGCACGCCTCCGGCCGCCACCAGCACCGCCCACACCGACGGGGTGACCTGGACGACCGTGACCGCCTCGGCCATCAGACGCCGCGCCAGCGCGGGACCGTCCACAACGATCTCCGGCGGTATCGCCGCCACCCGGGCGCCCACGGTCAGCGGCCCGACCAGTTCCCACACCGAGATGTCGAACGCCGGGGAGACCATGGCCGCCACCACGTCCCCGGCGCCCAGCCCCACCAACGCCGTCGACCGGGCCAGCATCTCGGCCACCGCGCGGTGCGGCACACCCACCGCCTTCGGGCGGCCGGTCGAACCGGACGTGTGGAACACGTACGCCAGTGAATCGGGTGTGATTCCGGGATCGACGCGCTCGAACTCCTCCGGCAGGTCCGGGATCTCGGTCAGCACAACGCGGGCGGCGTCGGTGACGGCCCGACGCCTCGGCTCGGGCCACAACGGTTCCACCGGCACGTACACCGCGCCCGCCCGCCAGATCCCGAGGATGGCCACCACCAGGTCCGTGCCGCGCGGCAGGTCCACCGCGACCCATGCCTCCGGCCCGGCGCCCTTCGCCCGCAACACCGAGGCCAGCGCCGCCGAACGGCGCTCCAGCTCGGCGTAGGACAACTCACCCGCCGCAAGGCCGTCCGCGCCGAACCGGATCATCTCCAGCACGGTCGACGGCGCCGGAGCAGCGGCCGGCCCGGCCACCGACGCAGCCACCACCGAAGTCCCTGCCGTCAGTGCTGACAACCGGCCATCGGGGTCGGCGCACGCGCGCTCCACCAAGGACAGCAGCCGCCCCACGAAACCGTCGACCGTCGCACCGTCGAACAGGTCCATGTCGTGCTCGGTGACCACGGCCATCTCCGCGCCGCCGGACTCCACCATCAAGCTGAGGTCGACGTCTGCCGTGCCCGTGTCCGGCAGCATCCGGTCGACCCGCACGCCGGGGAACACCACCTCGGGCGGGTCCTGCATCACGAGGTGCGCCTGGCACAGCGGCGCGTGGCTCGGGTCGCGGGAGGCGCCGACCGCCTCGACGATCCGGTCGAACGGGACTGCCGCGCTGCCCAGTCCCGCCGCGACCGAGCGGCGGACCCTGGCCACCAGCTCGCGGAAGGTCGGATCCCCGCCGATCCCCACCCGCAACGGCACCGGGTTCACGAACATTCCGACGACGCCGGCGAACTCCGGCCCCGGCCGTCCGGACCACAAGGTGGCGACCACGATGTCGTCCTGACCCGCCGTCGTGCCCAACGTGGCGGCGTACGCGGCCTGCAGCACGACGAACCGGGTGGCGCGCGTGGCGCGGGCGAGGGCGTCGACCCGGGCGGTGAGGCCATCGGGAACGGCGTGGCGGCGCAACTCCCCCCGGAAGGCGCGCATCCTGGGGCGGGGCCGGTCGGTGGGCAGGGTGAGCAGGTCCGGCGCACCGTCCAGATCGGACACCCGGCGGGACGGGTCGTCGTCGACGCCGTCCGGCGGCGCTCCGGGATCCGGCAATGGCCGGGCCGGGTCGGCGTACAGGGCGCTGATCTCCCCGCACAGCACCAACAGTGACGTACCGTCGACGACCGCGTGATGCGTGTTGATCACCAGGACGTGGTCGGTCGGCGTGATCCGGCCCAGACGGATCCGGAACAGCGGCCCGGTGCGCAGGTCGAACGGCTCGCGTGCGGCCTGCGCGGCGAACGCCTCCGCGGCGGCGTCTGCGGATGCGGATGCGGATGGCACCGTCCGCACCACGACATCCGCGGCGCCCACCGGTCCCACCCGTCCGACCGGCTCGCCGTCGACCTCGTCGAATGTGGTTCGCAGCACCGGGTGCCGGGCCACCACCAGATCCGCCGCACGCTGGAGCGCGTCCACCGACACGGTGCCGGTCAACCGGAACACCGCCGGGTTGTTGTGCAGGGGTGCGCCGTCGGCGAACGCCTCAAGGAACCACAGTCGCCGAGCCCCGGGCGGGAGTGGGAACGTCATCGGTGCGCTCCCCGATCTCCGAACCGGCTCCGGTACGCCGCCAGATGCTCCGGGTTCGCCCGCAGGAAGGGTGCGTCGGCGGCCACCATGTGCCGTACCGCCAGCAACGGCAGCGGGCTGCGCAGCGGCCGGAAGTCCGCGTTCCACAGACCGGGCGCGGACGGCGGTCCCGGGTGGAACTCACCTATCATCAGGCCGCGTTCCACGAACCCGAGCTTCAGCTCCTGCTGCGTGCGGTCGATCTCCCCGGGCGTGACGTCCGGCAGCACCACCAGGACCGTGCGGTATCTGGCCTGCGGCCCCTCACGCGGCGGCAGGTCGGGGAACCAGTCGCGGTAGGCGGTCATCACAGCCCGCAGGTCCGGCCGTCCGGGGTGCACGGCGAGGAAGAGCCCGCCCCGTTCCAGCGAGACGGCCGTGTACGGGCAAACGTCGCCGCCCCGCCCCAGATCGGGGTGCGGTTGACACAGGTAGGACCGCGCCCAGGCCAGCACCACCTCGGCGGCGGCAGGCAGGTCCGGGTTCTCCGGCTCGAACAGCGCGACGTCACCCGCCGGGTGGCTCAACATCTCCCGCTCCGCTTCCGCCGCGCCGCAGCGAGCAACGTGACTGCGCCGAGCCCGACAAGTCCACCGAGGAGGCGGTCCTGGCGGCGGGCCCGGGCGAGCGCGTCGCCGTACGGGAGGCTGCTGTGGCTGATCATCGCGTACAGCGTCCGCCACCCGGGTAACAGGCGGCCGAGCGCGAAGTCGATCCGCTTGCGGGCCAGGAACACCGGTGACCGCACCTGGTCGCGCAGCTCCACGAAGTTGCGCGCGGACAACTCGGCGAGCACATCGGTGTGCGGGCGGCGGCGGGCCTCGAACGCGGCGAGTGCGTCGCCCAGGGAGTGCTCGGCGAGACACGCGTCGAGCACCGCGCAGTCCTCGAACGCGGCGTTCATCCCCTGGCCGTAGAACGGGAACACGGCGTGCGCGGCGTCGCCGACGAGGACGACACGGTCGTGCTGCCACGGCGCGGTGCGCACCGACACCAAGCTGCCCGGCTCGTGCGCGAGGAACTGCGTGACCAGGTCCGGTACGAGATCGGTCAGGTCGCCGAACTCCTCCGCCAGGAACGCCCCGGCCCGCGCCGGGTCGCGCAGCCCCGAGAACCCGGTGTCGCCGTCGAACGGCAGGAACACGGTGCCGGTCAGCGATCCGTCCGGGTTGGGGTGTGCCACCACCAGTCCCCGCCTGCCCGGCCACACATGCAACGCCTCCGGTCGGTCGACGGCCGGGATGGTGAACTCCCGGTAGCCCCAGTCCAGGTGCGTCTGGTGGAACTCGGCGCGCACCCGGCGGTGCAGATGGGTGCGGACGGTCGAGTACGCGCCGTCCGCGCCGACGACGAGATCCGCCGAGAACGTCCGGTCCGGGGTCTGCACCTCGGTACCGGCGAGGCCAGTGACGCGGTGCCCGAACCACAACCGCACCCGGGGAATGGATTCGGCGACGTCGAGCAGGGCGATGTTGAGGTCGTGGCGGCGGACCGAGTGCAGCACCTCGGTGTCGTCCGCGCCGTAGGGCTGGTAGGTGACCCGGCCGCTGTGATGGACGATCCGCCCGCTCATGGGGACCGATTTGGCCAGGGCCTCCTCAAGGAGCCCGATGTCGTGCAACGCCGCGCGTCCGCGTTCGGACAGCCCGACGCTGATCGACGCGGCTTCCGGGCCGTTCGTGCCACGCGGGTCGCCGCGCCGCTCCACCACGTCCACCCAGTGGCCACGGCGGGCCAGCCGGATCGCCAGCATGGTTCCGGCCATACCCGCCCCGACGATGACGATGTTCATGTCCGGCCCCTGGCCGAGTTCGCTGAGGCCACCGGGTCCATCGTGGACAGGGCTTTGGCGAGGTCGGCGAGTGTGGAGGCGTCGAAGATGGTGGCCACGGACGCGTCCACGGCCAGTTCGACCCGGATCCGGCTGACCAGCGCGGTGGCCATGAGCGAGGTGCCGCCGAGGGCGAAGAAGTCGTCGTCCGGCGCGACCGAATCCACCGACAGCACCTCGGCGAACAACCGGGCGAGGTCATCGGCGAGCGCGCCCGACGTCCGCGGCGCGGGCTCGGCGAACGCGGCCCGGTCCAGTTTTCCGTTGGGGGTCAACGGGAAGTGCCCGACCACCTCGATCATGTCCGGGACGAGGTAGGCCGGCAGCCGTTCGGCGAGGTGCGCGCGCAGGTCCGGCACGCGCGCCCCGCGCGGCACCACGTAGCCGACCAGGTAGGCGCCGAGCGGTCCGGAGCGAGCGACGACCGCCGCCCGCGCCACCGCCGGGTGAGCGCCGAGCACGGCCTCCACCTCGGCCGGTTCGACCCGGTGCCCGCGGATCTTCACCTGATCGTCGGCCCGGCCGAGGAACAGCAGATCACCGTTCGGCAGCACGCGGACCAGGTCGCCGGTGCGGAACATGCGCGACCCGGGCGGACCCCATGGGTCGGCGACGAACCGCTGCGCGGTCAGCCCGGGACAGCCCAGATAGCCCCGGGCGACCCCGGCGCCGCCGATATACAGTTCGCCCTCGGCGGCCGGGGCGCACAACTCGTCCAGCACCCGTAGTTCGGTGCCGGGGATCGCCGCCCCGATCGGCACCACCGGGCCGCCGGTGAGCGGCGCGCTCATGGTGGCGCACGCTGTCGCCTCGGTCGGGCCGTAGGCATTGATCATCCGGCGGGCGACAGACCATCGGGCGACGAGGTCCGGGCTGAGCGCCTCCCCCGCGACGATCAGACAGGCGACCGAAGGCAGCGTCATGTCCGGCTGGGTGGCGAGCGCGCTCGGAGGCATGCACACATGGGTGACGCCGTGCTTGGCGATGAACCGGGCGAACGGTTCGCCGGGCGGAAGGCCCTCGGGCGGCGCGAGAACGAGCGTGGCCCCGGTGAGCAGCGCCATACACAGGTCGGCGACGGCCACGTCGAAGCCGACCGATGCGTACTGCAACACCCGGGCACCCGGTCGGGCACCGAAGCGTTCCCGTTGGGCCGCGACGAGATGGGTGATCCCCGCATGGGGAACGACCACGCCCTTGGGCTTTCCGGTCGAGCCGGAGGTGTAGATGACGTAGGCGGCGCACGCCGGATCGGGATCTGCCACCGGGGCGGCGGACACCGCCGCGGCCTCCAGCGCCCGCAGCTCCCCCGGCGTCAGCACCAGGGCGGGACGGGCGTCGGCGAGCATGGCGGCCACCCGGTCCGGCGGTTGGGCGGAGTCGACCGGCAGATACGCGGCTCCCGCGGCGAGCACGGCGACGACGGCCACCACCATGTCCGCGCTGCGCGGGATCACGACGGCGACGATGTCTTCTGGCCCGACTCCACGGTCTCTCAGCGCGCCCGCCACCGAGGAGGCGCGGGCGTCGAGCTCGGCGTAGGAGAGCGTGCCGTCAGCGGCGACAACCGCGATCGACTCCGGAGCCCGGGCGACCTCGCGCCGGAACATACCCACCATCGTCTCGGCCGGTAAGGGATTCACCGTATTTAATCGCGCGTCCACTTTGGTTTCACACTCCGTGACCCACGGAAATCTATTAGGGGAACGAGGGGAACTCTGTCTCATGACACTGATCGGTGTCAACGCGAATCGGTGTCTCCGCGATGCTTACCTCGGTGCTCGTCCGATGCGCCGACCACAATGGCAATTATGAGAATTTGCTCATGGAAATTCTGTGACGTAGGTCTGTTCGGCGCTACAACCTGGCCAGTATCTTGTAGCCGCTTCCCGAGACCTGATCAGTTACGCGCTGCCGAGCGTGACCAAGTCATGCTCGGAAATAGGTTGGCCCATCTGGAGGAGTTCGGATGAGCGGGACATCGCTGGGTACGCAATTGAAGGACACGCCGCCGACGTTCGTGCCGGTCGACCAGGTAACCGAAACGCTTCTCGTGCGGGTCGCCGGCCCCAGTCCCGACCACGTCAGCGCCCTGGCACAGTGCCCGGACGACCTCCCGCCGATCCTCGTGCACCGGCCGACCATGCAGGTGGTCGACGGCGTGCACCGCCTGCGTGCGGCCAAGCTGCGCGGGGACGCCACCATCGGTGTGCGATTCGTCGACGGCACCGAGGAGGACGCTTTCGTGCTGGCCGTGAGCGCCAACGTGACCCAGGGGTTGCCGCTGGCGCTGGCTGACCGCACCGCCGCCGCCTCCCGGATCCTCACGTCGCATCCACACTTATCGGACCGTCTGATCGCGTCGACAGCCGGATTGTCCACCAAGACGGTGGCCGCGATCCGGCAGTGTTCAACCGGGGAAATGACTCAGTTGAACACCCGCCTCGGCCGTGACGGGAAAGTGCGGCCACTCGACGCCTCCCACGGACGCACGATTGCGAGTCGGGCGATTTCGAACAATCCAGATCTCTCTTTGCGAGCGATCGCCCGAATCGCCGGAATATCGGTCGGCACCGCCCGGGATGTCCGGGAAAGAATGCGCCGCGGCGAGGATCCCATTCCGCCGCGGCATCGCCTTTCCACCGGACATCGCACGGAAAGCAACGCACCGGAAAACAAGGCACCGGACAACGACATCGGCGGTGACAACGGTGGTGACAACGTCACCAACGGCACGCCTCGCGCCGAACGAGATCGGTTCCTGCTCTCGCTGCGCACCGATCCGTCGTTGCGGTTCTCCGAGATCGGCCGCGCACTCCTGCGACTGCTCGACGCCAACACCCTCGACGCCGCGCAGTGGGACCGACTCGCCGCCGCCGTCCCCCAGCGCTGGTCACCGGTCGTTGCTGACCTCGCCATGGACTGCGCTGCTGACTGGTCGGCGCTCGCCTGCCGAGTCCGCGGCCAGGTCAGCGTCAGCGCGTGAGTCCGGTGCGCACGCCACGGCGATCGCCGCCGCGGCCTGGACCACCGCGAACATCGCGAGCACCGGAAGCAGCGACGACGAGTCTCCGGTGATCGCGACCGCGATGAGCGGCAGGAAACTGGAGATCGTGACGCCCACTTGGTAGGTCACGGCGATCGCGGAGAACCGCACCATGGTCGGGAACAGGTCCACCAGGAACGCCGCCAGGCCACCGTAGATCGCGCCGTGCGCGATGGTCAGCGCGGGAATGAACACCAGGGCGACCAGCGTCGGATCACCCGAGGACAGCCAGGCGCCCGCCGGGATCATCGCCACCACCGCGACCACATAGCCGAAGATCATGACGGGTCGGCGGCCGAACCGATCGGACAGCGCGCCGAACACCGGCAGTGTCACGCACTCCGCCAGGGCCGCGATCATCAGACCGGTCAGCACGGTCGACCGCACCTCCGGCCCGGCCTTCGCCGCGTGCGCCACCAGGAAGACGGTGAACATCGCGATCACCGACCCGGTGCCGAGCGAAGCGAGAATGCCGATCAGCACGCGGCGCGGCCACCGCCGCAGCACCGTGATCACCGGTACCCGGGTGGCGCGGTTCTCCGCCTGGCCACGCACGAACTCCGGTGACTCCTCGACCCCAAGCCGGACCCAGATGCCGATGCCGACCAGGACGCTCGATGCCAGGAAGGGCAGCCGCCATCCCCAGGTCAGGAAGTCCTCCTCGGGCAGCTTGGAGATCAGCACGAAGGTCAGGTTGCTGCCGAACAACGCCACCGCGAAGCCCATCGCGGGCCAGCTGCTCAAGAAGCCGCGGCGCTCGGGCGGGCCGTGTTCGGTGCTGAGCAGCACCGCGCTTCCCCATTCGCCGCCGATGCCGATGCCCTGCGCGACGCGCAACGTCACCAACAGGACCGGCGCGAGGACACCGGCCGTCTCATAGGTGGGCAGCAGGCCGATGCCGAACGTGGCGATGCCCATGACGAGCAACGTCCACACCATCATCGACTTGCGGCCCACCCGGTCGCCGAAGTGGCCGAACAGCAGGCCGCCCAAGGGGCGTGCGACGAAACCGGCCGCGTAGGTGGCGAACGACGCGAGCACACCGCCGGCAGTCGACGTGCCCGGGAAGAACAGCGGGCCGAACACCAGCGCGGACGCCGTTGCGTACAGGTAGAAGTCGTACCACTCGATGGCGGTGCCGATCGTGCTCGCGACCAGGACCCGGCGGACCGAATGAGGCGCCGCGGTCACCCCTGGTGTCACGCGTCCTCATCGGACACGAGGACCCGCCCACCGAGCTCGTTGGGATCGGTGGCGAGGTCGTAGGCCCATACCTGTTGCCCGTCCGCCTCCCAGATCACCTTCCGCCCGTCCGCCCGCACCGCGTGCAGCGCCTTCAGGTCCGGGTAGTCGTCCGATGCGGCGGCCCGCTCCTGTGGGAAGTAGGTCTCCGAGTACGCCTCGCGGGATGCCCCGGTGCCGTTCGCGAAGAACTCGGTGAGCGAGGCACCGTCCGACGACCGCGGGTCAAGACCGAGATGGTCGAGCACCGTCGGCATGATGTCGACCAGCCGTACCTGGCTGTCCACGCTCATCCCCACCGGCACCCCGGGGCCGCTGATGATCATCGGCACATGTTGGGTCGCGTCGAACAGCAGACAGCCGTGGCCCTCCTCGTACGGGTGGCCGAGGTCGCCGGCGTGGTCGTTGGGGTACCACCCGGCCAGGTCCTCGCCGTGGTCGGAGAAGCACACCACCAGCATCGATTCGATGTCGTGGCCCATCTCGGCGATGCGGCGCAGCAGGAGCTGGACGTAGTGGTCGGTGTAGGCGACCTCGCCTTCGTACGGGTTCGCCACGTCGACGCCGACATCCTCCGGCGGCTCGTACGGCCAGTGCGCGTCGAAGAAGTGCGCGAACAGGAAGAAGGGGCTGTCGCCGTCCAGTGACTCAAGCCAGCGGGTGGCGCGGTCGACCACGACCGGCGCGCGCTTGAGCGCCAGCCCGCGCAGCTTCACGTCGCCGACCGACAGCGGGTCCCGGCCGTCCGGCAGCAGGGGGATCTCGTCGTCGTAGAAGTCGAACCCGCGGTCAATCCCGTACCACTTGTTGAGGCCGGGGCAGGAGACCACCGCGCCGCTCGTGTACCCGGCCGCCGACAGGCATTCCGCCAGCGTCGGCACTTCCTTGTTGAGCGATTCACGGAACAGGTGCCTGACCCCGTGGCGGGGCGGCTGGAGCCCGGTGAACACCGTGGCGTGGCTGACCGGTGTCAGGGGGCACGACGAGATCGCCTGCGTGAAACTGACCCCGTTCGCGCGCAGCCGCTCCACACCGGGGTACTTCCCCGAATAGGCCACGTCGGCGCGCACGGTGTCCAGGGAGATGAACAGGATGTTCGGCTGTGTGGTCAACGGGATTCCCTCTGTATTTCTCTGTCGACGCCAGCGGCACCGAAGGCTAACAACGGGCTCCCCGCGTACGACAACGATGAACAGTGCGGCTTGAACACCCGTGCCGAACAGCACATCCCGCCCCTACAGTTACCTGGCGGAGCGTCCACGACCATGACGCGAGGGAGAATTCACATGGCGCGCAAGTTATCCCTGGCCCTGGAGCTGTATGCCGACGCCAACGGCTCCGTCGACCAGCGCTACATCGAGCAGATGCGCAATCAGGACACAGAACCGGTGCCGGTCGATCCCACGCTGCCGAGGTTCACCCTCATCGTCGGGCCCTCGCCGTTCACCATGCCGCGCGGTTGGGAGTTCTTCCTCACCTCACCCTACGAGGGCGCGACGTACATCTCGACCGTGCTGCACAACGCCGGGTACCCGGTGCGCATCGTCGACGTCCGCTACACACCGAACCCGTTGCAAGCGGCGTACAAGCAGATCATGGAAGGCACCGACGTGCTCGGTGTGTGCACGTTCGAGGACAACTTCCCGTTCTGCCGCGAGCTGATGGCGATGGTCCGCGAGTCGAACCCGGACATGCCCATCATCTGCGGCGGCTCACTGGTCACTTCCCTTCCGGCGATCTTCATGTCGGACACCGCCTGCGACATCGCGGTGATCAGCGAGGGCGAGATCACCATCCTGGAGCTGATGGAGAGCTACGCCCGCGGCTCGTGGCAGCAGGATCTCCCGACCATCAAGGGCATCTGCTACCGGGACGAGAACGGAAAGACACGCCGCACGCCGCCGCGCGGCCAGATGATGGATCTGGACGCGCTGCCCAGGATGCGCCTCGACCTGTGGCCTCAGGCGCGGTCGCCGCTCGGCATGCAGCCACAGGTGATCTCGTCCTACAGCCGCGGCTGCAAGATGGACTGCTCGTTCTGCTACCGCACCACCCCGCAGGTGCGGGCGAAGTCGCCAGAGAAGATGGACCGCGACCTCGATTGGCTGAAAACCCAGTACGGCGTGGACTTCTGCTTCTTCGTCGACCTCACGTTCAGCTCACACCGCGGCCAGACCATCGAGATGTGCGATGTGATCTCCCAGCACGATCTGCGGTGGACCTGTCTGACCCGGTGCGCCGACATGGACGTACCGCGCATCGACGCGATGCGGGACGCAGGTGCCGACATCATCCTGTACGGCGTCGAGTCGCTGGGCCGCGAGGTGTTGCGCGAGGCACGCAAGGGCAGCAGCGAGAACCTGACCGTCCGCGCGATGCGCACCACGTTCGAGGGCGGCGTGCGGTTCGGCTCGCTGCTCATCGTCGGTCTGCCGAACGAGACCGAGGAGTCCCTGTCGGACATGGTGCAGTTCGCCGAGCAGTACAACCATGTGACCCGGGTGAAGTACCTGTCGGCCATGCCCGGTACGACGGTGTACCAGGACGCGAGGCAGAACAAGATGATTCGCTCCGAGATCGACCACCTGAACTGGCTGTCGGTCGAACAGGCGCTGCACGAGGACGAGTTCCTGAACGTGAGCGGGCTGCCCGAGCAGGTCTGCCGGGACGCGTACAAGCGCGTGTACGACGCCTATCAGCCCGGCCCGGTGATGGACTTCCAGCACTGGCCGGAGCACTTCGAGTACTTCCACCCGCAGCCGGCCGACGGCACCGAGCGGTCGACGTCGTACGCCGGGACCGGCTGGCGCACGGAGTGGAGTTCAGCCGCCGCGCCACTGGTTCCAGGCTCCGAACAGTACACACTGGACAAGGTCGCCGACCCGGAGGTGGCCGCGGTCGGGAGCACTCTGATGGACTGCGGCGCGAAGAAGCTCGCGGCCGGGGTCTGACCGGTGTCCACTCAGGACGGCCCGATCCTGATCATCGGGACCGAACGGTCCGGGTCGAACCTGCTGCGGCTGGTGCTCGACGCGCACTCGCGCATCGCGGTCCCGCACCCGCCGCACTTCATGCGGTACCTGTCCGGCATCCCGTACAACGGTGATGTCAACGCGATGGTGGGTGACGCGATGCGGTTGTTGCGCTACCACATCCACCCGTGGCCGCATGTGATCGACCGGGCCGCCGTGACCGAGGCTGCCGTGAGTGGAAAGACGCCGTCGCTGTTCGGGGTGGTGTCGGCGATCTACGACCAGTACCGCATCGCGGAGGGCGCGGCCCGGTGGGGGTGCAAGAGCACCTTCATGGTCGAGCACGTCGACGACGTGCTCGACCAACTCCCGGACGCGCGGTTCCTGTGGCTGGTGCGCGATCCCCGCGATGTGGTCGCATCGGCGAAGCGGGCCGTGTTCGGCTACTGCCACCCGTACCGCATGGCGCTGCGGTGGAAGGCCGAACAGGAGCTCGCCCGCGCGGCCCTGGAGCGGTGGGGGCCGAAAGTGGTGCACCTGGTGCGGTACGAGGACCTGGTGTCCGCGCCCGACCGGGAGATCCGGTCGATCTGCGACTTCATCGGTGAGGAGGTCGAGCCCGCGATGCTGGCGCACCACCTCAGTGGCAACGCCCGTGTGACCGCCTCGCTTTCGGCCTCCTGGCGCACTGCGGGCGACCCGATCACCACGACCAGGATCGGCGCCCACCGGCGGGGTTTGTCCGACCGGGAGCGGCGGCAGGTGGAGAGCGTGGCCGCGCGGGCGATGGAGACGCTCCGCTACCCGTTCGACGGGGCCTCGCTGGACGAACGGGCTCCCGGTCCGCTCGGCGTCGCGCTGCGCGGGTTCGCGGTGCGGCTGGCGGTGGAGGCGCGATCGCTGTGCACCGACCGCAATCACTTCCGGCGCTGGCGGCGCGACGCCGTCGTCCGCTGGCTGCGCCGTCGTGCGACGCCGGGCCATGCCCTGGTTCTGTCAGGAGAGAGCAGATGAACGAAATGGGAAGCGTCCGCACGCACTTCGCCGACCGCGCGAGAACCTACGACCGGTCCAGTTCGTGGTGCACCGACGACGCACTCGGCGAGCTGATGCTGTCCACGGCCGCGCCCCAGCCGGGCGATGCGGTCCTGGATGTGGCATGCGGTACCGGACTGGTGTCAAGGCTGTTCGCCGGGCGGGTGCGACGGCTGGTCGGCGTGGACATCACGCCGGAAATGGCCGAGCAGGCGCGCGACATGCTCGACGAACTGGTGATCGCCCCGGCGGAGAAGCTGCCGTTCGACGACGGCACGTTCGACCTCGTGGTGTGCCGTCAGGGGATCCAGTTCATGACGCTGCCGGACGCGGTACGGGAGATGGTGCGGGTGACCCGGCCGGGTGGGCGGGTCGTGCTGACCCACCTGTGCGCCTACGGGGACGACGACCGCGACGACTACTTCGAGATCCTGCGGCTGCGCAACCCGGCCCGGCGGCACTTCTTCCGGCCCGGCGATGTCGAGGCCCTGCTCGCCGGCGCGGGATGTGACCCGGTGCGGTCGCAGCGGTATGTGTCGGTGGAGGACGTGGACGTGTGGTCCGACAACGGCGCGATCGACGAAGACGCGCGGAAGGCCATCCGGGACCGCTACGGAAGTGCGTCCGCCGCGTTCCGCGCACGGCACGCGGTGGCCGAGGCGGACGGGCGGATCACCGACCACATGCTGTTCGTCATCGCCTCGGGAACGAGGGTCTGACATGGAACCTGAGCAGTCCCTTGCAAACGGCGTGCAGAGCGCGTTCCTCGCCGAGGCGGCCACCGCGGCTCGGTACACCTACTTCGCACAGGTCGCCGAGATCGAGGGTCACACCGAGGCGGCCCGGGTGTTCGGCGAGCTCGCCGAGAGTGTGGCCTGCGCCGCCCACGGGCACCTGGATGTGCTGCGTGACCTGCTGGGCGGCGACGATCCGAGCACCGGCCACGCGCTCGGCGACACCCGCCGCAACCTCGCCGCGGCGATCAGCGGCGACCTCGGGGAGGCCACCGAACGCTACCCCGGCCTTGCGGCACAGGCGCACACGGAAGGCGTGGCCGATCTGGCGAGCTGGCTGGAGACACTGTGCACGCTGAAGAAGACGCACGTGGACCGGCTGGAGCAGGCCCTCACCGGGCTGACCGAGCCGCGGTTCGCCGGAAACGGAGCGCCATGACCACCGAATACACCGCCGAGGCGATCACCGTCTACTCCGGGCTGGAGGCGGTGCGCCGCAACCCGTCGATGTACGTCGGATCGACCGGCTCGGACGGCGCCCACCACCTGGTGCTCGAACTGATCGACAACGCCGTGGACGAGGCCGCAGCCGGGCACTGCGGCGCGATCTCGGTGGAGTTGCACGAGGACGGCTCCTGCTCGGTCACCGACGACGGCCGGGGCATCCCCACTGATCCGCACCCGGAGGCCGGGATCCCGGCGTGTGAGCTCGTGCTCACCACGCTGCACTCGGGGGGCAAGTTCGACCACTCCTCGTACGCGACCTCGGCTGGGCTGCACGGCGTCGGCCTGGCCTGCGTGAACGCATTGTCGGAGTGGTTGCGGCTGGACGTGTGGCGCGACGGCGCGCACCACAGCGAGTCGTTCGCCCGGGGCTCGATCGAAACCCCGCTCAAGCGGGTCGGCGACAGCGTCCGCCGCGGCACCCGGGTGTGGTTCCGCCCGGACCCGGAGATCTTCTCCTCGTGCGTCCTCGACACGGACCTGGTGCACGCCCGGCTGCTCGACATCGCATACCTGCACCCGGGTCTGCGGGTCGATCTCACCGACCACCGCACCGGGCGGCACGAGTCGCTGTGCGAGACGACCGGGGTGCGGGGCCTGCTCGCGTACCGCGCCCGCGACGCCGAGAAGGTGCACGCCGAGCCGGCCACCATCACCTGGGCCGAGGACGGGTGCGTGATCGACGCCGCCGTCCAGTGGACCGAGGGGTACGCGGAGCAGATCTTCAGCTACGTCAACACCATCCGCACCGACCTGGGCGGATCGCATGTGGACGCCCTGCGCGGCGCGCTGGCCGGGGTGGTGGCCGACCACCTCGGCCCGTCCGCGGACAAGATGACCGTGGTCGACATCCTGGAGGGGCTGACCGCGGTGATCGCGATCCGGATCCCGGACGCGCGGTTCGACGGCCAGACCAAACGCACCCTGCGCAACGACGACGCGGGCGCCCGCGTGTTCGACGTCGTCACCGAGCAGGCGCGGCGGGCGCTGGCAGCCGACCCGGAGCTGGCCCGCCGCATCGCCGAACGGGCCATCGACGCGAGTCGGGCCAGGCTCGCCGCGCGGCTGGCCGGGCGGACGGCCCGCTCCCGGACCCGGGCGGTCGAGGTCGACTACGCGGTCTACCAGAAACAGTTCGGGATCCGCTCGAAGGACTGGCACGACTCGTGCTCCTGGCTCACCGACGAGGACCTGCTCGGCAAGCACGCGGAGCTGTGCGCGGTGCCGCAGGACGCGCGGATGCTGGACGTGTGCTGCGGCAGCGGTGTCGTCGGCGGCGCGTTCCGCGGCCGGGTCGGCGAGATGGTCGGGCTGGACCTCACCCCGGAGATGGCCGCGCTCGCCGCCACCCGGCTGGACGTCGTACACCAGGGCACCGTCTACGACCTGCCGTTCCCCGACGCCAGTTTCGACCTCGTGGTCACCCGGGAGGTGCTGCATCTGCTGCCCCAGCCGGAGCGGCCGGTGTCGGAGATCTTCCGTGTGCTGCGGCCGGGCGGCCAGTTCATCGTCGGGCAGATCGTGCCGTACGCGGACGTGGACGCGTTCTGGATGTTCCGTGTGTTCAAGAAGAAGCAGCCACTGCTGTACCAGATGTTCCGCGAGGAGGACTTCCGGGCGTTGCTCACCGGCGGCGGGTTCACCGACGTACGGATGGAGGAGTACTTCCTCTGGGAGTCGATCGACCGCTGGATCGATACCCACGAGACGACACCGGCGAGCCGGCAGGAGATCTACCGCCTCTACTACGACGCGCCGCGCGAGGTACGCGCCGTACACCCCTTCGAGGTGCTGCCGGACGGCTCGGTGCGCGACCGGTGGCGGTGGTGCGTGTACTCGGTGCGGAAACCCGATCATGCCTAGCCGCACCGTGGATCGCCCGGTCGCCGAGGTCGTGCGCGGGCTGGAGTCGCTACGACCGCTGCGGGGCACGCCGGTGCCGCACTTCCGTGCGAAGGTGCGCGATCTCGTCGTTGTCGCGTCGAGTTCGCGGGGCGGGTCGAGCATGCTCACCGAGCTGCTGCGGTCCTCGCCGCACCTACTGCACCTGCGCGCCGAGCTGAATCCGTTGCTGCGGCTGGTCGGCCTCGACCACCCGCACAGCGGCACGGGATCCGACGTGCTGGACGCGGCGCACTGGCACGGGCTTTCGCCGCGGTCCCAGGCGTTGTTCGAGGCAGAACTGGCATTGGACGCGGGCTCGCCCGGCACCGGCGTGGAGAACCTGGCGGTGGACGCGGCGTGGCGGCTGGTCATGCAGTGGCCGGGGCTGGGCCTCGATCCCGTCGACCTGGTGCGGACCGCCGAGGCGGTACTGGACCGTGATCTCCCCCGGTTCACAAGGGCGTTGATCAGTATGGTCGGCGTGAACCCGTGGTACTACGACCTTCTCGGGCAGTCACCGGGACCACGACCGGCCGGGCCGCCCGGTGACATGTTGCTCGAAGAGCCGCCCTTCGTCCTCCCCCGTCCGTGGCGGCCCGCGAACGAACACGATGTCGCCACGAAACCACTGGTGATCAAGACCCCGGGCAACGCCTACCGGCTCGACTTCCTGCGGGCGGCGTTCCCCAACGCGCGCCTGTGGGTGCTGCACCTGACCAGGAATCCGGCCGCTTCGATCAACGGTCTGGTCGACGGGTGGCTACACCACGGGTTCCACGCGTACCGGCTGGACGAACCGCTGCGCATCGCCGGATATGCCGACGTGCGGCCGGCCGACCGGCACTGGTGGAAGTTCGACCTACCACCCTGCTGGCCCGCGTACACCGCCGCCGCCCTGCCCCGGGTCTGCGCCCACCAGTGGTTGTCGAGTCACCGTGCGGTGCTCGCGCACGGGGCGGATCACACGGTGCGATTCGAGGACCTGATCAGCGGTCCGCACGCCCGTGCGGACGCCGTCGAGCGGATCGCGGACTGGCTGGGGATCCCGTTCGAAGGGCCGCTGAAGCAGGCCGCGACCGACGGCATCGCCGCCACCGTGGCCACCGCCGCGCCACGCCCCGGCCGGTGGCGGGCGCGCGAGGAGGAGATCCGGTCCGCACTGAGCACCGACGTGCTCACGATGGCGGAGAGGCTTGGCTATGTCGATGACGACCACTGGATCTGAGCTGAGCACCCACGGCGGCCCGGGCTGGGTCCCCCGGGTGGCGTCGCATGTGGACGAAGTCGCGGCCGGGAGTGTGTGGGCGCCGTGCGGGTACCGGTCCGAGACGGCCGCACTGCGGTCAGTGCTGCTGGTCCGCCCGCCGGACAGCATCGCCGCCGTACGACAACCCGGGGCATCGCTCATGCTCGGGCCGGTGGATCTCCCGGCGATGCGGGCGCAGTGCGACGCGCTGGCGGACCGCCTGCGGGACCACGGGGTCGAGGTACACCTGACGTCGCCCGCGGCGACGCCCAACGTGGTGTTCGCGCGGGACCTGTTCTGGATGACCCCGGCCGGGGCGGTGGTGGCGCGGATGGCGTCAGCGCAGCGTGCCGGCGAGGAGCGGCATGCCGCGCTGGCGCTGGCCGAGGCCGGGTTCCCGATCCTGCGCACGGTGTCCGGCACCGCTGTGTTCGAGGGCGCCGACGCACTGTGGATCGACCCGTCGACGGTGATCGTCGGTACCGGGTTCCGCACGAACGCGGCCGGCGCGGCAGAGGTCGCCTCGGCGGTCGCGGAGCTGGGGGCGCGGGTGGTGACGGTGCCGCTGGCGCCGGGCGTACAGCATCTGCTGGGGACGGTGGTGTTCCTCGACTCGTCCACTGCCGTCGTCCACCAGGCGGCGACCCCACCGGAGTTGGCGGCGTTGCTCGCCGAGTACGGCTATCGGGTCATCGCGCTGCCGCCGGACGAGGAACTGACGGTGCGGCGCGGGATGAACCTGCTGGTGCTCGCGCCGGGGCGGGTGCTGATGCCCGCGGGCTGCCCGGGAATCCGGCGGACGCTGGAGCGGGCAGGTATGGCCGTCGACGAGATCGACATCGGCGAGTACCTGCGGGCAGCCGGCGGGATCGGCTGCGTGACCGGGGTGGTGCACCGTGAGCACTGAGAGCCGGTCACTTGGCCGATTACTGAGGCGGGTACACCGTGGGGTCGTCCAGCGGCAGCTTCAGCCAGGAGATCATCTGCCGGAGCTGGTGGTACGCCGCGAGCCGCTGCTCGTCGGAATCGGCCTCCTCGGCAGCCGCGATCGGCTCCCACAGGCGCGGCACCATCACGGGCCCGAGTTCGAGCAGGCCGCCGCTGCCGCCGGTGGCCCACTTCGCCAGTACGTACCGGACGATCGCGCCGACCGGGATGTCCAGGTTCCGGGACATCCCGCGCACGGTCTCCAGCGGGTCGAGGAGCCCGTAGTCGACCACCTCAGCCTTGAAGTTGGCGTGCGGGTCCTCCGGGGACCAGCACCGTTCCCATTGGCGCAACCGAACCGCCGGCGTACCGGTCGCGTCGTAGGCCAGGTCATCCATGTCGCCATCCATGCCGCCAGCCTAAGGGCGGCACCGAGCTTGTCCGACCGGGCAGGGATGAACACCGAAGTGAGGGAAGGAGAATCCAGTGAACGAAAACCTTCGTGAGGAGCAAGTCGCACTCGTTCCGACCGACTCGGGCGCCGCGACCAGCGGCACCGTTACGGCCGACGACGAGGCGATCCGCCACCAGCTGCGTAGCCTCGGCTACCGCATCTGACCGAACCGCCCCGGCCCTCCCACAGGGGGCCGGGGCGTCCCCGTAAAGGAGGCCGAACAGGCCCGCCGTGCACTCGGCGAGGCCGTGGCGTTCGATGCGCAGCGGCAGCTGGGATGCCTCGGGCGGCTCGTACGGGTCATCCACCGCAGTCGCCTCGGCCATTCCGGCCATTCCGGTTATCCCGGTTACCCCGGTGAGCTGACCGGTGTTCGCCTTGGCGTGCTGTCCCTTCACGTTGTGCCGCACGCACACCTTCAGCGGCGCTCCCCTCACACTTCCCGTCACACTTCCAGGGAGCCGATTCCGGCCGCCGCGTGGGCGACGCCCACCTCGTCCCAGGCTGCCTGGTGTGACGCGATCACCGGTACCAGCACGATGACGCCTTGCCGGGCTGACATCATCGCCCGCCCCCGCCCGCCGGACGTTCTGGCTCCGGTCGCGTGCGCCAGCACCCGAGTCCGGGAACAGGTCGCGTCGTGGAACACCTCCGTTCAGCACCTGCGCCGGCCCGGGCAGCCGCGGACTTGCCCGAGCTGGGCAGGCCGGTGAACCAGTCGGACCTCCCCCACGCAGATGGCCCCGGACCACCTTTTGCGAGAGGTCATCGTGCTGAAGGGCGGGAGTGTTGACCATCCGGCGACGCGTTGTAAGGTGCGGCAACTGGGAGGCGGCATGGCTGAGATGACCAACCCGTTCGACGACGAGAACGGAGTGTTTTGGGTGCTGCGCAACGACGAGGACCAGCACTCGCTGTGGCCGGAGTTCGCTCCGGTGCCAGCCGGGTGGCAAGTGGTGCACGGCCCGGACGGCCGGGCGGCATGTCTGGCCCACGTCGAGGAGAACTGGACCGACTTGCGTCCGGCCTCCCTGCGCCGCGCCATGGACGACTCGACCAGGTGAGCTACCGGCTGGAGGCCCGTTCCTCACAGTGACGGCGGTAGTGAGCCGCTTCGCCACCTGCATCGCACTCCACGTCCGCCCGCCGTCGAAGAACACCTCGACGGTGGGCGTGCGCCGCGCCGATTTCCGCGGTTGAACGTCGGAGCCAGTTGAACAACCACATTTCACACGGTGTACGGCGTGCAATCGCCCGCGGAAACCTGGCGGCCTGGCGGCATAGGGGCAGAACAGTGAGTCAGTCCACACTTCCGTTACCACGACCACGACCACGACCACGTCCACGTTCAACGGAGAAGCGCGGGCGCGCGCTGATCGTGCAACAGGGCGCCTGGGACATGCCCAAGGAATCGATGCCGCTCGCCGCCGGATATCTCACGGCCGCAGCACAAGCCGATCCGGTGGTGGGACCCGAGTTCGACGTGCGCATACAGAACTTCCGCGGTGGAGAATCGCTCGGCTCGATGGCGCGCACGATCTTCTCCGGGGTTGTGCCGGACGTGCTGGCGTTCTCCGTCTTCGGCTGGAACTTCAACCAGTTCGGCGCGCTCGCCGAGACCTACAAGTCGGTGCGCCCGGACGGTTGGGTCGTCTTCGGCGGAACACACGTCGCGCACCAAGCGGAACGCGTCTTCCGACGCTTCCCCGAGGTCGACGTCGTCGCCAACGGCGAGGGCGAGTTCACTTTCCGCGACCTACTGCTCGCTGTTCTTGAGGAGAAGTCGCCGTACGACCTCGCGCAGGTCCCGGGAATCTCCTACCGCGACGAGGAAGGCACGATCCACACCACTGCCGAGGCACCGCGCATCGACGACCTGGACAGCATTCCGTCGCCGTTTCTCACCGGTGCCATCCCACTGCTCGACCACAACGGCCGGTTCCCCTACGACGTTGCGCTGATGGAGACCAACCGCGGCTGTCCGTACAAGTGCTCGTTCTGTTACTGGGGCGGCGCGGTCGGCCAGAGGATGCGCGACTTCTCCCGCGAACGGCTGCGCGCGGAACTCGACCTCTTCGGTTACCACCAGATCCCGACGGTGGTGTTGTGCGACTCGAACTTCGGTATGCGCCAACCGGACGCGGAGTTCGTCGAGGACCTCGTCAGGACGCGCGAGAAGTACGGGTTCCCGCAGTCGTTGGAAACGTCATGGGCGAAGAACAAGTCCAAGACGTTCCACAACATAATCCGCCGGATGAAGGCCGAGGGATTCCAGAGCTCGTTCACCGTGGCGCTACAGACACTGGACGACACGGCGTTGCGTGACATGGGCAGAAGCAACATGCGGCTCAACGAGTGGAAGGACCTGGCGGCATGGCTCGCGGCGGAGGGACTCGACGCCTACGCCGAGCTGATCTGGGGCGCCCCCGGTGAGACGGTCGACTCCTTCCTGACGGGCTACGACAGACTGTCCGAACACGTGTCCCGCATCGCCGTCTACCCACTGTTGCTGCTGCCCAACACGAGCTACACGGAGAACCGCGAGGTGCACGGCTTCGTGACCGTGCGCGGTGACAACGACGATTTCGAATACGTTCTCGCCAACCGCACCGTCACGGTCGCGGAGAACACGATGATGCAGCGATTCATGTTCTGGGCCCGGATGATGAGCGAGAACATGTACTTCCGGCACATCTGGGTACCGCTGCGGGAGCTCGCAGGGCTCACCCAGAGCGCCGTACTACTGATCCTGTCGGACTGGTTCCAGGACTCGACCGATGCCGCCGTCGCCGAGTTGCTCGGCCACGGCCGCGAGTTCACCGACTCCGGTCTGATCGTCGAGTCGCTGCACAAGCTCTACGCCGACCCGCGGTTCGCGCCGATCTTCCAGCGGTGGTGGGATGAGGCGATCCTGCCGAAGGTGCCCGGGCAGCACCGACCACTGCTGAACGAGATCTTCCGCTACGACAATGTGACCCGCCCGATCTACTCCGGAGCGGGTGCCGAGGACGCCGAGGTGCGCAGCATCGACGGCCTGCCGCACTACGTCCGCAGCGGGCTGCGGTTCCAGTACGCGATGCCGCACATCCTCGACGCCATCCGCGCGAGCCGGCCGTTCGACGACAAGCCCTCACCGGTCGAACTGACGCTCGCGTATCGCGTCGGCTTCGACGACTACCTCGACAACCACGAACTCGCGACCTACTACTCCGGTCGTTGCCTTGAGATCCGGGAGAGCTGACAGCACAACGGACGGGCACCACGTATGGCAA
This sequence comes from Streptomyces sp. NPDC059256, assembly GCF_042753785.1. Classification (NCBI taxonomy): domain Bacteria; kingdom Bacillati; phylum Actinomycetota; class Actinomycetes; order Kitasatosporales; family Streptomycetaceae; genus Streptomyces; species Streptomyces sp. NPDC059256. The sequence goes on along the minus strand of NZ_JBHYZO010000028.1, from coordinate 46,512 downwards.
CGCGTCCACCCGCTGATCCTGCCTTCCCGAACTCCAGCTTGGTGCCAACCAGGACTAAATGATGTGGGATGGGGAGCGGCCTTCTGAAGGGGTCTCAAGCGAGCTTGCCCAGTCGTGGCGAACGGCTTCCGGAGGGGCAACTGAGCTCTCACTCTCCGGCAGCCCGCTCCGAGGGATGGGGGCTCGCTCCCGGCCGCTCCAGTTCACACTCTCTCCGACATACCGGTACTGATGGCACTCATGCCCCTCGGGCTGCTGTCATCGCCCCGTGGGACACAACTCGATTCCCTTCGGACACCGCGCTCCTTGCGACGCATCGGCGACACCGCGCATTAGAGTCCTCGGTATGCGTGTATTGGTCACCGGAGGTGCAGGTTTCATCGGCTCGCACATCGTGGCTGCGCTGGCTGACCGCGGTCATGAGGCGGTGGTGCTGGACGCTCTGCTGCCGTCGGCCCACGACGCCCGGACGAGGCCCGGACCAGGGGTGATTCACGCGGACGTACGGGATCGGGTCGCGATGGCGGACGCCTTGCGCGGTGTGGACGCGGTGAGTCATCAGGCGGCCATGGTGGGATTGGGCGGCACGGGGTTCTCCGACGGGCCGGACTATGTCAGCTGCAATGACCTGGGGACGGCTGTGCTGTTGGCGGCAATGGCGGAGGCGGGCGTCCACGATCTGGTGCTGGCCGGGTCGATGGTGGTGTACGGCGAGGGGCGCTACGACTGCCCCCGGCATGGTTGGGTCCGGCCGGGTCCGCGCGCGACGGCGGACCTGGAAGCGGGTCGTTTCGAACCCCACTGCCCGGACTGCGGTGCGGAGCTCGTCCCCGGTCTGGTGGGCGAGGACGCGCCGGCCGATCCACGCAATGTGTACGCGACGACCAAACTGGCCCAGGAGCATCTGGCGGCGGCGTGGGCACGGGCGACCGGAGGGCGAGCCGTCTCGCTGCGCTATCACAATGTGTATGGGCCGGGGATGCCCCGGGATACTCCGTACGCGGGGGTGGCCTCGTTCTTCCGTTCGGCACTGGCACGAGGGGAATCCCCCAGGGTTTTCGAGGACGGCAGGCAACTCCGGGATTTCGTCCATGTTCGGGATGTGGCCGCCGCGGGTGCGGTCGCACTGGAGGCCCTGTCCGGTCGCGAGCCGGGGGCACTGTCCGTCTTCAACACTGGCAGCGGGGAGCCACACACGGTTGGGGAGATGGCACACGCCTTGGCCAGTGCTCACGGTGGCCCCGAGCCTGTCACCACTGGCGAGTTCCGGTTGGGCGATGTTCGGCACATCACCGCCTCCTCGTGCAGGTTGAACGGCGAGCTGGGTTGGCGGGCTCGGGTCGGGTTCGTGGAGGGGATGACGGAGTTCGCGCGCAGCGGCCTTCGGGAATCGTGCGGTGGGACACCACAAGACTCGTGGGTGAAATGACGGGAATGGTCATCATGGGTTCTTAGGGTGGGTGGGTGACCGAACCCAGCCCTGCGGCGGTGGATGTCGTCCTTCCTTGTCTGAATGAAGCGGCTGCGCTGCCCTGGGTGCTGGCGCGCATCCCACCGGGCTGGCGGGCCGTTGTCGTCGACAACGGCTCGTCGGACGGTTCCGCCGGGATTGCCGAGGCCCATGGTGCGACCGTGGTCTACGAGTCTCAACGAGGTTTCGGCGCCGCTTGCCACGCGGGGCTTGAAGCGGCCACCGCCGACGTTGTCTGCTTCTGTGATTGCGACGCCTCCCTCGACCCGGGACTGCTGCCTGCCCTGGTGCGCGAGGTGGAAGTGGGGCGAGCCGAGTTGGTGCTCGGGCGGCGACGCCCGACCGGTCAGGGTGTCTGGCCCGCGCATGCCCGGGTGGGGAACCTGGTGCTCTCCCGGATGGTGCGCCAGCGGACCGGGCTGCGGTTGCGTGATCTCGGACCCATGCGCGCCGCGCGCCGGGAAGCTCTGCTCGATCTGGGTCTGACTGACCGGCGCAGCGGCTATCCGCTGGAGATGGTGGTCCGTGCCGCGGATGCGGGCTGGCGGGTGCGGGAGGTGGATGTGCCCTATCTCCCCAGGGCGGGGAAGTCGAAGGTCACCGGGACCTGGCGGGGCACGTGGCAGGCGGTAGAGGACATACGGGCGGTGCTGGCCCTGCCGCCGATGCCCAACCGACGGGATGTCCCGTGACCACGCTCCTGGTGATCGCCAAGGCACCTGTTCCGGGCCGGGTGAAGACCCGGCTGACCCCGCCCTACTCCCCACGTCAGGCAGCCCTGCTCGCGGAGGCGGCTCTCGCCGACTCGCTGGCCGCGGTGGCGGACGCCCCCGTACGGCGGCGGATCCTGATCCTTGACGGGGTGCCCGGCAGGTGGCTCCCGGATGGTTTCGAGGTGGTGGCGCAGTGCGCCGGGTCGTTGGACGTCCGACTGGCTGCCGCCTTCGCGCTCTGTGCCGGACCGGCAGTGCTGATCGGCATGGACACCCCGCAGGTCTCCCCCGCTCTGCTCGCCCCGGCTCTCGCGAGGGATGCCTGGCGGGGGTGTGACGCATGGTTCGGACCGGCGGTGGACGGCGGCTTCTGGGCTCTGGGGTTCGCCGTACCGGAGCCCGAGTTGGTGCGCGGGGTGCCGATGTCCCGGCCGGACACCGGCAGGGTGCAGCGAAAACGTCTGGTCGACGCCGGTCTCACCGTGCGTGATCTGCAGGTCCTGCGTGATGTCGACACCTCGGAGGACGCGCTCGCGGTGGCCGCCGAGGCGCCGCACACCCGATTCGCCCAGGCCCTGGCCCGACTACCCCGGGCCGGAGGGAACGCACCGTGAACCGTGCCCGAGCTGTCGAGACCTCGACCCTGTGGACGCGGCAACCGCCGACGGTTGCACGGGGGACGCGCCCGGCGCATGCGGAGCCCCTGCCACGGGAGCAGGACTCGTGATCAGTGCACGCATCGTGCGTACCGGTCTGTTGCTCGCCGCGCTGGTCGCCGTCCTGGTCCTGACCATCCGCTACGACGGTTACCACGGCGATCCGGCGGGGCTGTTCTGGTGGTATGTGGCGTGCTGGCTGCTCTTTGCCGGAGCCCTGTGGTCACTCCGTCGGGTCTCCGCTCGGCATGCGGCAGCCGTGGCACTCCTCGGCGGCATCGCGGTGGCGGCCACCGGGTTGACGGCCGCACCGCGTACGAGCACCGACTCCTTCCGTTACGCGTGGGACGGTCGGGTACAAGCCGCCGGTATCTCCCCCTACGACCACACGCCTCGCGATCCGGCGCTGGTCTTCCTCCGCGACGGCTGGCTCTTCCCTTCCGGCGCCGCGTGCGCCGAGCCCGACATGACACGTATCGCGGGCCCCAGCGGTCAGGTCCGCTGCACTCGGATCAACCGGCCCGGAGTGCACACCATCTATCCGCCCGTCGCCGAGGGGTACTTCCTGCTGGTCCACTCCGTGTCGCTGGATGGTTCCCGGCACAAGCCGCTCCAGGTGGGCGGGGCCCTGCTCTCGATCGGGACCACGGCCGCCCTGCTCCTCGTGCTACGGCGGCGGGGTGATGTCCGGTGTGCGGCGTACTGGGCCTGGTGTCCGGCGATCCCGGTCGAGGCGGTCAACAACGCGCACATCGATGTGCTGGGCGCGCTGCTCACCGTTGTGGCGCTCGGTGTCGTTGCCCGGCACCGTGGCTGGGGCGGGGCGCTGCTGGGCGCCGCCGTCGCGACCAAGTTGCTGCCCGTGGTGGTGGTGCCGGGCGCGTTGGGCGGGGTGCGACGGGTGCGGGACGCAGCGGCCGTCCTGTTGCCCGCTGCTGTAGTGACCGCGATGGTCTATCTGCCGTATGTACTGGTGTCCCAGAAGTCGGTCCTCGGCTATCTCGGCGGATATGTGGCCGAGGAGGGCTACGACGACACGTCCTCCGCCAAGAACCGTTTCGCCCTGTTGCGTCTGGTGCTGCCGGACGACTGGACGCTGCCCGTCCTCGCGGTGGTGTTGGCGTCGGTGGTGTGGTGGGTGGTGTGGCGTGGTGACCCGGAGCGGCCGTGGAGCGGTGCCCTGCTGGTCACCGGCAGCGTCTTTCTGCTGTTGACGCCGGGCTACTCCTGGTACGCGCTCCTGCTCATCGCCCTCGTGGCTCTCGACGGCCGCTGGGAGTGGCTGACGGTCGCGCTGGCGGGTGCGGCCAAGTACGTCTTGGCGCCGGCGTTCGACGACGGGTACGCGGTGGGCACCACCGCCTATGCGATCGCGGCGTGCGCGGTACTCATGGGCTGGGCGGTACGCCGCTCCGATACGGGCGGGGAGTTCCGGGGCGGACGCCGAGCCACGGCGATGTCCATGGCTCCGGAACCGACCGGTGGACCCGGCCCATGCAGCCGGACGGGTGAAGGCTCCGAGTCCTGAGCGCCGATGCCCAGGGCCCACCCGAACAGCGCAGTTGGCTTCGCCGGTCCGCCACCCGGTGCGCACACTGGCCATGATGAGCCCTCCAGCCTCTTCCACACGGTGTGTCGCACCGCCCGGGCAGACCCGCTGCCCGCTGGCGCGGGGGCTGCCGTGAGAGATCCCTGGACCGGCTCCGCCTACGGTTCCGCGCTGCTGGCAGGCCGGGGTCGACTGTTCCTGCGCGGCGCGAACGGCTGGCTGCTGCCACTGGAGCTCGACCGTTGGTGTGCCCAGGCGGACTCGTGTGACCTGGCCGTCCTGCGGCGCTGCGAAGGGCCGGTGCTGGACATCGGCTGCGGCGCAGGACGGCTCGTGGAGGCGCTCACCGTGCGTGGCCACCGCGCCCTGGGCGTCGATGTCTGCTCTTCGGCCGTCGCCTCAACGCTCCGGCGTGGTGGGCAGGCCCGTCTCGGGTCGGTCTTCGATGCACTTCCCTGTGAGGGACACTGGGGTACCGCTCTCCTGATCGACGGGAACATCGGGATCGGCGGCTTCCCTCCCGCGCTTCTCGAACGGACTCGTCAACTGGTCCGCCCCGGTGGTCTCCTGCTCGTCGAGACCGCCGCCGACCACATCGACGCCCGGCACCGCGTCCACATCGACGACGGCATCGGGAGGCGCGGCGCGGCGTTCCCTTGGGCCAGCGTCGGACGCCGGGCGCTGGTCCGTTACGCACTCACCGCGGGGTGGACGGCCAGGGACCACTGGACCACATCCCGTGGACGTCACTTCTCCGCTCTGGCAGCCGTGCCCTGAGTCCGTACCTGGACCGCTCACTCCGGGCCGGCCGACCGGCGCATCCGGGTCAGCAGGCAGATCGCGGACACCGCGAACAGAGCGGCTGTGATCAGCAGCCATCTACCCAGGAACACGTCGGCGGGCAACCCTGTTGCGGCCGTGTAGTGGGGCACCCGGCGCAGGATCAGCGGCCACCAGACGAGCAGCAGCAGCCCTGAGAGGAAGACGGGTACCCGCAGGTAGTTCACGCTTAGACAGCGGCGGGCCGGGGCCGTGTCCGACGATGGGGCGTCGGACCCACCGCGTTTCGGCGCTCGTCGGCCCGAGCGCGGACGACACAGGCGCTGTGCCAGCCGATCGGTGACGGAGTAGGCGGGCAGAAGGAGCAGATCGTGGATGAGGGCGGCTCCGATGAACCAGATCAGTACGCCCAGTGTGTCGCCTTGGAGCAGCCGCACCCCCGCGTACAGGGCCAGTGCGAAGGACGCGAGAACCAGCAACAGGTGCAGCGGGGAAGCTCCGTAGCGGTCGCGGATGGAGCTCATACCGGTTCTCCGAAGGTGAGGCGGTTGACCCATTTGGTGTTGTGGACCCCGGGCGCGCCGGGGACGATGATCCGGGCCGGGTAGCCGTGATCGGGCGACAGCACCGCGCCGTTGACCCGCAGGGCGAGTAGTGATCGCCGGTCGCGGACCTGGTTGTCCCGGAGGACGGCCGACGCGAACGCGCCTCCCCGCTGGACCGACTCCACCAGGACCTGTGGTGGGTCCCTCTCCAGTCCGACCAGCGCGGCCAGATCGACGAGCCGTGCTCCGCGCCACAGCTGATCTGTCGTCGACCAGCCCTCCACGCAGGCGATCGGGAGCGCGGATTCGTACTGGGGTAGGGCGCGCAGCTCGTCGAGGGTGAGGACGGTCTGACGGCCGCCGCCGCGCACGGTCAGCCGCCAGGCGGCGCCGGTGTCGCTGGTACGGATACCGAGGGAGGCAGCGGTCTTGTTGATCTGAAACCCGTTCGGGCCCGTCCCGGGGTCCTGGCCGTGTGGGGCGAGCACCGCCGTCCTGCGGAACCAGCCGCCCACGCTCTGCCCCATCGTGACCAGCAGCAGCAACCCGGACCCCGCGCCGACCAGAGCCACGGCACCACGGCGGGACATGGTCGGCGCTGCCGGACGCGGCGACACGAGGGCGGCAGACCGGTCCACGGCAGCGGCGGTCCCCGCCCGGTCGGTGCGTACCGCACGCAGTGCTCTCGGCAGCCGGAAGGCCACATGGACCACGAACGCACCGATGAACACCCACGCGCCATAGAAATGAAGGGTGTAGAACGAACCCGGGAAGATGTAGTGGAGCTGCACGTTGAGGATGCCGGTGGCGAACTCGAACAGAGCACCGCCCACCAGCAGGAGCAGTGACAGCCGTTCCACCGCATGGCTGAGCGAGCGCACCGGCGGCCAGGAGAACAGCAGGGGGATGACGGACCACAGCTTCGCCAGCAGTACCGGCACGAGCACGATCCCCAGGGTGACGTGGATGCCCTGGGTCACCCGGTAGATCCAGTACGGCGAGGTCGGCCAAGGGAACAGATAGAAGCCGAGCAGCCCCTTGTCGGGCGTCTCGTCGTTGGTCCGGGCCAAGTCCGGGTTGTAGGAGGCGTACGACAGCAGCCCGGTCACGAACAGGACCGTCACACCGAAGAGCAGAATCAGCCCGAACACGGCCGTCAGCCACGGCCCCCGCAGCGGACTGCGCCAGAACTCGGGACGCGCCGGACCTGGCGGAGGCCCCCCAGCGGTGACGAACCGCGACATCAGCCGCCGTCCACCGCCCGGAGTTTCGCCGCCCTGCTTCCGGGACGACGCCCCTGTTCGCTCGGAGCCATCCGCATCGCCCAACGGCTCTCCTCGTCGCACAACCGCCTCCTGTTGAGCCGAGGCGGGAACGACGGATCCCCGTCGGCTGGTGCGGGCATTCGCTCCGTCCAGGTGTTCACCGGGACTTTGACGTTCCGGGGGAACGCCGAGCGCATCATCGTCAGAAGCCGGCCCTTCGCCAGGCGATGTGTCCCTCCTTGGGGACCTGGATTCCGGCTCCAAGGGCTCCTTCCCCTCCTCACTCCTGTCCACAGATGCCCTTCTTCTCTCGAACAGCCCGACGGCGATGTCGACCCACCCGGCCCACGCTGACGCATGAGCGGGCTGCCCGAGGACAGGCAGTCAGGCGTGCCCCGTCATCTGCCACCGATGTCACCCGTCCGCTCCCCCGGCTGACGACCATCAAGGTGCACGGCGGTAGGCAGCCGACGGAGGGATGGGGCGCCGGGCGTATCGGGTGTCGATGTCGCGGCGGTCGAAGCGGTGGAGCCCTGCCGTGACAAGTGCCGCGGAGGCGAGAGGGAGGGCGGTGGCGTCGGCAACCGCAGGGTCTCGCAGGAACGTACCTAAACACGTCACATCTGAGCGTCGGTCCGAGCGCCCTTTCTCAGGACCGTCCAAGCCCGTCGTGCGGGGTGACGTCCGGGCACAGGGGCACTCCACGGCCCGTGCGACGGATGTCCCCGGAGCAGTGTCACGGGGCCGGGATCGGGATCGGGATCGGGATCGGCTGAGTGAGGTTCACCGGGTTGCCGTCCGGGTCCTGGATGTGGGCGACGCGCTGTCCCCAAGGCATGTCGTTGGCACCGCCGCTGACCGAGCCACCGAGTGCCTCCACCCGGCCGAGCGTCTCGTCGACGTCGTCCACACCGATGCTGAGCAGGATCCGTGGCTCAGCGTCGGTCCCCGGGTCCGCCTTGGTCACCAGCCCCAGGTCGGTGTCGCCGATGCGCAAGCCGATGTAGAAGACCGGGCCTTCCGCCGGTACTCGGAAGATCTCCTCAGCGCCGAACAGCTCGGTGTAGAAGCCGAGCAGAACGTCCTGGTGGGCGGTAAGGATCACTGGCTGGATGGTGGACATGGCACTCCTGTCGAGAACGGTTCTGTCGCTGGGTAGACCGTTCCAGGACCGTGAACTCATCGGCGCAAACACCACGCCGGGCGATCCCAACACGGACAGCCGCGCACGATCAGCACGAGCACCCGCGCATCAAGGTCACACCACCTCGCCGGCCAGCCACTTCACGATGGCCGAGCTTCGCTGAAGCTCGCTTCAGTTGCCGCGTGATCGTCCTGCCCGAGGCTGGGAGTGTTCCGCCCCGGACCCGCCGTGTCCCACCAGCGTGGCCGCGCTCACCAGAGGCAACGGCTAGCGAACAACGTACGTCTTCTACCCTTGGGAACCAGTGCCTCCCGCCAGCCGTACCGCCCGGAGCGCGATGTACAACTCGGCACAGGAGTCCGCGTCCGTGGTCCGGCGACCGGTCAGGGCGGCGATCTGATTGAGCCGGTAGAGCACGGTGTTGCGGTGACAGTTCAGCTGTTCGGCGGCCCGCGTGGTCGAACCCCCGGCGGTGAACCAGGTCTCCAAGGTGTCCAGCAGCAGTGTCCGCTCGGCGTCGGGAAGGCCGAGCAACTGGCCGAACACCGTACGTGTCACCTCCGCCGCGATGTCAGGTGAAGCCGCTGCCAGCAAGGCGATCGGCGAACTGCCGTAGACGTGCGTTCCGTTGGTGCCGGGCGGCAGGCACTGGGCCGCCATCTGGGCCTCCCGCCAGGCGCTGGGCGCCTGCGCCGGAGAGGTGAAGGGGCGACTGACACCGACGCGGGACATGGCCGACCGGGCGAGCTGCTCGCCTGCCGTGGTCGCCGCGTGCTCGTTCGGAAGGGCGAGCAGCCCGACCCGGGTGCCGATCTGCTGGATCCACTCCGAGCCGATCCCCGCGGTCCGCAGTCGGGTGTCCACGGCGGGAAGGGGCTCGGTGCCGTCGTTGATCTCGGCGCACACCACCAGGAAGGGGCCCTGCCGGTCCAGGCCCAGTACCCGCACGGTTTCCCACGCCCCGGCGCCGTTCCCTGCGCTGCCGTCGAGGAGGGTGGTGAGCATGACACTCCGGGCCGCCGCGTCCCGGCGTGACTGCTCCTCCACGGTGGTCCGGTACGCCTCGGCGGCGGCGCCCGAGCACTCGTCGATCACCACCCAGATACCGGACGCCATGTGGAGCAGCTTGGTGGCGCTGTCCTCCGCCATGGCCATGGCGAGCAGTCGGTCCCAGATGAAACGCCCGGCCAGCCGGAAGGCATGCAGCAGAGCGGCGAGGGGGATGCCCTTCTCCGCCTTCAACCGACCGGCGGCGCGGGGTGCGTCCAGCGGCGTGGGGCGCCCCTGGAGCGCGGTGAGCATGGTCCGCAGATTGTCGTGCACGGCGTTGTGCAACTGATCATGGCTGAGCAGGGTGCTCTCGACGTACTGGTGTTCACCGCTGAGGATCTCGGCGGTGAGCTCGTCCGTGAGGTGGTCCACCGAGGCGAGCAGCCTGCCGACCAGCTCCGCGATGTGCTCGTCGGCACCCAACGCTGTCGTCATGGGATGAGCGTAAACCCTTGCCGATTGTGCACAGGCACAATGAGCGGCCCATTTTTCCCGCCCACCGCCTATGGCGGTGTGCCCGTATCGCAGCAAACATACCGGTCAACGACGCTCCCCATGATCCGCAGATGTGGCGTTCGCACAGTCGGAGCGGGATCAGGGGCCGGATCAGAGCTGGTCAAAGGAGATCGGATGAACACCTACGACTACGTCGTCGTCGGGGCGGGTTCCGCGGGCTGTGTTCTCGCCGCTCGGCTGTCCGAGGACCCCGGGGCACGGGTGGCGCTGATCGAGGCGGGCGGACCCGACACGGCCCAGGAGATCCATGTGCCTGCCGCCTTCAGCCAACTGTTCAAGAGCGACCTCGACTGGGACCTCGACTCCGAGCCCGAACCGGGCATCGGAGGCCGTCGAGCCTACTTGCCGCGCGGCAAGGTGTTCGGCGGATGCAGCTCGATCAACGCGATGATCTACATCAGGGGCAACCGGGCTGACTACGACGGCTGGGCGGCCGACGGTGCGGACGGCTGGTCCTACAACGATGTCCTGCCCTACTTCCGGCGCTCCGAGGACAATCTTCGCGGCGCAGACGCCTTCCACGGCACGGGCGGCCCGCTGACCGTCTCCGACAGTAGGTCGAACCATCCCCTGGCCACGGCCTTCGTGGAGGCCGCCATCAGCGCCGGGCACCGGCGCAACGACGACTTCAACGGCGAGAGCCAGCTCGGCGTCGGCCCGTACCAGCTCACCCAGCGCGACGGAATGCGGTGCAGCACATCCGTAGCCTTCCTCCACCCGGCCATGGGGCGTCCGAACCTCACGGTCCTGTCCGGAGCACGCGCCGACCGCGTGGTGATCGAGAACGGCCGGGCCACCGGTGTGGAGGTGACCCGGGACGGCGGCACCGAGGTGATCACCGCGGCGCGCGAGGTGATCGTCTCCGCCGGTGCGTACGAGTCCCCGAAGCTGCTGATGTTGTCCGGCGTGGGACCAGCCGACGCACTCGCCGCCTTCGGCATCCGCGTACGGGCCGATCTGCCGGTGGGAGAGGGGCTTCAGGACCACTACATGACCCTGTTGAACTTCCGCACCGACACGGAGTCCCTGATGACGGCGGCGAGCCCGGCCAACGTCGAACTCCTCCAGGGCCAAGGACGGGGCCCGCTGACATCGAACATCGGCGAGGCGGGCGGCTTCTTCCACAGCCGCGACGGCCTGGCCGCCCCCGACGTGCAGTTCCACATGGCCCCCGTCCTCTTCCACGAGGAGGGGTTGGGTCCCGTCACCGAGCACGGCTTCGCCTTCGGGCCCTGCGTTCTCGCGCCCACCAGCCGCGGACGGGTGACCCTGCGCTCCGCCCGTCCGGACGCCGCACCCCGCATCACCCACAACTACCTGACCACCGCCGAGGACCGGGCCGCCATCGTCGCCGGCATCCGCATCGCCCTGGAGATCGCGGCGCAGGCTCCGGCCGCGAAAGTCATCAGCGGCCCCTACGACGTCCCAGACTCCAACGCCGACTCCGACCTGCTCGCCTGGGCCCGGCGTTCGGGGATGACCCTCTACCACCCGACATCAACCTGCGCCATCGGCCGTGTCGTCGATCCGGAGCTGCGGGTGTACGGCGTGGACGGGCTGCGGGTCGTCGACGCGTCCGTGTTCCCGTCGGTGCCGAGGGCCAACACCAACGCGCCCACCATCATGGCCGCCGAGAAGGCCGCCGACCTCATCAAGGGAGCCGTGTGATGACGACATCGTCACCCGCAACCGATCAGCGAGCGGCGGCCGACCGTGCCATCGCCGACCTCGTACGGGGCGAGTCGGTGTGGGCCGCCCGCTCACTCGCCCAGCGCCGGGAGCTGCTGGAACGCGTACACACCGCGGTCGGGGAGCAGGCGGCGGCATGGGTGAGCGCCGCCGCCGCGTACAAACGGCTCCCCGAGGGCAGCCAGCTGATCGGCGAGGAATGGATCACCGGTCCCTACCCCGTACTGACCGGAACCGGGGCACTGGCCGCGAGCATCCGGGCGCTGGAGGCGGGCGGCAGCCCCGTCGACGCCTTCACGACCCGCCCGGCCCCCGGCGGGCGGGTCGCCGTACGGGTCCTGCCGCACAGCGTCTACGATCGGCTGCTGCTCAGCGGGTTCAGCGCCGAAGTGTGGATGCCCCCGGGCGTGACCACCGAGGAGATCCGGAGCCGCGCGGGCCTGGCCCTGCGCCGACCGGAGGAGACCGGCGGCGTCGGAGTGGTCCTCGGCGCGGGGAACATCACCTCCATCCCGGTCCTGGACGTGCTCTACGAGCTCTACGCCCACAATCGGGTTGTCGTCCTGAAGCTCAATCCGGTCACCGACGGACTGCTCGCGGTGTTCCGGGCGGTGCTCGCCCCGCTGATCGACATCGGTGCGGTCCGTGTCCTGACCGGTGGGCCCGACATCGGCGCCCATCTCGTCCATCACCCGAGCGTGAGCCACGTCCACATGACCGGCAGCGCGGCGACCCATGACGCGATCGTCTTCGGCACGGGCACCGAAGGCACGAACCGCAAGCGCGCCGGGACCCCACTGCTCGACAAACCGGTGACCAGCGAACTGGGCGGCGTCTCACCCACCATCGTGCTCCCGGGAACCTGGTCAGACGCCGATCTCCGCTTCCAGGCCGAACACGTCGCCACCCAACGGCTCCACAACGGCGGCTACAACTGCGTGGCGAGCCAAGTTGTGATCATCAGCTCCCAGTGGGCCCAGAAGGACCGTTTCCTGGTGCATCTGCGAGCGGCACTGGCCAAGGCCCCGGACCGGCCGGCCTACTACCCGGGCAGTGACGACCGGCTGGCGGGAGCGCTCGCCGAGTACAGCGGCGCACGCCGGATCGGTGCCCGCGTCCTCATCGAAGGGCTCGACGCCGGGGCGCCGGAACCCGCTCTGACCACGGAGTACTTCGCTCCGGTGCTGGGCGTCCTCGAACTGCCCGGCGCCCCGGGAGGATTCCTGGACGAGGCGGTCCACACCGCGAACGAGAAGTTCGCCGGAACCCTCGGGGTCAACCTCATCGCCCACCCCCGTACCATCGCCGCCCTCGGTCCCGCCCTGGACGATGCGATCGCCCGGCTGCGCTACGGGACGGTCGCCGTCAACGCCTGGACCGGTGTCGGCTATCTGACCGCCACCGCCAGCTGGGGCGCCTTCCCCGGGCACACGATCGACGATGTGCAGAGCGGCATCGGCGTGGTCCACAACGCCGTCCTCCTGGACGGACCGGAGCGCACGGTGGTGCGCGGCCCGTTCCGCCCTGCACCGCGCTCGCTGCTGACCGGTGAGCCATCTCTGTCCCCGAAGCCGCCGTGGTTCGTGACCAATCGGACCGCCGCGACAACCGGACGGCTGCTCGCGGAGTTCGCTGCGGCGCCCCGTTGGTCTGCCCTGCCCGCGATCTTCGCCTCCGCACTGCGCGGCTGATCCCCGTCCGTACTGCGCCAGACACCGAAGGAACACCATGCTCAACTTGGCCGTACTACTGGAGGACACCGCCCGCGAGCACCCGGATCGCGACGCCCTCGTCCTCGACGGCACCCGTTTGACCTACGCGGAGGTCAATGAGGCGGCAACCCGGGTCGCGGCAGGGCTCGCGGCCCGTGGGATCGGCCGCGGCGACCGGGTCGCCCTGAGCTGCCCCAATCTGCCCTCCTTCCCCATCGTCTACTTCGGCATCCTCAAGGCCGGGGCGACGGTGGTGCCCCTGAACGTCCTGCTCACCGATCGCGAGATCACCTACCACCTCCAGGACTCGGGAGCGAAGGCGTACTTCTGCTTCGAAGGCACCGACCGACTCCCAATGGGAAGGGCAGGCCGCACAGCCTTCGACGCGGTCCCCGATTGTGTGCACTTCGTTGTGATCGAAGCCGGCACGGAGGACGCTTCCGCCCCCGCAGCGGCGCCCACACTGGCGGAGTTCACCGCAGAGGCACCCGCCGGGTTCGACACCGTACCCACCGAGGAGACGGACACGGCGGTCGTGCTCTACACCAGCGGTACGACCGGCAGCCCCAAGGGCGCCGAGCTGACCCACAGCAACATGGTGCAGAACGCGCTGCTCTCCAATCGGCTGTTCGGTACCTCTCCCGACGATGTGCACCTGGTGGCCCTTCCGCTCTTCCACTCCTTCGGGCAGACCGTGCAGCTCAACGCGGGCTTCGCGAGCGGCGCAACGGTCGTGCTCCTGCCCCGCTTCGAGCCGGGTGCCGCACTGTCCGCGATGGAACGCGAGAAGGTGACCTTCTTCGCCGGGGTCCCCACGATGTACTGGGCGCTGCTGACCCACCAGACGGCCGAACCGTTCGATCCGACCGGCATCGCCCGGAACCTGCGGATCAGTGTCTCCGGTGGCTCCGCCCTACCGGTCGAGGTGTTGAAGTCGTTCGAAGAACGCTTCGGTGTGCCGATCCTCGAAGGCTACGGACTCTCCGAGACCAGCCCGGTCGCCACCTTCAACCGCCGGGACCAGGCCCGCAAACCGGGGTCCATCGGCCGTCCGGTCTGGGGCGTCGAGGTGCGGATCGTACGGGACGACGGAACGGAGGCCGAACCGGGCCAGCCGGGTGAGATCCGCATCCGCGGCCACAATGTGATGAAGGGCTATCTCAACCGGCCGGAGGCGACCGCGGAGGCAATCGACCGGCACGGCTGGTTCCGCACCGGCGACATCGGCCGCAGCGACCCCGACGGCTTCCTCTTCATCATCGACCGCACCACCGACCTCATCATCCGGGGCGGCTTCAACATCTACCCCCGCGAACTGGAGGAGATGCTGCTCACCCATCCGGAAGTGAGCCTGGTGGCCGTCGCCGGAGTACCGCACCCGAGCCATGGCGAGGAGGTGAAGGCGTACGTCATCCGTGCACCGGGAGCCACCGTCACCGAGGACGAACTCATCCGGTGGTGCAAGCAGAACATGGCCGCGTACAAGTACCCCCGGATCGTCGAGTTCCGTGACACCCTCCCGATGACCGCGACCGGAAAGATCCTCAAACGGGAGCTGTCGACCCCGCGCTGAACCCGGGCGGAGGCGGGCGCAAAGCAGCGCGCTCACCGGTGCCCGTCGTCCGCAGCGGCATCCGCTGCCCCGCGGCTGCCCGGTCGAACAGCCGGCGGGCCGCGGATCGCGAGCGACAGCGGAGTCCGTTGCGAACGGTGATCAGGTAGATCTTGGATCCGCCGTGGTGACGGGTGCAGGTCAGCTCGTGCCCGAGTCCTGTGGATGACTTCCGGGGCCGTCCTGTGGATGACTTCCGGGGCCGAGAGACGGGCCGGCAACGGCAAGCGGCGTGGGAGAGAGGGCGGCCTCCTCCTCTCCGGCCTCCAGGAGGGTATCGGCGGCACCCACGATCAACGGGTCCGGCCGCCCCACCGCCGAGTCGTCCTTGCGGTCGTAGTCGATGCGCGCCAAGAGGCTCCGGATCGCCTCCAGTCGTGCCCGTCGCTTGTCATTGCTCTTGACGACGGTCCAGGGCGCGTGCTCGGTATCAGTCGCCCGGAACATGTCGACCTTGGCGGTCGTGTACGCGTCCCACAGGTCCAGCGAGGCCAGGTCGGTTGGCGACAGCTTCCACTGCCGCACCGGGTCCACCTGCCGAATCGCGAAACGGGTGCGCTGCTCGGCGCGCGAGACGGAGAACCAGAACTTCACCAGCAAGGTCCCGTCGGCCACCAGCATGTGCTCGAACGCGGGGCACTGCTCCAGAAACAACTCGTACTCATCCTGGGAGCAGAAGTCCATCACCCTCTCGACCCCTGCGCGGTTGTACCAGGAACGGTCGAAGAAAACCATCTCACCGGCGGTCGGCAGATGGGCGACATACCGCTGGAAGTACCACTGGCCGGCCTCCTGGTCAGTCGGCTTGTCCAAGGCGACCACCCGAGCCCCGCGTGGGTTGAGCCGCTCGGTGAACCGCTGGATCGTGCCACCCTTGCCGGCGGCATCTCTCCCCTCACAGACCACCACCAGCCGAGCCCCCGTGCTCTTCACCCACCGCTGAAGCTTCAGCAGCTCGATCTGTAGGACCCGCTTGGTTTGCTCGTACTCGCGCCGCCCCACCTTCCGGTCGTACGGATAGTTCTCCCGCCAGGTCCGTATCGGGGCGCCCCCCGAGTCCAGCAGCACCGGCTGTTCCGGCCGCTGAACATCCACGCTCAGCCCCTCCAGCAGGTCATCGGCCTTGGGCTGCAACATCTCTCGCTCGTTCACCTCCCGCTCCTACCCCGCCTGAACGCAATACTCGTCCTGGCAATGGGGCATCCTGATGTCAGCGTTGTGCCGTGCCACGACCCGGCCACCGAGCCTCGGGTACACATCTCGGTCGATGTCACGACCGGTGCGCTCGGTGATCACGCTGCCAACTCCACAGCCACGCGGACCAGAACCTCACGGACCCCTTCGACAGCTACCCGACCGCAGCCCTGTACTACCAACGCGCCCGAACACTGACCGCACTCAAGACCACCCGGCAGCCGGCCGCGCCTATCACGCCTCACTCCGCGCCCCTCAGTGACGCCCCCGCCGAGGCCAATGCCCGGGAACTGGCCTGGCGGCCAGTCCGCCGTCAGGACCGGCGCCGCCAGGTGCGGCGGGAGTACCCCCGCCCGGCTCACGCCTGTCGCGGGGCCTGCGGTTTCGGGTTTGAGTGAGGACAGGACACACGGCAGTTCTGCGGACGAGAGCCGCCTGCACTCGGACGAGCGGCCCCGGGCGTCACCCACCCCGACGGCAGCCGAACCCCACACCGCGTACGGCATGCGGGTGCCATGAGCGGTGCGGAGCCGAGGAGGCAGCGATCCGCGCCCGGGAAAGGACCTGCTGACCGTGACGGTCGTGAACGATGCCAAGGAGACAGGTGATGAGCACCGACGCACTACAGGATCTGTATGAGCGGGCCCGGGCGGAAGACGGCGGTCTGGTGGTCTACGCCGGTGGGGACGCCCCTGAGCAGGCGCAGATGTACACGGCCGGCTTCACCGAGGCGTTTCCCGGCATCGACATCGAGGTGACCGTCGATCTGAGCAAGTTCCACAACGCTCGGATCGACGCACAACACATTCGTGGTGACAACCGCGTCGACGTGGTGCACGTCCAGACCGTCAACGACTTTCCCCACTGGAAGGAACAGGGCCTGCTCCAGCCGTTTCGCCCCGAGGGCCTGGACCAGGTCGACCCGGACTTCGTCGACCCTGACGGCACCTACTACGCACTGTTCGTCTTCGCGTTCTCCAACGTTGTGGACACCAACGTCATCCCGGAGGATCAGGCGCCGAGGGAAGCGCTCGACTATCTGCGTCCGGACCTCAAGGACCGGATCGTACTGACGTATCCGCACGACGATGACGCCGTTCTCTACCAGTTCGACCGGATCATCGCCCGGCACGGCTACGGCTGGCTGGAGAAGCTCCTGGCGCAGAACCCGCTCTGGGTCCGGGGCACTGCGACGCCGTTGGCGGTCATCGGCTCCGGTGAGCGCGCGGCGACCTTCACCTCCTTCTACTACCTCAACCCGCCCGAGGGCGATTCCATGAGGTTCATCCTGCCGAAGGAGGACTTCTTCCAGGCTTGGTATCAGACCGGGGCCATCCTCAAGGACGCGCCGCACCCCGCCGCAGCGAAGCTGTACATGAGCTATCGGCTTTCACGGCAGGCACAGCAAGCCTCTGCCCAGTGGCCGGCTCGCCGGGACGTGCAGATTCCCGGCTGGCAGCCGATCAACGAGTATCGCAACACCGATCCAAGCGGCTTCCGTGACTTCATGCTCGACCGCGCACGGGTGGAGCGTCTGCGAGGGATCATGGAGGACTTCATCGGCCCCGTCCAGGGCGACAACCCCACCGGAGTCGATCGAACCTGGCACTGATCCTCAAGCGACCGGCTTGCCGGACATGACATTCGTCCGACCCGAAGCCGGTGCTCACCGAGGACAACCTCGTGGTGAACATCGACACCGCGCTGTCCTACCAGGTCACCGCCCCGCGGGCAGCTGCCTACGAGGCCGTCGACCATCTGTAGGCGATCGATCTAGCTCACTGTGACCATGCTGCATCACATCGTCGGCGGCTTGGACCTGGAGGGGACGCTCCCCCCCACATGAGGAGATCCACGCCCGGCTTTGTGCAGTCCTCGACGACGCCACCGGTCGATGAAGCAGCCGGGTCCTCCGCGTCGACGCGGAGGCCAAGGCCGCAACATCACCCCACCCGCCATGCCGAACTCAGGGGCCAGGCGAGTGATGGCCGGCGCGGGCCCGGGTGACGAGGGCGAGCCCGGGTGACGAGGGCGGGCCCGGGTGACGAGGGCGGGCGTCAGTTCAGGAAGTCGGCGACGGCGGCCATGTACGCCCTGCGTTCCTCGATGTGCGGCATGTGGCTGGACGCGTCGAAGCGGATCCAGCGGGCGTTCGGGATGCGTTCGACGAAGGGACGCACGGTGTCATCGCCCGCTTCGTCGAACGCGCCGTTGATCACCAGTGTGGGGACGGCGACGGCGGGCAGCCGGTCGACGATCGACCAGCCGCGCAGGGTGCCGACCACGTGGAACTCCGTCGGGCCGTTCATGGTGTGGTAGACGGTCGGGTCGGTGGCGATCCACTCGAAGGTACGGGCGACCTCAGCGGGTTGCGGGTCGACGCGGCAGACATGGCGGCGGTAGTACTCCGCGGACGCCTCACCGTACGCCGGCGAGTCCGTCGTCCCCGCCTCTTCATGCGCGGCCAGGGTCTCCTGCACCGCCCGTGGCAGTGCCTCCCGCAACCGGGCCGCCTCGGCGCTCCACAGCTCCATCGACGCGGGCGAGTTGGCAATCACCAACCGGCGCAGTCCGGCGGGCCTGCGTACCGCGTGCTCGGCCGCCAGCATGCCGCCCCAGGACTGGCCCAGCAGGTCGTAGTCGGTGACTCCGAGCGTCTCCAGCAGCCGATCGAGTTCCCGGAGGAACAACTCCACGGTCCAGAACTCGTCCGACCGGTCGGGCAGATGGGTCGAGCGCCCGTTCCCCAGCTGGTCGTAGTGGATGACCGACCGATCGGGCGACACCAGATCGGTGAGGTTCAGCAGATAGTCGTGGGTACAGCCCGGCCCGCCGTGGACGACCACCAGAGGTCGCGCGGAACGTCCTTTGGATCGGGCGTCGGTGGTGACGCGGTAGTACGTCCGGTGGCCGTCGAATTCGACGGACCCTTCCTCGACATGGTGCACACCAATTCCCTCACGGTCGAAATCATCAACGGTCGAAATCTGATTCTCCCGATGCCCGCGCGCGGAATCCATGGGCTGGTGTTCCTGAACAAAAACGGGGCACTCACGACTGCCCGGCCAGCCCTACTCACGCGCACTCAACCACTGTGACCAGGTGCTACCCACCTCCAGGGAATACCGAACCCTTCCACCGAAGCCCTCATGGTTTTCGTTCAGTAACAGAACCCATTGCACCTGAACGAACGCCTGCGCATACTCCTTCTCATCCCACCCCCGAGTACGAGCGGCGGAGAGAACGCACCATGTCATTCCTGATCGGCTCCGATTTCAAGCGACCGGATTCCGAAGTCGTCGACGCTTTCACCCGCGTCGGCACCGCAGCCCTGGGACACCTCACGGACTTCGGATTCCCGCGCGGGCTGCGCCCGGTGGCGCCGTGCGGACCGTTCGCCGGACCGGCGCTCACCGTCAAGATCCCCCATGTCGACTCCACGGCGGTGCACCGCGCGATGAGCCTGATCCGGCCCGGCGATGTGGTGGTCATCGACCAGTCCGGCGACGACCGCCGCTCCAGCTTCGGCGGGACCCTCGCCGGTATCGCGGCGGACCTGGGCGCGGTGGCCGCCGTGTGCGACGGTTCGACCAACGACGTGGAGGAGATACGGGAACTGGGCTTCCCGGTCTACTCCCGCGGAGTCACTTCGCTCACCACCCGGGTGTTGTCGTTGGAGGGCCGGATCAATGTGTCGGCGGTGTGGTCGTCATGCCGGGCGACATCGTCTTCGGTGACGGGGACGGCATCGCGGTCGTCCCGGCCGAGGAGGCGGCGGAGATCGCCGGCCGGCTGCTGCGGTTCGAGGACGAGACCGCGCGGCTGGATCTACGCGGCGGCGTCCGGGCAGGCACGGCCCTGGCCTCCCTGACCGGCGCCGACCGTGGGGGCCTGGGATGAGCGCGGGTAAGGGGATGCTCGTCCGCTGCGTCCAACTCCATTCCGGGCTCGATCCCGCCGGCAATCTGGACTCGGTCCTGACGGGGATCGGCGGGGCCCGGGCCGACGGGGTGGACCTCCTGGTCTTTCCCGAGACCACCGCCAGCCGTTCCGACGAGCCGGGCACCCGGCTCGTCGCGGAACGGTTGGACGAGGGGTTCGTTGCGGCGGTCGTCGCAGCGACGGCAACCGGTCGGCTGGACGGTCCAGGCGGGCCCCCCGACCACGCCGAGGCCGACCATGGCGGCGCGGCGGGCGGGCCCACCGTGGTCGTCGGCACGGTCGAGACGAATCCGGACGGCCCGCCGTTCAACACCCTCGTCGCCGCCCGGGACGGCCAGGTGGTGGCGGTCTACAGGAAGGTCCATCTCTATGACGCCTTCTCGTTCGTCGAGTCGGCGACCATCTCGCCCGGTGACGGAGTCCTGGAGACATTCCAGGTGAAAGGTTTCTGCATCGGGATGGTGAACTGCTACGACCTCCGCTTCCCGGAGATCTCGCGTCTGCTCGCCGACCGGGGCGTCGATGTGCTGCTGGCCCCCGCGTCCTGGGTCGTAGGCCCGCTCAAGGAAGAGCACTGGACGACCCTGTGCCGGGCCAGGGCACTGGAGAACACCTGCTATCTCGCGGCAGCGGGGCAGGCCGGCGGCAATCGCATCGGCCGCAGTCTCGTCGTCGCCCCGGACGGTGTCATCCGGGCGATGGCGGGCCCCGAGGTCACCACCCTGACCCACTTCCTCTCCCGCGCGGCCCTGGATCGGGCCCGCCGGGAGATGCCCGTCCTGGCGCAGCGCCGGTTTCGCGTCGACCCGGAGCTGATCGCACGGACCGCATCGGCCCACGGCGTCCATGGCCCGGTCCCCCTCCCCCGTACCACCCACACCCCGAACCCTGTCGCCCGCCTTGCCGAAGCGGCGGACCACACGAGCAGAAGAGGTTGAGGAGCATGCGCACACCACGCCGGAGAACCATCACCGCGGCCGTACTGAGCCTGGCCGTGACCGCGGGCCTGGCGGCCTGCACGAACGAGTCCGGGGCTGACGCGGGCGACCGCACCCCCCAGAAGACGGCCGCGGTCGACCAGGCCCTGCACGACGCCCTGCCACAGAAGGTCAAGGACGCGAAGAAGCTCGTCGTCGTCATGCCCGGGGTCAACCCGCCCTGGTGGAAGAAGAACGGCGCCCACTACACGGGCGCAGCCGCCGAGTTGACCGGCAGGCTCGGCCAGGTCCTGGGCGTCAAGCTTGAATACGTCCCGGTGAACGACCTCGCGGGCGCGTTCGCCGCCGTGGCCTCGGGCCGGTACGACGCCGGGTTCAACCCCTACGGCGACACCGGCAAGGCCACCAATGTCGAACTCGTGGACGTGGTCCGCGAGGTCGTCCCCTTCCTCGTCCCCCAGGGCAACCCGAAGAAGATCAACACCCTGACCGAGATGTGTGGCCGTTCGGTCGCGGCGCTCGGCCCCGCCGGGATGGGCTCGGCCTACGCGGTCCTGACCGACCAGTCGAAGAAGTGTGAGAGCGCCGGGAAGCAGGCGGTGAACATCGTCGCCCCTGAAGTCGGTCCCCGAAGGCGTCCTCGCGGTCAAGTCCCGGCGAGCGGACGCCTTCTTCGCCTCCGGCGCCCCCCTGTCGTTCTACGCGTCCACGTCGGACGGAGCGCTGGAGCTGGCTGGGAAGGAGACTGCGAACGGCTTCGACAACCTCTTCCAGGGAATGATCCTCCCGGTGAAGTCGCCGCTGACGCCCACCGTCCTGGCCGCGTTCCAGAAGCTCTTCGACAACGGCGACTACGACCGGATCATGAAGAAGTACGGGCTGACCGAGCAGATGATCGACGCCCCGGGTGTCAACCTCGCGAAGACCGGGAGCTGACCGGTGCAGACCGCCGGCGCGGACGCCGCGCCCACCACCGACCGGAGCGCACCCGCCCCCCGAGCCGATATCGCGGATGCCCGCCGGGCGCCCCAGCCCTGGACCTGGGTCACCGCGCTGCTGGCCGGAGTCCTGCTCGCCCAGCTCGGCACCATGATGGTGCGCAATCCGAACTTCGAGTGGGACGTCGTCGCACGCCACCTCTTCGACACCCGGATCCTCCACGGCCTGCTCGTCACCTGCTATCTGACGATATTGGCGATGGCCATCGGTGTGGTCTTCGGCGGCGTGCTCGCCGCCTTCCGCATCACCGCCAACCCGGTGCTGCGGGCATTCGCCGCCGGCTACATCTGGGTCTTCCGGGGCACGCCGCAGCTCGTCCAGCTGATCTTCTGGTTCAGCATCGCACTGCTGATGCCGAAGATCGGCATCGGGATACCGTTCGGGCCCGTCTTCTGGGAGGCGGACGCCAATGCGGTGATCACCCCCTTCTTCGCAGCCGTCGTCGGACTGGGGCTGCACGAAGCGGCGTACCAGGCCGAGATCTACCGCGCGGGCCTCCTCGCCGTCGACGAGGGACAGACGGACGCGGCGCGCTCGGTCGGCATGAAGCCGATGACGATCTTCATGAAGATCAGGCTGCCGCAGGCGATGCGGTTCATCGTGCCACCGACGTTCAGCCAGATCATCGGGATGACCAAGGCGACCTCCCTGGTCAGTGTGATCGGCGGCGCCGAACTGCTCTTCTCCGCACAGGAGATCTTCAGCGACACCTTCCAGACGATCCCACTGCTGATCGTCGCCTGTATCTGGTACCTGGTGCTGACCACGGTGCTGAACTTCTTCCAGTACTTCATCGAGGCGTACTACGCGAAGGGCGCCACCCGCGCCGTGCCGACGAACGCCGGGACCTGGATCGCACGGCGGGTCTCACGACTGCGCCCTCGCGGCCGGGAACGAACGGAGGCGAACCCCAAGTGAGTGATCTTCCCCTGCTGTCGATCCGTGATCTGCGCAAGCGCTACGGCGCGACCGAGGTGCTCCGCGGCATCAGCCTCGACGTGTCCCGCGGCGAGACCGTCGCCGTCCTCGGCGCATCGGGCTCCGGCAAGTCCACCATGCTCCGGTGCGTCAACCACCTGGAGCGGCCCGACAGCGGGTCGATCTCGCTCGGTGGGGAACTGGTCGGCTTCACCACCACCCGTCGCGGACCGCGCATGCTCACCGAGACCGAGATAGCCCGCCAACGCAGCCGTACCGGAATGGTGTTCCAGAACTTCAACCTGTTCCCGCACTGGACCGTGTTGCGCAATGTGACCGAAGGCCCGGTCCGCGTCCGCGGCCTGGACCGCAACGAGGCACGGGAGCTGGGCCTACGCTTGCTGGCAACGGTCGGGCTCGAAGATCGGGCGTCGTCGTACCCGAAGCACCTGTCGGGCGGGCAGCAACAGCGGGTCTCCATTGCACGGGCCCTGGCGATGGACCCCGAGCTGCTGCTGTTCGACGAGCCGACATCCGCCCTGGACCCCGCCAATGTCGGAGAGGTGACCTCGGTGATGAAACGGCTCGCCGACGGCGGTTCGACCATGGTCGTGGTCACGCACGAGATCGGCTTCGCACGGGCCGCTGCCTCCCGCGTGGTCGTCATCGCGGACGGGCTGGTTGTGGAGGACGGCCCCACCCACCAGGTGCTTGACGCGCCACGCAGTCCGGTGACCCAGGCGTTCCTGGAGAACACGCTGTACGGGACGCGGACCACCGCGGCGAACGACCAGTGAACCGGTGATGAGGGCACACGAAGGCGGCCAGGGCCACGAACGGCGAACGAGCAGGCGGCGATGACGGCGACAGCGCACGGCACCAACGACGGAGCACCGGACCACGACGTCCGACCCAGACCCGGGAATCCCCCCGGACTGACCCGGCTGACCACGGGCGTCCGCGACCCCTCCGCCCGAGGCATCGCCTCGCACGTCGCGGAGCTGATCCGCTCCGGGGAACTGACGCCGGGCGACCGGCTCCCGCAAGTACGGGCGCTCGCCGGCGTGCTACGGGTGAGTCCCGCCACGGTGTCATCAGCGTGGGCGCTCCTGAAGAAGCGGGGGCTCATCGTGGGCACCGGCAAATCCGGCACCCGAGTCACCGGCCCCGTCGGCCTGGTCACCCACATCGAACCCGCGTCGATCGTCCCCGCCCGATCCGACCTGCGATTGCTCTACCCCGATCTCGGGCTGCTCCCACTCCTCGCACCCGCCCTGGCGAGCGCCGCAGACCTGCCCGGCCTGGACGAGTACTACGACTCGCCGATCCTGCCCGCGCTGCGCGCGGTGGTCGAGCCGGGTTGGCCGTACCGGGCAGAGGCATACGCCGTCGCCAACGGCGCTTCGGACGCTGTCTGGACGGTGCTCCAGTCGCTGTCCGTCCCCGGCGATCGCATCGTCGTGGAGAGCCCGGGCCAGCCCCAGATGCTGCACCTGATGAACGATCTGGGGCTGACCGTCATCGAGGTGCCCTATCTCGACGACGGTCTGTCGGCGGCGCGGCTCGCGGATGCGCTCAAGACCCGTCCGGTGGCGGTGTTCTTCCAGCCGCGGGCCCAGATCCCTACCGGATTCGCCACCGTCGAACGCCGGGCCCGGCGAATCGCCGCCCTCGTGGGGCGGCAGCCTTCGACGTTGTCGTCGAGTACGACGATCTCAACTCACT
Source organism: Streptomyces sp. NPDC059256 (assembly GCF_042753785.1). NCBI lineage: Bacteria > Bacillati > Actinomycetota > Actinomycetes > Kitasatosporales > Streptomycetaceae > Streptomyces > Streptomyces sp. NPDC059256. Next base: position 22,094 of record NZ_JBHYZO010000028.1, on the reverse strand, counting down.
GTCGTCGAGGGAGTTGTACAGCGTCGGACAGCACCTGCCTGAGCAGACCATCCACATCAAGTCCTACGAGAAGTCCTACGGCCCCGACCTTCGGCTGGCGGTCGTCGGCGCACCCGCGGCCCGAATGAGCCTGATCCACGCGCAGATCCGGCTCACCCGGCAATGGACCTCCCGCATACTCCAGAACGCGCTGGCCTGGCTGTTGGGGGACGAGCGGACCAGCGACGGCATCGCCCGCGCCCGGGACGTGTACGCCGAACGGCTGTCGGTGCTCACAGGGCTCTTGCGGGACCGCGGTGTGGAAGTCACCGGCTCCGACGGATTCTGCACCTGGATACCGGTGCGCAGCGAGGCCCGCGCGGTGGAGTACCTGGCTGCCCATGGTGTGCTGGTGCTGGCCGGCGCCACCTCCTATCCCTCGCGCGGCCCCGCCCACATTCGGGTGGCGACCTCACGCATGGAACCGGCACTGAGCCACCGGCTCGCCGATCTCCTGGCCGAATCGACCACGGTCCCCGACTGACCCGCCGCTCCCGGGCCCGCAGGGGCGTCCGTCCCCGACCCGTTCCAGGTCGCGGACAGCTCGGGTTCTGGAAGCTCCCGAGCTGTGCAGGCGCTGCCGCGGGGAAGGGGAGGGAGTCCGGCTCAGGTGTTGGACGCCGTGGCGGAGCCGTCGCTGCGGGGGTCGGTCGCCGCCTGGAAGCAGCCCTCGGGGGTGCGGCGTACGAGTTGCCCGTGGCCGACCTGTTCGTCCAGGTCGCCCAGGATCTCGGTGCGACGGCCGTTGCCTCGCAGGGCTGCCACGGCGACGTCGGGCATGGTGCTCTCCGCGGAGGCCACCCCGGCGGGCTCGTCGACTCCGAGGCCGCCGATCACCCAGCGGGGGCGAGCGAGCGCGGTCGCCGGGTCGTCGCCCGCGTGGAGGCGCAGGGCGAGCTGGGTGTGGATCTGAGGCTGGGCCTTTCCGCCCATGGTGCCGTGGGCGCCGGTTACGGTGCCGTCCCGGCGGGTGAGGACCGGCATCAGGGTGTGCGCGGGCCTTCGGCCGCCGGTCAGGCGGTTGGGCGAGTGGGGGGCGAGGTCGAAGAAGGAACCCCGGTTGTGCAGGACGATGCCGCTCGCCGGGTCGAGGATGCCGGAGCCGAAGCTGTGGAACAGGCTCTGGATCAGCGAGACCGCGTACCCCTCCTCGTCGGCGGCGACCACGGCGACGGTGTCACCACTGGGTCGTGCCGCAGCCGCCCGCTGGGCCGGCCCGGTCTGTGGGCGGGGGCGCGGCCGGGCGAGGATCTCGGCGGCGAGCGCGTCCAGATGTGCCGTGCCGAGGAGTTCGTCGACGGGCACCGGTACGTGCCGCGGGTCGGCGAGGTGGGTTTCGCGGTCGCGGGTGATCGCGTCGAAGACCTGGGCCGTCAGATGGGCGTCGGCACCGAGGAGATCAGCGTCTGACGGCAGGCGCTCGATGAGCCCGAGGGCCTGGAGCAGATGCAGGCCCTGGGAGTTCGGCGGGGCCGTCAGATACTCCTCGCCGCGGAAGACGGCGGACAGTGGCGGAGTCGTTTCGGTGGTGTGGCGGGCGAGGTCGTCCATGGTGATCGGGGAGCCGAGTTCACGCAGCCGGGCGACCACACTGGCGCCGAGAGCCCCTTCGTAGAACGCTTTCGGACCGTCCGAGGCCAGTTGCGCCAGCGACTCGGCGAGCGCGCTCTGGCGCAGGGTCTCCCCTGCGGTGAGCGGCTTGCCACCGGGGAAGAAGACGGCACGCATACCGTCGTCACCGAGCAGTTCACGGGCTTCCTCGCGCAGCGCGGTGGCCACACCGGGAGCAGTGGGAACTCCGTTGCGGGCGTAGGCGATGGCCTGGGTGAAGAGCTGCTGCCAGGGCAGTTGACCGGCGAGTTCGGACAGGGTGGCCCAGCCGGCCACGACGCCGGGGACGGTCACGGAGTGGGGGCCGGTCACCGGCATCAGCGGACCCTGCAAGGCGTCCGGATCGGCGGCGAGCGGGGCGGCGCCGCTGCCGTTGACGGCGATCACCTGTCCGTCGGGCAGGGCGACGAGCGCGATGAGGTCGCCCCCCACGCCGCACTGGTGCGGGTAGACGACGGTGAGGACGATCGCCGCGGCGAGTGCCGCGTCGACGGCGTTGCCTCCATCACGCCGGATGGCGTCGCCCGCATCGGTGGCCAGGGCATGGGGGGTGGCCAGGCCGTACGAACGGGTCTGGGTGGGCAGGGGCTGGGGCATGGTGAGGGCTTTCCTGAGTACGGCGGCGGACGCCTGGTACGGCGCGAGTGAACGGACAGGTGGGGCGCGTTCCCTGATCAGTGATCAGGACGGCGTCGGGGGGTCGTCGAGCCCACGGCCGAGCGCGCCGATGATCATGCCCTGGACCTCACTGAGGTGGTCGGCCATGGCCTGCGCGGCAGCGTCGCTGTCGTGGCTGATGAGGGCCGTGAGGATACGGCGGTGTCCCCGCAAGGAGGCGGCCAGACGTTCGGTGCTCTGATACGCGGGGTCGCGCGACGGTCCCACCCACTCATTGGTGGCTTCGAGGAGCCGGGTGAGCATGGGGTTGTGGGCCGCCCGGGCGACGGCGACATGGAACTCACCGTCCAACTCGATGAGCGCGGCCAGATTCTCCCGGTCGCGTTCACGATCGGCCCGGGAGAGCAGTTCGGCGAGCTGTTGGAGATCGCTTTCGGTGGCGCGCACCGCCGCCCGCGCTGCGACGGGGGGTTCGACGGCCGAGCGCAGATCCATGACCTCGTGCACCAGACGCGCGGCGTTGGTCATGTCACCGAGCTGACGGGGGTGCAGGTCGGGCCGGTTGACACCGGTGACGATGGTGCCCCGGCCGGGTTTGCGGTCCACGAGCCCGCGCAGTTCCAGCTCCCGCAGTGCCTCACGTACGGAGGTGCGGGAGATGCGGAGTTCCTCGGCCAGCTCACGCTCGGCCGGGATGCGCTCGCCGGGAGCCAGCCGCCCCTCCTCGATCAGTCCTTGGAGCCGTCCGGCGAGCCGGTGGGGCCCGAGACTGGCCTCGGGAGCGATCAGGGTCCAGTCGATGGGCACCGGGTGACCTTTCGTCGGATCGGGTGGGTGAGGGACCTGCGCCTCGGGGTCGCCGCGTTGCGCCGGGGCTGTCCCGGCACGGCGCGGCGACCCCGGGCGCTGCGGTGTCAGTCGTTGAACTCGACGGTGAGCCAGTTCTCGAAGCAACTGCGCCGGGCCAGGCTCATCACGCCGATGGTGGCGCGGCCACCGAGTCCCGCCTCGGGACCGAAGACATCACGGAAGAGGTCGGTGGAGCCCGATGACACCTTGTGCACGTCTTCGAATTCCGGGGTGGTGACCACGAAACACAGCGAGCGTACAAGGGAAGTCACGCGGTTGAGCGAGCCGAGGGCCAGCCGTATCCCGCCCAGGCAGTTCAATGCGGTCAGCCGAGCGGCCTCGTACCCCTCATCGATGGTGACGTCCGCCCCGAGGCGCCCGGGGTGGCGGACGTTGCCGTCCGCGTCGTCCGCGGTGTGCCCTCCCAGGAACAGCAGGTTGCCGCTGATGTGGTGGGGCTTCATCGAGCCGTAGTCGCCGCCGTAGTAGGGCCGGGCGGAGAAGTCGGGGATGACGAGACCGAGTTCACGAACGCGGCTCTCGGGGTCTGTGTACGCCATGTGCTGTGCCTTCGGTGATCGAGCGGCCCTGCCGGTGGGCCAAGATAGTCAGATGGTCCGACCAAGTTGGTTTATTGTTCGTACACGTATTCCCCCCTGTCAACCCCTTTCGCCGCCCGGTCGCCGTGCGGCGACGGCCACCGACATGAAGGGCCACCCAGCGTGCTCACTCACCCCGGCGATCTCCCGTCCGGCCCTGCCGTCCCCGGCGAAGCTGCCCAGAAGCCGCAGGCGGGCGGGCCCTCGACCCCCGCCCCCACACGGCCCGCAGGCCGGGGGGACAAGCTGCTCGCCGATCTCCTCCCGCTCCTGCTGACCGTCGCCGCCGGCGCCACGGACGCCCTGGCCTACCTCGGTCTCGGGGGCGTCTTCACCGCCAACATGACCGGCAACCTCGTCCTGTTCGGCATCGCGGGGGCGCACGACATCGATCTCTCCGTCGCCCGCGCCTCGGCCGCCACACTCGCGTTCACGGCCGGCCTGATCCTGACCTTCCGGCTCACCCGCGACCTGCCCACCGGCGGCCTGTGGCCGCGCCGCATCTCGGGCACCCTCGCCATCAGCCTGCTGTGCCAGGTGGCCTTCCTCGCCGGCTGGATCGCCGTCGACGCCCGTCCGGGCAAGGTGTGGGACATGGCGCTCGTCGCGCTCTCGGCACTGGCGATGGGCATCCAGACCGCGTGCGCGCGACGGGTCGCCGTCGCCGGGATCACCACCACGTTCGTCACCGGCACGCTGACCGCGATGGCCGAATCGGCCGCGGGCGGCTCCGCCCGGCACCTCATACGCCGCCTCTGCGTCCTGCTCGCGTTGGTCGTCGGCGCCCTCGGGGGCGCCTTCGTGCTGAGCCGGCAGCCGACCGCCGCGGCGGCGATCGCCCCGGTGCTCGTCGCGATCACACTGCTGCTGGCAGCCCGACTTCATCGGGTGCAACGAAATCCGCAGTAAGAAGGCCGATCCAATGATGATTTCCCTTGAATCTGCGGAAAATCCACCCGAGACCGTTGACAAACAGGTTCAACGACCCTGAGCTTGGCCACACGAGGCCGCCCTTGCCGGAGGGCCTCAAGGCCGACCAAGCCGCCCCGCGTCGTTCTCGTACGACGCCCCCGCCCCGCTGCCCGGCGGCCTTCCCCCAAGGACTTCCCGTGACTTCTTCACGTGCGGACGTCTCTGCCCCCGTCCCCCTCGATGTCTCCTACACCGACGACCCCCGTGTCGTGAAGGAGGCGACGAACGAGGACTACTCCACCCATATCGTTCCACTCACCTGGCGCAGTGGCCGCCTATCGCTGACCATGACCTGGTACGCGCTGGTCAGCGGCATGTTCTACCTGGTCACGGCCGCCACGCTGGCCGTGACGGTCGGCACCGTCAACACCCTGATCGGCATCCTGCTCGCCGTCGCCGTCTTCGGAGCGGTCAACTACTTCTTCTCCGCCTACGCGGCCCGCACCGGACTGACCGTGGCCCTGATCTCCCAACGGGTCTTCGGGTACGTCGGCTCCGTACTCGCCCCGCTCGTCCTGGCGGCGACGGCCATCTACTACGCCGTCTTCGAGGGCTCCGTCATCGCCCACGCCCTCCATGCCTATACCGGTGTCCTCGACATCAAGGTCTGGTACGCGATCTCGATCCTCAGCAATGTCCCCATGGCCATCGGCGGGGTACGGCGCTGGCTCGACAAGTTCAACGGGGCACTGCTGCCGCTGTACTGGACCGGCCTGATGATCGTGATCATCCTCGCGGTACGGGAGTACCCGCCCTCCGGCTGGCTGACCCACACCCCCGACATCACCCCCGACCTCGGGGCTCCGGGCTGGATGTACGCGTTCTTCGTCTACATGGGCGTGTTCGTGTTCATGATGTACACGATCGACTTCGGCCGCTTCGGCAAGCCCAAGGACAGCCGCTACCACGGCGTCGTCACCTTCGGCCCCGTCTTCTACCTCTTCTGCTACTTCATCAACGGAATGATCGGCATCTTCCTGGTCCTGGTCGCCAACAAGGCGGGCGCACCGACCGAGACGGCGATCGGCGACACCATCGTTGGCCTGATGGGCGTGTGGGGACTGGGCGTGGTCTGGCTGACCCAGTCACGGATCAACACCGCCAACTACTACGTGGCCTCGACCAACCTGGAAGCCACGATCGCCCGGCTCTTCCACATCCGCATTCCACGAGTCGCCGCCCTCGCGTTGGCCAGCATCGTCACCTACCTGATCATGCTCACCGATGTGCTCAGCTACGTGCTCACGGCACTCGCATGGCAGGGCGCGTTCGTCGTCGGATGGGTCGGCATCATGCTCACCCACATCGTCCTGCACCTCCAGGGCGACCGTGACGGCCTGCCCGAGTTCCGCCCCGGACGCGTCGCCACCATCGCGCCGGGAGCCGTGGTGTGGCTGGTGTCCTCGCTCACCGGCATCATGGTTCTCGAATTCACCGGCACCTTCGGCACCACCTGGTCCTCGCCGCTGACCTTCGTCCTCAGCATCGTGCTCTACCTGCTGGCGCTGCGCGTCGCCAACTCCCCCGTGCTGCGCCGGGGACACGACCCCCGGGACGAAGTCGACGACATCTGGGAGACACGGGTGCGCTGCCACCGCTGCGACCACTCCTACATCGCAGCGGAGATGGACCGCGACCCCTCCGCCGAGGGCAGCCCGGCGATCTGCGCGGACTGCGGAGGCCGCAGCCGCACCTTCCGCCGCGCGGTCCTCGCCGAGGCGAGGGCCCTCCGCAGCACGTCCACCCACGGCGGTCACACCGGGACCGGGGGCGGCACGGGCGCACCCGACACCTCCGAACCGGCCGCGGCAGGTACCTCGTAGGGCTTAGTCGGGCAGTGTCACAACTGTCACGGGCCGGTCGCCTAGCAGGCGCCGGCCCGGGCGGTGATGAAGTGCCGCAGGAGCAGAAGGACCCGGTGGAAGGTCAGGCCCTGGCGGGAACGTCGAGCAGGCCAGCCGGCAGGGAGTGTGTTCGCTGTGGTTGCGCAGAAGCCCCATTAACCGCCCTACGGAGGTGGTAGAGGAGAGGGCGCGGGTTCCCATGGTGGCGGGTCCGCGCCCTCGATCAGGCGGGCCGGTCAGAGGCTCAACCAGCCCTTGCCGCCCTTCTTGCCCTTTCCTGGTTCGCTGCGCTTGTTGGTGACGGTCACGGTGATGGGCTGGTCAACGTTGTCCGCGGTGATCTCGTAGGGTCCGCTGACGGGGTCGGCGGGGAGGCGGTATCCGTCGGGGGCGTCGGTCTCCAGTACGTAGTACTCACCGGTCGGCAGGCCGGCGAAGGTGCAGGCGCCGGCCTGGTCGGTGGTGCAGCTGTTGCCGATCTCGGTGTCGGCGGGGGTGGTGTCTGACGCACGGGTCTGGAGTCCGGCGATGCCGTTGGTCTCCTCCCAGAGTTCGAACACGGCGCCGGCCAGCGGATCGCCGTTCTTCTTGTCGATCTTGCGAATCTTGATCTTGCCCTGTTGGGGGGTGACGATGATCGTCACGGTGGCGGGGTCGCTCGCGATGGTGTCCCCGGCGGGGTCTTCTCCCGCTGCCTGGGCGCGGTTGGCGACCTCGCCTGCCTGGCCGTCGGCTTCGGTGATGACGTAGCTTCCGCGGCAGGTGGTGGAGCTGCCCGGGGCGAGGGTGGTCGCGTCGCAGGTGATGTCGGTGACGTGGTCGTCGATCACACGCACACCGGTGAGGGGTTGGCCGCCGCTGTTGGTCACCGTGTAGGTGTATTCGACGGTGTCGCCTACGAGGTAGGGGCCGGGGTCGGTCACCTGCTTGCGCAGGGTGATCGCGGGGCCTCCGGTGATGGGGATGGTGGCTTGGGCCGGCGGCGAGGTGACCGGTCCGCCGGGCGCGGTGCCGGTCGCTGTGGCGATGTTGGTGACCGATCCAGCGTCCACATCTGCCGCGGTGATGGTGTATGTGCCTTGGCAGGTGGTGCTGTCGCCGCTCTCGCCTGCCGGCTCCAGGGTGGTCGCGTCACAGGTGATGCCCGTGACGCGGTCGTCGTTGACCTGAACTCCGGTCACCTGCTGACCGCCGGTGTTAGTCACCGTGTACGCATACCCGACCTGGGTGCCGACCGTGTAGGGGCCTGGGGTCGTGACCTGCTTCTCGATGCTGATCCTGGCCGGCCGGGCGATGGGCACGGTCTCGCTGGAGGGCGGGGAGACGACAGGATTGCCTCCCGATGTGCCGCTGGCGGTCGCGGTGTTGTCGATCGACCCAGCGGCCACGTCCTGTGCTGTGACCGTGTAGGTCGCCGTGCAGGTGACGGTCTCGCCGACCGCCAGGGTGGTGACCGGACAGCTCACCGGCCCGATCTTGGGGTCGGTCACCACCAGCTGGGTGATGGTCGCTCCACCGGAGTTGGTGACCACGAAGTCGTAGGGGACCTCGGTGCCCTCCTCCAGCACGCCGGGCAACGGCTGGTGAACCTGTTTGACCAAGTTGAGCGCGGGCAACGGCTGATCGGTGTGGACGGACACATTGCGGATCAGGTGCACATCCGTGAACAGCCCGGTGGAGCCCGCGAAGCCGAACTTGTAGGTGTCCGGCACCGGCACAGGCGCCGGAGTGGCGATCACCTGCTGGAAGCCCTCGCCATCGTTGAAGTCGATGGCGACGGTGAGCACCGGATTCGGCGCCGGGGTCAGATGCACGTTCACCCGACGCCGAGAGGGCTCCAGCGCGGCTTCCGCCTCAGCGGGCGTCGCATCCGGGGGCAGGACCGTCAGCGGCCCCTGCAGTTCACCGGGCAGCGTCGAGGGCCATGGGCCCGTGGTGGAGAAATTGCTCGTGGTCGCGGTGAGGAAGCAGTAGCCGAAGATGCCGTCGCCCGGACCGCGGACGGTCACCATGTTGGCACCGGGGGCCGGGATGCGGAACTCCGTACCGGCCGGGGAGCGCTGCGCACAGCCGTTGCCGCGCTGTTCCCAGTCGCCGAAGTAGTTCCCCAGGACGTCGAGCCCGATGCCGAGATAGCCTCGGTCCACGCCGGGTAGGAAGGCGTTGGCTGGGTTGTCGTCGGGAAGTTTCTGCGCGTATCCGAGGCTGCCGCCGAAGGCTCCCGGGTGGGTGAGCGAGGTGGCTCCGTCGACGAGAAAGAAGGAGATTCCGTCGGCGGGGGTGGCCGGGGTGGTACTGCCGTACTGCCACTGGTCGAAGGTGACGTCCAATCCCTGGGCTGCGGGCAGCGCTTGGTCGTACAGGACCGCTCCGGCCTGGTCGTTGGAGGCGTCGGTCAGCTGAAGGTACCCGTTCGGGGCGCCGCCGGTCGGGGGCACCGGGCCCGTCTGGACCGCGGGACATCCGCCGAGCGGATGGTTACCCGGGCCGGGCGGCGCTGCCGCCGGGGCGCCCGTCAGGCAGGCAGAACCCACCGCGACAAAACTGGGGTCGGCCGAGGCCCCGGTGAACGTCTCCTCCACCAGCGGGGTGGAAACAGCCCGAGGCCGCCCTGACTCCGGGAGGGCAACCGCCTGGACGGTACCCGCAGCCACGACCCCCGCGAGAGCCGCCGCGACAACTGCCGTCACACGCGAAGATCTTCGCCGACGTGTGTCGGGGATCTCTCTTTTTCTGATCATGGTCGCCACAGGTACCGCTGAAGGCAGCACTGCCAAGCAGAACACACCACACCTAGACCCCGAGTCAGTCCAGCGCCACACTCACCACACCCAGACGGCCCACACCCGCCGACAGGCACGAATCCCTGCTGGAGTGGGATGGCTCGTTCAGTAGCAGCGGTGTACCGCCCTGCGCAGAAGGTGCTCGCGCTCCCCCGTCGGGGATATCTCCGTGTGCAAACGCTGCTACCTCGACTTCTGCGAGCCCTTGAGAGTTCCGCGTTGGCCGCGGGCGAGTCGGGCGGCTCAGGCGTCAGTCGGCTCTGGCTGGTGAAGTGAGCTGCCGTTGGTCCCCCAAAGCCGCTCCAGGCAGGCCCACGGCCAAGCCGGATAGAGGTCCGACCGCGTCCAGATCGCCGGGCGGCACCTCAAGAAGGTCGTCCCCGAACTCGGTGGGTCCGATCCCTTCATCCTCCTGTCCACCGACGACCTGGACGGGGACGTCGAATCGGCCGTCGCCGCCCGGCTCGACACCACCGGCCAGACATTCAACGCCGCCAAGCGGTTCGTGGTCGTCAACCACATCCATGACGCATTCCTCGAACGGTTCACCGCCAGACTGCTCGCCAGTGAGACCGGCGAGCCCCTGTCGTCAGCCGCCGCGGCCGAGGACCTGGGCGTCAGGTCGACGCGGCTGGCGCACAGGGAAGCCAACCCCTGCACAGTGCCGGCGCGGCGCGGTGCCTACTTCCCCGCCGGGGTCCTCACCGGTGTTTCACCACCGACCTCACCGGGCCCGAGAAAAACTGTTCGGCCCGGTGGCCATGGTCTTTCCCGCTGTCGACAAGGAGGACGCCGTACGGGTCGCCAACGACACCCCCTACGATCTCGGCTCGTACGCCTTCACCACCGAGCCCACGCAAGTCGAGGGTGTTGCCAACAAGAAGCCCATCAGGACCGTTGCTTGAGATCCTCCCCATCCTGATCGGCTCACGAACCGACAGCGCGACCCGAACCGGTCTCCTCTTCCAGCACCCGGGCGGGAAGGGAGAGCACAAGGACATGGGCATAGCACCGCTGCAACGCTGGACTCAGGACAGTCCAAGTCTCAGAGCGAATCTTCCGTCCAGAAGAGGGCGGACGTGAACGGTCGGCCGGTCATGCGTCCCTTGGCGAGGGCATGGGTGACGAGTCCGGTTTCGTGCCAGAACGCGAGATCCGACGTTGAGGACCTTTACCGCTCCCCCGATGGAACCGGCATGAAGTGCCGGTAGACCTTGAAAGTGATGCCCACGCTTCGGTGTCCCATCCACTCGGCCACATCAGTGATCGGGATGTTGTGAGTGAGGCAGTTCGAGGCGAAGAAGTGGCGGAAGCCATCAGCCTGCGGACTCGGCGCCGGTTATGGGCTTAAGTTCCATCCGGGCCTCGACCAGGGCCGGCCCGGACAACGTCTGCCCGTGCGAATGGGTCGACACCTGTCCCGACAGTTCCAGGAGCTCAGTGCGCAGCCCGCTGCTCTCCTTCGAGTGATGCTGGCGGTGGATCAGCAAGCGGTCTGCGGTTCGAGGCGGGTCCGGGTGGTGGGCGGCGCGAGGTCGTCAGGGGAGTCTGACCGCGAGGGAGTAGATGCGGGTCGACTGGTATCTCGGCCTGCTGTTGTTGTCAGCCACCAGGTACAGGGCGCGTCTGCCTCGGTAGGTTCCGGTTATCGGTGGGCCGAGGGCCATGCCCTCGACGTTCTCCATCAGGGGGTTGGGCTGGCCTTGTCGTTTCTTGAGGTCTCCGGGTGGGCAAGAGGCGAGGTCGAACAGCAGTTCTTTGTCCACGAGCCGGTCCTCGTGTCCCGTGTCGAGGATCTGGCCGTCGACGTTGGTGGCTCCGTCGAGATCGACTTTGTAGACTCTGACGCCGCTGCCGAGTCCGTTCATGTAGCCGCGTTCCAGGGCGAGCAGGCGTGTGTCGTCGACCGCGATCAACTCGGTGAGGTAGTAGCCCTGGTCGGTTGGATAGCCGTACTGGATGCTGGGTGTGTAGTGGCTGCCGGACTCGCCCCGGTAGCTCTGGATGCGCACCCGGTGCGCCCCGCTCTTGCCGTCGTCCCCGAGGAGGGGGCCCTCCATTCCCGCGAAGAGGTGTTTTCCGTCCGGGGTCGCGGTGAGCGATTCGAGGTTGCGGGTACCGTCGGCCCGGCCGCCCGGGGCAGGCGGCGGGCGGAAGACCTTCGGCAGCGGGAGCGGCTCACCGAGCTGCCTGCCGTCGCTCAGCCGGAAGCGCCGGATGGAGGGGCCGCGCTCCTCGCTCACCAAGATCGTTCGGCCGTCGCGTTCGATGACCAGGCCCTCCCCGTCAAACTTGGGGAAGTCCCTGCCTTCGGGCGTGTACAGGGTCCTCGGTTGGTGTCGGACCTCGGGTCTGAGCGTGTGAGGGGCTTCGCGGCCGAGGGTGAGCCGGAAGACATGAGTCCCGCCTTGGTCACGGACCGCGATGGCCTCCGTGCCCTCGCCGGTCAGGGCGAGCGCGGAGAGCTGCTCAATCGCGGTGCCGTTGTATTCATTGGTCCCAGACTCGTCGAGACGGTCGGAGACGTCGAGCAGTACGGCCCGGTCCTGGGAGCCGCAACTGCCCGGGAAGTCACGGGGCTGCGAGGCATGGCGCTCCCACCCGAGGGTGGTGCCCACCCCGAGCCCGGCGCCGGTGAGCAGGATGCCGGCTCCCGCGAGCAGTAGCCGCAGGCGGCTCCAACGGGAGGGAATGGGGACGTGGTTGGCCGGCCGGGGGCAGTTGCGGATGAAGGGGAGGTCGCCGACACCGTTCTGGTCTTGGGCTTGGGGCGCGGGTAGCGGAGGTTGCCGGATCGCGAAGGAGTCCTTGAGGAGCCGGTAGATCTGATTGAGGGTGAGCGTCTCGCGTTCCCCGTGTCCGGGGTCGCCTTGTTGGAGGATGTCGAGGAGCGCTCCGGTGAACGCGGTGTGTGTCTTGAGCAGGGGCGCGTGGGCCCGTTCCCGTTCGGTGGTGGAGGTGAGGACGTAGGAGCCCTCGATCTCGATCTGCCGCCTTCTGGGGACGGTCTCCTCGCCGTCCATCTCACCGAGGGCCTTGCCGCTGTAGCAGCAGTCGAGGACCACGACCCTGCGTTTGACGCTCCCTCTGGCCTCCAGAAGGAGGCCCCGGAGAACGCTGAACGCGAGCGAGGTCTCTCCCCACCCGTGCTTCGATGCCGGCAGTGCCAGATGGAGTTCGTCATCCAGTTCGAGCAACCCATGACCCGCGTAGTAGACGAGGATGGTGTCCTCGGCCTTCTCCACAGCTTCCCGGATGGGGCCGGTCAGCTCTCCCGGAGTGCGTGGATTGGGCACCACCCAGCGCCGATCATCAGGCACCCCCCAGATCCCGGGATCCCCAAGGGCCCGGTCGAGGTCCTCCACATTGCGTCGTACGGAGCGCAAATCTGGAAGGGACTCGTAGGTATCGACGCCGATCAGGACGCAGGCTGAGCGGGCGGGGTCGATCCGGGGAACGGAGGCCGTGTCGCCCGCTGTCACCGGGCGCCCGCGGGGGTGTCGTCGTCGTGGAGCTGTTCCAGGGCCCGCCGGATCCTCTCCTGGTCGCGGAGGTCGGCGGCGGTGAGCGTGACGGTGATGCCCCCGCGTCGGAAGGTGACCGAGGTACGGGCGGCGTGGGCGTCCCGCCAGGCGGCGACGGCCACGGCGAGGGCGCCGTACTGCGCCACGGTGTCACAGACGAAGCGGACGGTGTCGAGTCCGCCACCCATGTCTTCGGGTCCGGGGGCCGTCCGCAGGTCCGTGATGACGATGCCGGCAGACCGCAGCTCTGCGTCGGCGCGCCGCAGCCACGCACGCAGAGAGCGGAACTCCCTGGAGGGATTTTCCACGACCAAGTCGATGTTCATGTTGTGCCCCAAAGGCGCTCGGTGTCGCGGTGGACGCTGCCAGAGTTGTCTGGCCGCCACGCGGGTTCACCGGATACGCCACCCCTTCGTGCAGTGCCGAAGGTTCGACGCAAGCTGATTCGGGTGACCATGGCCGAGGGCTCAGCCTTCTGGGAATGGGCCGCCCTCGAATCCTCTCCCAGGGAAGAGGGGCTTGACTTGCTCATCTGGTGTACCTCGGGATCGTGCCGGAGGTTCTTCACTGCTCGGCAACCGAGTCAAGCCGTGTCCCCTGCACGCACGATCGAAGTGAGTTTTAGTCTCTGTCGGCGGCCAGGCCATGCATCTCTGCACCGGCCTAGGCGGTGTTTGATGCCTCTTGTCTGGAACGGTGGATCAGCGCCGTTCCGGGCAGGAGTTCCGGTCATGGTGCGTCGGCATGAACTGACGAATCCTCAGTGTGAGTGCATAGCATCGTTGTTGCCGGAAATCGGCGGGCCGGGTGGTCGGTGGGCTGATCACCGGACCACCGTCAACGGGGTGTTCTACCGGACACGGACCGGGATTCCCTGGCGTGACCTGCCCGAACGCTACGGATCTTGGCAGACCGTCTACGAACGCCACCGCCGCCGGTCGGCCGACGGCACATGGTTGAAGATCCTGCGAGCGTTGCAGGCCGGCGCCGGTGCCACCGCGTCGGACGTGGACGGCTCGTGGGCGGTCAACACTGACTCCACCACCTGTCGGGCCCACCAGCACGCGGCCGGAGCCCGGCACGACCCGCCGACCGACCACCCCGAAAAAGGGGCGGAACCCGTGTGGACCCAGAGGGGCGCGAGGCCCTGGGACGCTCTCGGGGCGGACTGACCACGCGCGTCATTCCCCTCCTGGTCGAAAGCGGTCGTCTCGGTGGACGGCACCGAGGTCGCGGCGGACTCCGGGCATCTGGAGTACCGCTACTACGTCAACTACCTGCCGCGCGGCTACGGCGGCGGCACGCCATCACCCCTGGAGACCTCCAAGTACGGCTGGGGCGAGATCCCGACCGGCCCAATCACCGATGCCGCGTTGAGCCGTGTGATCAGCGCGGCATCGGGGCGCACCAAGGTGACGCGGACGGTGCTTGCGGACGCGGCGAAGGAGCGGGCCAAGGGCCGGCTGACGCTGCTGGCCGGTGACTTCAACGAGCCCTCGCACCGGGACTGGACCCACCGGACCCGAAACCTGTTCGACCACAACGGCACCGTCATCAACTGGTCCACAACGAGGGCGATCGAGGACGCCGGATTCCGTGACAGCTATCGCGTGATCCACCCGGACCCCGTCCACCAGCCGGGCTTCACCTGGCCGAGCGACAATCCGGGCGCCGACGTCAGTCAACTCACCTGGGCACCGAGAGCCGACGAGCGGGACCGGATCGACTTCGTCTTCTACCACCCCGACCGGCGGATCCGCCTACTCGACAGCGTCATCGTCGGACCGTCCAGCACCATCGTGCGCAACAAACGAGTGAAGGAAACGGGCAGAGAAAGATTCTGGGAGCCCACCTGGACCTGGCCAACCGACCACAAAGCCCTCCCCAGCACCTTCCGCCTAACCACCCGCTGAGCAGGCCCGCGCCCGGCCAAGCTCGCTTCCTCAAGAAGACCGCCGACCCCGAAGGGATGACCGCAGCGAACCTGCGGGCTCATCGACGGGAGCCAAGGAGTATCGAACTGCCTCTGAGGGTTGGACAGGAGTATCGCTGACAGCACCGTCCACCTTCGTCACCAACTAGCTTGATTTTACCTGTGGTTGACGTTGTCCCGGCCTATGATTAACGCTCGTCGCGCAACGGGCGGAGGGCGCATGCGCAGGGCGAAAGGCTTCTGGCGCGACGGCGCCGCAGTGATCGTCGGGGTCCACACGTACGATCACATGACGGACGTTGATTCGATCCGCAACAACCTTCTTGACCTACACGCATTGCTCACCTCCCCGAATTTCGGAATTCACGAGGATAGATGCTTCGTTGTTGACAATCCGACCGGCGCGCGAAGCGTGCACGATGCTATTGAGAAAGCGGTCAACTCAGGGGCCCGAAGTATAGTCTTCTACTACGCGGGGCACGGTGTCGCCCATGGCACAAGCGGTCGACTCCTGTTGTCACTTGCCGATTCCCGTGCACATGCATACTTCACGTACTTGAAGTTCGATGATCTCCGTGAGCAGATCGCCGAGTCGGGATTCGACAGGCGCCTAGTGATACTAGACTCCTGCTATAGCGGGGCGGCACTGGACACTCTATCGCTGGACACCTCCGGATCTCTGGCTATCAAGGGCACCTACGTTATGGCCTCTTCGGATGCGACGGTGGAGTCCGCCGCCCCGCCCGGAGCCCAGTACACCACCTTCACCGGAACCCTCCTCCACTTCCTCCGTACCGGTCTGCCTGGTGGCCCGAAGGTCATGGATGCCGAGTCCCTGTACTTGGCTGTTAGGGGAGCCCTAGAAGAACGGGGTCATGCACAGCCCGTCCGCCAAGCCCGCGGTGAAGGCGCACAATTACTCCTGCTACTCAATCCCGCGTACGTCGAAGCCCCTGCCTTCAGCGACCGCTCGGGCCAGCCGATCATTCCGAGCCCGGCCACACCGCCAGAGGACTACTTCCGCCAGCACACGGTGCCGCCCTCCAGTCGATGGACACCGCTCAGAAGAGTTGCGGCCGTGCTGGCAGTCCTCTTCGACATTGTGGCTGCTATCGGGTTCCTGGGTCCGGTAGATGGACTGGCCCCAGCAATCATTATTGCCGGGGCGCTACTATTCCCCCTCTCATGGGACGCGCTCCGTTTCGATGGCGGCAGTCAACCCTCAAAAAGCAACTTCGGTTGGCGACCAGCTTCTCGGCTCGCTGTTGTGACGCTGATCCACGCCGGGTGCCTCACCCTGTGGGGCCTGGCTGAAGATCACCCCCCTACCTACGAAACGGCCGGCGCCGCAACAGGAAGCCTTTTCGTCCTGATCCTCTGCAACACTCTGATGCGCATCCATCGAAAAGGGGAACCCATCTCCTTGAGTGGAGGTTCGGGAACTCCACGATCTTTGCGTGTCGTCTTCGTTTCGTGGGGGTCAGCATCGCTTGCCTGTTTCCTCTTCAGTGCGTTCTCTGCAAGCGGCGAATCAAAGGAGGCAGTAGCGGCCAGTGACACGCTTATGAACGTGGCATTCGTGGGGGGTCTCGGGCTGGCGTCGGCCTACGCGCTCCAGTCGTTCATCTATCGCCGCCTACTGAAGGGAAAATGAGATGGGGCAGGAGATCGTTCTGGAGTCGCCCACGACGGACCCACGAGCGGCCGATTCGCTGCGCCGGTGGCTAGTCCGGGATGGAGCCGCACTTCGCGCTACATATCGAGCGGGCGGTCCGGTACGGGAGGGAGTCCTCGCCGATGCTGTAGCGGTGGTAGCCATCGTCATCTCCGGTGTGCTCGCGCTGCCAGCGGCCATCGATTCCGTTCGCCGCTGGTTCGCGACCCAGCCCCCTTCGACCGGGCCGATCATCCTGCGACGGGGAGCAGTTACGATCGAAATCTCGGGTAGCGAGGACGTGGAGACCCTCGGTCGATACGTCCGGCTGCTGGAGGCCACGGAGCCGAACACCGACAGCCGTTTGACTGATGGCAGTTCATCCCCACCGCCGCCCGCACCCGGGGACGCAGCTCAGGAATGAGGGTAGCCCCCGCCGCCCACCCCTTGCGCAGGCCGGGGTGGACGGCGACGGGGTGGTTGAGATGGCGTTCGCCGGCGACGGAGCTCTGGATGCTGGCGGCGGCCACAGCGCGGTGAGCATCAGACCAAGCCTGTTCCTCTCACGCGTCGACGCCACCAACCCCCAACAGGACCCGGATCTCCTCGGCGAACGGCGCACACAACAGCAGCGCCACTGCTCGCCAGAATCCAAGCAATGGCTCTTCAGCGGCAACTTCATCGGCTACTTCCTCGACTCCCTCATAGCCTGCGACCCCACGACCGACATCATCTACGCCTTCCCGGAGGGCACCGATCGGTACCTCCCGATCCACCGGGATGCAGAGTCACTCGTCTACTCCCTGTGCGCACTACAGGAGTTCCGAAAAGAGAGGCACACCACCGAGGACGCACTCGCTCTGCAAACGCGTTCAAAGATCGAAGACTTCGACGATCTTCCCTTCCACGACCCTGGCTCAGAATGCGGCATCATTCTTGAGGAGATCGCCGAGGGAGCATGGTGACGGAGACAGCAGGTTCCCCAGGCACAGCACATCGCAACACGTCACTGAAGCCGCCACGGCCCCAAGGATGGCCCTCGATGAGTACGGCAAACGACGACCGTATCGCCCTCGACCTCCTCGACGCCCACCTGGAATGCCTGTGGCGGGCAGCCTGCGAACTTGAGCGGGGAAACCGGGCCGTCGTCCCCGAGGTACCGCGCGGGCTGGGCGGGCCCGCTGCGGACGATGCGGCCACGGAACTCCTGCGTTGGGGGTACGGAGAACTGACCCGCATCCCGCGCTCACCGGCCGACGTGTTCGCCCGCAGCGTCGGCAGCTCACTCATGGAACTGCGGCGGCGCCGAAGCCCCTGGAACGCGGCGGCCCTGCGCCTGCTGGAGGACCCGTACGTCTTCCTCGCCACCGGCCCGCGCCAGCACAAGGACTGGGCCGAGGACGTGCTCCAACTGATGCACCGTGAGGTCCCGGACCCACGCGGGTGGCTACGGATCGACGCCGACCGCAACAACAACGCCCGCAACGACGTGCCTGCGTACCCCTTCGAGCCGCCGCCCGCCGCCGGGTTGCGGGACCGCCTCCACCCGCTGGAGCCGACGGGGGCGGTCACCGCGCTCGCCGTCATGGCGGAGGAGTGGGGCGACGACCGCCCCGTCCGGGACCGGCCTGAGCGCGACGCCCTGCTGGCCGACGCACAGTTCCTGCTGGACCGCTACAGCCCGGACGCCCAGTTCTGGACAAACGCCCTGGACGCAGCCTCGGACCCCGCCCGGGACTTCGTCCAGGCCGGCCTCAAAGGGACGAGGGTCCACGGGTTCATCACATGCGAGTACATCAACGGGCTCGACCTGCTCGAAGAACTGGGCCTCATCGCCGTGTCAGACAACGAGGTCGGCGTCTTCTGGTCCATCGGCGCGTACTAACACCCACTCCCCAGGCACGCAGACCCGTCCAACGCCCTGACATGTCACTCCTGGGCGGATTCATCCGGTCATCTGATCGTTGGACCGGGTGTGCCGTTGGCTGATGCCCAGGGGCGCAGATCGAGCCCTCGTCGCCTGATGGGACACCGCAACACGGTGACCAGTGGTGGATCACGATGCGATCCCCTGGAAGGCGGTATCGCAGATGAGACGCACACGGCTCGGCCTGCGACCGCCCCTGGGGCAAGCTGGAGGTCCTCTCAACAACTGTGGTGGCGTTGGCAGTCGTGGTCCCGACAGGCCAGGTGGCCGCTGCGCTTCGGGCTCGATCACCGGGTGTGGCTGTTCGCGCTGATTGTCGTTTGCCAGCGGGGCCATCGGGCGAGCGGCCGTATCGCCACCCAGACAGCGTGACCGTCGCCCGGCACAACGGCCGGACGATGCGTCACATCACAAGGGAGCAAACGTTGCCTGATCCGGCACTAGCGGGACGGGACTGGCGGAACGGGACTGGCGACGATCTGCATCATCCCCCCGGAGAGCACCCGCTACGCACCCACGCGAACACTCTCGTACCTGCAGAAGGTGCTGGCGGCACGCTACTCGTGGTCGAACAGTTCGAGGAGGTCTTCACCCTCTGCCACGACCTAGCAGAGCGGATTGCGCCTATTGACCGGCTTCTTGCGGTCACAGTGCCGGGACCGAGCAGTCGTGTTGCAGGTAGTGGTGGCCGTGCAAGCCGACTTCTACAGCTGCTTCCCGCGGGACTAGACCCCCCAGTCCGTTCTCCCAGGCCCAGGCGGCGACGCGTGCCCCTCTCCTGTGCCCATGGTTGTCCTAGGATCGGGCGATGGGATTCCGACGGGACGTCAGAGCGCAGAACATCCGCACGGCAGCAGAGGACCGGATGAAGACCGGGCACAAGATCTTCGCCCACCGACTTCAGATACCGAGCGAATCGCGGGACAACATGAGCGTGCTCGCCGACGCGATTGAGGACGTCGAAGTGCTCGGCTGGGCACTGGACAGGATGGAACCCGATCCCTTCGTGGGCGAGAGCGCGATCGGTACCAATGCCTCGTGGCTGCTCGTCTTCCGCTCCCGGATCTGAGCCATCGCCTGGCCCGACCGTGCAGTCGGCGTCGGAGCTGCTCTACGCGGGGTGTACCGGTGGGTCTCCCTGCGGCCAAGTGGATGGCGGAGGTCGATGCGTTCGCTCTGCGTTCCGACACCGAACTGCTGCTGACGAGCCGTCGCGTTGTCACGGGCCGACTGGCCCAGGCAGGCTCCGACTCTCAGTACCGCTACTGATCTTTTCGTAAGTTGGTGGGTGTGGTGGGCATGTGGGTGGAGGCTGTTGGGGTGGCGTATCAACCTTCCCCTTCGGTTGCTGGCTTCTCCCTTTCTCCTTTGTCGCGACCTCAGTTGGCGGAGGCGTGGCGTGTTCGGGCGGTCGAGTTGTTCGAGGGCGGTGTCTCGAATGCGGAGATCGCGCGGGCGGTGGGGGTGTGTGCCGAGAGTCTGCGGCGTTGGCGTCGGGTGCGGGAGGAAGGCGGTGCTTCGGCCCTGCGCCGGCGTTCGGCCACCGGACGTCCGCCCAAGCTGGACGACGCCCAGGTCGAGATGGTCCGGGCCGCGTTGGAGCAGGGTGCCCGGGCTCATGGTTTCGAGGCTGACCTGTGGACCTTGGAACGGGTCGGCGTGGTCGTGGAGCGGGTGACGGGGGTGGTGTTGTCGAGGGCGTCGGTGTGGCGGTTGCTGACCGGTCGGCTGGGATGGAGTCTGCAACGGCCGGAGCGTCGGGCCGTCGAGCGGGACGAGTCGGAGATCGCCCGCTGGATCGCACACGAGTGGCCGCGCATCAAAAAGGGGCCGTGAACACACGTGCCTGGATCGTGTTCCTCGACGAATCAGGCGTCTGGCTGCTCCCTCAGATCCGCCGCACTTACTCACCCCGGGGTCGGCCCCCGCTGCTGCGGCACCGGCTGAACTGGAAGCGGGCGTCGATGGCCGGAGCCTTGGGATACCACGCCACCGACCCTGCCCGCGGGGCCCGCCTGTGCTTCCACCTCAAGCCCGGCAGCTACGACACCGCCGGGCTCATCGAGGTCCTTGAGCAGATGAAGGTGTTCTACCGCAGTGAGCGGGTGGTCCTGGTCTGGGACGGCCTGTCTGCCCACTGGAGCAGGGCGATGCGGGCCTGGGTAGCCGAACAGGACTGGCTCACCCTGGAACGACTACCCGCCTATGGTCCCGAGCTGAATCCGGTGGAACTCTTGTGGTCCTCACTCAAGAAACGTGAACTCGCCGATGTTGCCGACGCCACCGAGCAGGACATCCACCGCATCAACGCCAACTCACAACTGCCATGGTCATTCCTCGCCCACACCGGCCTGACCATCCACCCACCACACTCACCGAACTTACGAAAAGATCAGTAGTGCCGGACACTCGGGCCCTGGCGGGCCTGGCTCAGCCACTGAGCTCATGCCCCTTGGGCCGTCTCCTTGTGATGGTGCCCGGTTGTCGGAATCCGTCGTCATGGCCCCGGCCGGAGCCGTGACGTCTCAGCCGAACGAATTCCGGAACGTCTCTTCGAATGCGGCCTGCACAACGGCCTCGACGGATTCCCAGCTCAGGTTGTGCTGCTCGGCCTGGCCCTCCAGCTCTTCCTTCACTTCGTCCCAATGCCACTCGTACCAGAAGCCGACATCGTTGGCGACTGACTCCCAACCTCCCGATTGCCGGTGCGAAAAGTCGCCACCCCGCCCTTCCGCCTCCTCGCGTGCCACGCCGACCAGTTCGGCCATGGCCGCCGACTCGGCGTTCGATTCTCTCTGCAGGTGTTCTTCCATGACTCCACTCTGATTTCTTCAGCTCGAACGGCTCGTCCTCGCCTCCCCCGCCGCCACGAGAAGGGCTGGTGGAGTGGATGACCCTCGTCGCCCTGCACTCACGC
Organism: Streptomyces sp. NPDC059256; assembly: GCF_042753785.1. Classification (NCBI taxonomy): domain Bacteria; kingdom Bacillati; phylum Actinomycetota; class Actinomycetes; order Kitasatosporales; family Streptomycetaceae; genus Streptomyces; species Streptomyces sp. NPDC059256. The sequence continues at coordinate 824 of NZ_JBHYZO010000028.1, read as the reverse complement.
CCCAGCGGGGCACCCGCCAAGGCCGAACCACGAACCAGGCGGTGTCCGCGGCTGGCCGTCACAGGAGCCCACGACGTCTTCCTCCCACCTCAACGACTGCGCCGCGCGGTCCGCGACAACCTCGGAACCGAGCTACAGGTCATCACCCATACCGTGCACCTCCTCGTCGAGGAACACCCCGAACTCCTCGCCAACCTGGCCAGCGCCAACCCCAGTTCCGCCAAAGAAGGCACCAGCGACGGAGACGCCGGAACAGCACGGTAGACCGTCGGGCAGGCGGAGAGCCGCGCACCTGCTGTTATGCCGATGGCCCGGTCAGTTGCGCGGCGATGATGATGTTGCCGTACAGATCGGCGAAGTGCAGGGACCGACTGGTGTCGTCCTCCTGCTCGCTCCAGACGCGTGCCCCGTGCTCGTGTAGTCGTCTGCTGACGTGGTCCAGGTCGTCGGTGTACAGGACGAGCAGGGGCTGGCCGCCGCACTGCTGGCCGATCAGCTCGCGTTCTCGGTCCGTGGTGGCCGTCATTAGCCACAGCCCGGCCGGTTCCTGGCTGGGCAGGCCGAGGTGCAGGTAGCGGTAGCCGTCGGTGGCCTGGTCATGCAGCACGGTGAAGCCCAGGACATCCCGGTAGAACGCCAGAGCCTCATCGGTATCGGCGACCAGGACCACCACACGGCCCAGTGCGGAGAACAGGGGTACCTCGAAGGAACGAGTCATGGCACGGACCTTAGGAGCTGTTCGAGGTTCGGATCTTCGTGACGCTCGCTGATGGGTTCGGTGGGGCTGGTAGAACTCGGGTGTGGCGCGTTTCGATGTGACGGAT
>NZ_JBHYZO010000027.1:0-87348 GCF_042753785.1 Streptomyces sp. NPDC059256 | reverse complement strand
TCCGTCACATCGAAACGCGCCACACCCGAGTTCTACCAGCCCCACCGAACCCATCAGCGAGCGTCACGAAGATCCGAACCTCGAACAGCTCCTAGCACGCTGAACTTGGCCAACCGAAAAGAGACGCGCGACTGCAGATAACTGCCGGCGTGCCGGGAGAACGGGAGTACGCCGGCGACTTGCAGCATCCCCACCGGATCACTCTTCACTTCAGTGACGACGGCTGACCCATGGAGGCCGCTCTCTTCTGACCCCCACCGCAGCTGGGATCTGTTGACGGTCCCACAGCCCGTCATCATCCCTTGTGCAGGAGGGCTAGCAATGATGGGTATCTGTATCAGCCCGGTGCCGGGCGAGAGACGAAAGCTGACAGGGACTGACTGCACCTGTCGCTCATGCTGTTCAGCTCCTACCAACCTGCTTTGGCGAGGGGCATGCTAGGAGAGTGAGTGATGGAACCAGGGACGTGGAGACTTTTCCAGGGCTCTGGGAAGAGGTGGTAGCCCGTATTTGTCTGGCCGTGCGGGCGGCGGGCCTCCCCCTGGCCAGCGAGACGTTTGGCCCGGGAGTACGGCCGGAACAGTTCGGCCCGGCCCCGGACTGTTCTGCCCACGTAATGGTCAGCTGGTGCGTCGCGGAGGAGTTGCTCGACGAGGCGCAGGACAAATCCATCGATCATCACAGCTGGCGTCTGATAGCTACCGCGTTCCAAGCGATGGAAAATGCCTTGGCCCAGATCTTGAGCGTCTGCGGCTTGGATGTGACAGCAGATCCGCTCACCCGGTCTGTCACCGTGTGGGGTATCACCAATCCCTCTCCGGACTCAGAGAAGTGAGCAAGCTCCGGTGCGCTCGACGCGGGTGCTATTCCCGGTCGACCTCGCTATCCCCGGTCCACCTGAGGCGTTCACGCGTCGTGTCGTGCCGGAGCCGACAACGGCCCTCGGGACCAGGTGGACCTTGTCCCGTCCGACGCAGGCGCGTCCGAGGGCATGGCCGAGCAGTTCACCAGCCGAGGCTCCATCTGATGGGCAAGGGCAGCATCCTGGCGAGCGCGGACCGAAGTGGAGCCGGTGCCCGCTTGTCGTCGCGCGCTGCTGCCGACGCGTCGGGTGTTGCCCGCCTGCAGTGTGAGGTGGTGTGAGGTGTGGCTTACAAGGTTGCGGCTTCCTCTGTCAGGAGTGCCACGTCGGGGTGCGTGCTGTAGGGGCGCAGTACCTGGCGCATGGTGGTGAGGGAGGCGGTGGCGCGGGTTGAGCGCAGACCGGGGTAGTCGGTAAGGAAGCGTTTCCAGGTGGTGAGGGATTCTTCGAGGTTGCCTTGGAACAGTTGTGATTCGGCCAGGAGTGCGGTGGTCAGTGCCCTGGCGCGGCGTGCCTGTGGGGCGCGGGCGCGCAGGGAGGCGCTGTAGGCGCGGGCGGCTGCCGGGTGGTCTTTGAGTGCGGTCAGGGTGCGGGCGCGTTGGTAGTGCAGGGCTGCGGTCGGGTAGTTGTCGAAGGGGTCGGTGAGGTTCTGGTCCGCGTGGCTGTGGAGGGCTTCCGCGTTGTGCAGGGCGAGGAGAGCGCGGGGGCGGTCGTTGGCCCGCGCGTGGGCGAGGGCCAGTTGGGACTGGGTGAAGGACTGAGTCAGGGGCGATGAGTGACGCTTCGCGGTGGCAGCCGCGTGTTCGGTCAGGGCAAGGGAAGGCCGCCGGTGGCCGATTTCCAGGGCCTGGGAGGCGAGCGCGCGGATCGCGATGGTGTGGGTGTGGGGGTCTTCGGCCTGGGCGGCCAGGTGGGCGGCTGTGCGGTGGTAGTGCTGGGCCAGGACGTTGTCGTTGTCGTCGGCGCACATGTTGCCCAGGAGGATGGTGAGCTGGGCGGTGTGGGTGAGGAGTTGCCGTTGTACCTGCTCGCTGGCACTGGAGAGGAGCCAGGGGGCGAGGTCGTTGGCGAGGTAGGTGGTGAGCGCGGTGCGGGCGTGCCCGCCGCCGAAGGTGCCGGTCGAAGCCGCGAAGAAGATGGTCATGCGCTTCAGCGCCTCGACTTCGGCGTGGCCCGCGCGGTGTCCGGCCAGGACTCTGGTGCGACGGGCTGCGGTCTGCGCGCGTAGGTCTTCCCAGTTCGGGATCGAGAGCGCCCCGAGGCTGTAGACATCGACGCCCAACGGCTCTCCCCTGCTGGGGTCGAGCTGGCTGTGGGTGAGCCTGGCCAGATGGTCCACGGGGTTCGCCGTCCAGGACCAGGCCGGTATACGGCCAGGGGTACGGGTCAGACCGGCGTCGGCGGCGGCCAGAGGTCTGCCCAGGCGCCGGGAGAGCGCCTCCAGGATGTAGGTGGGCGCGGGCGGACGGGGGCGGGTCCCCGAGAGCCAGCGGGTCGCTGTCGACCGGTTCACCGTCAGGTCGTGACCACGTTCGGAGGCGACCGAGGAGACGGCGTGGGCGAGCAGGGCCGCGCTCCAATCCGCCTCCATGAGAAGCCGCGCAAGTTGTGCGTTCGGTTGCTGAGAGGGCATCACTCCTCCGTTCCCACCCTGGACAGAAATGATCCTGCTGCACACCACGTTCACAAGGGCGCAAGGATGCGGCACACGCAACACTTACGCGCCTCGACCCCCCTACACAGGAGAATTTTCGGAGGATGTACTGCAAGTGAGGTACCCGCCCGGGTAGGTCGCCAAATCCCGGTACACCACTGGATCGGCCCCTGTTCCCGTAACGCTGACCCAGGATGTGGCCCTCCGATGCCGGTCTCACTTACGAAAACGAGGTGGAGAGGCGTGTCGTGTTCGTCCGTACGCTGGTATGAAGCCGCCCCTGCGGTGCCACTGCCCGCCGGTCATGTGTTGGTGGCCGAAGAACTCCTCTGGCCTGACGGGCGCGTCATGGCTTGCCCCGCCGCTCCGATGATCGCGGGGACGCTCAGCTCCGCCGCCCCATCGGTTGTCACCGGTCCGGTCCGCCTGTTGCGGGAGGGATCGGACAGTGCTTTCCAGGCTGCTGTCGCCTGCCCCGCCCCGAGCGATCACCCAGCAGCGGGAGCCTTGGGCTTGGAGGGCTCCGTTGGTGTTGCCGTGATGGCTTCCGACACGGGCTCACGGGCGGCTGCGGGGACGGCTGTGGCCTCATGGGCGGCTGTTGTGAGTCCCAGGACAGTACTGCTGGCGTCCCCGCGATCGTTCTGTGCCGGGGTGGAGCGCGCGATCGATGTCGTCGACGCTCTTCTCGAACAGCGGCATGGATCCGGTGACCGGCGGGTGTTCGTGCGGAAGCAGATCGTCCACAACACCCACGTCATCGCCGATCTGACGGAGCGCGGTGCGGTGTTCGTGGAGGAGCTGGACGAGGTTCCCACAGGGTCTCTGGTGGTGTTCTCCGCCCACGGCGTGTCCCCGCAGGTCCGTGCGGAGGCGGCGCGCAGGAGCCTTCAGGTGGTCGATGCGACGTGCCCGTTGGTGACGAAGGTCCACGCGGAGGCGCGCCGTTTCGCCGAGCGCGGCAACAGCATCGTGCTCATCGGGCACGCAGGCCACGAGGAGGTCGAGGGCACCTACGGTGAGGCCCCCGACGCCACCGTGGTCGTCGACAGTGCGCGAGACATCGTCGACCTGGACCTGCCGGACCCGTCGAGGATCACGTACCTGACACAGACCACGCTCGCCGTTGACGAGACGCGCGAGACGATCGCCGCGCTCAAGGAGCGTTTCCCCCAAGCACGCGGCCCAGGCTCCGAGGACATCTGCTACGCCACCACCAACCGCCAACACGCCCTGCAGGCCGTCACCGCACAGGCGGACCTCGTACTGGTCCTGGGCTCGGAGAACTCCTCCAACTCGGTGCGGCTCGTGGAGCTGGCCCGTAAGGCGGGCACCCCGGCCCACCTGATCGAGGACTGCTCCCGCATCCGACCGGACTGGCTGCGCGACGTGGCCACGGTCGGGCTCAGCGCCGGGGCATCCGCTCCGCCCGCACTGGTTCAGGACACCCTCTCGGCACTGGCCGGGCTGGGCCCACTCACCGTGCGGGAACAGATCACCACGACCGAGGACACCTACTTCGCGCCTCCCGCCGCAGTGAGGAAGAACCGATGAGTAACAGCAGCACGTACACAACCCGCTTCCCGCTGCTGGCGAAGGCCGAGACTCCGGCGGCCCTGCGGGCCATACCCAGGGAACACCTGGGCGAGCTGGCCGCGGAGATAAGGGCGTTCCTGGTGGAGAAGGTATGCGCGACCGGCGGTCATCTGGGGCCGAACCTGGGAGTGGTGGAACTGACTCTCGCCCTGCACCGGGTGTTCGACTCGCCCAGGGACACGATCATCTTCGACATCGGCCATCAGGCATATGTGCACAAGCTGTTGACCGGCCGCTTCCGGGACTTCGACGGACTGCGGCAGCACGGCGGCCTCTCCGGGTATCCGTCCCGCACCGAATCGGTCCACGATCTGGTGGAGAACTCACACGCCTCCACAGCCCTCTCCTACGCCGACGGGCTGGCCAAGGCCCGCCGACTCTCGTCCGAGGCGGACAGGGATCGGGCGGTGGTGGCGGTCATCGGTGACGGCGCACTGACCGGCGGCTTGGCCTGGGAAGCGCTGAACAACCTGGGTGCCGCCCCCGAGCGACCGGTGATCGTGGTCCTCAACGACAACGGCCGCTCCTACGCTCCCACCACGGGAGCCCTCGCCGTCCACCTGAGCGATCTCCGAAGGCAGGCCGACGGGGCGCGACCGGAAAGCAACGTCTTCATCGAGCTGGGGTTCGCCTACCTCGGTCCGGTAGATGGCCATGACGTGAGTGCGATCGAGGAGACGCTTCACCGAGCACAGGACCTGGGCCGTCCGGTGGTGGTGCACACGGTGACGACCAAGGGCAAGGGCTACGAACCGGCCGAGCGGGACGAGGCGGATTGTCTGCACGCGGTGGGTGCGGTGGACCCGGCCACCACTCGGTCCAAAATCCCCGCCGGGCAGTCGTGGACGAGTGTGTTCGGAGGCGAACTGGCGACGCTGGCCGCCGAACGGGACGACCTGGTCGCCATCACCGCGTCGATGCTGCGGCCGACCGGTCTGCACCCCATGCAGGAGAAGCTTCCGGACCGGGTCTTCGACGTGGGGATAGCCGAGCAACACGCGGTGACCTCCGCCGCCGGTCTGGCGATGGGCGGATTCCATCCCGTGGTGGCGATCTACGCGACGTTCCTGAACCGGGCGTTGGACCAGGTGCTGATGGATGTGGCGCTGCACCGGCTGCCGGTGACGTTCGTTCTGGACCGGGCCGGGATCACCGGCCCGGACGGGCCCTCCCACCACGGGGTGTGGGATCCGAGCATGTTGTCCGCGGTGCCGGGCCTGCGGATCGCCGCACCGCGTGACACCGTGCAGTTGGCCGAGCAGCTCCGCGAGGCGGTCGCCATGAACGACGGGCCGACGGTGCTGCGGCTACCGAAGGCCACCGCCGGTCCTCCGATCCCGTCACTGGCCCGCATGGACGGCCTGGACATCCTGCATCGCACCCGCTCCGGCCCACTCGACGTGCTGCTCATCCCGGCGGGCCCGCTGGCCTCGGCGGCGCTGGAGGCAGCCGTCCTCCTGGAGGACCAGGGCCTGGGGGTCACCGTCGCCGACCCCCGTTGGATCCTGCCCGTGAACGCGGCCCTGCCCGCACACGCCGCCCGCCACCGGCTGGTGGTGACCATCGAGGACTCGCTCCGCACCGGTGGAATGGGCACTGCCTTGGCGCAGGCGTGCCAGGACCTGGCCGTCCCCACCCCCGTGATCACCCTCGGACTTCCCACCGCCTTCGTCCCGCAGGGCCCCCGCGCCGCGCTGCTCGCCGAGGCCGGTCTCGACGGACCCGGCATCGTCGCGGCAGTTCTCGCCGCCCACCCCGACCGCCGACCACCGTCCGCATGGTCGGCCACCACCCTCGCGACGACGTCCAGGGGGCGTGATGACCACCACTGACCTGGGGCTGCCCACGGTCCCGACGACTCCGGTGCGCCGCCGTACCCGCCCCATCCATGTGGGGAGCGTGGTCGTCGGCGGCGGCGCACCGGTCTCCGTACAGACCATGACCACGACGCTCACCGCCGACGTCGACGCCACCCTCCAGCAGATCGCCGAGATCACCGCAGCGGGCTGCGACATCGTCCGGGTCGCCGTCCCCTCCCAGGACGACGCCGACGCCCTCCCTCGTATCGTCGCCCGCTCCAAGCTGCCGGTGATCGCCGACATCCACTTCCAACCCCGCTATGTCTTCGCGGCCATCGACGCCGGCTGCGCCGCCGTACGGGTCAATCCCGGCAACATCCGCAAGTTCGACGACCGGGTGAGCGAGATCGCGAAGGCGGCCTCGGCGGCGGGGGTGCCCATCCGGATCGGGGTCAACGCCGGCTCTCTGGACCCCCGGCTCCTGGCCAAGCACGGCAGAGCCACACCCCAAGCTCTGGTGGAGTCCGCGCTGTGGGAATGCTCCCTCTTCGAGGAACACGGCTTCACCGACCTGAAGATCGCGGTCAAGCACCACGACCCGCTCACCATGATCGCGGCCAACCGGCTCCTCGCCGGAGCCTGCGACTACCCCCTCCACCTCGGCGTCACCGAAGCCGGACCCGCCTTCCAGGGGTCCATCAAATCCGCCGTCGCCCTCGGCGTCCTCCTCTCCGAGGGCATCGGCGACACCATCCGCGTCTCCCTGTCCGCACCCCCGGCCGAACAGGTCAAGGCGGGCTGCCACATCCTCTCCTCCCTCGGCCTGCGCCCCCGCAAACTGGAGATCGTCTCCTGCCCCGGCTGCGGACGCCTCCAGGTCGACATCCACACCCTCGCCCTGAAGGTAGAGGCCGCCTTCGACGGCTTTCCCCACCCCCTGCGGATCGCCGTCATGGGGTGCGTCGTCAACGGCCCCGGCGAAGCACGCGAGGCTGACCTCGGCGTCTCCTGCGGCAACGGCAAAGGCCAGATCTTCCGCAAAGGCGAGGTCATCCGCACCGTCCCCGAACACAAGATCGTGGAGGCACTCCTCGACGAAGCCCTCCGCCTCACCGACGCGCCCGACCAGGGACTCGGCGACCACGGCCCATCTGTGACCACGACAGCCGGGAACACCTCATGACCGCCACCACCACGCCGGCCGATTCTCAGGCCCTCCATGCGGATCCCGTCCGCGCCGAAGTCGACCGTCTGCTCGATGACTTCCTCACCACAAAGGCCCGTGCAGCAGCGGCCCAGAACATGCCCGCCGAGGCAAACACGGCCCTGCGAGGCTTCCTGGCCGCCGGCGGCAAAAGGCTCCGGCCCTTGCTCTGCCTCACCGGCTGGTCCGCCGCCGGAGGACGGGAGCGCCCCCGGCCCGTCGTCCAGACCGCAGCGGCGCTGGAGATGTTCCACGCCTTCTGCCTCATCCACGACGACCTCATGGACCGATCCGACACTCGCCGCGGAAAGCCCACCATCCATCGAACCCTTGCCGCACAACACACCCACGGCCGCACCGGCTCAGCCGCCGATCACCTCGGCAACAGTGCCGCCGTTCTCGTCGGCGACCTCGCACTGGTCTGGTCCGACGAACTCCTGCACACCGCTGGTCTGAGTGAACGGCAACTGTCCGACGTCCTCCCACTCATCGACGCCATGCGCAGCGAGGTCATGTACGGCCAGTACCTCGATGTCACCGCCACCGGCACCCCCGGCGTCGATGTCAGCCGGGCGCTGGCGATCTGCCGCTACAAGACCGCCAAGTACACCATCGAACGCCCCCTGCACATCGGCGCCGCCCTCGCCGGCGCCGAACAGAGCCTGCTCGACTCACTGTCCGCGTTCGCCATCCCCCTCGGCGAAGCCTTCCAGCTCCGCGACGACCTCCTCGGCGTCTTCGGCGACCCCACCCACACCGGCAAACCCGCACTCGACGACCTGCGCGAAGGCAAAGCCACCGTCCTCATCGCCCTCGCCCTGCGCCACGCCACCCGCACCCAGATCGACCAGCTCCGCCCCCTCCTCGGCCACCGCGACCTCACCCACGATCAGGCCGCCACCGCCCGCAACATCATCACCGCCACCGGCGCCGCCCAACGGGTCGAAACCATGATCACCGAACGGTACGAACAGGCCCTCAGCCAGCTACGCGCCGCACCACTGGAACCGACATCCGCCCGCCTGCTGCGCGACTTCGCGTACACCGCCGTCCGGAGGACCACATGACCACCACTCCCGAGCAGCGCCAACACATCCTGCTGCTACGGACATGTGGAATCGCCGGCAAGTGGGGAGGAAACTCGCCAAAGACGCCGGCCTGGTCCTCGCCGTCGACGTGTCCCAACGGCTCGCCGAACTCGGCTCCCGGAACGTCGGGACCGCCGACGAGTCCTTCATCTTCGCCCTTCCCGGAGAGCTAGACAGTGGCCACGGACGTGCTTCGCCGCTGCCCTGGACCATCGACCATCGACCGCCGAGCCACCGTGACGACCTGTCACCACACTCGGTCAGGCCGTGTCGCGTACGAAAGTGCGGACATGCCTCGCCAGAAGAGCTTGCCAGGCGCCCAAGGAACCCAACGCAACCCATCTGCCGTCGTCTCCCAGCCCTGGTGGACCGGCGGGACCTGTCAAGCCGACGAACGCCCAGAAACCACAGGTACTTCGCCCGGACTGAGCACGAGGTCAGCCCCATCGGTGCCGACAGCGAGTTCACGACCAGCAAAGGCCGCATCATGATCCCACCGCCCGATCTCACCCAACGCGCGGCACACCTCCTCGCCACGCTGGACTCCAACCCCACCAGCTCGAACACCTACAACACCGCGTTCATCGCCGGTCTGCGGGACGTCGCCGGAACCCCGCTGTTTCCCCAGGCTCTTGACTGGCTGCGCCACCATCAGCACGCCGACGGTTCCTGGGGCGGCACACTCCCCGTACCGGTTGACCGCCTGGTCTCGACCCTCGCCGCCGTGGCCTCCCTGAGCCAGTACGACGAGCCATGGGCCAAGAGCGCTGTCCAGGCCGGCGTCGACTACCTGTGGGGACACTCCGAGGACTGGCGCACCTCCCCCCACCAGACGTCCGCCTTCGAACTGGCCGTGCCGTACCTACTGGACCAGGGCCGCCGCGCGGGCCTGAATCTCCCGGCCGAGCGCTTCACGGACATCGAGCAACTCCGCACCGCCAAACTCGGCAGGCTCCCCGCAGTACTGCCCAGCGAGGCGCCGTCCCCCCTGCTGTACTCAGCCGAACTCGTCAGCCCGCAACTCCTCGCCCGGCAGGCCGAGCGCTTCCAGGCCGAGGACGGAAGCATCGGCTGCTCACCGGCGGCCACAGCGGCTCTGTGCCACCACGGCGACAACCCCGCCGCCGAGCGCTTCCTGCGCCGCCTCGCCGCACGGTCCCCCGACGGCGGCTTCCCCGAACTCGCCCCCATCGAGATCTTCATCCTCGGCTGGGCCCTCTACCCGATCGTTCGGGCCGGCCTGCGCCCAGTGGGCATCGACCGGCACCTGGCGACGCTGCGCGACATCCTCGACACCGACGGCCTTGTCACCATGAGCGCGACCTTCCCGCTCCCCGACGCCGACGACACGGCCATGGCTATGACCATCCTCCACCGGGCGGGCACCGACGTCACGCCCTACCTGCCCCATCTGCTGACCTTCGAACGGGACAGCTACTTCACCTGCTACGAGTTCGAACGGGATGGCTCGGTGGCGGTCAATGCCCGGATCGCCGAAGCATTCAGTTCCGAGCCACAGCGCTATGCGCCCCAGATAGAGAAAGCAGCGGGCTACATCGCCGACCAACGCATCGACGGCGCCTACTGGTACGACAAGTGGCATACCTCCCCGTACTACGCGACAGCGCACGTCGCTTTCGGCCTGGCTTCCACCACACCGAAACTTCTGGAAACGACGGCACAGTGGCTGCGGGAAACCCAGCATCCCAACGGCTCCTGGGGAGCCGCTCAAGGACAGCCCGAGGAAACCGCATACGCCGTACTCGCCCTCGATGCCCTCGTACAGGCCGGACTGGCGACGGACATCTCACCCCTGACACGGGCGTACGCCTACCTCTGCCACCACCTCGACGACAACGACACGCAGTACGCCGAGATGTGGAACGGCCGAGGACTCTTCACCGCACCACACCTGACCCGGTCCGCGATCATTTCCGCCCTTCATCTGGCAACCGCGTACCTGTAGCCCGGGTACCGGCAACCGCACACCTCCTGCACGACGGCCCCGGAGAGGATTCACATGCCTGAGAGTCCCTGGAAGGAGATTTGGCCGGACGACGTCAGCCGGCGACCCGTACCCCACGCAGTGAGCGTGCACGTGGACGAGGTCCAGGAGCAGGCGCTTGAGTGGGCACGGGACATCGGAATCCTGGGCAGCGAGAAATTCTTCCAGGAATGCGTGGAATGCGGTTACGCACGCTGTGCGTCCATGGCCTTCCCGAACGCTTCGCTGGCCGACCTGTCTCTGGCGACCCGCTGGGTCGTGTTCCTGTTTGCCCTCGATGTGCACACGGACGAGACACCTTACAACAGCCTCTCACCTGAACATCGGGCATTCCTCCGGAACATGGGGGCCTTAGTATCCCGGAATGCCGATTCACTGATCGAGCCGGAGTCCCTGAAATCCCCGTTCGGTGAGGCACTCCTCGAACTCTGGGTCACATCGCGCATGCAGTTCCAAAACCCGGGCTGGGAACGGCGATTCTCGCGCTGCTTCCACGATTACCAGAGTTCCGCCCTCTGGGAAATCGCACTGCGGAAAACAGGTGAGGTTCCCGATTATTCGACGTTCAGCACCTACAAGCTGCGAAGTTGCCAAGCACCGATCGGGGTCGGCCTGGTGGAACTGTTCAGTCCGACAGTACTGCCGGATGCCGTTCTGGACAGCTTCCTCATGGAAAACGTCCGGCTCCTGGTGTGCGATCTGATCAATATGGTCACGGATCTGGGATCCGTGCAACGGGAGCAAGGCTTCGAAGCCGTCCCCAACACTTTCACCAGTCTCCAGCACACCCTGGCCGCCACCCCCGACGAAACCGTCCTCCACTACACCTCCATATGGCATGCCCGCATGAAAACGCTACGGTCAATTCGAGACCGAATTGATCAGTTCTACCTGTCCACAGGCGCACACGAACGACATATCCCAGCCACTAGGGACTACATCAATGAACTCATCCTCTGCCTGGGAGGCAGTATCGAATTCATCCATGAAAGCCACCGCTACAGCCCAAGCGTGGACATAAAGCTGGAGTCGTGACCGTTCACGCAGCGGGTTCTCTCACAGGTCACATCCAGCGCCTCCGGCAGCGACATCACGAGGCCGAACACGCCCTGCTCACCGGCCGGCAGTCGCCGACCGGCCTCTTCATCCGCTGCCGGGGCTCCCAACGCCTGTCCAGGTATGCCGCGTGGGACCTAGGACACGCGGATTTGCGCTTCTGCGACAAACATTGGGGCGGCTTCGAACGAGAAGACCTCCACTCGGCCCTTGACAGTTACGCGGCACGACAGTGCCGCTTCGACTACCAGCGGGAAGGAAGACCATGAACGAGTCCGACGAGTTGCGCGGGCTGGTCATGCCCAAGCTCTATCTGCCGATGCCGCCGCACGAGCCCAATCCGTTTTACCGGCAGGCTTATGACGCGATGTGGGAGTGGGTCGACTCCTTTGAGCTGTTCACCGACGCCAAGGCGTGGGAAGTGGGGGGAGGGCGGCTGGCGTACACGACAGCGCTCGCCCATCCCTGGGCCAGTCCTGAGCGGCTGATCACCGCCGCCTGTGTGTTCGCGTTCGCGTACTGGATCGACATGGAACTGAGCGAGGGCACCGCGTCGGGGGACTTCCGACGGTGCGGACAGGCGGTCGACCCACTTGTCGACGTGATCAACGGAGGGGAGCCGAAGAGCCGACAGGCGGAGGCATTGGCCGATGTCCTGACCCGGATGGAGGCGGGGCGCTCACCGGGATGGGTGAAGAGGTACCGGCAGTCGTGGGAGGACAACTTCGTCGCCAACTTCAGGGAATGCGTGGTGAAGCACACCGGGTCCGGACTCACGCTCGCGCAGTACCCCGATCACCGGCGCCATTCGTCCGCTACAGCCGTCAGCGTCGATCTCGGTGAGTACGGACTCGACATCGACGTACCCGAGACGGTACGCAGACTGCCGGCCTGGAACCAGCTGCGGCTGGCCGTCGTCGACCATACAGGGTTCTCCAACGACCTGATCGGCTTCCCCCGTGAACTGTCAACCTCCGACCCCTACAACGGGGTCCTGATCCTGTGGAAGGAACGCGGCTGCTCGTTGCAGGAGGCCGCTGACGCCTTCAACGACGAGGCCGCGACTGTCGCCATGCGGCACGCCGTGGCCGCTCACGGCAAACTTCCCCGTGAGCTGGAGTGCGTGACGGACGACGAGCGTGTCCGCCGTGACGCGATGCGCTTCGCCGACTCGCTCCTGGTCCATATGCGCGGCATGGCGGACGCCCAGCTGTCCTCCGCCCGGTTTTCGGGCCCCGGGTTCGAGACGCCCCCGCGACCCCGACCGCCGTCAGTGGAGGGTACGCGAGCCGAACCGGGCTGACCTGTCCCGTCTCATTCGATCTTGCTCATGACGACCAGGGGTGCCCTGGGCCTTGCAGCCACGCCCCTTGGCTGCGCAGGTGAGGTCCAGGAACGAGTATCGGCGACTGCTGGCAGCATGCCTGGCGTGAGAGTCGGAGAGTGTCGGTCAGAAGTAGAAACGGCTGGGCGCTCAGACATCGGTTCGACGGACCGCGTATCCGCGCTTCATGCGGCTGATGTCGGCGCGGGGGATGCAAGTCTTCTTCACCCGCAAGCCCGAGGAGCGGCGTGGGTGCGGGAGCGGACGCGTCCGATGAGCATCTGCCTGCCTTGGCCCTGGCGCTGAAGTGCCACCAGAAGCTGGGCTCGTTTCCGAAGGAGGATGAGCCCCGAGACCGTGGTCGAGCACGCGCGGGGCGGGCTGCAGCTCGCCGGGGGCACCGGGCCGCACTACCGGTCGGCCAACACCGTCAAGCTGCACCGCAAGCTGGTGCGCGAGCGGCAGGGCATCTCGTGCGCCTAGGACTTGTCCGGCCGATCATGTGACTGCTTCCCGGTCCTGTCGCTGATGTGGGCATGGGGCGGGGTGATCTGAGTGCTGCCGAGTGGGAACGGCTGCGGCTGTTCCTGCCGGTCAGTAACAGGCGTTGTGGCCGGTGGCGGGATCACCGGCAGGTGATCGACGGGATTCTGCACCGGGTTCGGACCGGCGTTCAGTGGCGTGACCTGTCCGAACGGTTCGGCCCGTGGAAGACGGTCTACGAACGCCATCGCCTGTGGTCGGCCGACGGAACCTGGGAGCGTCTGCTCCAGCAGGTCCAGGCCGAGGCCGACGCAGCGGGGGAGACCGACTGGGACATCTCGGTCGACTCCACGATCGTGCGGGCGCACCAGCACGCCGCCGGCGCCCGCACCGAAGTATCACCGTTGCCTGCTTCAAAAGGGGGCGCGGCGGCAGAACATCAGGGCGAAACCGCGTGGCAGAGCCTTCACGCCCGTCTGGTGGAGGTGGTGCTGGCGGTGAGGGCCTGGGCCGCTCGCGGGGCGGGTTCACCACCAAGCTCCGCCTGAGTGCGGATGGCCGCTGCCGCCCACTGTCCCTGATCGTCATGCCTGGACAGCGGGCGGACTGCTCGCAGTTCAGGCCGGTGCTGGAGAAGATCCGCGTCCCCAGGATCGGACCGGGCAGGCCCCGAGGGAAGCCGGACAGCCTCGCGGCGGACAAGGCATACAGCAACAGCCCTGTCCGCGAACCGGCTCAAGCACGCCAGAGCCGTCGCCACCCGATACGACAAACGCGGCTACGTCTACCTCGGGACAGCGACCGCCGCAGCTCTCATCATCTGGCTCCGAACATGATCGGCCGGACAAGTCCTAGCCGCAGCTGTGCGTGGCGATGTACAGCCGACGGTCCCCGGTTCGCGAAATCGGGGACTGTCCGGACCCTTGGTGTTGTTCGCCAGGGGTTGCTTGGCGGTGGATCCGTGGCGAAGGTGAGGGCAGCGCCGCGCCGTGAACACTGGGCGGCGGCCGGCCTTTGCCAATCCCGTTTCGTCAGTACCAAACCCCCCAGTGGTTCACCGTCGACCGGGCCCAGAGCATCCTGGACGAACTTCCGCCCGCCTGGCGCACTGTGTGCCTGTTCGACTTTCACACCGGACTGCGCTGGGGTGCACTTACCGGTCTTCACCACCACCGCATCGACCGCCGCCTCTTCGTCGTCGAGGTCAACACCAAGCGAGGCCGGTCAGGGCGAGGCCCCGGCGGGTAGCGCGCCAAGGACCACGGGCAGGGGACATGGGGTGCCTCCCCAAGAGTCGGGCGGGACGCTCGACGGGATTCGTCGCCTGCCGGCGGTCGCGGTGGCTCAATCGGCCCACCCACGCTCTTCCAACCGGCCGCCGTATTCCGGTCGTGCCGGTGCAAGGTGCCAACTCCCTTACGGGGCCGGTCGTTGCGGCGGACGTTTCGTCCCCTCTGGCGCATCGGTCTGCCGTGACCGGCCTTCTTCGGCGACCGGGTCATTCCCGCAGCCACCGGGAAGGGAGCGGTCCGTTTTGCCCGGTGGCGGTCGGGGGAGTCCCGTTCCAGCCAGGAGGAGGGCCGGTGATTCGGCGCGGACCACGGACATGGATTCCTTTTGGTTCACCCTTTATGAGCCATTGATGCTCTGTTCGATATCCGTGCGTGTCGGGGGTGTGCTCGACTATCTGTGGTCCTTCCCCCGCCCCGGTGCAGTGTGCCCGTGGTGGCCCGCTGACTGTGCAATGCCCCCTTTGACTTCCGCCCTGCCGCGCCCGCGGTGTCGGTGTGGACCGCTGGAGACGGGATGGCTCATGACCGCGTCCGACCAGATTCCGCCGAGGTTCCTCCGCGGGCGGAGCCGCGACTGCACGACGATCGTGCGGTACGGGCAGTCGGCGCTCACATCACCGTGGATGGTCGGCGGCGGACCGTTCGCTCGGTACCTCGGCTTCTCGCACGGCGAGGAGCCGAGGGAGGGGCCGGGCGCTGCCTACCGCCCGGGGAGTTCCGCGGGGCCGCTGCTCCGGGGCGGACTCTCGCCGTCGGCTGCGGGCTGATGTTGGTGACCGCGGTGACAGTCGGCGAGAGGCGGGCGCCGCGAGGTCGGCGGCGGTCGAGGTGCCGGCGCGGGAGAGGAACCGGCACTCTCCTGTCTCCCTGCCGACGGCATATCCCGCGACCGCGTCCGTGCGGTGGCCTCGCGCGGGCGATCGGCAGGGCCGGTACGAACGCCATGGTCGCCGCACCGGGCGGGACAGCTCATGGGCCGTACACGGACGCGATTCCTTGCGCCGGGCGTACCACGCGTCCGCGGACTCCCGTATCGGCGGAACCATCTGCCGGGCTTCACAATCTCTGAGAGGAGTACAGGTCATGGCATTCATGCGGTACAAGACGACGGGCTACAACTGGGTACAGGCGTACCCGGCGGGTAGCGAGTGGCGACTGCTGTTCGCGCGCGGCACGGACGGTGTCCTGATCAGTGAGCAGCGCCTGGTTACTCGTGACTGGGTCAACGCCATCGTGCCGAAGCTGAACAGTGTCAGCGCGCTGTACGCGAGCGACTGCGCGCTGATACTGTCCCGCCCCGGCGAGACGCTGCAGAGTCTGTTCTTCTGGGGTGACACCTGCACCTGGTACGACTGGGAGCAGGGGCGGGCCGTGAGCGAGGGGCCGTGGACCGCGCTGGCGAACTGGGGCACCGCGCTCCCGGCCGGCTACCGCTCGCAGATCGACGCCCTGTTCCCGGCACCTGACGGGGCGGGCGGCACCCGGCAGACGTACTTCTTCAAGGGCGCGCGGGTCCTCACCCTCAACTGGTCCACCGGCGTGGTGCGGGAGGCGCTGATCACCGAGGGTCCGGATGCGTCGGGCTGCGCGGGCTGGGCACAGTTACCCGAGGATTTTCGGTCCGGCCTGGAGCATGTGGTGGCGTACAAGCCCGCGTCCGACGGGACCCGGCAGAGCCTGCTGATCAAGGGAACCCAGGGTGTCCTGCTGAACTGGAAGACTGGAATCCTGGCATCCGGTGGCCTGGACCGGCTCGGTGTGCCGGGCCTGGGCGCGCTCCCCGAGCCCTTCCGCACGCCCTACCGTCCGGCCACCGGCCGGTGGACCGGCACCAGCGGCAATCAGCGGATCGAGCTGCGTGTCGACCTGGAGGGCGAGCGGGCGCTGGGCATGGTCAGCGGTGACCTGTTCACCGGCGACACCTGGACCGACTCCTTCCGTAGCACCTCAGAGCTGTTCGTCTCGGCGACCGCCGGCAACTTCACCCTCACCCAGTCCAACCTGTCGTGGGCGAACAACTCCCCCCGGACGTTCCTCTATGTCCTCGTCCCGAGGTTCGCTGTGAACGGCGGCACGGGCAACGGAACCGTCATTCTGGACACGCCCGGCGGCGGTCAGACACTGAACACAGGCATCTACTATGCGGGTCCGGCGCTGCGGTCGGTGGAGCTGGAGACCGATGCCCTGGCGGGCACCGCCGCCTTCCAGAGCTATGACACCTCCCGGGGCACCGTCCCGCGCGGTTACCGGAACCGGGTGCTGACCGTGGCCTCCGCCTACGCCGAGGCCGGTGTCGAGCTGAGGAACGCGGGCCAGGTCAACACGGTGGCCGACACCTCCGGCGCCGATCTCCAGTGGTCCGTTGCCGAGCTGCACGCGGCCATGACCGCCAACTTCAGCCTGCACCGGGACGCGGAGCAGTGGAAGATCTGGACCTTCATCACCAGCCGCAGCTCCGACGCCTACGACGCCGCCGGGCTCATGTTCGACTTCTTCGGCAGCCAGCGCCAGGGCATGGCCATCTTCCACGACAACCTGCGGGACAGCGGCGCGATCGGTGACGCCTTCGAGCTGTTCACCTACGTCCATGAGCTGGGGCATGTGTTCAATCTGTTCCACTCCTTCCACAAACACCTGAGCACACCACCGGGACCGCTGGGCCCGAACAACGGCCTCGGCGACCTCTCCTGGATGAACTACCCGGGCAACTACGCCATCGGTGACCGCGCGGGCGCCCGGCACTTCTGGCAGGACTTCCCCTACGCCTTCACCGACGACGAACTGCGCCATCTGCGCCACGCCTTCCACCGCCACATCGTTCCCGGCGGCAGCGACTTCGGCGGCAACTCCGCGCTCATCAACCCCGCTCCCTCCCAGGAGGCGCTCGTCCTACCCGGCGGGGCCGAGGACCCCGGCCTCGCCCTCTCGCTCGGCGGGAAGCAGTTCTTCGGCTACGGCGAACCCGTCATGGCCGAACTCAAACTCTCCCGCACCGGGATACGCGGGGACGTGACCGTAGCCGCGGCGATCGGCCCGAAGGGCGAACGCACCACCATCGTCATCACCGACCCCTACGGCCGCACCCGGACCTTCCGCCCCATAGCCCGCGCCTGCGCCGGACACGGCCCCCAGGAGCGGACCGTCACCCTCACCGAAGCCAACCCCGCCGTCTACGAGACCGCCTACCTCGGCTATGGCAGCGACGGCCTCTACTTCGCCGAACCCGGCACCTACAAGATCACCGCCGTCCACAGCGGCCTCGACGGCGCCCGCACCGTCTCACCCACCCGCACCCTCCGGATCCGCACCCCCCTCGACCGCGCCGACCAGGAAGTCGGCGAACTCCTCACCGGCGACGACCAGGGCACCCTCCTCGCCTTCCTCGGCTCCGACGCACCCCACCTCACCACCGGCAACGACGCCCTCCAGGAAGTGATCGAGCGTCACGGTGACCACCCGCTCACCGCCTACGCCCGCCTGGCCCGGGGCGCGAACGCCGGGCGCCACTTCCAGACCATCGGCGACGGACGCCTCCAGATCCGCCAACCCGACATCACCGAATCCGTCACCCAGCTCACCGAAGCCATCACCACCTCCCGCACCGACCAGGACACCGGCCTCGACAACCTCACCCTCAACGCAGCCTTCCGCCGCCTCGCCGGTGTCCACGCCAAGGCCGGCGACCTCGAACGCGCCGAGAACACCCTCGACAGCCTCACCGCCCACTTCCAGGACCAGGGCGTCCCCGCCCACGTACAACAGCACATCCAGGAACAAGCCGACACCACACGTGCCCGGATCCGCGAGGCCGCCGGAGAACACCCCGCCTCCTGAACAGACCGGAACCGACACACGGTCCGTACGGCGGGACGGTTCGCCCGGATGCGATCCTCCGGGCGAACCGGGACGGCGGGGTGCGTGCCGGAGCGTATTTCCGGGGTGGTTCCTCAGGCGAACGCCGCGACCCCGCACACCCAGGCGTCCTTCTTCACCGGCTCCAGAATCGCCACGCACTCCACGTGGTGCGTCATAGGAAAGAGTTCGACTTGGGTGTGATTGCCTATAGGTGCAGGTCAGAGACTGTTTCGTGCGCGCAGTTGCGGCGAGTTCCAGGCCCCGAGCGTCATAGGAGCGTCAAGCGAAAGAAGCCTCAACAGGCGAGTGACGCGGCACGGTTGGTCGTCGGTCGAGCGGGACGTTTTACGGCATGTGACGGGCGCCCGCAGGTTGCGGGAACATCCCCGCATGCGCGGGGACCACTCGTTCATTTGCCTCGGGCGGTAGAAGGCCGCGGGTGGCGCAGCCGGGGCCAGCCGGTCTACCGGGGGTTGAGCTGGCCACCAGTGAGCGGGCTCTCTGCTGGAGAACCGGGCCGCCGATACCCCTCGACTCGGGGATCACCCTCCACCCGCAGCAGTTGGCCTTCCAACAGCATCACCAGAGTCCGCGGCACCGCCACGACGGGTTCACGAGATGGAAGCCCTCCTGGTTGCGCTGTGCTCGTACGGTGTCGGCGATCGCACGTTCGGGAATCTCGCTGGAGACGCCTTCCTTCGTCCCAGGGCTGGGGCTAGGTCTGGTGAACGGTGCGCTGCTGGCGTGGGCCGCCAACCTTGCCCGAGCCGGACGCCTCATGGATGCCTTCTACTCGGTGACGTGCCCGCGCGGTCCGCTTCCCGTCATAGGCGACGCCAGCGAGCGGAGGCGAAGGAGAAGACACCGAAGAGAATCAGGCCGATCGCCACGGCGACCAGAAGCCATGGCCCAGCAGGCGTCTGCGCAAAGCTACGGAGCGTCGCATCCATGCCCTTCGCCTCTTGCGGGTCGAAGCGGATGGCTGCCACCAGGATGAAGACCCCGGCCGCGGCGAACACCATGCCGCGTGCCACGCCCCCGCCCACACCCAGGGCGGTGACGACCTGCTTCGTACGGTGACTCATAGCGCCGGTGTCAAGATCCCGTAGGAACCGGCGCATGGCTGCCTTGACGGCCAGTACCGTGCCGATGCCGATCAGAAGGCAACCCCCAGCACCCACCAACTCCTGGCCATAGGGCAGTTTAAGTGCCGATGCCGTCCAGTCCTGTGACTGTGCGTTGCCGTTGCTCTGGCCGCCTCCAGCGGCGTACTTGGCCGTACCCCAGCAGACGGCGCCGTAGAAGATCGCCCGGCCGCCGTCCACCACCCGTGAACCCGGCTTGCGATGATGGCCTCTGGTGAGAACGGCGCGGGAGCCGCGCCACAGCGCCATGGCGGCGAAGCCAACAACCAACGCCCACAGCATGGTTTTCCCGAAGGGCTGAACTGCTATCTCATGCAGTGCGCCCTGCCGGTCCGCCTGGCCGCCGCTCCCGACGGCGATCCGGATGGACAGCACGCCGATCAGTACGTATACGACGCCACGGGCGATGAAGCCCGCTCGCCCCGCGGCCGTCAGGGTTTCCTTCTCCGCCGACCGAGCCGTGGACCTGCCGGTCTGCCCGCGCCTGAGTATCTGTGACAAGGTCACGGTGTCCTCCCCTAGAGCGGGCCCGCGATATGAGCCCACCGCTCCCGAGTGCCCCGGGGCATGGCTTTCATGCGCACATCCAACGGGTGACGTCGACAACGGGCCTGGGCCAAAGCGGACGAGGACGGGCCGTTGGACGCCGAGTTGGGGATCACAGCTTGGGCAGTAGGGGAGCGGAGGCGTCCGAGGTTCAGGTGCGGAAGGGCCGCCGGGTCATTTGGTGGCCGCGGTGACAGTGCGTCGGGCCAGCATGTTGGCGTTACCGGAGAACCACGCCCTTCCAAACCTCAGCGGTCTGGCCGATACCGCCGTGCACGACGCCCCGGACGCGTCCTTCGGTCAGACGTATCTCGTTCCTTCACCGTGTGGGTCCAGGACGGTACGAATGTCGGGTGCCGGCTACTCGGTAGGTGCGAGGTGGGCCGGTTTGCGCGGCTGGGTGGCGGGGCTTTGGCGGACGCCGCCGTTGGTGGCGAATCGGGAGTCGTGGCAGGGGCATTCTCAGGTGCCTTCCGTGTCGTTGAAGCGAACGAGGCAGCCGGGGTGGGTGCAGCGCGCGGAGAGGGCGCTCAGAGTGCCGTCGTTGTCGCGGGAGACGGTGTGGTGACGTGCCCCGCGCCGGATCACCCTCCCCTTGCCTGGTGCCAGGTTGTCGGCCCGTAGTCTGTGGGCAGGCGGTCGCAGATGAAGTGGCGGGCGGATTCCGTCTGTCGTTTCAGCAGTGCGCGGCCCTCGCGTCGCAAGTTGAGTCGGTGTGGGTCGTAGAGGCGGGATACAGAGTTCCAGCAAGTCTCAGGGGCTGGTTGAACGTTGGTGTTCGGGAGCGCGAAGGCGGGACGCGGCCCGCGGCCCCTGGCACAGCACTACCGAGATGCGGTCCGCGTAGCCTCTGGCAAGGTCAATGCTGAGACGCAGAACGAAGTGGTCCGATCCGACCTCTCGGAGGCCAAGCCTTTCAACGAGGTGTTCTCCAAAAAGGGCCCCGAGCCGGGGAAACCGAGGCTGCCTTACCGGACGACGGGAACCGACGTTCAGCAGTGTGCATCGCGGCGACCCGGCTTTCGCCGACGGATGCTTCGCGGCCATTTGTACCCCTGCAAGTCACACCCTGCGGAGCGACCTGCCGGCAGACCGCGCACTTGAGCAATTGGGAGCCAGCGTGTTTGAACGCTGGATCGATGATGCTCAGCTTGAACGGTAGGCCCGGGGTGACCGCATACGCTCGCAACCTTTTGCCCACTCCAGCCCGAGGTTGGCATGTCTGCCCTTCCTGCTCGCCTCTATCACGGAGACCGGGAGCGGGGCCGGCCGCGCGGGCCGGGCTCTGGTTGGGGCCGCGGGAGTGCCTCCCGCGACTGCGGCCCGGGAGCCTTGACGCACTGTTGCGTAGGCGGCTCAACTCTGTGCGCCGCCTACGTGGAGGACTCTCCGCAGACTGGTGAGACTGCGCCTGCGTGACATCCGTCCCGCCACCACCCTCCGCCGCCACGTCCTCGACCGCGTCGGCGCCTTCCCTGGAAGCCCGGGCCGGGGGTCGCCGAGAGGACTGCCCATGATATGACGGTGTGTCAGCCATGCAAGTACGTCACGCCCCTTGGTGGCGGCACGTGTTCCCGCGACTCGGGAACCGAGCCCTGGACGGAGACGTCTCCCGCGGGCATTCTGCATGGACGCCCCCGACGGGGCGCGTATTCATGTGGGGGGAAAGTGCAAGAAACAGGTCAGACCTGCTCATGTCCCGGCATGCTCAACGTGACGTGTGGAGGGAGGGTGGTGGCGCGGGCGGGAACGCGGACTTGTGCCACGGCCCGTGCAACTCGGCTCGGCGGGGCCGCGTTCGTCTCGCTCGGTGTCGCCTTTTTGATGGTCGTCGTGTTCTGGAACGAGCCGGCGCCGCGGTGGAGCGTCCTGGTGCCACTGGGCCTCGCGGTGGTGTTCGCGGTCGCGTGGGCCCTTGTCTCCCATGCCGCAGACTTCGTACCGGGCCCGGCCCCGGCCAGCAGCACCCCTGGTACCGATACGCACACGGCACGGCAGGACCCGCCGCCGATCCCAGCGAAGCTTCCCCTGGTGAAGCGGAACGCGGGGGCGGCTGCCTCCCGGTATCTCACCCTGTGGACACCGTTCTTCGCCGCCCTGGCGGCGACGAGCCTCACCATGTCCCCCGAAGGCGACCTGCCCAACAGCATCGAAGCCTCCATCGCTCCGCTCGCCGTCCTCGCTGGACTCCTCGGCCTCGTCCTCACCTACTTCATGCACGACCTGATCGGCAGGACGGTCCAAGCCCCGTTCACCCAGGTGCGCGACGATGCCGCCAGGGGCAAGGTACGCGCGATACGCGTACACGTCGACGCCGCCGTGGCAGACCTCCGCCCGCGCGGTTCCCGCGCCCCCCTCAAGGATGTCCACGAGCACTACCTGGCACTGACACCGCACGAGACCGATCCCGATGGAGAACCCAGGGAAGAGCTCCGCTTCGGCCACATGGACGACACCACCGTCCACGAAACCGGCCTCCGCCACCTCTGGGACTCCGTACCCCATGCCGTCGGACAGGACGCCTGGTTGTGCTGGCCCAAGAACTGGGAACCCATCTACGACAGGCACTTCCAGCGAGGGTCGTGGCAAGTCATGCCCGCGGTGCTGGTGACCGACAGCGGCCACCTCTTGTGGGGCCGCACCGGCCAGCACGAATGGGTCCCCTACCTCAGGGAACGCCTCGCCCCTCTCCTGCAGACCGACCCCGGCCGCACAGTCGCCCCGCCACCCCGCCCCTCCCGCTACGACGGCACCCGGACCCCCAAACAACTGCTGGCACTCCTGCCAGCCGTACTGCTGGCCATGCTCTTTCTGACCGGCACCCTCACCGGGTGGGCGTTGTTGACCGCCGTCCTGGCCATCATCCCGATCGTCCTCCTCGGCCCCGGGTGCTTTCCGCGGTACGCAGGCCCCGGCCACGCCTGGATGACGATCCGCGAGGAAGAGGACTAGGAGGAGCTAACACCATGCTCTGACGCGTCTGTAGGTGATGACGCAGCAGGCCAATTTCAGGAGCGCCTCGTGGATGTCCCAGCGGAAAACCGTGGATCCAGGCGTTCTTGCGCTCGACCACTCACCACACCGTGCCCAGGCCGGAGCCGCAAGGCACACCCCGGCGGGACATCCCGCTACAGGGCCGCACCCGGAACACCGATCGAATCGCTGCACCACATCCGCGACACCACCTTCACCGAGGACGCCTCACAGCTCCGGACCGGGCCCAATCGGCGACGGTGTCCAGCAATGGCTGGAAGCAGGTGATCTCGTTCGTCTTCTCGCCGACCTCCAGCCCCGCGTCGACGGTGATGCACTGGACCGCGCGGTCGGTCGTCGGCTCATCGACCGTCACACCGGGCACCGGGGCGGCCTGTTCGGCGGTCAGGCTGATGACCGCGTAGGTGGTGGTGAGCGTGGTCCGGCCGGTCTTGCGGTCGGTGCGGCGACGCTTGATCTGAAGGGTCAGGCGGGCTCCGAGGAACAGCAGGTTGTGTACGGTGGCGGCTCCGACCCGGACGTCACCTTCACCGAGGACGACTCCCAGGTCGGGACCGGTGCGGCTCGCGGGCGACGGCCGGCTTCCGCAACCTGGCCATCAGCACGATCCGCCTCGCCGGATGGGCCGGCATGGCCCACGCCCCGCCGCGACCTACTCCACCACGGGACGCTTGCGCCGTTGACGACATCTCATCAACCATCATGAAACCGGGCAGAGCGTAACTTCGCCGGGGCCGTGCCTGGAGAACGATGACGGCTTCGAAACCGAACTCGTCGAAACCAAGCCATCACAACGAGACTGAGATCAATCGGTCCACAGATCTCGACGACTACTTTTGGCCCGTGATCAAGCTATGAGTACGCATGCTCATGTGCCCCATGTGAGCGTCTGGCAAAGATTAATCTATGCCATCAATTCGCTTCACTGCCTCCGTCGTCATAGCGGCTGCGGGCTCCCTCGCCCTGACCGCCTGCGGCACCCAGACAGCCTCATCCACATCCACCACCCCGGTCGGCTCCCAGGTCTCCGCCTCACCCGCCCGGCAGCCCACCGAGAAGCAGTTCCTCGACATCCTCAACAAGTTCGCGAGCCAATGCTCCCCCGACGCCCCCAGCGGCAGCGGCGCCGCACCAGATCCCCGGACACTGCCCGGCGGCATCCCCAGCGGTGTAACCCCCCGCACCGACAAGCCCGCCGGGACACCTGACGCGAACGGCGACATACCCATCCCCGTCGATGAGTCAGGTGAGATGCCCGACAAGCCCATGCAGTCCGGCCCACCACAGGAAGTCGAACTCGGCGAAATCGAGAAGTGCGCCGCCGCCAAGCACGCCGAGCGCCTGACCACCACAGCAGCCGGAGAGCCGCACACCACCTACAGCACACTTCAGCAGACCATTGTCGCCGCCGGATACCGTACCGACCGCATCCACAAGATGCCCGACCTCGGCGGCGACCCGCGCGCCCGAGTGGACCTTCGGTTCATGGGCTCCGGCCTGGCAGTGGAAGTCATCGGCACCGGAACAGGCGTGATCGCGGAACCCTTCGGCGCCCCCGAAGACGAGAGCGTGTCCGTGACTGAGGTGAGGCGGAAGCCGAACCTGGACGCACCGTCCTCCTGAACTGCGAGTGAACCGTTCCGGGCTCGATGGAGAGTCGATTCCGTGAATGGATTGAGCCATGGCACGCCCTTCCAGTTACCCGCTTGAGCTGCGCCGTCGCGCTTCTTCCGCTCCGGTGTCTGTGGTGACTGGGGGCACAGCCTGCCCGCGGCTGACTGATCTGCGGGCTGCGAACCAGAGTTGGTTTTCAGTTGGACTCGCTCCGGTAGATGTCCAGGAGCCGGAAGAACTCTGATACGGGAGTTGAGCCTTCGGGGGTACTGCGTTCGATGTCGGCTGCCCAGCTGTATGACGCGCTGCTGCCGAGGTGTTCCTTGAGCCACTGGTTGAACCTCCAGAAGCTGAACTCCTCATGGGCTGAGTGGACGCTGACGGCGACCTGATACCCGAGCAGCATGGCCTGCAAGTGTTCCAGCGAGCCACCGGGCAGCCACATGCCGGGCCTCAAGCGAATCTGCTCAAGGAAGTCGTACGCGTCCGTGCAGTCCTGCCAGTGTTTGACGGTGTTCTGCGGGCGGTCCTCGGTCGGCATGAACTGAGCCTACGGTGCGGACGAGTGTCGTCGTTCTTGGGATGGATGTGAGCGCAAGGCAACCGTATGCGGTCAGCCGCTCGGCGGGTTCCCCCACGATGTCGGCAACGAGCGCGTACCGCTGTCACAGCACCGCCGCCGGATTCGACCGGGCGAAGGGATGGTCCACCTGGGCCGCCAAGGGCTTGGGATCGATGCCCGGGTCCCCGACCGTTGGCTTGGCGTCGATGGCGAGCCACGGCTCACGGTTCGCCCGGACGATGTTGCCAGGGTTGAAATCTCCATGCACCACCACGTTCCGAGTGGCACTGAGGGGCAGCGATCGCAGCAGGCCCAGGCCCTTGCCGACCAAGGCACGGTCGAACGACGGCCGGAACTCCCGTTACCGCTCCTCGGCTTCCAGACACCACTTCTCGGCGACATCGGTGATGCTCTCAGGGCCGACATCCCCGTGAGGGGACCGCGCTCCACAGCCGATGAAGCACCTGGGCGCCCTCCGCCAGGGCCTCTTCCGGGCGAGCCCTGCGGTGGAGAGCGCGGTACCGGGCGAACAGGCCTCCAGGAGCAGGGCAAAGTGTTCGGTGTCCAACGCGTACAGTGCGGCAGCACCCCGGCCCGCCCAGTGGCGTAGGGATGCGGCCTCGGGATGCGGCCATACGATCTTCAGTACGGCTTCGCGCCCGTCCTGGGTTGCGCCCGGCGCCACTCAGGCGGAAGTCCCGGAGCGAAAAGGTTCCGACGTAGTGATGCCCCACCGCCGCTCTAACTCCGCGCCGAGGCTGGGCAGGTCATGGAGCCAGGCCCGCTGACTCTCGGTCCGCACCATATGCGTGAAAACGGGGACGTGAGCGCTGAACGCCTCACTGTGGACCATGGTTCCTCCAGCAGGTCTGCCTGCTTCGTACCGGGACAACAGTTGCTTGGGTGACTGCTCCACGACCTCTCGCGGGCTTCTATCGCATGGCGCTGAGAACCAGTGGGGGCGGATGAGTGTTGCGGTGATGCCTGCTGCGAGTGTGCCGAGGGCCAGTGTCTAGCGCGGGGACTGAGTCTCCTGGGTGCAGGAGCCAGGCCCATGGTTCCGGGTGCCCACCGGGCCCCAGCCGGCGGCTGCGCAGAGCAGGGGTACGACGGCGAGGGCAGCTCCTGTCGCTCGATGGCCGAGGAACGGGAGCGGTACGAGGGCGATGCCGATGTAGCCGGCGATGTTCCGACCGAGGACGACGGTGATGTCGGTGGGCCAGATGGCGCGGAAGAGGGGGTCGCTGTGAGGAGGCTTGCGGCGGCGGTGGTTACGGCGAGGCTGAGGTCGGTTTCACCCTGTCCCTGAAGTGCCGTTCGCTCGGGCCCGATGCTGACTGGGTGTAGCTGTCTCTGTGTTCGACGTACGTTCGGTAGTCATGGTGTTGAGCCTCCGTCATGGTGGTAGGACCGGGTCTCTGAACAATCGGGAGCTTCGGCAGGTGCATAGACCGGGCGGCAGAGGCCAACTTCTCTGTCCCGGGTTACCTCAGTGATGGGGGAGCGATGAGTGACACCACGGGCGGCGTCGAATCGGCGGGCGAGGCCGTGGCCGTGATCGGTCTGTCCTGTCGATTTCCCGGTGCATCTGACGCCGACGAGTTCTGGCGCCTGTTGAGCGTCGGCGCTGACACGGTCAGCACGGCCCCCGCCGAACGCAGGGGCGATTCTATGGACTGTGTGCGCGGCGGATTCCTCGACCATGTCGACCTGTTCGATCCCGCCTTCTTTGGAATGACCGCGCAAGAGGCCGACGCCACCGACCCTCAGCAGCGACTTGTCCTCGAAGTGGGCTGGGAGGCTATGGAGAATGCTGGCGTCCGACCGGACGGCAGCGGACGGCTGGGCGTGTTCGTGGGTGCCATGTGGGACGAGTACGCCTCCCTCGTACGAGCTGCGAGCCCCGACAGGTTCACCCGTTACACCACAGCCGGAGTCCATCGCGGTGCCATCGCCAATCGGCTGTCGTACGCCCTGGGTGCGAGCGGACCGAGTCTTGTGGTGGATACCGGTCAGTCGTCCTCGCTGGTCGCCGTCCACCTGGCCTGCACGAGCCTGCGCGGCGGTGAGTGTGAACTGGCCGTCGCTGCGGGCGTCAATCTGCTGCTGGGCCCGGAGAACTCGCGCATGTTGGCCGAGTGGGGCGGACTCTCACCTGATGGCATCTGCCGTACCTTCGACGCTCGGGCCAACGGGTTCGTACGGGGAGAGGGAGCCGCCGCACTCCTGTTGAAACCGCTCGCCGCCGCGCTCGCCGACAGCGACACCGTCTTGGCAGTCATCCTGGGGTCGGCGATGAGCCACGACAGTGAGGGAACCCTCGCCGCACCCGACGTCAATGCGCAGCGAGCTGTGCTCAACCGTGCACGCCAAGCCGCTGGAGTGACCCCCGGCGACATCCAGTACGTCGAACTCCACGGGACAGGCACCCCGGTTGGCGACCCCGTCGAGGCCGCTGCGCTCGGCGCCGAGCTGGGAGTGCTGCGTGGTGCCGACGACCCGCTCCTGGTCGGCTCCGTGAAAACCAACATCGGTCACCTCGAAGCCGCCGCCGGTGTGGCCGGCCTGGTCAAGACCGTGCTGGCGCTACGCCATCGCACCATCCCCGCGACCTTGCACCATGAGACGCCCCATCCGGACATCCCCCTCGCCGACCTCGGGCTGGATCTCCCGCTTCGGTCGCGTCTGTGGCCGCACCCCGAACGGCGTCTTGTGGCGGGCGTCAGCTCTTTCGGTATGGGCGGCGCCAACTGCCATCTGATCCTCGCGGAGGGCGACCGCAATGCGCAGCCCCGCACCACCACCGCTTCGCCGCCCGCTGTGCCCTGGGTGGTGAGCGGACACACCGAGTCTGCTCTGCGCGCCCAGGCGGACCGGCTATCCGCCCTGGTGAGCGGTACCGCCGAGCCGC
Source organism: Streptomyces sp. NPDC059256 (assembly GCF_042753785.1). Taxonomy (NCBI): domain Bacteria; kingdom Bacillati; phylum Actinomycetota; class Actinomycetes; order Kitasatosporales; family Streptomycetaceae; genus Streptomyces; species Streptomyces sp. NPDC059256. The sequence continues at coordinate 59,358 of NZ_JBHYZO010000027.1, read as the reverse complement.
ACCCCGTGAACATCGGTTGGTCCCTGGCGACGGGGCGGTCCGTGCACGCACACCGAGCCGTCGTCGTCGGCAGGGACCCGCAGATTATGGCCGAAGCCCTCCGCGAGTTGCCCGGTGCGGGCCCGGCTGCTTCCTCCGACGTCCATCTGTGCCTGGTCCTCACCGGACAGGGTGGCCAGCGCCGCCGCATGGGCCGCGAACTTTACAACGCCTATCCGGCCTATGCCCGTTCCTTTGATGAGATCTGCGGTCACTTTGACCCTCTGCTGCCGCGTTCACTCGTCGATGTCATCGACTCGGGCCGCGGGCTGGACCGGACGGGTTGGGCCCAGCCCGCCATGTTCGCGGTACAAGTGGCCCTAGCCCGACTGCTGGAATTTTGGGGCGTACGGCCGGACATGGTGATCGGCCACTCCGTGGGCGAGGTCGCGGCTGCCTACTTGGCCGGCGTACTCGAACTGGGGGATGCCTGCGCCCTGGTCGCGGCACGCGCACAGCTGATGGACGCCCTTCCCGCCGGAGGCGCTATGGTCGCCGTTGAGGCATCTGCGGACGAGGTCGCGAGCCTCCTTCGGGGCCGACGGAACGCAGTCGTCGCCGCCGTCAACGGACCGACCTCCGTCGTCGTCTCCGGGGCGGAGAGCGCTGTTGCGCAGACGGTGAGCGAACTACGAGGCCGAGGTCGACGCACCACGCGGCTCAGCGTCAGCCACGCGTTCCACTCACCGCTGATGGACCCGATACTGGCCGGCTTTCGGGAGGCTGTGGCGCAGTTGTCGTTCCACCCGCTACAGATTCCCATGATCTCCACCGTGACCGGGACGCAGGTCACCGCAGAGGACATCGGATCGCCGCAGTACTGGGTGCGCAATGTGCGACAACCGGTGCGCTTCGCCGACTCCGTACAGCACAGCAACGCGACCGCATTCCTGGAGATCGGCCCGACAGCCGCACTCACCGGTGCCGTCGCCGAGACCCGCCCGGACGCCCTGGCCCTGCCCGCTCTGCGGACGGACCGGCCAGAAACACAGCAGTTGCTGACAGCGGTTGGACAACTCTTCAGCCACGGTTGCGAGGTCAACTGGCAAAGGACGTTCGACGGCTGCGGAGCCCACCGGGTCCCCCTGCCCGGGTACGCCTTTCAACGGACCCGGCACTGGCTCGACATTCGGCGCGAGAGCGAGCCCGCACGAGAGCCGGGCCGGGTAGAGACCCTCCGGCAGCGCCTCGCCACCGACCCCGAGCCCATCGCAGCCCTCCTCGCTCTGGTCACTCGCCAGGTCGAACACGTCCTCGGCGTGGACAGTGCCGACATCGATCCGGAGGCAGCCTTTCGGGACCTCGGCCTTGACTCAGTGGCCTCCGTCGAATTGCGCAACGCCCTGCTGGCCGGCACTGGACTTCCCCTCCGCACCGGCTTGGTATTCGACCACCCCACCCCCCGTGCCCTGGCAACCCATCTCCACAGCCTGCTCTTCGCGGGGGCCACCCCCACGCGGGGCGACGTCCGGCGCGCGGCCGAGGACGACCCGGTGGTCATCGTCGGCCTTGCCTGCCGGTTTCCCGGCGATGTGTCCTCTGCCAACGAACTATGGGATCTTGTCGCCCACGGCCGAGACGCCATCTCAGCCTTCCCCACCGATCGTGGCTGGGGGCCTGCTCCCGTGGGACGCGGCGGATTCCTCGCCGACGCCGCCTCCTTCGACGCCGGCTTCTTCGGCATCTCCCCGCGCGAAGCGTTGGCGATGGACCCGCAGCAGCGGCTGCTGCTGGAGACAACGTGGGAGGCGTTCGAACACGCCGGAATCGACCCCACATCCCTACGCGGCAGCGACACCGGCGTCTATATCGGCGCCACCGCTGAGGAGTACGGGCCCCGCCGCCACCAAGCTCCCGAGCACCTGAGCGGCTTCCTCCTCACCGGAAGCTCGCCCAGTGTCATGTCCGGCCGTATCGCTTACACCTTCGGTTTCGCAGGACCTGCGTTGACGGTGGACACCGCGTGCTCGTCGTCACTGGTGGCGCTGCACGTGGCGGCGGGTGCCGTGCGTGCAGGGGAGTGCGGGTTGAGTGTGGTCGGTGGAGTGACGGTGATGTCCTCGCCAGGGATGTTCGTCGAGTTCTCGCGTCAGCGGGGGCTCGCTGCGGACGGGCGGTGAAAGGCGTTCGCCGAGGCGGCGGACGGTACGGGGTGGTCGGAAGGAGTGGGCGTCCTGCTGGTGGAACGGTTGTCGCAAGCGCGGCGACTCGGCCATCGGGTGTGGGGAGTGCTGCGTGGTTCGGCGGTGAATCAGGATGGTGCTTCCAATGGGTTGACGGCGCCGAGTGGGCTTGCTCAGGAGCGGGTGATTGGGCGGGCGTTGGCGGGTGCGGGTCTGTCCGTGGTGGATGTGGATGTGGTGGAGGCGCACGGTACGGGGACTCGGTTGGGGGATCCGATCGAGGCTGGGGCGCTGTTGGCGACGTATGGCCAGGGCCGGGATCCTGACCGTCCGTTGTGGATCGGCTCGGTGAAGTCCAATATCGGCCACACTCAGCATGCGGCGGGTATGGCCGGTGTGATCAAGATGGTGATGGCGATGCGGCACGGACTGCTGCCGAAGACGTTGCACCTTGACGCACCCACTCCACATGTCGACTGGGAATCCGGTGCGGTCCGCCTCCTCACCGAGGCCCGGGAGTGGGCACCGGGCGACCGGTCCCGGCGTGCGGCGGTCTCTTCCTTTGGGATCAGCGGAACCAACGCCCATGTCATCGTGGAGGAGGCACCCAGGCCCGGCGACCTCTCAATGCCGCCGGATCAAGCCGAGGCGTCGCCTGGGCCGACGAGCGCTGCGGGCCCCACCCGCCCGCCCGCCCCCGTCGTACCGTGGGTCCTCTCCGCGCGCAGCGCCGCCGCCCTGCGCGAGCAGGCGAAGCGACTCGCCGCCTGGCCGGCCCAGGACATCACCGACACCGCCTGGTCACTGCTGACAACCCGCGCCGACTTCGACCACCGGGCTGTGGTGGTAGGGGCCAGCCACCCCGAACTCGTCGCGGGCCTCACCCACCTGGCTGAAGGCTCAGCCCAGGCCATCGCCGACACCGCGACCGCCCGGCCCGGCAAGCCCGTGTTCGTCTTCCCGGGCCAAGGTTCGCAGTGGATCGGCATGGGCAGCGAACTCCTACTGGATTCGGCGGCCTTCGCCACGTCGATGACCGAATGCGACCGGCTCCTGCGCGAACTGACCGGTTGGTCGGTGCTCGACGTGATGACCCTTGCCCCGGGCGCACCGCCGCTGGAACGGGTCGACGTTGTCCAGCCCACACTGTTCGCGATCATGGTGTCCCTCACGGCTGCCTGGCGTGCCATGGGAGTGACACCTGCCGCGGTGATCGGCCACTCCCAGGGCGAGATCGCCGCCGCCTGCGTGGCGGGCGCCCTGTCCCTGCCGGACGCGGCACGGGTGGTCGTCCTGCGCAGCCGCGCACTGACCGAACTGGCCGGAATCGGCGGCATGATGTCCGTGGCACTGTCCCGAGCCGGCGTCGAGCCATGGCTTGCCCGGTACGGCAACGCCCTCTCCGTCGCAGCGGTCAACAGCCCGCGGTCCGTCGTGGTCTCCGGTACCGCCACCGCACTGGACGACCTGCACACTGTGCTGAGCGGCGAGGGCGTACGCATGCACCGTATCCCCGTTGACTACGCCTCACACTCCGCCCACGTCACTCCGATCCGCCGGCGTCTGTTGGCCGAACTGTCCGACATCTCCCCCCGGCCCGCCACCACACCCCTGTGGTCGACGGTAACCGGGGAGTGGCTGGACACCAGTCGGATGGACGCCGCCTACTGGTACGAGAATCTGCGCCGCACCGTGCGCTTTGCCGAGGGCACCGCCGCCCTCTTCTCCGCCGGGCACCGCGCCTTCGTAGAAGTGAGCCCGCACCCCGTACTGAACACCAGCATCACCGAGACCGTCGAGGACCACGACACCGGCCACACCGTTGTCGTCGGATCACTCCAGCGCGACCGCGGCGGCCTGCGCCAACTGCTCACCCAGGCAGCCATCCTGTACGTGCACGGCCTCCCCATCGACTGGACCTCCTTGTTCGAACACCCCCGCCCGGTGGCACCCCTGCCGACCTACGCCTTCCAGCGCTCCCGCTACTGGCTCCCCGCCCGCGACCCCACGGGCGACATCACCTCGGCCGGACTCGGGCCGGCCGGCCACCAACTGCTCGGCGCCACTGTGGACCTGCCGAACGGCAGCCTGGTCCTCACCGGTCGACTCACCCTGGGCCACAACGCCTGGCTCGCCGACCACGTCGTGCTGGACACCCTGCTCCTCCCGGGCACCGGACTGGTGGAACTGGTCACCGCCGCGGGCGACCGGGTGGGCTGCAACCACATCGAGGACCTCACCCTGACCGCACCGCTGATCCTGTCGCCCAGCAGTGCCGTACAGATCCAGGTCGCCGTCGGCCCTGCCGACGAGCACGGCCGGCGGGAGGTGACCGTCCACGCACGGCCCGAAACGCGCGACGAAACGGAACGCGAGTGGACCCATCACGCGACCGGCGTGATCACCGCCGCCACCACCAAACCCGCCCCGCTCGGACCCTGGCCACCCGAGAACGCCACCGAAGTGGAACTCGAAGGAGCCTACGCCCGCCTCGCGGACCTCGGACACACCTACGGACCACACTTCCAGTGCCTGCGCAAAGTGTGGCGGCACGGAAACGAACTCTTCGCCGAGGTCGCCCTCAACAAGGAACAAGCCGTGGAGGCAGCCCGCTTCGTCCTGCACCCGGCACTCTTCGACGCAGCCCTGCAACCCTTGCTGCACAGCGTCACCGAGGACGCAAGACCCGGCATGATGCCGTTCGCCTGGAGCGGCATCGAAATCCACGCCGCCGGTGCCACCCGCCTCCGGGTCCGTATCACCCGCAGCGGCCCGGACTCCGCCACCCTCGCACTCGCCGACGCGGACGGCAACCCCGTCGCCACAGTAAGCACCCTGTCCTGGCGCGAGACCAGCCCACAAACACTGCACCGCACACCACGCCAATCCGGCACCCTGTTCACTCTCGACTGGTGCGAAATCTCCGCCACAACACCCACGGCCATCGCCCCAACCCTGCTCGCCGCGCACGAGTTGACCACCGCCTTCCCGGACAGCACCGCCCACCCCGACCTGCAAGCGCTGATCCGATCCCTGGACGAAGGAGCCCCCGCACCCGGCCTTGCCCTCACCCACCTGCCACACGGCGACGGAGACCCCCTGACCTCGGTACACAACGCGGTGGTCGGCACGGCCGCACTGCTCACCGCCTGGCTCGCCGACGAACGGCTGGCCGACAGCCCACTCGTCGTCGTGACCAACGGCGCTGTCGACGGCACGAGCCTCGCCGCGGCCAGCGCCTCGGGCGTCGTACGTGCGGCCATCGCCGAACACCCCGAACGCTTCCGGCTTATCGACACGGACAGCGCCGAAGGGGTACGGGCCGCGCAGACCCGGGTGACACAGGGCACCGTCCGTGTACCCCGGCTCGTCCGCCGACCTGCGACCACCGCCCGACGTACCCCCTTCGACACCAACGGCATGGTCCTACTCACCGGTGCCACCGGAACCCTCGGCGCCCTCCTCGCCCGGCACCTAGTGCGTCACCACGGTGTACGACACCTCCTGCTGGCTAGCAGGTCCGGCCCCGCCGCACCCGGTGCCGACCACTTGAGGGACGACTTGACCGCTCTCGGCGCCGAAGTCGCCCTCGTGGCCTGCAACGTCGGAGACCGCCAAGCGCTGGCCGCACTTCTGGCCGGGGTACCCGCCTCACGTCCGCTGCGCGCCGTCGTGCACACTGCGGGCATCCTCGACGACAGCGTCCTCACCGAGCTGACACCGGACCGATTCTCCGCCGTCCTGCGTCCCAAAGCCGACGCCGCCTGGCACCTGCACGAACTCACCCATGATCTCGACCTCACCGCGTTCGTCCTCTACTCCTCGGCGGCCGCGACCCTCGGCGGAGCCGGTCAGGCGAACTACGCAGCCGCCAACGCCTTCATCGACGCCCTCGCAGTACACCGGGCCCGACTCGGTCTGCCCGTCACCGCCCTCGCCTGGGGGCTCTGGGCAGCGGGCAGCACCATGACGGAAGGGCTCACCGACAACGATCGGGAGCGCCTGGCCAGGACGGGTATGCGCTCCCTCAGTGACGCCGAAGGACTCGCCCTCTTCGACACCGCCGTAAGCGAGGGCCATACATGGGCCCTGGCCACCCGGCTCGCTCCACCCACATCGTCCGGCCCCGGCGCCGAACCACCGTCACCCTTGCGTGCCCTGGTCCACCCCCGCGTGCACCGGAGTACCGCCGGAACGAAACCCGGCGCCACACTGGGCAGACAGCTCGCCGCGCTCGCTCCCGCTGACCGGACCCGCGCGCTGTTCGACCTGGTGCGCTCTCAAGTCGCCGAAGTACTGGGACACCACGGCACCTCGGCCATCGAACCCGACCGGCCATTCACCGAACTCGGCTTCGACTCCCTGACCGCCGTCGAACTGCGGACCGCATCAGAAGCACGACCGGCCTGCGCCCCTCGGCCACACTCGCCTTCGACCACCCCACCGTGGCCGCACTAGCCGCCCACCTCGCCGATGAACTCAGCAGCCTCATCCCGGAGGCCCGCCCCCCTACCCCGTCAGCGGTGTCTGATGGCCATTCCCTTGCGAACGACACCGACGGCCTCTCCCGCGTCGTGCACACTGAACACCTACCCCATGCCGGCGCGGAGGGTACTGCCGTGCCTGGCCCCGACACGGACCACGCCGACACCGCCCCAGTGCCCACGCCCCGACCCTCGGCCTCCCGCGACGACGAAGTGCCGCGGACACGAACCGATCGCCCGATCACCCATCTCACCGCGCATACCGCCGAGCAGCCCAGCCCTTACGACCTCCCGCACGGACCGCTGGTGACGCTCTTTCGGGAGGCCGGAACGACCGGCAAGGTGAACGAGGTACTACGGCTGCTCGCCGCTGCCGCCGATCTGCGCGACCCACCTGCCGGGGCGTCACCCACGCCCCGCCGGACCTTCTTCGCTGACGGACCCGTGGGTCCCGCGCTGGTGTGCTTCCCCTCGCTCATTGCTCCCGCACACGCCTACCAGTACGCCCGCTTCGCCACCGCCTTCCGAGAGCGGCGAGGGCTGTTAGTCCTGGCCCCGTCCGGCTACACCTGCGGCGAGCCGCTCCCCGCCACCCTGCGGGAGTTCATCGACTGCCAGGTAACCGCACTTCGCGACAGCTACCTCGGCGACCGGCCACCCGTCTTGGTCGGCCATTCCTCGGGCGGGTGGGTTGCCCATGCCATCGCCGAGGCCCTGGCACAGCAGGGAACCCCGCCCACCGGGGTGGTGCTGCTCGACACCTTTCTTCCGGACAGCCCGGAACTCAGTGCTCTCCAGACAGGGCTGTTCGCGACCCTGGCCGAAACAGCCGGGATCGCCGAACTGACCACCGAGAGCGCCCTGTCCGCCATGGGACGCCACCACACCCTGTTCCGCAACTGGCGCCCCGGTGCAACGGTTGGCCCCACCTTGCTGGTCAGAGCAACAGACGCGCTGAACACGATCACACCGAACGCGGCCGTTCCCGAACTATCTTGGCCCACTCGCCACGAAGCGATCAACGTCCCGGGTAATCACCTGACCATGATGAGCACGTTCGGCCCCACGACAGGACGTTCCGTGGAGTCCTGGCTCTCCGGCCAAGGGCCGGAACAACAGTCCTGATCGCTGATCCCCCCACCGGAACTCGCCGAGGTCAGCAGCTTGCCCGCTCACATTCCGATCGGGTCACGGCCCCGGCAGTGCCTCACGTACGGTACGCACCTCCGTGTTGTGACGCGGCAGTGCGTACCGACCCGTGCAGACGCTCGGCCCCCGTTGTGATCCCCCGCCCCCTGGGATGCACCGTCGGTTGCCGAGCGCGTCCACAGGCGAAGTCCAGGGTCTGTTCGTCCCACATCTGGACGAGGCCCCAGCAGACTGCCGCAAAACTGGACGGTCGGCGCCTTCTCTCCCATCGGCCGGCGAGAAGCCGTCCGGTGCGGTGATGAACGGGCCCGTGCGGGTTCTGGGCCGGCCGTCCCCGCTGAGAAGTCGGAGCAGCCCGCGAGTGCACTGCTCCGACTCCGGGCGCTCCTCATCCCACAGGAGGTCTCACCGAGATGTCACACGGATCCCGGATCTCCCAGGGGCCCTACAAATCGAGCGTCACCGCGTACGTGGAAAGCCACGAGTTGAGGTTGAGTGCCAATTCCAGCCCGGTGCGGCGCTGCTGGGAACTGATATAGCCCACATCGGAGGCGAGTAGTCGCAGCGCCGCCGGCCGGTCGATCAGCGGTAGGACCGGCGAGTCCTTGTCTGCCAATACCTCACCCAGAGCCGCACGGAGCCTCCGCTCGTACACGGGATCCTGGGTAGTGGGGTAGGGGCTCTTGACCCGGCGAACTACGGACTCGGGTAGATGATCGGCGGTGGCCGCCCGCAGCAGGCTCTTCTCCTGACCATCGAAAGCCTTCATCTCCCAAGGGACGTTAAAGAGGTAGTCAACAAGCCGGTGGTCGCAGAACGGCACCCGCACTTCCAAACCCACCGCCATGCTCATGCGATCCTTTCGGTCCAGCAGGGTCTGGACGAAGCGGGTGAGATGGACGTGACTGACCCGCCGCATCTGCCGATCCACAACACTCTCACCCGGCAGTACAGGCACTTCGCGCATGGCCTGGGAGAAGCTATCGCGCAGAAAATCGTCCAAGCCGAGCCTCTGGATCAGCCCCGGGGCAAGCAGGGACCTGCCGTCAAAGAACGCGCGGCTGGCTGAGGCCAGCCACGGGAAGCCCTCACCCCGAACCGCCTCCGAGTCGAAGAACCAGCGGTACCCGCCGAAAATCTCGTCCGCCGCCTCCCCGGACAGAGCGACCGTGGACTGATGTCGAACCGACTGGAACAGCCGGTAGAGAGAGGGCCACATATCCCCCCAGTAGGTGGGCGGCAGATCCACCGCGCGCAAGACCTTCGCCCGCAGCTCAGGATCGGCCATCTCCGCACTGTCCAACAGGATCTCCTGATGGTTCGCGCCCACATGCTGCACCATGTCGCGGACGAAGGGCGCGTCCGCGGTGCCCCGCAGATAGTCGGCCACATGCTCACGGCCGTGGGTGTCGAAGTCCACGGAGAACGACCGAACAGGCTCGTCGCCCCGCGCAGCTAGACCCTTGGCGGCGAGTGCGGTGATCACGGATGAGTCCAGTCCGCCCGAGAGCAGGGTGCACAGAGGCACATCGGATACCAATTGCCGCTCGACGATGTCCTGCAACAACTCCCGCACCGTGCCAATGGTGGTGGGCAGGTCGTCGATGTGCTCCCGGGCCTCCAGGGACCAGTATCGGCGCTTGGTCAAACCTCGCCGGGTGACCCGGACCACCTGGCCAGGCCGTACCTCGTACATACCTGCGAAGACCCCCTGTTCGGGGGTTTTGACCAACTCCAGGATCTCCCTCAGCCCGTCGGCCGTGACCCGACGTGGCACGTCGGGGTGGGCCAGGATCGCCTTGGGCTCCGACCCGAAGAGGACCCCCGACGCGGTGGGAAAGTAGTACAGCGGCTTGACGCCCATTCGATCACGAACGAGGAGCAGTTCTTCATCGCGGGAGTCCCAGACGGCGAAGGCGAACATGCCGTTGAGACGTTCGGCTACGCCCTCGCCCCACTCCAACCAGCCGTGCAGCACGACTTCGGTGTCGCTACGGGTCCTGAAGGCATGGCCGCGGCTCTCCAACTCGACCCGTAGCTCACGGAAGTTGTACACCTCGCCGCTGTAGGTGAGGCAGGCGATCTCCCGCCCGTCCGCCGCCCTGGCGGTCATTGGTTGCCTGCCGCCCTTGAGGTCGATGACGGATAGCCTACGATGCCCCAGGGATGCGTGCCGGCCCGTCCAGATACCTTCCGCGTCCGGTCCACGGCACGCCATGGTGCCGGTCATGACGGCTGTGATCCGCCGCTCGTGCCACAGATCCCGCTCGAAATCCACCCATCCGGTGATGCCGCACATAGCTGACTCCCTGAGTCGTGTCGGTGTGAGACCTTCGCGAAACTGTCGCGCTGAGCGTGGCGCTACCGCCCCATCGGGCCTGGCTGTGATGTGAAGAACCGTCGAGCGATGGGCCAAAATGCCGACCTGATGTCGCAGGCCGCATCGCGAACCCCCTCGATCACCCGGCCAGAGAACCCCTCAGAACCACGATCGGTCTGCGTACTCGATGGGCGCCGACTTCTACTGCAACAACGTAGCGTCGTCGCGCGTTCGCCATAAGGGTCGGATGGCATCAAAGGGTTGCTATGTGTGACATGCCATGAGTTCCTCTGCGCCCCGCTGAGTCCTCGCCCCGTGGCCAGGGCCTGCTGTCTCCTTGGGGTGTTTTTCGAGCCGCTGACGCAACTTCAGGATTCTCGAAGCGTTCTCACTCCGTTCGATCGAACTGTGATCGGGCTGAAGGCGACGAGGCTCGGGTTGACGCTGGCAGCCGTACGCGATCCGCGCGAGTTCCGCGATCCGGTCTCGGTGGAGGAACTGGAGCTGTTCTAGTCCAACGTGAACTCGTAGGGCACCTTCCGACTCGACATGGACAAGCGCCTCGACCTAGGGCTCGCAGTGCCCCGCCCTCGCACCCCGGCAGACGCCGCCGACCGATCGAACACGCAGACACGATGGAGGGGCCGCCGCCCTCAACGATCCCCGGATGAACAAGGCCGCCTGGCGGGCGCACGCCCTGCTGCGGGCCAGGCGGCCTCTTGGTGGTGGTGCCCCCTTGCCATGTTCCTACCGGGTGGCACCTGTACTCATGCGCCAGTGAGCTCTCGCGAAACGGCCATAAGCCGCTGTATCTCGGGCGATTCCACTTCGATACGAGTCTGCCCCTCGAAGGCGCCGGGCTTTCCCCAGTACAGGGCGCCGACCCAGTCATCGCGCAAGGCGGCCTCGATGACGTTGTGAGCCGACTTCTCCACGCTGCCGGAGAACAGTGCGGCGACAACCGTTCCTGTCGCCCGCATCAGGCGTGACTGCATACGCAGCAGGTCGGTCTTCACCACACCCGCATTGATCACGCCCGCTCTGATTGTCGGCTCGGTGCTGGTGAGGTGTGCGGCGTAATAGTGATTGGCCAGCTGGATCGGTTTCCTCGCCTTGAGGAAGTCGTAGGGTCGGAAGTCGGGGAAGTTCTCGAAGCTTGTCTTGGTCGTAGGCGGAATGTGGGCCGTCATCATCAAGACCCTGCCGTTTTCGCCGCGTCGGAGCGCGGGCATCAGAAGCTGAGTGAGGTGGTAGCGGCTCAGATAGTTCACCGCGAAGACCTGGTGCAGGCCGTCTGCGGTTCGCAGGTCCTCGGACGTCATCACGCCAGTCGTGTGTACCAGGGCATCGAAGTGATCACACTCCTGCAAGACGCGCTGCGCGGCGTTGCGAACTCCGGCGTGGGTGGAAAGATCCACCGCGTGGAAGGAAGCGTGGCCGGCGGCGTCTTTGAAGGAGGCCAGGGCCTCGTTGCCTTTGCGCTGGTCACGCCCCAGGATGACAACGCGGTGGCCCTGCCGGGCGAGTTCGGCGGCGACGTGTCGGCCGATGCCGCTGTTACCCCCGGCGACCAGGATGGACTTCATGAGCGGGAACCTCCTCGTGTAGCTGCCTTCGATACGGCTGGCAGCAGGACAAAGCCGCGGAACGGGACGGCGGGCTCGCAGACACGGACCGCCGCCCGACGGACACGGACTCCCGTCCGGCGCCGGTTACGATTTGTTCGTATGCCCATGATTAGTCACCGGGCGGGGTCACACAAAAGGCACATCCGTGTGCCTACGGCACACAGGAGGAACGATGGCCGGACAGGAGGATGCCGCAGCGGAATCCGTGGCACGGACGGACTATGCGGAGATGTGCCTACAGACGGAAGACGGCCGCGCGGTCCGCGACCTTCTGGACCTTGTCGGCGACAAGTGGTCGCTGCTGATCATCGGCACGCTCAGCTCAGGACGACTGCGCTTCAGCGAATTGCTGCGAGGTATCCCCGGTGTGTCCCAGCGGATGCTCACCTTGAAGCTCCGCAGCCTCGAACGCGATGGACTGGTCTCTCGTACCGTGCATGCCGAGGTGCCCCCGCGTGTGGAGTACGACCTCACCGCCATGGGGCGCACACTGATCGAGCCCGCCGTCGCCTTGGCGACGTGGGCGATGAACCACCAACCTGAGACCGCCGCGGCCCGCCAAGCTTTTGACCAGCAGTAGATGTGACCGGGCACTCAGACGCCCCGTCCACTGCCGACCCTGAAGCATGGGATGCCACGCTCCCGGAGGTCGGGGTGTTGACATGGACCCGCACCGCCCGACCGTTTCCTAGGCGGTCGCTCATGAAACACCCGCCCGCTCGGCAGTCCACCTGCGGCGATCAAGTTTCATGAGTTGTCGCAGACGACGAAACAGTCAGCGCTGGTGGGAGACGACTTCAAGTGCGTGGAATCGCATGACTGCCCGATGTTCATCTGCGCCGCCCCCGCAGGCTCCCACAGGGGCAAGCTCAGAGCTCAGGCTTGTTCCCGGGGTTCCGGCCGCGTGGGGCTGCTGTCGAATTGTCGTTTCGTTGGTTGTCGGCATCCCAGCTGACCAGGAGGCGGAGGGCGTCGGCTTCGGGGGTGCCGGGCCGGGGGGTGTAGACGCTGATGATCTGGTTGGAGGCGGCGTCGATGCGGAGCGTCTCGTAGGGCAGTGTGATCTCGCCGATGAGCGGGTGCCGGAAGGTCTTGCTGCCAGCCCGCGCGGCTCGCACGTCGTTGGTCGCCCAGCGCTTCCGGAACTCCGCGCTAAGGGTGGCGAGTTGCCCGATCAGCTCGGCCAGGTCGGGGTCGTCGGGGTGGAGACCCGCCTCGATGCGCAGCGTCGCCACGGTGTCGGCGGTGATCCGATCCCACGCGGGGAACAGTTCCCGGGCCCTGGACTCGTTGAGAAACAGGAAGCGGGCGCTGTTTGGCCGTCCGGGAAGGTCGAACACCGGTGCGAGGAGCGTGCGTCCGAGTGTGTTGGCCGCGAGAATGTCCAACCGGCCGTTGAAGACCACCGCGGGTAGGTGGTCCATGGAGTCCAGGAGCACCCGGATTCCGGGATTGACGGAGTCTTTCAGTGCACTGCGGCGCCGCTTGCGGGACGCGGGCGTCAGCGCGGCAAGTAACCGGTCCAGGTGGGCGCGTTCGTCGTCGTCCAGACGCAGGACGTCGGCGACAGCGTCGACGACTTGTGCGGAGGGCCCGGTCGCCTGGCCGCGTTCGAGGCGGACGTAGTACTCGGGGCTGACGCCGGCGAGCAGCGCGACCTCTTCCCTGCGCAGGCCTTTGACCCGGCGGCGGGTGCTCTGAGTGGGAAGGCCCGCGTCGGTGGGAGCGATCCGGGCGCGCCGGGTGGTGAGGAAGTCGCGAACCGCTGCCCGCGCGGACTCTTTCTCGTCCATGGCATCGAGGATAGACCCGGCCCACTTGCCGTAGGGGGTCCCTGTGAGTACCCCCCTTTCGTAGTGCCTGTCGAGGGTGTGGTGGACCGGTGTTGTCTGGGTGTCGACGAGATCGGGAGCACCGCCGGTTGCCGCGGACGCGGGATGGCTGCCTCTTTCCGATGCTCGTTCCTTCGACACTCTCGACGAGAAATGAGTTCTGCGATGCAGCACGCCATGTTGGGGACCCGGCAGGTTTCCCGGATCGGTCTGGGCACCATGTCGATGGCCGGCACCCTCCTGATCGGCGGTGGCTTGGACGATGCCGAGTCTGTCCGTGCGATCCACCGTGCGCTCGACCTCGGAGTCACCCACATCGACACCGCGGAGAGCTACGGCCCATTCCATAGCGAGGAGATCGTCGGGCAGGCGCTGGAAGGCCGGCGCGACCGGGCCGTCATCGCCACGAAGTTCGGCATCCTGTCCCACGGCAGGGACGTCCTGTTCGACAGCAGCCCGGCCAACATCCGCACCGCAGTCGAGGGTTCCCTCAAGCGCTTGCGTACCGACCGGATCGACCTCTACTACCAGCACCGGGTCGATCAGAGCACCCCCATTGAGGACACCATCGGCACCGTGGCCGAACTGATTGCCGAAGGCAAGGTCCTGCACATCGGCCTGTCCGAGGCCTCGCCGGACACGATCCGCCGCGCACACGCCGTACACCCGATCGCCGCACTGCAGACCGAGTACTCGCTGTGGACGCGTGACGTCGAGACCGAGCTGCTGCCTCTACTGCGCGAGCTGGGTATCGGCCTGGTCCCCTACGCGCCGCTCGGGCACGGGTTCCTGACCGGCCAGATCCACACGCCGGAGGAGATCCCCGAGGGGGACTGGCGAAAAACCAATCCGCGGTTCATCGGCGAGGCCTTCCAGCAGAACCTGCGGCTCGTGGAGGAGGTAGGTGCCATTGCGGGCGAGGCCGGTGCGACCCCGGCCCAGATCGCGCTGGCCTGGCTAGTGGCCCAGGGCGCGGACATCGCCGCGATCCCCGGCAGCCGGCGCGTCGCTCGCATCGAGGAGAACACCGCAGCCGACGGCCTCGTTCTGACCGCCTGCCAGTTGCAGCGGCTTGACAGCCTCACTCCGGCCACAGGCGCCCGGCACGACGACTTCAACGAGTCCACGATCGACCGCTGAACCCGTCACCCGTGTGGGTCCCGCAATCCGAACACCCAACCAGCCGAGGTTCTCGACGCCCGAGAGCCTTCGCCCCAGGAGAACACCATGTCTGCAGCCACGTCACCAATCGAGCGGAACCGCGCGGTCGTCGAAGCCATGTTCGCTGCGGCGAACAAGGGCGACATTGAGGGAGTCCTCTCCCACCTGTCCGACGACATCGCGGTCATCGAACCGCTGTTCCTGCCCTTCGGGAAGGCATACCACGGCAAGGACGAATTCCTCTCCCTCGCCCAGGTCTTGCGGCAATACCTCGACATCTCCTCGATCACGGTGCACTACACCGTCGCTGACGGCGACCGCGTCGCCGCCTGCGTCGGCATCACGGACCTCGCGACCGGAGAACCGACCCGGTTCATCGAGCAATTCACCGTCAAGAACGGCAAGATCGTCGAGAACCGGCTCTTCTACCACGACGCCGGCACCCTGGTCGACAAGCCCAAGGTCGTCTAGCGCACATGAACTCTCCGGTCGTCTCCCTCCGATGCTCCTAACCCCGCCCGGGGCCCTCGGACCGGCGCTCCCTTCCTCGGCTGTGAGACAGCGATGGCCCCGCCCACCTCCGGTAACGGCCCCTCGCTGCCCACGCGCGCTCCTCAGCCCGGCGGCACCTTACGCCGAAGTAGGCGAGCGGCAGCGGACTTGGGTGCGTAGACCAAAGGGAGACCGGCCCGGTCCATGGAGCCGGGCCGGTCGGGTGCGCGGTGGTCAGTCGGCGGCAACCGTCGGGTGGAGGTAGAAGGTTTCGTTGGAGATCGGTACGGGACCGATCTGGTCGGGCCATTGGACGACCCAGGCGCCGTCGCCGGTCTCGCCCCCGTTGATGTTGGCGAACAGGCCGGTGGAGTTGTTGCGCAGCATGGTCAGGTTCGGCCGGGTGGGGACGGGGTGCTCCAGGGTCCAGTTCTGGGTGTCGCGCTGGGGGCCGCCAGGGCCGGGCTGGCCCTCCCTGCCGTGGCACGTCCAGATGTTGAGCCAGTCGCCCCGGGTGGAGGCCTGCCCCCGGTTGACGTCGAGGCACTTGCCGCTGTCGGAACTGACGATGCGGTAGAGGGGGTCGCCGTCCGCTGCGGTGTAGCCGTTGGGCACCAGGCGCCACCTCTGGTTCACGGCGCCGTTGTCGTGGTACTGGACGACGTGCGTGCCGTCGCTGTCGCTGCCGTTGAAGACGTCGAGGTTGCGGCGGCTATTCTGCGCGTGCACGGTCAGCTCGCGCGGCTCGGCCTGGGCCCGCATCGAGCCGAAGTGAACCGGCCAGTGGTCGCTGCCCCGGTTGATGCCGCGGGTGGCCTGCCAGTTGTCCGTGCGCACGTTGGAGACCATGTAGTCAAGCTCGCTGCCCCCTTGGTGGGTGGCGAGCCCGGAGTTGTACACGTAACTGCCGACCGGCAGGCGGAACGGGGGCAGTGTGGAGGGGTCCCGGTTGTAGTCGCCCAGCACGGCCCAGTTCCTGACGCCGTAGTACGCGGCTTCGCGCTCGGCATTGGTGAGCAGTTGTGGGACATCGAAGCCGCTGCCCGATGCGGCGTGCAGGGAGGCAAAGAGCACGTCGTCCGTCTGCCTTACCACGCCGAGCGCGTTGCGGTACTGGCCGCGGATCTGGAAGACGCGTTCCGGCCGGAAGCTGGTGACGATGCCGACGTTGCGCGAATCCATGCCGAGGACGTATAGATAACGCCAGTCTCCACGGCCGACGTCCCACCGGTACTCGTCGATGCCATTGATCCGCCCCATGTATATGGACCCGGCGGGCTGCGTGTTGGGCACCTCCTGGAGTGCGACCACGCTGTTGTCCCGTGCCAGGACACGCACGCCTTGCCACCGGTCGCTGCCGACCTGCATGTTCCACGTGGCGACTCGGTGCGTGTCCGGATTCGCCGCGTGCGCCGTGCCGCCGCCTGCCACCAGGAAGGTGCTGAACATCAGCGCGGTCGCCAGTACGGCGCCCAAGCGGCGCAGGACCCTGCGGCGGCCCGCACGTTCCCTTGCCGCGCCGGGTAACACCCGTTCCCGCTTGGGACGTCTGGATCTCATCAGTTCTCCCGGAAGGGCTCGACGTGATGGATGCCCGGACTCGGACTACCCCTTCTCAGCGTACGGCGGCCTGCCGGATCTGGGCAGCGACCTCGGCGGGCCGCGAGACGCAGACGGAGTGGCTGGCGGGGCACCCGACAGGGCGTCAATGCACGGGCAGCTCTCTGGCCATGCAGAGGTACTCACCCCACCCCCGGGGTCGACGAAATCGACGCGTCCGGACGAGGTGGGGACTGTGGCGACCTGGCCTCATGCTGCGGTCTCGTCGGGCCCCGCCTGGCCATTTTCCGAGGAGAGCGGCCGTGATGATGATGCGAAGGGCATGACATGGGTGGTCCAGGTCTGGAATCGTCGCAGCCCCATGCGGTCGTAGAAGCCTCCGGCCGCCATGGGGTTCATCGAGTCGACGTCCGCAATGGCCCGCCGGTAGCCCTGCGCTTTTGCCTGGGTGAGGGTGTGGGTGAAGACAGCGCGGTACAGACCCTTGCCCTGCAGCGCCGGCTGTGTACCGGCATTGGCGAGGTAGAGCTCGCGCTCGGTGGCCCTGTCCTCCAGCTCGGTGCACAGCAGATAGCAGAGAATCTCCTGACGGCACTCCGAGAGGAGGAGGAATGAGGACTCGGGCCTGAAGTAGGGGCTCGCGGTGATGGTGTGGCGCCACGTCCGCGCCGTCATCGGGACGCTGCCCCAGTGATCGGCGAAGATCGTGTTGCGGGCTGCCAGCAGCTTCGCGTCGAAGGCGGCGTCGTACGGAACGATTGTGGTGCCATCCTGCATCACCGGTGCGCCGATGGGCCGGTGGTCGTCCAGATCCAACGCTAAGCCCCAGTGACTGCGCTCGCGCCGGTACCCCGAGGTGTCCAATGCCTCGGCGAGCCAGGCCTGGCCGTGGTGGGTACGCACGTGAAGCTCCAACGGGGCATCGCCGTACAGTTCGCGGTGGCGTCGGGCACCGGTGCCCCGGCACCAGTCGAGGAGTTGGCGGATCACCGGCGCAGTACGGTGCGCGGGGTGCATCGCGATGTCGAGGACCAACTGGTGCGTCGGAGCGACGTGTTCCTGGACGTGCGCGGTCGCGCAGGCCACCAGCTCGCCGCCTGACCACACGGATGTGGTGCCTCCGTTCAGGTCGACGCCTGGGGCACGCAGGTCCTCGCGGATGCCTTCCGCGCCACGGAGAGTTGCTCCGATCCCGTCGGCCGCTTCGCAAACGGCGAGCAGCGCCGCCACCTGGGGTGCGTCGGCAAGGGTGAGCGGGCGCCACCGTGCTTCAGCCACGGTTGCGGGCCGCCATTCCGCGGTCGCCGGGTACGACGACCTGCCCGTCGGTGACGAGCATGAACCGCTCCAGTCCCGGCACGAGCACGTTGACGACGGCGAGGTCCGCGGTGACGTAGTGGTCACGTTGGTAGACGGACAGACCATGGCTCCGCAGGACGGCCAGGAGTCGGTCGAGGTGCCCCTGGGGCGTGTCCGGAGGCATTGTGTCCTCGTACGCCCTGAGCCGGGCCGACGGCAGAGCGGATGTGAAGTCCGACAGATAGCAGGCGTGCAGCGTCGGATACGGACCGGTGTCGTCTCGCTGCTCGGGCAACAGATGCGCGTACTGGTCACGCAGGCCGATCGTGCTGTGGAGCTGGACGAGTTCAGTGACAGCGCGAGAAATGGCGTACCGGCGCGACAGCGAGGCTCCCCACCCGCAGATCCGGGCCGGCTGCCCCTGCGGTGCGGGCAGGTAGGCCGAGTACGCCGGGACGCCGAGGTCGGTGGTCATGTCGATCAGGTGGACCTGACGGCCCGTGTGCGCCGTGGCGAAGGCGAGGAGCGCGGCCACGTCATCCGGCAGTGTCGCCGGGTCCACGACGGTGAGGCGTTCGGGCCGCTCGCGGAGAAACTGGCCGATCAGCAGCAGGGAGAGCGCGTCCCGCTCGATCAGCTCGTTGATCGCGTGTACGGCGGCCTCCACCGGGTCGGCGCCGGCGGCCCAGCCGTTGTTGACCGAGTAGCGGCCGATCCCGCGGTAGTCGTAGGTGTCACCGGCGTCCCGGCGAGCCCGCGTTCCCGCCGCCCCCAGGTATTCGGGCATGGACAGGAAAAGGGGGATGTACGTGTCCGGTTCGCCGACGAGCGACCGGTACGGCAGGCAGCCAAGCGGCTGGTCCGGGGCCCGTCCCAGGAGCTGGACGGCGATGTCGCGGGCCAGTGGGCCCTCGGCGAGGGCATGCCCGCGTACCAGCAAGATCTCTGCCGGGTCCAGCCCTTCCACGCCGCAGAGGTAGTGTTCCAGCGCCTCGAACAGAGCGCCTGTCCGGGCTTCGTCCCGACTGCCTTTGCCCAAGCCGAGCCCGGTACGGAGGTCCTCGCCGCCGCGGCGCAGGATGCAGCGCCAGGTGCCTGGGCTGCCGTCGAGAATAGGCTCCAAGTCTGCCTCCACCAACAGGTCGGTAGCAGCGGACTGCGCGCGGTCGAAGGCATCGGACAGCGAAAGGCTGCGCTCTCCCGACTGAGGGGCTGCGGTGTACGCGGAGGTGGTCACGGCCGGTCCCGTCTGCTGGGCGGCTACGGGCCGTAGCGGACCGACTCCCGCCACGGCCCGCGGACCGCGAATCAACTGGCTGCGGACCGCGTCAGTTTTCGTCGCCCGACTCGGCTACATTGCTCTGGCCCTTGTCAGCGAGTTCGGCGAGGGTTTGCTCCTCAGCCGGCGACAGCACTACCTCGTCCGGATGGAATTTGACGCGATCCTGGAATCCGCCCATGAGTACAACCTCCTGAGACTGAGGAACCGGCCGCATGGCCAGCGGCCGCGATCCGGGACACGGGCCCCGATCGGGTCGGCGCCCAGTCACTCAGCATGGTGGGCAACCGTCATGGTGTGAATATGGCACCTTTGTGCGGCCGACCGGCCCGTGTCGGTGAGGCATGCAGGGCTGGAGGTGGTTGACCACCACGCCGGCCTTGTGCGGGGCTGCTCGACCTTCTCGGTGGATGCGTCCGTCCCTCGACAGCATCCGGATGACGTCCTAGGCGCGGACGGCCCTGGTGTGGATGGAGCCGACGATCCGCAGGATGTCGCGTCCAGGGATCGGGCGCGGCAGCAGTCAGGCGTGCTTGGCCCAGACTGCTTGTCGCATCTGTTCGTCGGTCATTGCCTCGGTCCGCTCCACCGGGTCACCTTCGAGCCCGAAGCCGGTGAGCAGTACCTCCGCGTAACGGCGCCAGTTGCCGGGGGAGAATTTCTCGGTTCGGTCGGCGACGGTCCCGAGCATGTAGAGGACGTTGTACGCATCGGAGCTGGTGAAGTCCGTTCGTACGGCCCCGGCTGCCACCGCCCGTTCTACAAGCCCGTCCACATGGCGGCCGAGT
The DNA here is from genome assembly GCF_042753785.1 of Streptomyces sp. NPDC059256. NCBI lineage: Bacteria > Bacillati > Actinomycetota > Actinomycetes > Kitasatosporales > Streptomycetaceae > Streptomyces > Streptomyces sp. NPDC059256. Next base: position 39,204 of record NZ_JBHYZO010000027.1, on the reverse strand, counting down.
TCGTCCCGCATTTCTGCGATCTCGTGCTGATCGAGGCTTGCGTGCTCGATGATCACTTCGAGGGCGGGGTCTTCGGCCCGACGCGTGGCCGCTGTCAGCAGGTAGTGCCGCAGCGCGGGGCCCGCGCCAGGCTGTTGTTCCGCGTCCATCGCCAGTCGCAGGAAGGCGGTGAACCGCTCGGTGTACAGAGCGTCGATCAACGCTTGCAGGTCCGGGAACCGACGGTAGACGGTGCCGACGCCCAGCCCCGCTTCCCGCGCGATCTCGTTGAGGGTCACGGTGGTGCCCCGCTCAGCCAGCATGCGGCCGGCGGTCGCGAGGATCAGCTGACGGTTACGTTCCGCGTCCGCGCGCAGCGGGCGGTGGGTCTCCGAGGTCATGCCGGGACATTTTCCAGCATCGAGGGCTGCCGGACACGGCGGGCGAGCAGGAGCACACCGGTGACGGTGCCCCACAGCAGCCACGAGTAGACGCTGTCCCGTTCGAAGATCCCCGCAGTGCTCTCGGACACCCCGACAAGGGCGATACTGGCGATGCCGAGCACACCGACCGCTACGCTGAAAACGCGGTAGCCGGTGGGCAGTTGCAGACTCTTGAGCGCACCGGCCAGGATCGCTACGGTGTTGGCGCAGAGAATGCCTACGCCCGCGCCTCCGATGTGCAGGACAAGTCCGAGGCTCGGGCCGTCAGGGGAACCGTGGAACAGGCTGACTGCGGCCATCCCGACGCCGTGCGCGACGGCGAGCGACATCACCACGCGGCGGGCATGTCCGCTGAGTAACCGGGCGAGCAGCACCACGCCGATCGCGAACAGCACACCCTCCACCATGAACGAGGTGTTCATCAGGGTATGCCTCGGCGAACACAGCTCACGCCCCTGGAATTGAGTGCCGCAGTCGGGTACGCCCAGGTCGCTGATGTAGTTCGTCGCATAGTTGTACAGCGGGCTCCTCCAGGCGCTGGCGGTGATGGCCTCAGCGATCACCCACTGCGCGGTGTTGACGATCAGCACGACCGCGGCCACGGAGGGCCAAGTCCTGCGTGGCATGGGAACTCCCGTTTGCAGGGGTCGAGTTAGGTCTCCAGTCAAGCACAACTGGATAGATCTATCCAGTTGTGGGTGGCTGTTCGCTTGTCGCACAGGGGTCGCCCCTGGTAGGGCGGACCAATGGCGAGGGGCGCCTTCGACCCCCGAACCATTCTGAGTCTCTCGCCACGCTGGGTCTGGCTTGGTGTAGGGAGCCTGCTGCGATGCGGTCTGCCTTCTGGTGCTGATCAGCGCGCAGTCCCTGGAGCGGAGCGGCCTCCTGGTCCCGGGCGTGATCACCGGCCCTCCCGGCGTGGCGTCCTGGTTCACGAGGGCTCTTGTGCGGGGGAGCCGCTGGATACTGTGGCGCCGGGCATCGTGGCGTCCGATGAAGTCCCGTCAGATACGCCTCGCAGGCTCATGTGGTCCTGACCGCGTTCCACGGGACGATGGCCGCCACGACGCGCGCCGGCCTCTACTCGATGCGGGCGCTGACGCCCGACACGCCGGTACGCAGCTTGGTCAGCTCCGTCTCGTCCGCCAGCGAGGTGTAGTAGCGCAACAGGCCCGGCATGGTTAGGGCCCCGCCGCGGCTCTGCCCGACCGTCAGGCCAGTCTCGGCGATCAGTACCTCGGTGACCGGATCGGTGGCTATCTCCAGCTCCCGGGCGAATCTCGTCAGAATCTCGGCCCGCTCCAGGAGGGGCAGCCGAGGCCAGGGGCCCGAGCCGAACGCGGTACGGGCCCCCGAGCCTGGGGGGGGTACAGACATCATGCCGGGGACGGGGCGAAGGATACGACCCGATGAGTCACGCGGACCTGTCGGCCTGCTCCCGCACTCCGCCCCCGCCGCCGACCAGGGACCCTGCGCACTGCGCGCCGCGTTGCAGTGGCAGCCGAACCGTGAACACCGTCTCGCCGGGGACGCTCGTCAGTTCGATGGTGCCGCCGTGGGCACGGATCAGGGAGTCCGCGACCGACAGGCCCAGGCCGCTGCCACCGCGATCGCGAGTGCGGGCTTTGTCCACACGGTAGAAGCGGTCGAAGACGCGTGCGCGGTCGGTGGGCGGGATGCCCGGGCCGGTGTCGGCCACCGTCATCAGGGCCTCGGCGCCTGTCATCGCGACGGAGATCGACACCTCGGTGCCCGGTGGGGTGTGCACGGCCGCGTTGGCCAGCAGGTTGTCCAGTACTTGGCGCAGGCGTTGCGTGTCTACCGCCGAACACACTGCGGCCGGTCCGGTCATCATCCGCAGTGGATGCCCGGGGTGGCTCGCCCGGAATGCGTCCGCAGCCTGTTGGACCAGCTCCATCAGGTTCGTCTCCACCAGCCGCAGCGGGATCTCCGCCTCGGACGCGTCCAGTCGGGCGAGGAGCAGCAGATCGTCCAGGAGGAAGCCCATCCGGGCCGCCTCTGCACGTAGCCGGGACAGATGATTGTCGCGTTCTTCCGGTGCGTTCGCCGCCGCGTACTGGAACAGGTCCGCATAGCCGCGTACCGACATCAGCGGGGTGCGTAGTTCGTGCGAGGCGTCCGCGACGAACCGGCGCAGCCGCTGCTCGGCCTCCGCGCGCACCGCCAGCGAGTCGTCGATGTGCTCCAGCATGGTGTTGAACGCCGTGCGCAGTTCCTCCATCTCCGGCCCCCCGCCCCGAGGGTCGGCGCGCAGGGGCAGCCGGGCCGCCGACTCGGTCAGATCGTGCGAGGTGATGCTGTGCGCGGTGCGCGCCATGTCGCTCAGCGGCTTCAGACCGCGCCGCAGCGTTCGCCGACCGAACACCACGAGAGCCAGCAGTGCCAGTGCGAAAGCGATCACCTGGACCGTGATCAGCTGGGTGACGGTGTTCTCGATGTCGGTTGTCGGTGCTGCCGTCACCAGTACCACCCCGGGCTTCACCTCGCAGGCCCGCAGCCGATAGGTGCCCTCCTGGCCGAGAGGCCGGGTGTCGAAGATGTCGTTGGCCCGGGAGTGGGCCAGCCGCTCGGCGAGCGAGGCGAACGCCGTGCTCTCCTTGGGCAGCGCGGCCGGCTGCCGCAGCCGCGGCTCAGCCTCGGAGACGTCGTACACCGCCTGGTACCAGCCCATGTACGTCTCCCGCTGAACCGCGCCGTGCTCGATGGCGTCCTTCGCCTGGACCACCTGAGCCGACCTCATCCGATCGCTGAGCTGCCGCTCCAGATAGTCGTGCATATACGTGGTCAGCACGGTGCCGACCACCGCGAACACCGTCAGCGACAGCACTCCGAGGCCGAGCGCCAGCCGGGTGCCCAGACGCAGCCTGCCGTAGGTGTGCCGCAGCCCGCTCAGCACCCGTTTCACTCGGCGGCCTGTCTGATGACGTACCCGAAGCCGCGGACCGTGCGAATCAGCGGCACACCGGTCTCGTCCAGCTTGCGACGGAGTCTGCTCACCACCAGTTCCACGACGTTCGACCGCCCTCCGAAGCCGTACTCCCACACATGGTCCAGGATCTGAGCTTTGGTGAGCACGGTCGGGGAGCGCCCCATCAGATAACGCAGCACCTCGTACTCGGTGGGGGTGAGGGTGAGGAGCTTGTCCGCTCGGCGCACTTCACGGGTGTCCTCGTCCATGGAGAGGTCGCCCACCCGGAGCACCGAGCGCTGGAAACCGGGTCCCGCGCTGCGCCGCAACACCGTCCGCAGCCGGGCCATCAACTCCTCCACCGCGAACGGTTTGACCAGATAGTCGTCCCCACCCCGGGTCAGTCCCGCCACCCGATCCGCGACGCCGTCCCGGGCGGTAAGGAAGACCACCGGCACCATCGTTCCGAAACGCCGCAGCCGGTCCAGTACCCCGAAGCCATCCATATCCGGCAGCATTACGTCCAACACCACGATGTCCGGGTGGAATTCAGCCGCGAGCCGCAGCGCGTCATCGCCGCTGTTCGCCGTCATCGCGTCCCAGCCCTCGTAGCGGGCGACGGTCGCGACGAGGTCGGCAATGGGTGGGTCGTCGTCCACGACCAGCACTCGAACTCTGTCCACCCGTCCATACTGCGGCACGGCACCGCTCGCGCCAGACCCCGTCGAAGATCCGGCGCCGATCGACAGGCACTTGGAAGCCGGATGACAGGGGTTCGACAGCTTCCGCCCGCCAAGCTCAGGTGCACCGATTCCCGACCAAGGAGCTGCCGTCCGTGACGACTGTCGAAACACGTCCCAGCCCCACCCGGGGCATACGGCCGAAAGCGGCGGCCCGCACCGGTCTTTACGCCGGTTTCGTCGTCAACGCGGCCATCGTCGCGTACTTCTTCGTTCAGGCAGGATTCGCCTCGAACGCTCTGATCGTGCTGGGCCGGGTGACTGGCCTCTACGCCGCGCTGCTGATGGCCTTCCAACTGTTTCTGGTGGCCCGGCTGCCTTGGCTCGACCGCCGGATCGGCATGGACCGGCTCACCAACTGGCACCGCTGGACCGGCTTCATCTTGCTGTGGCTGCTGCTCGGCCACGTCGTCTTCATCGGGTACGGATACGCCCAGCCCACGGGCATGGACCCGGTCAATCAGATAGTCGATCTCGCCAGGACCGTCGAGGGTGTTCTACGGGCCGTCATCGCGCTGCTGCTGATCCTCGTGGTCGGCACGGTCTCCGCCCGCTTCGCCCGGCGCCGACTGGCGTACGAGACCTGGCACTTCATCCACCTCTACACCTACCTCGCCGTGGTGCTGGCCTTCACCCACCAGGTCGCGGCCGGTACCTCCTTGGCCTCCTCCGACCTCGCCACGGCCTACTGGTACGCGCTGTGGGGCAGCGCGCTCGGCGCGGTGGTCGTCGGCCGCATGATGTTGCCGCTGTGGCGCAACTGGCGGCACAAACTGGTGGTCACCGCGGTCGTGCCCGAGTCGGACAACGTCGTCTCCATCTATCTCACCGGCCGTGACCTGGACCGGCTACCGGCCCGCGCAGGGCAGTTCTTCCTGTGGCGGTTCCTCACCCGCGATCGCTGGTGGCAGGCGAATCCGTTCTCCCTTTCGGCCGCGCCCGACGGCCATACGCTCCGGCTGACCGCCAAAGCCGTCGGCGCAGGCAGTGCCGCCCTGCGCCATGTCACGCCAGGCACCCGGGTCTTCGCCGAGGGCCCCTACGGCGCCTTCACCACCCTGCACCGCGCCCGCCCGGACGCCGTGCTGATCGCAGGCGGTCTCGGAGTCACCCCGATCCGCGCGCTGTTGGAAGAACTGCACGGCCACGCGGTCGTCCTCTACCGCGTCGGCAGCGACAAGGACGCCGTCCTCCACCAGGAGATGCGCGAACTGGCCCTCGCCCGCGGCGCCGAGCTGCATCTGGTCACCGGCCCGATCACGCCGGACCCACTCGCCCCGCGTGCGTTGGCCGGGTTGGTGCCGGACATCGCAGACCGGGACGTGTACGTGTGCGGCCCGCCCGGCATGACCACCGCGGTCCTCCGCAGCCTGCGTGAGCTCGGCGTGCCCAAGCCGCAGATCCATTTCGAGCGGTTCAGCCTGGCTGGCTGACGCGGAGATGGACCGGCCTAGGCAGACACCCGTGACCGGTACGGAAGCGGCCAACGAAGCGACAAGGAAGTGATTGTGAAGCGAGTACTGCCCGTCCTTGCCCTGACCGTGATCGGTGTGATCCCGGTGTGGCGCTACGCGCCCTCCCACGGCAACGGCTCCACCGTCGTGGTGGCCCCGCAGCCCGCGCTCTCCCCGACCGCTGCGGCCTCCGGCGGCGGTGTCGTCCTCACCGGGCCCACGATTGACACGGAGAAGGGTCCCGTGCAGGTCGAAGTCACCTTCGAGGGCGACACGATCAGTGCGGTACGGATGCTCCAGCAGCCTGACCATCCGCAGACCCACGCCGCGGTGCCGTCGCTCATCGAGGACACCCTGCGGGTGCAGGGGGCCGATGTCGACACGGTGTCCGGGGCGACCATCACCAGCGACGCCTACGAGGAGTCACTCCAAGCCGCGATCGACGCGAAAGGCAACTGACATGCACTGGGTCGAGCATGTGATGGGATTCCCTGTCTCGCTGCGGATCGACGACGAGGACGTGCCCGAAGGGCTCACGGACGCGGTGTTCGAGTGGCTGCGGGAGGCGGACGCGCGGTTCAGCCCGTTCAAACCGGGCAGCGAGGTGTGCCGACTTGACCGGGGGGAGATCGGGCTGGACGACATCAGCGCGGATCTGCTGGAGGTGCTGGCCTTGTCGGAGCGGTACCGGGCTGATACGGGCGGCGCCTTCGACGTACGGCAGCCGGGGCGAGGGTTCGATCCCTGCGCGGTGGTGAAGGGGTGGTCCGTGCAGCGGGCGGCACGGCTTCTGAGGGAGGCCGGGGTACGGAGATTCTGTCTGAACGCCGGTGGTGATGTGGTCGTCGGGGGAGGGCCCTGGCGAGTGGGGGTGCGGCATCCCGAGATCGCGGATCAGGTGTGTGTGGTCCTAGAGCTCAGCGACGCGGCCGTTGCCACCTCAGCACGGTATGAGCGGGGGGACCACATCATCGACGGGCGTACGGGCTTGCCCGCGACGGGGTTGCTGAGCATGACGGTTGTCGCCCGTACGTTGACCGAGGCGGACGTGACGGCGACCGCGGCTTTCGCACTCGGCGCGGAGGGCATCGCCTGGGCCGCAGGGCGGTACGGGTGCGAAGTGTTCGCCATCGACGCGGAGCGACGGGTTCGAAGGAGCCGCGGGTTGCCCGTCGTCGTCCGGGACGGAGGGTCCGGGGGAGCCTTGCGGACCGAATCGGCAGCCGGCCTCGTCGTCCCGACGAGCCCCGCCCCCAGTCCGAAACCCTCCCTACCGCCCGCACCTCCCCGCGTCCTCCCAGGAACGGACACTGGCTTGCGGGCCACGACAGACCACAAGCCTCCTATGAGCCGTCGTTCCCTCCTCGCCGCGGGTGGCGCGGGCGTCACCGTCATCGGGCTGAGCGGTATCCACCTCGCCAGTACCGACTCGGAGGCGGCGGCCACCGTGCCCTCCTCCGCCCCCGGCTCCCCTTCCGCGCCGGACCACCTGTCCCTGGTCAAGGAGACCACCGAGGGCCCGTACTACCTCGACTACGACAAACACCGCATCGACATCACCGAGGGCAGGCCCGGCACACCGCTGGAGTTGCGCATCCAGGTGCTGAACGCGAAGAACGGCAAGCCGGTGTCCGAGGCAGCAGTCGACATCTGGCAGTGCGACGCACTCGGCATCTACTCCGGGTACGAGGAGACCTCGGAGGCCATGAACGAGGGCGAGTTGGTGTTCGATGGCCCGATCCCGAAGCTGCCGCCGGACAGCAAGACCACCTACCTGCGCGGTTTCCAGATGACCGGCCGCGACGGCTGGGTACGCTTCCGTACCGTCTTCCCCGGCTGGTACACCGGGCGGACCGTGCACATCCACGCCAAGGTGCACACCAGGGGCGTCCTACTGGACCGGGCGTACGCCCAAGGCGTCACCGTGCACACCGGACAGGTCTTCTTCCCCGAGGACCTCACCGCGGCGGTCAGCGGGGTACGGCCGTACACACGGAACGACCTGCCCCGCACCACCAACAGCACGGACCCCTTCTACTCCGGTGACACGGCCGCCGACGGGCTACTCACGGTGGAGTGGGACCGCACCGACGCGACCAAGCCGATCCGGGCATCCATCAAGACCGCCGTCGACGTGGACGCGGTCAACCCGGGGCGGAGGGGCAACCCACCACCCGGCCCGATCCGGCCGGGCCAGTGACGACCGGTCCCTCCTCCGCCTCCCTGCCCTACCGACTGCTGGTCGTCGAGGACGACGACAGCATCCGCACCCTGCTGGAGTCGGTGCTCAGCCTCACCGGTCCTCTGCCCGCTCCTACATCGAACTCCTGGACCGCTGGGAACAATGGGAGGACGAACGGTCGACCGGGCCCGGCTCTGCGCGTCGCGCGGCGCTAAGGGCCCGAACTGCAACAGTCGGCGAACATTGACGACCAAGGGCTTTAGTCACCAAGTCCCCGTCGTGCTCCGGGGCGGGCTTCCGGCCCTACCCCGGCCACCTGCGCGCCTTCCAGTACGAGTCGCCGCGGCACACGCTTCGACGACTACTGCCCTCCGTGCCAGAACGCCAGGGCGTCAGCTGCCTGGAAGACCACACCACCCGCATCGGTGCCGACAACTCATCAGCGACACCTCGCCGGCCCCGCCCTCCTGCTCTCCAGACCCACCGCACCCTGCTGGCCGACATGACCACCATCTTGACCACCACCTACCGCATGGGCCTCTACCGTGACGACTGGGGCACCCTTTCGGCCGATGCCAAAACCCACACGGTGACACCGACGGCCCCTGTACTGATCCCCACGGTCGTCACCTAGTCGGCCTGACCAGCGCAAACACTGGAGAGTGCTATCGGACGACCGTGATGTCCGGAAGAGGCTGCTGCCATTGGCCCACTTCCTCAACGAGAACCCGGCGGGCCAACTGCCGCGTCAGAGCCCATCCCTCATCGGTGGACAACGCATCCCTCGTCCATCGATCACCGTTCTCCCCGCCGCTCATCTCGCTGAGAATCGCATTGATCTCCCGCAGGGCCGGCATGACTCCGCAGGACGCCGCGGACAGATGCTCGTTGCTCAGGACAAGGAGCGTGAGACGGCCTGGCGCGAGCTGGCCCTGAACGCCGAGGACGCCCTCAAGGCGGCCCACGCAGAGATCCACGCCCAGCGCACCCGCATCGGTGAACTCCTCGGCCAGATACGCGACGTGGAAGCAGAATGGACCCAGGAGGCCATTCACCGGATCACCACCGAGAACACCACACTCAAGCAACGCATCCGGCAACTCGCAACCGACAACCGCACCCTCGACGAGCAGCTGAAGGCCGCCCGTTCGAACCTGCGCTTCCAAGACCGGCGAGTCGCCGACCTCGAAGCCCGCCTCACCGAACCGGGACCACCGTCCTGATCCTGTCCGGCCGAAGCCCGCGGATGTCAGTGCTGCGGGCCATACTCGTGCCGCGGCGCCACCCGGGCACCGCAGCACGAGGGGAGCGACATGGCTGAGGTGCTGGTCTTCCACCATGGACACGGGTTGACCGCCGGCGTCCGCGAGTTCGCCGAGCAGCTGCGACGGGCCGGACACACCGTCCACGCTCCAGACCTATACGAGGGGCAGGTGTTCGACAGCCTTGAGGAGGGCGCCGGCTACGCCGAGGACGCCGGGTTCGACACGATCATCGCGCGCGGAACCGCCGCCGCCGAGGGGCTGCCTGCGGAGCTCGTCTACGTTGGGTTCTCGCTCGGCGTCCTGCCGGCGCAGAAGCTGGCCCAGACCCGCCCCGGCGCACAGGGCGCACTGCTGCTTGAGGCATGCATCCCCATCTCGGAGTTCGGCGGCGCCTGGCCGAAGGACGTCCCGGTTCAGATCCACGGCATGGACGCAGATCCGTTCTTCGCAGGGGAGGGCGACGTGGACGCCGCCCGTGCGCTCGTCGAGACGGCGACGGACGCCGATCTGTTCCTCTACCCCGGCGACAGGCACCTGTTTACCGACAGCAGCCTCCCGTTCTACGACGAACAGGTCACAAAGCAGGTCAACCATCGGGTGCTCGGCTTCCTCGACCGCATCACGTAGGGGATCAACAACCTGATCCTTTCCGGCTGACGACCTCGCGGCGAAACCCACAAGTCGGAGGGCGAGTTGCTTCCGCGTGTCAGCGCGTGGGCGGGGGTGAGAGCTGGGGCGAGGATTGATCAGGAATCGAGAAGCACGCCGTCCGATGGCCGAGTTAGGGTCATGGGCACGCACTGATCGCGACCGGATCGGTGATGACGTCCGGGAGGTATGTGCTCGCGTCGCGGCGTGCCGTGATTGCGTCTCGGTGCCCTACCGCCAGTGTGTCCCGATGCCGGGGGAGTGGAATCGCCGGCGCGTGTTGGTAGACGTCGTCGCAGCGGATCGGTGGAGCCTGTCCACGTGCCAACCAGCTAGCGCGGGTTTTCCCCTGCGCAGCAACCTCACCCTTGGAGGAACGCATGCACTCCATTCACAAGGTAGGCACCAAGAGCCTTGTCACGGTACTGGCCGCGGTATCCACGGTGTTCCTGCTTCCCACTGCCGCGGCGCAGGCGGCCGGAACCACGACCGTCGTCTACACAACCGAGGGCGGCAGTACCTACGCCGGCAAGGCGATCTTCAGGGGCGGCGCCAACCCGGAGCTCTTCCGGGTCTGCGACACCGAGTCGGACGGGATGCGCGTCTGGGCACGCTGGACCTGGAATGGCGGCTCGATCACGCTGGTGGACGCTGACGGCACATCTTCCTTCTGCGACACCGATCCGGCCCACGTGGGATCGAAGCAGGTACCGGAAGGAGCCAGGGTGGAGATAACGGTGTGCCGCCGCGACGGCGCCAACGGCCCCAAGAGGAACTGCGGTTACAACATCGGATACGCATGACCTGAACAGCCCGGTAGCGACCGCATACCGATGCGCCCCTGCTCGGACAGCTTCATATCGTGGGCAGCAGCCTGTCGGCACCCTCCCCGGCCGGGTGTCGGCCCCAGGGGACGATACGGCGCTGGGCCTCCCATGGCTAGACCCACTCAACGCCGACGGCACCCTGCCAACCAGCGCTCCGCTGGTGAACAGCACCTTCGTCGTACAGGACGGCCAGCAGATGACAACTTTGCGCGGTGGCCCCCGGACCAGACCCGAAGGACTGATGAAGCCCGCAGCCGCCAACCACTGGTACTGGCTTGGCGACGGCGTGATCCGCACCGAAGGCGGCGTCCCCTAGCCCAGGAGGCTGAGACTTCCGGCACAAGGCCAACTTCGTCGCCACCTTCTCCCTGGCCGATCTCACCACCACCTACAACCCCTAGCCTCTCTACATCGACGCCCTACACTCCACCCCCGGCGTGGGATGGGACCGGCGATCCTGCCCGCCAGCCTCTCCGGCGACGGCTACATCTACGGCGTAGACGACGCCCCCATCAACAAGCAGATGCGCGTCGCCCGCGTCAGGGGAACCCACCGCAACTACCCCTTGGGAGTACCTCAACCCCAGCCGCGGCTGGACGCTCGACGAAAAACAAGCCGCGAACGTCTTCAACGGCATCGCGAACGAATACAGCGTCACTCCCTGGAGCAACGGATTCATGGCCGTGAGCCAACCAGCAAGGAGGCCCTCAGCACCCGCATCACCGCGTCTGTTTCCTGCTCACCCCCCACGGCCCCTGGCTGTTCGAGACCGACGTCTACCGCATGCCCTAAACGGCACCTTGGGGCAGCTACGGGGACTCCGACATCTTCCCCTGCAACGCCCACGTTCCGTGCGACCCTGACAACGCGAGCGGGATGTGCCTGGCCTCGGCCCTTTAGCTTTGCTCAGGGAGCTGACGGCTGTGCGTTGGGGTGGGGCCATCGTACTGACGCACGGCACGGGAGTGCGTCACCCGCTCGGCCCTCCTCCCGAACGTCTCCAGTCGGCCCGACCCCGGGACGCGCAGACGCCGAGCACGAGGCAGAGCGCCGCCGCTCCCCAGTAGATGCCCTGGTAGCGGCCCGCCCCGGCGAGTTCGCCGACCGACACCGTACCCACCGCGCTGCCGAGGAAGAGAGCGCCCGCGAACAGTGACACCACCAGGGAACGGGCCTCCGGCAACACCTCGGTGGCCCACGTCTGCAATGACGAGTGCATCGCCGCCCATCCGACTCCGAGCAGTGCGGCACCGACGACGGCCACCGCGGGGGTACGGGAAACAGCGACCAGCACGCAGGCCAGGGTCGCCGCGACGGCACCGAGCACGATGAGGTGCGAGGTGGGGGTGCGGCGGGACATTCGACCCACCAGCGGAGCCGCCAGAAGCACGGCGACGCCGTAGGCCGCCGTCACCGCGCCGGCCACGGTGGTGCTCGCTCCGGCCGCCTCGACCGCCGGCGGAATCAAGGTGAAGGCGCCGAGCAGGGCTGCTCCCTCGACGAACACGAGGAGCAGGACGAGACGGGCCGGCCTCGACCGCCACACCCTGCCCCACGAAGCGCTCACGGGCTGCCCGGCCCGTGAGCGGGGTGGTTCGGGCAACCGACGGAGGGCGATGACAAGGAGCACGGTCACGGCGCCCGTCACCAGGAACGGGACTTTCCACGAGGTGTACTGCGCCAAGACCCCTGCGGATGCCGAGGCGAGCGCGGTGCCCACGGCGACGCCCGTCATCAGCCCGGCGATCTCCCGTTGGCGCAGCGGGGCCGGCACAGTGTCACCGAGGTAGATCAGTGCTGCGGGAATGGCCGCGCTGAAGCAGGCACCCGTCAGTCCGCGGGCCACGCCCCACGACCACGGGGACGTTGCGAACGTCCCCGCGACCGTGGCGACCGCGGCCAGCAGGAGCGTCAACCGCATCGTCCGCACCAACCCGATGCGATCGGACGCCAGCCCCCACACCGGTTGCATCAGACCGTAGGCCAGGAAGTAGACGCCCGCGGCGTTGACCACGGACACCAACGAGGCGTCGAACTCGACGGCGACGGCGACCAGCATCGGTAGCATCGCGAACCGGTCGAAGGTGCTGACGAAGGCGGCGCTCCGCAACAACGACCGCGCTCGGGCCGAGCGCGGCACCCGGCCGGTCACCTGGGAACCGCAGTGCCGACGGGCGCGCCCGTGGTCATCGACGCGGACCGGACGTCGAAGCCCCCGACGGCGGGCGGGTGATGCACCCGAGGACCTGGCACGCTCTTGGGGGAACGGCTCTTCATCAGGGGTGTTCCGCAGCCGGGCTCCCGGGCCCCTGAGCGCCGGTGGTCGCCGTCGTGGTGCCGGTGCCTCCGAAGTACATCCGTGCGAGGTCGGCGTCGGCGAGCAGTTCCCGGGTGGGGCGTTGGGCGACGACACGGCCGCTCTCCATGACGATGCCGTCGGTGGCCATCCGCATCCCGAAGCGGACGTTCTGTTCGACGATCAGGATCGTCTTGCCGCTGTCCCGTAGCAGGGTCACGGAGTCGTGGATGATTTGCAGCGCCTTGGGGTCGAGCCCGACGGACGGTTCGTCGAGCAGCAGGAGCACCGGATCGAGCATCAGGGACCGTGCGAACTCCACCAGTCGGCGTTGGCCGCCGGAGAGGTTGCCTGCCTTGTCCCCCGCCCGATCGGCGACGATCGGAAAGAGCTCGGCCACCTGCTGGTAGCGCTTGCGGACCAGTGTGCGGTCCCGGCGGATGATGTATCCGCCGAGGAGGACGTTCTCCCGTACGGTCAGGTTGGGGAAGAGCGCATTGGCCTGCGGGACCTGGGAGACCCCGCAGCGCAGGATCTCTCCGGGGGCCGACTGGTCGATGCGTTTGTCCTGGAGGGTGACCTCGCCGAGCCGTGGGGTGAGCAGTCCGCTGACCGTTCGCAACACGGTCGACTTGCCCGCCCCGTTGGGTCCGACGATGCAGGCCACGGCTCCCTTCTCGACGACGATGTCCACACCTTGCAACACATCGCCCCCGCCGTACCCGGCCACCACGCCGCGCAATCGCAACATCACCGCACTCCTTCGGGTTCGGGCTGGTAGTCGTCGCCGAGGTACGCCTCAAGGACGGCCGGGTCGCGTTGGATCTCGTCGGGCGTCCCGGTCGCCATCGTGGCACCGCGCGCCAGGACGTGGACGGGGTCGCACAGGCCCATAATGAAGGGCATGTTGTGTTCGACGATGAGGAAGGTCTTCCCGTAGGAGTTGAGTTCGCGGATCATCTCCCCGATGCGCTCGATGAGTACGGGGTTGATGCCGCCCGCCGGTTCGTCGAGCAGGATCAGCTTCGGGTCGAGCATCAGGATCTGCGCGAGTTCGACGAGCTTCTGCTGGCCGTACGAAAGGGCTGCGGCCGGTTGGTCCTTGAAGGCGCGCATGCCGACGAACTCCAGGAGCTCTTCCGCGGCCTTGGCCTCGGGGCCACTGACCGCGATGCGACCGAGACCTCTGAGCGAGTGCGACCGCTGGGGGGCGACCACGTTCTCCAACACGGTCATGGCGGGGAAGAGCCGGGTGATCTGGAAGGTGCGTCCCAGGCCGCGGTGGGCCCGCTCCCAGGAGGGGAGCCCCTCGATGGGTGCGCCGTCGAAGAGGATCTGTCCGGCGTCGGGCGGGATGGTGTTGTCGATGAGGTTGAAGACCGTGGTCTTGCCCGAGCCATTGGGGCCGATGAGTGCGGTGATCGAGCCCTCCGGGACGGAGAACGAGCATCCGTCCACGGCCTTGACGCCGCCGAAGTGTTTGACGAGTCCGCGCACCTCCAGCAGGGGCCGGGGGGTCTGTGCTCGGACGGTGGGCGTCCGGCTCACGGTCAGGGAGGCCGGCAGGGTGCCGCCGGCGGCGATGCGCGCTCCGACCAGTCCCGCCGTGCCAGCCTTGCGTCGCTTGTCCAGCAGCGACTTGAGGGAGGGGAGGATGCCCTGGGGCAGGAACATGACGACGAGCACCAGTAGCCCTCCGAAGAGCAGGAGTCGACTGTTGCCCCCGCCGAAGTCGTTGTTGGCCATCTCGTTGAGGGGTTCGACGATGAAGGCGCCGAGCACCGGTCCCCACAGGGTCGCCTTGCCGCCGATCAGGAGCGAGAGGACGATCTGGACGCTGATGAGGATGTTGAACATGCCGAGGGGGTCGATGAAGGTCAGGTAGTAGCCGTACACGGCCCCGGCCATGCCGACGAGCACGCTGCTGGCGGCGAACGCCAGGACCTTCTGCACCGGCAGGTTGATCCCAATGGTGGCGGCCCTGGTCTCGTCCTCCCGGATGGCGATGAGTCCCATGCCGAGTTTGGTGCGCCTGATCCACCAGGTCATCAGCAGTTGTAGGGCGAGGATCGCCAGGAGGGCGTAGTAGAAGGGCCAGTTGATCAGGTCGGGGTCCCAGTCGGGCAGGGGCAGGGTGAGTCCGGCTGTGCTGTTGGTGAGGCTGCCCCAGTTGATCGCGACCACTTGGACGAGCGAGAGGAACGCAACGGTGATGATCACGAACGACGGCCCGCGGGAGCGGAGGGACACCAGCCCGAGGAGTACGGCGACGACCGCGGCGACCAGACCGGCGACGGGCACCCAGACCCAGGGCGTCACCGAGTCGACCCTGGTCGCCAACACACCGATCGTGTATCCGCCGAGCCCGATGAACGCGCCCTGGCCGAGGGACACGTAGCCGGCGAATCCGGTGATGAGGTTGAGCCCGCTCGCACCGACGGCGAAGACCAGCGACAAGATGATCATGTTCTGGTAGTAGGCGTCGTTGGACAGGACGGGGAACAGCAGCAGTGCCAGACCCGCGATCGCGGGCAGCAGCCGCGCGATCCACACGGTGTACGCAGGCGGGGAAGTCGGCGTGGTCATGCGGTGCTCACATCCTGACGGAGGCGGGAACCCAGAAGGCCCTGGGGCCTGACGAGCAAGATGGCGAAGACGACGGCGTAGGGCACGGCGGTGGCCCAGGAGGTGGAGACGTAGGACGCGGTGAAGGTTTCCGCGAGCCCGAAGAGCACCGCACCGATCATGGCTCCGTTGAGGCTGCCCATCCCGCCCAGTACCACGATGGCCAGGAGCCGGGCGATCCACGCGTAGTGGGAGCCGGCAACGAAGGGGTACAGCACTCCGGTGATCGCACCACCGGCGCCCGCGGCAGAGATGCCCAACGCGAAGACGAGTGCGGCGACCGAGGCCACCTTGATCCCCACCAGCTCCGCGCCCGATGGGTTGACCGCGGCTGCGCGGATCGCACGGCCGAGCCAGGTCTTGGTGAGGATCAGTCCGAGTGCGGTGAGGACACCGACCGCGACCAGCCCCCCGTACAGCAGGGTCTTGGGCAGGAAGACGGAGCCGATGGTGAAGGACTCATCGGCGTAGCCGGGCCTGATCGCCATCGAGTTGTTGCCCCACACCATGCCCATGACGGCTTCGATGACAAGGGCGAGGCCGAAGGTCAGCAGTACGGTGGACGCCATGGGGGCGGTGCGGATCGGCCGGACGGTGACGGTGTAGGTGACCCAGCCGATCGCGAAGATCACCGGGGTGGTGATCAGGATGCCCAGCAGCGGATCGATGCCCAGTTCCGACCAGAGGGTGTAGGTCAGGAAGCCCGCGAGCACCAAAAACGCGCCGTGGGCGATGTTGATGACCCGCATGACCCCGAAGATGAGCGTGAGACCACTGGCGGTGAGGGCGTAGACACCGCCGAGGAGGGTGCCGAGGGCCAGGTTCTGGAGGAGTTCCGTCATCGTCCTGCACCTCCCGGGCGCCAGCCTTCGACGATGCGGGTGCTGGTGGCGACTTCCTTGGGCAGCACGACTTCGGTCTTGCCGTTCTGCCACTGCCCCACCAGGAACTCGCCCTTGGGGCTGCCGTCGGCGTTCCAGGAGAGCTCGCCCAGGATCGTCTCAACGGTGTTCTTGCGCAGCCAGTTGGCCAGTGCCAGTTGGTCCTCCATGCTGCCCACGCCTTGGGCGGCGGCTTCGAGGACCTGGCCTGCGGCGAAGGCGTCCGCGGCGTCTTCGGTCGGCTCCTGGCCGAACATGTCCTGGTACTCGGCGACGAACTCCTCGTTGCCCGGGGTCTTCGCCGTGGGGACGTGGCTGATCGCGTAGAGGATGCCTTCGGTGTTCTCGGCGCCGATGCCCTCGGCGTACTGGTGGCCCATCGAGGGGGCGGTGGTCTGGTAGAACCAGGGCGTGGTGACGTTCGCCTTGCGCATCGAGCGCACCAGTCCGACACCGTCCTCGAAGACGGCCCCCTGCACCACGAGATCGGGTTCTGCGGCCTTGATCCGGGTGACGATCGTGTCGAAGTTCTTGGTGTCGGGCGCATAGGTGGTCGAGTACACGGTTTCGATGCCCGCCTTCTCCAGGATCTTCCGGATGCCCTGGACATTGGGTTTGGCGAAGGGGTCGTCCAACACCGGGTAGGCCGCCGTCTCGGGGCGCCTGCCCTCGGGAAGACCGGCGATCCACTCCGCGAATGCGACGCCCTGCCGGTCGGCGGTTCCCTGCTGGCTGTAGATCAGGTACTTGAATCCCCGGTCGAACATCTCGGGCGACCCACCGGCCGGCTCGACGAAGAGCATCTTGTTCCGTTCGGCCACCGCCGACGCGGGCAGGTTCAACAGCGAGGAGAAGCTGCCCAGCAGGAGATCGACCTTGTCCCGGCTGATGAGGGCGTTGTAGTCGGCGACCACGGTGTTCTGGTTGGAGGAGTCGTCCTTGACGACGAGCTTCACCTGGCGCCCCAAGAGGCCGCCCCGTTCGTTCACGGTTGCCTGCCAGACCTCGTACCCGCGCTTGGCTTCGGTACCGGGCTGGGAGAACTGGCCGGTCAGCGGCAGGGAGGTGCCCACCAGGAGCGGCGAGTCACCGTCCTGTGCGGAGGGGCCACCACCGCAAGCGCTGGCGACCAGTGTGACGGCGGCGGCGAGCGCGACCGTGGTCCATCGGATTCTTCGTGGGTTCCGCCTCATGGGGCCTCCCGGATCACCATGGTGTGCATCGGTGCGGTATGTCCTGTCACGGCGGTGGGAGGGGGAAGGAGCGGCTCAATGCCCCACCACCGGTGGGTTTCGCTGGGTATCTGCGGCTGGAACAGCGAAGGGGGATGCGGGGCTGGCAGGGCTCTGGCCGTATCGCCGGACTACGGACGGGCCGGGGCCTGCGAGCGCCTCCGCGCTGCGGGGCGGGACGTTCTGGCGCTTGGCTGCGGCAATGGCAGTCGGCGGCGTGCGCCGGCTCACTGGCCTCGGGCGATGAGGCCGGTGGCATGGCCGTGGCAGGTGTGGCTCAACTCGTGCGGTTCGTGGGGTACGTACGGTTCCTGCGGCTCGTGCGCGGGCGGTCAGTCGAAGGGGGTGCGGCGGCCCTCCCGTACGTAGTTGCCGGTGCCGGAGATGTGTTCGTTGCTGTGTACCGCCTTGCCCTTGGCGAGGTGGCCGAACATCTGGATGCCGAATCCGCCGTCGAGGTCGTCCAGGATGCGCTTCTTCCACGGCCGCCGGACGATCTGGGTGGTCAGACGGCGAATGGTGCGCGGCTGGGTCATGATGTGGTCGGCGATGGTGTACGCGCGGTCGACGAGTTGGTCGGCCGGGAGGATCTCATTGACCAGGCCGTGGTCCAGGGCGCTCTGGGCGTCGAAGGACTCACCGGTGAGAAGTGCATAGGCGGCGCGCTTGACGCCGAGGAGTTCCTGGAAGGCGTTGTGGATGCCGTCACCGGGCACCGAGCTGATGCCGTAGTGCAGGTCGTAGATGTGGGCGTCCTCGGCCATCAGCGTCAGGTCACACATCAGGAGCACCTCGGAGTGGTACCCGTCGCCGTTGAACAGGCCGATGGTGGGTATCTCAAGGTCGTTGACCATGGCGCTGACGTTGGTGCGGCCGTCCTTGTAGGCGTACTCGTAGGCCCAGTACTCCAGGTCCTCCTCCTCCAGCTCGAAGCCCGTGGGATCGGAACCCATCATCCAGTCACGGCCGGTACCGGTCAGGATGAGCATCTCGTTCTGAGGGTCGGCTCCCACGGTCTTGAGGAACTGACCGAGGGCCCGATGGTTCTGTACGTTGAGCTGGACCGAGTCCCCTCGGGTGT
Organism: Streptomyces sp. NPDC059256; assembly: GCF_042753785.1. Taxonomy (NCBI): domain Bacteria; kingdom Bacillati; phylum Actinomycetota; class Actinomycetes; order Kitasatosporales; family Streptomycetaceae; genus Streptomyces; species Streptomyces sp. NPDC059256. The sequence continues at coordinate 20,622 of NZ_JBHYZO010000027.1, read as the reverse complement.
GGGCACGTGCCAGGAGCACGCCGTCCTCGCGACGATCGAGGGTGAAGAAGTCCTTGAAGAAATCCTTGTACTCGTCGAACTGTGGCGTGGGCAGGAACTCCTGCAACGACATATCACTACCTCCGTTGCACATGCGGGTGCTGGTTCGGTACGTGGATTGAGAAACGGTCCGGGGTGGACCGGGCACGAGGACGGTGTGGCCGGGCAGACAACTACCGAGCTCCGAGTTCTCAACCGAACTCGGTGGTGATCACGCACGACACACGGCTGCTGCGGCCGGGACGGGGTGGGGCGGCCACGGAGGAGAGCGGTGCACCGACTCCGCAGTGCGGAATCCGTGCGGACTCGGCGGGCCGGGCGTCGGGTTGCGATGCCGGTGCGGTCCGGGCAGCAGCCGTCAGTATGGAATCTGACCGATGAACCATGAAGTGATCCCTCTCCGCTGCTTGAGCGGCACGTTCAGCGAACGCTAATCGTTGGATCCATTCGACGCAATACCCAGCGAAATTTCAGGATCAATGGCCTTATTTAAGCCGCGATCGGATACAACTTAAAGATCTGATGCCCCAGCAACTCGACCGTCATGTACGCAGGAGTGAGCCGTCCCACGCACTGAGACGACCAAGACCCATGGATCGGAGGCCGAATGTGACTGCTCGCGAACGCCCGTCCCCACCACTGCGGGAGCAACGAAGCGGAACCCCGGGCCCGCCAGCTGACCGCCACCGTGCCGGGCGGACGAGTTGGCCCCGAGGCGGACGGAGGCCGTCGCGAGCTTCGCGGCCCCTGTTCACGAGGGTCAGGGCGAGGGGCCCGCGGCCCGCATCGAACACGGTCCGCCAAGACGTCGGACGTACGAGCGGAAGGGGTGCCCGGTGGAACCGCGGATGCTGATCGATCAGTTGGTGCACAACGTGCTGTTCACCGATGTGCCCAGGAGCGTCGCCGCCGACCTGACCGCCCGGGGAACCCTGCGGCGCAGTGCCCGCAGTGAGGTGATCTTCGAGGAGGGGCAGCCGGGCGGCAGTGTGTTCTGCCTCGTCGAAGGCAAGGTTAAACTCACCCGGGCGGGCGTCACCGGCCAACAGGAGATCTACATCGTCGTGGGTCCCGGCGATGTGTTCGGCAACCTCAGCCCCTTCGGGGCGCAGGTCCGACTGGGCTCGGCGGTCGCGATGACGCCGTCACTCGCCGTGGAGTTCGACCGCGAATCGCTGAGGTGGTGGATCACCACCCACCACACGGCGGCGATAGGGGTGTTCCAAATCGCCGTGGACCGGGCCAACACCCTCCTGGAAGTCATGGAAGACCTGCTGGCCCCCGAGATCAGCAATCGGGTTGCCCGGGTACTCCTGCGCCACGCCGAGCGGTTCGGTCGGGTCACGAGCGAAGGGGTGCGCGTCACCCTCGACATGAGCCAGCACGAACTGGCCCAGCACGTCGGCGCTTCCCGCGAGCGCGTAAACCGTGCGCTCAGCGGCTTCGCACGGCGGGGCTGGGTCACCCGGGACGGCTCCGACTACGTGATCTACGACATCGACAGCCTCAGCCGTCACACCCGCAGAGCCGATGCCTCCCGCACCCGTCATGGAACGCAGTGACCGGCCGGCCGGTCGGGACGGCGGGACGGGGCTGAACCGGACGGCGCGTCCGACCGGGCCCGTCGGCGCGGCGACGCCCGACAGCTGGGCGATGACGCTCCCGTCATCGGTCCGAACGGGTTCACCCGGCGCCCGGCGGGTCGTCCGGCTCCGGCCAACCCGCGTAGCTGCGCCGGAAGTACAACAGCGGACGCATGGCCTCCGTGCTGACGGCGCCGTCGAGGACGAGTCCCACCACGATCACATGGTCGCCGGCCTCCATCAGGTCGTACAGCGTGCACTCGGCATGGGCGACGGTGTCCCGGTGCAGGACCGGCAGTCCGCGGACCGTCGTCGTCCACTCCAACCCCTCGAACCGGTCGGCCCCGGGGCGTGCGAACAGATCGGAGACCCCGGCGGACTCGGCGCGCAGGATGTTCACCGTGAACGCCCCCCGTTTCCGAAGGGCCGACAGTGTGGACGACTCGCGCTTGATGCAGCTCAGCAGGAGCGGAGGCTCCGCCGAAACGCTGCACACGGCTCCCGACGTCATCCCCAACGGTTCGCCGTTCGCGCCGGTGGTGGCCACCACCGTGACCCCGGTGGGAAGCGCGCCGGCGATCTGCTTCAGCAGGTCGGCCGGGACTCCGTACCCTGCCAACGCGATGTCGCCCAGCCTGCGCCCCTTCGGCGCCCCATGGACGTGATCAAGCGTGAACGATGCGTTCATGACGCCTCCTGGTGTCGGCACGAGTGAACAGACCATGCCCCGGCAGCGCATCGAAGTACACCGGTTGTGCCGTACGGCACCCCTCCGGGCCGATGGCTATGCCGTATGGCACAGGTCGTTGAGGAGCGGGACCGGGCCCTGCCACCGTCAAGCAACCCGCTGCTCGACCTCGTTGGAACCCGGGAGACGCCCCATGCGCTTTTCGATCTACCTCAACGCCCAGTCGCCGAGCCCCGGCCACGACCGGGACGTCATCAAGGCGGTCACCGAGCAAGCCGTCATCGCCGACCGGGCCGGCTTCTCGGGGATCTGCCTCACCGACCACCACTTCACCGGATACAACACCTACGGCAATCCGTTCACCTTCGGTGCCTATCTGTATCCCCAACTGTCCAACTCCACCATCGTGCTGTCCGTCGCGGTTCCCGCCCTGTCGAACCCGCTGAACTTCGCCGAACAGTGCAATCTGCTCGACATGCTCACCCAGGGCAACTGTGTGATCGGCATCGGGTCGGGAGGATCGCCCCTGGAGTACCTCGGTCTGGGGCGCGACGCACAGCGTCGGGGCGCCCTGACCGAGGAGGTGATGGCCGTGGTCGACGCCGCCTTGGACAAGAAGCTCGACGACCCGGACCTCCAGTACCGCACCGAGCACGCGCAGGGAACCCTGCGCCTGCGGATCATGCCGACCTCCTGGAACCGCCGTCCGCGGTTCGCCCGCGCAGCCCTGACCGAGGAGGGCGCCCTCCAAGCGGCCGAGCGCGGTTGGCCCCTGATGACCGGCCGGATGCTGCCCGACGAGATCGGCACGCGGTACGCGCTGTACCACTCCGCCCTCGACTCCGCCAGCCATGACGCCGCGACCCTCGCGTACGCACGGAAGTGGTCCTTCACCCAGAAGATGGTGTTCGTCGCGGACAGCGACGCAGCCGCCGCGGCAGCCGTCGAGGGACCGCTGGACTATCTGACCACGATGACCCGCAATCTCTTCAGCAGTTCCCCGGGCACGCCCGGCTTCAAGAACAGTGTGGTGGGCGTGTCCCCGGAAGACCGGGCGGGCTTCGTCGAGAAGTCGATGATCATCGGAAGCCCCGACACCGTCGCCAAGCAGATCGGCGAGTACGAAGCGGTGGGACTCGACCACATGAGTCTCGTCTTCCTGTACGGCCAGATGGACCCGGCCGTGGCCCGGCGGTCGCTGCGGCTGTTCATCGACGAGGTGATGCCCCGGTATGCATCGGCCACCACGGGCGAGCCGGCCGCACAGCGGTGACCCCCACCCGTACCGCCCCCCTGCCGACAGACACCGAAACGAGGCGCCACCGATGACGTACGAGAACCAGACCGTGGCGACGCAGGCCACGGAGCTCCCCGTGCCGCCCGGGGTGTGGCAAGTGGACGCCGCGCACAGCCGGGTCGCCTTCTCCGTTCGGCATATGACCATCGCCACCGTCTACGGTCGTTTCGGCGAGGTGACCGGTTGGGTGACCGTCCCGGCCGACCCGACGGTCGAGTCCACCGTCGAAGCGACCATCGGCGTGGCCAGTGTGTCCTCTGGACACCCCAAGCGGGACGAACTGATCCGCTCGCCCGAGTTCCTCGATGTTCAGGCGTTCCCCCACATGACCTTCAGCGGGTCCACGATCAGCGGGTCCACCCCGAACCGTCCGTACGCCGTGGACGGCGAGCTGACGATCAAGGGCACCTCCCGGCCGGTCCGTTTGGACATCGACTTCGGCGGGTTCGTCACTCACCGGGGCGCGACCCGCGCCGGCTTCCACGCCACGACCTCGATCAATCGCCGTGACTTCGGCCTCACGTTCGGAGCCTTGTTGGACGCCGGCGGCGCCGTGGTGTCGGACCGCGTCGACATCACCCTGGACATCGAACTCGTCCTCTCGGACGCCCGATGACAGGGCGCCTTCCCCTACCGCAGGGGTCGGTCGCCACGCTCGTCCCCGACCGCTCGGAACCGAGCCACACTCCGCAGGAACGCGACAACCTCGATCTCATCCGCCGCTACCGTTCCGCGGCCTTCGCCGAACGGGCCTCGTTCCTCAAGCCGGGCGCCCCGGTGACGCGGATCGGCATGAAGACGCTCAGTGAGACGTCCGGGCTGGGCAGACACGGCTATCTCGCCGATTCGCTCTCAGACCGCCGGGACGAGATCACCGACATCATCGCCAAGGGCGACATGGTGTGGGCGGTGTGGACCCTACGCGCCCGTCACACCGGTGTGCTGTTCGGAATGCCACCGACGGGCCGCAGCATCGCGATCGTGGAGATGGCGATGTGGCGCATCGAGGACCACCGCATCGCCGAGCACTGGTACTTCGCGGACGAACTCGATCTGCTGCGACAACTGGGCGCTCTTCCCCGTGGCGCCGCTCTGCTCCCGCCGCCGGCCTCCCAGGAGAGATGACATGTCAAGGAAGTCCGTCAACCGCCGACGTGTGGGTCCGATCATCACCGGCGTACTGATCCTCACCGTCGCGGGGTGCGGTGGCAACGCCTCCGACAGCCGGGCCGACGGTCCGATCCGCGTGGGCTCCTCGCTCCCCCTGACGGGCACACTCTCCCAGCCCGGCAAGGCCGCCAAGGAGGGGTACGAGGTCTGGCAGAAGATGGTCAACGACGCCGGCGGTCTGCTCGGTCGGAAGGTCGAGTTGGTCATCAAGGACGACGCCTCGAACCAGAACACCATCGTCTCCGACTACAACGCGCTGATCAGCAAGGACAAGGTGGATCTGCTGATCGGCAGCTACTCGTCCCTCCTGAACCTCCCGGCGTCCGCCGTGGCGGAACGCAACAAGAAGCTCTTCGTCGAGCCCGCCGGCGGCTCACCCGAGATGTTCAACCGCGGGTTCGAGTACCTGTTCTTCACCCAACAGGCCACCGCCGACAAGAGCGGACTGACCCTCGCGAAATGGATGGCCGCCCTGCCCGAGGCTGAACGCCCCAAGACCGCGGCCTATCCCACGGTGGATGATCCGTTCGCCGCCCCCGCGGTGAAGACCATGAAGGAGGTCCTGGAGAAGGCCGGAGTCAAGACCGTCTACGAGACTTCCTACCCCGCGGACACCAAGAACTTCGACACGATCATCGCCCGGGTGAAGGCCGCCAAGCCGGAAGTGGTCATCAACGGTTCGGGGTTCGAGGACGGGGTGGGAATCGTCCGCTCCCTGCTGAAGGCGGACTTCACCCCGGGCTGGCTCTACCAGATCGTGGCACCGTCGCTCGGAGAGCAGTACGCGCAGGCCGTCGGGGCGGAGAACACCGAAGGCGTGATGTTCAGCATCAGCCATGCGCCCCAGGCCAAGACACCGGGCAACGCCGAGTTCGTCGCTGCCTACCGGTCGATGTTCGGCGGGCTACCACCGGAGGACGCGGCCGACGCCTTCGCGTCCGGTCAGGTGCTCCAAGCAGCAGTGGAGGGCGTGGGCGGCGTGGATGACCAGGAGGCCCTGGCCGACTGGTTGCGCAGCAACAGCGTCCAGACGGTCCTGGGTGATTTGAGCTGGAACAAGGACGGCAGCCCCCGCGGCGAGTACCTCATCGGGCAGTGGCAGAACGGCAAGATCGAATACATCCTGCCGACCGAGATCGCGACCAGCGGTCACATCGTGAAGGGATGGAAGCCGGGTAGCAAGGGCTGATGCCCGCACGGACGGCGCCGAAGCCGCCCGCGCCCATCGTCTCGACACACTCCGATCCCGGCTGGGCCCCGTGGCTCCGGCCGGGATCGGAGCGCAGCAACTCCGTGACGGTCAGGGCAGTGTCGCTCTGGCGTGATGGACGAGACGGGTGAGGTTCGAACCACCCGCAACCCAGTTGTAGTCGGAGGTCTCCGCACTGACGACACCCACGACGTACGGGCCGTCGGACCAGATTCCAACCGGTTTCACCGCGATTGATCATGGGGCGTGTTGGCCTGGGGAGTTGGCTGACGACTCAGCAGACAGTCGTGCTGACGGGTACGGGAACCAGTTCGGTGCTCGTCATGGGACGGGTGGGCCGCTGCGCGGCGCGGTCGGAGACGAGGGCGGCGATGGCCTGGTGTGTTTCGCCGTAGGTTTCACGGCGGCCGGTGTATCGCTGGAGTGGGCGCCATTGGCGGTGCTCGGCGTTGGCGTGCTCGACGCAGATCCGGCGCGAGGACTGTCGTCGCTTGTGCTCGCGCCAGCTGTACCACTCGGTCATGGGGCCGTCGTTCATGTTCTTCGGTTTCCGGGGCGGGGCGTAGACGGTCATCCAGTGCGGGGTCAGTCGGTAGTAGACGACCTCGCGGTTCCAGTCGAAGGCGTCGTCGTGGCCGTAGAAGTCCTTCAAGTAGGCGATGAGTTCCTGCCAGTCGGCCGTGGTCTCGGCGTCCTCGGGGTTCAGCTCCTCCACCGTGCCGTGGGTGAACACGCCGGGGTCCTCGCCGCGCATGTGCGCGACGCTGGCGGCCGGACGGGCCGCGAGATGACGGGCCTTGGCTGCCAGTGGTCTGCCCAGGCGATGGGACAGCGCTTCCAGAAGGTGGGCAGTCCCGGGCGGGTGCTCGAGAGCCAGCCCGTCACCGTCGAGCGTTGCACGGTCAGATCGTCTCCGTGTTCGGACGCCACCAGCGACACGGCGTGGGCGAGCCGGGCCGCGGTCCAGGCCGCCTACTCCAGCTGCTGCGCAAGTGGTGCGTCGGGCCGCTGAGAAGACACCGCTCCCTCTCGTTCTCACCCAGGACCGGGATGACCTGGATACGTCGCGTTCACAAGCGCGCATAGTCGCAACGCGTGCAGCACATAGGCGCGCCGATACCCCTGCACAGAAGGGCACTTCACGGTATGTACTGGATGTGAGGTACCCGCCCGGACCGGGCGCCTACCCCCATGCCGGTGTGCCGCCGGGGCTGCCCGTGTTCACACAGCGGTCCCCTCCCGGCGGGCACCTCCCTCATACCGATCTCCCCTGCAGATAGCGAGCAACACGCATGTCTCCGTCTTCCGTGCCCTGCCCGGCCACCGCCCCAGCGGTGGCGCTACCCGCCGGTCAGGTGCTGGTGGCCGAGGAACCGCAGTGGCCCGACGGGCTCGCCCTGGCCTGCGCTGCCACACCGGTGGTCGCGGGGCGCTCAGCTCCGCGGGCTCCGGGGCGGTCGAGGGTGCTGACCGGGCAGGAGAACCTGCTGGCACGGAGGGCTCTGGTGGTGTGGCCGTGGTGGTGGCTCGCAAGACGAGACAGCGGCCGGTCACGGGGGCAGCCGTTGACTCATCGGCGCGAATCACGGGGCCAGGACTTTGCCCGGCCTTCCCGCGATCGTTCTGCGCCGGGGGCGATCAGTGTCGCCGAGGCTCTCCGTGAGCAGCACACTCGCGCTCGGCGGCGGGTGTTCGTCGGCACCGGTGCGCCGAAGGCACCGGCATGCAGGATGCGAGGCTTCGCCCTTCCCCCGGGCTGCCGCAGAGGCTCGTCAAAGCTCTGCGGAGTGACCCCCACGCGGTACAGCCTCACCGCAGTCAGCGGCAGTTACCCAGAAAGCACTCGACTGATGTGGAAGGCACAATGACATCGCTCAATCACCGGGCCGGCAGGACCCATCACCCGAGTCGTCCGTACGACAGCGAGCCGGCGCCCCTCCCGTACGCCCACGGCTGGTACATGCTCGCCCCCTCGTCGGAGATTGCCCCCGGCACGGTGACGACCAGGCGTCTCATGGGAGAGGACGTCGTCGTCTACAGGACGCGAAGCGGCAGGATCCGGGTGACACGTCCCCACTGCCCGCACCTGGGCGCACACCTGGGACAGGGGTGCGTAGTGGGGGAGGACATCGTCTGCGCCTTCCACTCCTTCGCCTTCACCCCCGACGGGAGCCTGTCGCGCCCGGCGCCGGGCTACGAGGCGCTTCCCCGGCACGAGCGGCTCACGCTGCTGCCCGTCCAAGAAGTCGACGGGGCCATCGTCGTGTGGAGCGGCTCCCAACCGCCCACTTGGGAGCTTCCCAGCGTGCTCACCCCCGCCCACTGTGCCCCCAGGTACACCGCATTCGATCTGTCCACCCATCCGCAGGAGATTTGTGAGAACACCGTCGACGTGCGGCATCTGGCGCCGCTGCACCATTTCACCAACCCCAGTCTTCGTGATCCGATCGCGGACAAGCACGTCTTCTCGCACTGGCTGCGTGCCGGCCGCCGTTACCCTCCTTTCGGTACTCGCATGACCGACGTACGGATCACGCTGCAAGGACTCGGTTTCTTCAACGTGAATGTGCGGATTCCGGGCCTGGGGCTGACCCTCGACGCCATGTTCTATCCCACACCGGTGGAGCCTTGGCGTGTCCGTATGTACCTGGCCAGCAGCGTCGCATTCACTCCTCCGACCGGAAAATTCCCACCTCGCATGCTGCTCCCGCTCTCCCGGGCAGCCAATCTGCTGAACCACCGCGCGCTCGCCACCGATGCCGCGCGCGACTTCTTCATCTGGGACTCGAAGCGGTACACCGAACCCCCCAGCCTGGCCAAAGGCGACGGCCCCATCGGCACGTTCCGCAAGTGGGCCAAGCAGTTCTACTGATCTGCCCAGGGGACAAGCGCAGAAGACTGCGAGTTCCGGGCTGAGAGGGGCCGGAGCGGCTGTGGCATCGGGAACCGGACCTGGGCGCCGGCAGAACCTACGGTCTTCCCACAGCGGGTCTTCGGGTCGCTCTCGGTCATGATCCTTCCCGTCACCGGTCACTTGTCCGATGGGCGCGGTTCCTGACCTGCCACGGAAAGAGTCCACCCACCCCGCATCAGGCCGTGACCTGACGCAGGGTCCATCCCCATCCGAGGAGGAGGGCAATGCCCGCCAACACTGACGAGCCCGACCAGAACTTCGTGCTGCTCGCGGGTGGACCTCCGGGGCTTCCCCCGCTGTACGGGCTGCCACCGGAAGTCTCGAAACACAGCGAGAAGATCGCGGTGGCCTACTACGGGCGCAACGAGCACTTCGAACGGACAGCCAAAAGCACGTTCACGGAAAAGGGGACCCTGTGCGTCTTCCGGTGGTCGTACAGCACGAAGATCGCGGAGTAGCCCGATTCAAGCCCAGTGGAGGGAGCTGGCATGGCTGAGATTCTTCCGACTCCGACAGTCGGTGTACTGCTGCCGCCGGACGGGAAGGACGGGCTGCGCCGCTACGCCCTGGACCATCTGGTCACCTACGGGGAGACGAGCATGGCGGGGTTCGTCTACTTCTCGCGCCTGATCGACTGGCAGGGAAAGCTGAGGGAAACCGTAGCCGTGGACATGACTCCCGACTACGCGCGCGGGCTGACCGAGGGCCGCCTGATGCTGACGCAGTCGGTGTCCTGCGAGTACATCTCCGAGATCAGGTTCGGGGAGTCGATCTCGCTGCGGGTGACCGTGCCCATGATCAGGGGTTTCCGCATGCTGGGCGACTTCACCTTCTACCGCGGGAGCGGAGCCGGTGAGGAACTCGTCGCGCACGGCACGCAGCTATGGGTGAACGCGGATGCGCACGGTACGCCGTCACCCTGGCCGACCGACATGATCAACTTTTCTCGCCTGCTGGGCGCGGACGTCTCCCAGGCCACCACCGAGTAGTTCGCCTCGTCCCCTGCCCGTACCGGGCCGTTCCACCGAACTGCCCATCACTTCCTTTTGTTCACAGGAGAGATCCATGTCTGAATTCGCAGACTCGCGTATCGCCGTGATCGGTATCGGCTGCCGGTTTCCGGGAGGCGCCGACACCCCGGCCGCGCTGTGGCAGCTGCTGCTCGACGGCCGCGACACCGTCGGCCCAGTGCCCGCAGGGCGCTGGCCCGCCACCGATCTGATGGCCCATCAGCATCCCGATGACGCTCCCCGCTACGGGCGGGGCTGCTTCGTCGAGGGTGACATCTGGGCATGGGAGCCGACCGCGCTGGCGGTGTCCCCGCAGGAGGGGCCCACCATCGATCCCCAGCACCGCCTCGCCATGGAAGTCGCCCGTGAGGCGGTGGAGCACGCGGGCATCCCGCCGGACCGGATCCGCGGATCACGTACAGGTGTGTATCTGGGCCTGTACGCGCTGGACTTCCTGATGAGCCAGTCCCGTCCGGTCCGCGACCACATCGACGGTCCCGCCATGCTGGGCGGCAATCCCGGCAATGCGCCGGGCCGGATCGCCTTCGCCCTGGACCTGCGGGGCCCGGCCATGGCTGTCGAGACCTTGTGCTCCTCGGGACTAGTGGCCGTGCACACCGCCGCGCAGGCTCTGGCGGCCGGGGAGTGCGACATGGCGCTGGCCGGCGCCTCCATGCTGATGACGTCCCCGGAGTCGATGCACGCCGAGGCGCCGTGGCTGACCTCGCGGCAAGGCCGGTGCTTCGCCTTCGACGGGCGGGCGGACGGTTTCGTACGGGGTGAGGGCTGCGGAATGCTCCTCCTCAAGCGGCACCGGGACGCCGTCGCCGAGGGGGACCGGATCCTGGCGGTCCTGCGCGGTTCGGCGGTGACCTGCGACGGACAGGCGGAACGCCTCACCGCGCCGTCCGCTCTCATGCAGGAGGCCGCCTCCCGACTCGCCCTGGAGCGCGCTGGCGTCGACCCCGGTGAGGTGGGGCTGGTCGAGGCCCACGGGGCGGGAACCTTGACCGGCGACCCCGTCGAGTACACCGCCGTCAACTCCGTCTACGGGCGGGGGCGTGACCGGTGCGCCCTGGGGTCGATCAAGACAAACATCGGTCACACCGAGCCCGTCTCGGGGGTCGCGGGCCTGATCAAGGCGGTCTGGGCGGTGCGCACCGGGCAGGTCCCGGCGAACCTGAACTTCCGAGAGTGGAGCCCGCAGATCGCCGTCGATGCCGGTTCGCGGCTGTTCGTGCCGACCGCGACGGTGGAGTGGCCGGTGAGCGGGGGACCACGGCTGGCAGCGGTGGCGTCCTCGGGTCTGGCGGGCACCAACGCCCACGTCCTGGTCGAGCAGCCCCCTTCGACGGGTGCGTCCGGTGCCCGGCGCCGTGCCCCGCGGAGTGGACGCAGGCGCCAGCGGCTGTTCCTGCTGTCCACGCCGTCGGCCCCGTCGCTGCCCCGGGCCGCGGCCGGGCTGGCGCACTACATCGAGAGGGAATCCCCGCCTCTGCCCGATCTGGCCCACACACTGGCCGCTCGCCGGAACCACACGAATGAGCGGCTGGCCGTGCAGGCGGGCGACCACGCCCAGCTCACGGCCCGTCTGCGCGCCTTCGCATCCGAGGCGCAAGGACTGGGGGACAGCAACGGCACGGTATCCGGCCGGCCGGTGCTGTCCCCCGACCATCCCGGCCCGGTGTTCGTGTTCACCGGGCAGGGCTCACAGTCCCCGGGAATGTGCCAGCAACTCCTGGACCACGACGCGGCGTTCACCGCGGCGATCGACGAGGTCGAGCCGCTGATGGCCGCGGAGGCGGGATTTTCCGTCCGCCGCATGATCGCCCACCCGGAGGAACTGGCCGGCGACGACCGTATTCAGCCGACCCTGTTCGCGGTCCAGTACGCGCTGGCCGCCATGTGGCGTTCCTTCGGAGTGGAGCCGGCCGCAGTGATCGGGCAGTCGCTGGGGGAGATCACCGCGAGTGTGGTCACCGGCGGGCTGAGCCTCGGGGACGGGATCCTCGTCTCGTGCCGCCGGGCCCGCTTGGCCACCCAGGTCATGGGCGGAGCCATGGCCTCGGTCGTCCTGGGGGCCGGGAACGTACGCGCCGACCTAGACGCCGCAGGGTTCGACAAGGTGTCGATCGCCGTGCTGACCGCGCCGACCACCACCGTCATCTCCGGCGACCGCGAGCAGGTCGAAGCCCTGGTCACGGCCTGGCAGGCCCGCGACATCCCGGCCAGCGTCATCCGTGTCGACTACGCCTCCCACTCCTCACACGTCGACCCCATCCTCGACTCCATCCGCGAACAGACCAAGACCATCACCCCGCGCACCCCGGCCGTCCCCCTCTACGGCACCACCTACGAAGACCCCCGCCGCCCGCTGCCCTTCGACGGCGACTACTGGGCGCTGAACCTGCGCGACGCCGTCCGCTTCACCGACGCCTGCACCGCGGCCCTGCTCGACGGACACCGCCTGTTCATCGAGTGCTCCCCCAACCCGCTGGCCGTACGCGCGGTCCGCGAGACGGCCGCGCAAGCCCGCATCACCGACGTCGTCACCCTGGGAAGCCTGCGCCGCGGTACCGACGACGTGGACGCGTTCCTCACCAACGTCGCCGCCGCCCACTGCGCCGGCGCGGCCATCGACTGGCAGCGCGCCTACCCCGGCAGCCTCGTCGATGCGCCGCCCACCACCTGGCACCGCACCACAATGCGGCCCCCGGAGCCCCATGTCCTGGTCGCCCCCGGCATGGTCGGGGCCCGCCAGCACAGTCTCCTGGGCGGGCACGTCCACGACCCAGACCACCCCGGACGCCATCTGTGGCAGACCCCCATCAGCGCGGCCCGTATCCCCTGGCTGGCGGACCACCAGGTCGCGGGAACCCCGGTCATGGCCGGGGCCGGACTGTGCGAGATGGCTCTGGCCGCCGCCGGCCAGGTCTGGGACACCGACTGGGTCACCGCCACCGGCATGGACATCCTCAACCCACTGATCCTGGATCCCGAACCCGTCGTCACCATCCGCGCCGAGGAATCCGGCGACACCCTGCGGATCGAGATCCTCACCCGGCCCGGCGACGGAACCCCGGTCGTCCACGCCCGCGCCACCCTCACCCCCAGCGACGACGCACCCGAGGACGCGGACCCCGGACACGCCCGGGACTGGCCCACCCTGTCCGTCACCGGTTTCTACGCGTACGTCCGCGACCACCACCACGTCGTGCACGGACCCGCCTTCAACGCCCTGGAGAGCATCCGCCTCCACCCGCACCGCGACGAGGCCGCCGTCACCCTGCGCATCGCCGACGAGGCCCGCCACTCGGCCTGGATGATGCTGATCCACCCCGCGCTCCTCGACGAAGCCGTCCAGGCAGCCATGACCATCTGGTGCAACCGCTACGATCTGGAACCCGGCCCCGCAGTCGTCACCGGCTTCGGGAAAGTCGAGGTGTTCGGACCCACCGGCCACGCGCGCACCGCCCACCTCACCCTGACCTCCGCCGACGCACTCGCCTGTACCGCTGACGCGCTGCTGACCACCGCCGACGGCACCGTCGTCGCCCGGATCACCGGCCTGCGTGTCACCAACATCACCCCACCCGCCGAACGATTCGCCCGCCACCTCACCCACATCACCCACACCCACACGCCGGCTCCCGCCCCGGACCCTCCCGCGACCAGCAACGGGACCTGGCTCGTCCTAGCCGAAACCGAAACCGAAACCGGCGTCGGCACCGCCCTGGCCGACGCCCTCACCGCACAGGGCGCCACCGCCGAGCCCGTCACCCCGGCCCACAACCGCACACCCGCTCCGCGATGGTGGGACACGGCCGCGGACCCGCAGCCACACAACGTCATCCTCACCATCGACACCACCGGCGGTGCGGACCCCTCCGCGACAGCCCGCGACAACGTCGCCCGGCTGTGCTCCCTGATCAAGTTCACCGCCGCCCAGCCCCACCCACCACGCCTGTGGATCACCGCGCACCACCACGACCCCGGCAGCCTCACCACCGCCGGCCTGCGCGGCATCGTACGCACCGCCGCCTACGAACACCCCGAACTGGCCACCAGCCTCATCACCACCGACACCGCCACCCCCCTGGACGAGATCGCCCGGGAACTCCTCCAGGAGGACCCCGCCCCACGCGAAGTCCACCTCACCGCCAACCAACGGCTCATCGCACGCCTCACCCCCGCCCACCCGACTCCCCTCCATGACATCCCCGAACCCGGCACCACACCGATCCGGCCCGACGGCTCCTACCTCCTCACCGGAGGCATGGGCGGACTGGGCCTGTTCACCCTCCAGTGGCTCGCCCACCGCGGCGCCGGCCACGTGGTCCTCATCGGCCGCAACGCCCCCACCCCGCACGCCCGGACCGTCATCGCCGCCGTCCAGGCCGAGGGCACACAGGTCAGCATCGTCCAGGGCGACATCGCGGACCGTGCCACTACCGACCAGGCGATCGACGTGGCGACCACCGGCGAACGTCTCCTGCGAGGAGTCCTGCACGCGGCCGGAGAGGTCACCGACGCCACCCTGGCCACCCTCGACGATCACATCATCGAACAGGTGTGGCGCGGCAAAGCCGCGGGAGCCTGGCACCTCCACCAGGCCACCACCGGACACCCCCTCGACTTCTTCGCCCTCTACTCCTCCATGGCCTCACTGATCGGATCCCCCGGCCAGGCCGCCTACGCCGCCGCCAACGCCTTCCTCGACGACCTCACCGCCCATCGCGCCGCCCATCATCTGCCCGCCACCGCCATCAACTGGGGCGCCTGGGCCGGGGCAGGCCGCGGTCAGCACATGGCGGACCACGGCCTCACCCTCATCTCACCCACCGAAGGCACCGACGCCCTCGACCGCATCCTGGCCACCGGCCACCCCCAACTCGCCTACGCCCCCCTCGCCCTCGAACGCTGGCTCTCCGACTACCCAGCCTGCGCCACCAGCGCCCTGTTCGCCCAAGCCCTCCAGCCCACCACACCCTCGGCGACCGAAACCAGCCTCATCACCGCCCTCGACACCGCCGACGAGGCAGTCCAGCGGGACATCCTGCGCACCCACATCATTGACACGGTCCGCACCATCCTCAAAGACCCCGCACTCCACATCACCGCCACCACCTCCCTAGTCACCCTCGGCGTCGACTCCCTGGCCGCCACTCAGATCCGCACCCGCCTCCAGTACTCACTCGGCATTGCCATCGACCCCGCCGCCCTGTGGGCCAGCCCCACCCCCGCAGGACTCACCGAATGGATCCTCACCCACCTGTAGAAGGCACTCCGCCGCCACCGTCACCCGGCCCGCCAACACCCAAATCTGCCACCGCGTCCCGGGCCTGCTCAGCCCAGACCAGGATCCAGTTCGTCGTTGACTCGCTTCCGCAGTTGAGGTGCCTGCCGAAGGACAGATGCCGATTGTCGGCGAACGGCGGAGAGGGGCGGATCCCGTCCGGCGCAGCCGCACCCCAACCCCCGCTGCGGCTGCGCCGGACAGGCCGGACCGGCCACCGGAAGGGGACTCAGAGGACGGCTTCGGGACGACGGCTGAGGTACACGGCGAACTCGCCACCGACCGAACCGTCATCCTCATCACCTACCGCCTCGGCTCCACCCAACACGCCGACCGCATCATCGTCCTCGACCACGGACGCATCCTCAAAGAAGGCACCCACAACACCCTCCTCACCACAGGAGGCGAATACGCCGCAATGTGGACCACCCAAGCCAGCGCCTACACCCCCGCCCCCGCTCTTCTAGGTTCCACGTTCGAGTGCGCAATGGTCGCGCGATACGCGCAATGAGTGCGCAGTTCCGCGATCTGGTGCGGATTGACTGCGGACTGTAATTGCTCACTTATGCAGGCGGCGGGGTTGCTGTCCGTTGTGCTGCTCCGGCTCGAACAGCTCGGTATCCAGCCCATGGGACCGTGGACGCGGACCGCGTGCTTCGTCATCCGCAGGACCCGCAGCCGTCTCACTGCTGCGGTCAGGCCAGGTCTGCGAACGCCCCCTGAAGGAGCGGCCGTGACAGGAAGGTCAGGACGTGAGGGGGAGGGTGTCGATGGTGGTGGCTTCGCCATAGGTGAAGGTGTTGAAGGATCCGTTGGTGACGCCGACCCTGATCATGACGCCCTCGCCCTTCTTGCGCTCACCCCGGACCAGGACTTCCCTGGCTCCCAGTCGTGTGCCGTCGAACGCGAAGGTCTGGCCGTGCCAGCTCCCGCTGGCGGACCCGTGCTCGAACGCGACGTACTCGGTGATGACGCCCGATTCGTGTGAAAGCTGGCCGCTGGCCATGCCCTTGATCACGTAGTGTTCGGGGCCATCCGCCCATACCTGGCCCTTGAAGGCGGCGCTGTGGTGCTCGGGGGTGTAACGGGTTTCGATGTCCTGGGGGCGCCCGCTGAGGTGGACAGTGGTCTTCTCCCCGGTAACGTGGTACTTCCCTCCCAGGTTCATCGACAGGCGCAAGTCGACAGAGTCGTAGTCGCCACGCTCCCCGTCGATGTTGAGTTCGATCGTCTGTTCATCGGTGCTCGTGACCTCGCGGGCCACATCCCTGAACGGGCTCGATGTGCCACCGTGTTCCAGAATGATCATCTTCCTGTTGTGCGGGAAGTCAGTGGGCAGCGTCGCGGTGGTCTTACCCTTGATGACGTACTTCCCGGGGCCACCCTCCTCCACGGTTCCCTCGAACACAGCCCGGCTTTCGGTCTTTGAATCCTCGAACTCCACCTTCACCTGACGCATGTGGTTCGGCCCCTCTCGTCGCGGCTTGCATGGGCGGCCGTATGCCGTCCATCTGTGACGCGGGAAAGCGTAGGCGCGCGGCACCCCGCCAAATGAGGATTTCCGGTGGCATTATGAGTGAAATCAATGGCGTCAGGTTGACTCGATCCGCCGCCTTGCTGCCCAGCCGACTTCTCCGCCCTTGTTTGGACGGCCAGATCTCCGTGAGGACGAGAGAAAGACCGCGCACGCCGGACAGTGGCCCCCGCGAACGACCGCGCCGGATCGGCACGGGGGCCGCGTCCGCTGACCCGGAACTCCCGGTCGGTCCGAATCGGCCACCTGGCTCGATCATCGGGCTCCCCATACCGGGCTTCCGGCCGGGGAGTTCGCTGACGAGGAGTGTGCCGGTGATGCGTTCGGAGCCGGATGTGGCCTCGGGGCGCATCAGGAGTTCGGGGTGGTGCCGGCACCGGGTGTGAGGTAGGTGAAGGCGGATTACCAGACGTCGCGGATTGTCCGGCTGATCAAGGTGCGCAGGACGGGCCACTGGCTGATCAGGAGGTCGCGGTTGAGGAAGGCGATGAGGTCGTCGTGCTGGCCTTATCCGGATCGCGAGGGACCTGTTGGGGAATGTGAGTCGCACGATCCGCACTGCTCTTCCGGGCACCTCAGCCCGCCACCACGCCGCATCGACACGGTCTCTCCCCTCACACGACAAAACTGCGCCTCTCACAGCTCAACTGGGCTGTGAGAGGCGCTTTACTCGCTCTGCGGGATTCGCCAACAGCAACGCCGAGAGCGAGACAGGGGGCTCGTCGATGCGTCAACTTGCGGGGGTCGGTAGCCGGGCGACCCGGTCAAATCCCAGGTGAACCCGTCGGCATTGTTTGCGTCAATGTTGCAGTTGACCTTCCCGTCACCGGTGAGACCAGCGGGGTTCCCCGTGATGTACATCCCGGTCCTGCACTCAAAACCCCCGCTACTCATGCGGTTGATCTCCGCGGTGGTATCACAGGTTTGCGTGCGATGGGGTCATTGTTGCGTTGCAGCCTGACCTGAAGGTCGAAGTCGCCGAACTTCCGCGCTCCGCCGCCATCAGTCCAATGTCCGTACAGGAAAGCGTAGTAGTCATTGCCGTGAGAGCTGTCCCTTGGCGATGCAGATGTAGAATTTCACGTCGGCCGGAGCGCAACTACATCGAAGGGGCATGGACGGCTGATCGGTGTTCGGTCGCATGAGTTGACGCATGCTTACGGATCAGCGGGCGAGGTTCCGGGTTCGCTGTCCCGGGCTGGCTAGGCGACCCGGCGGGCATCCCTGGGCGGCGGGGCTCTGTGCTCCTGGGGCCTGCGGCCGGATCGCCGGCCGGCCGCAGGTCGTCCTGGTTCAGGGGCAGGTGGTCAGGATGATGGAGACGACGGTGCAGGTGGCCGACGCGGTGTCATTGGCCGGGTTCGGGTCGGCCGGGGAGGACGCGGTCCGGGTTCCGGTGACTGTGACCTGGCCCAGGGAGAGCAGATGGAGCGGGACGCGGAACTTCTTGTCCACTGCGGTGCCGTTGGGGATCGCACCGTAGACGCAGGTGACGGTGGAGGATGAGACGGTGCAGCCGGGAGAGAGGTTCGTGGCGGTCGCGCCGGGCGGCAGGGACGCGGTGACCGTGGCCGAGGCGACCCCGTCGGGTCCGGTGTCGCGGGCAGTGAGCGTGTAGGTGAGGTAGGGCACCAGGATGCCCAGGTGGGGCTGTGCGGAGACATCGACGTCGATGTCGGCGGCGGGGGCCACATAGGTGAACTCACCGGCCGGTGTGATGGAGCTGGTGCCGCCGGGTGTGGTGACCCGGACATCGACCGTGCCCGCCGCGTGCGCGGGCGCGGTGGCTGTGCAGGAAGTGCTTGAGCATGTCACACCGGTGGCGGGAGTCCCGCCGAAGGTGATGGCGGTCGCGCCGTTCAGATCCGTTCCGGTGACGGTCACGACGGTCCCGCCGGCGGTGGTTCCGCTGGTCGGTGAGAGGCCGGTGATCTCGGGCGCCGGGATGGTGTGCAGGGCAACTTCCCTGGGGCTGCTCAGCCCGCTTGCCACGGTGGTGACGGTATTGGTGGCGGTGTCGATGGCGTAGAGGAAGCCGGGCACATTGGAGGTCCCGCTGACCGGGTCGGGGACGTAGACGGTGGTTCCGGCGGAATTGACCTCGACGTCCTGGGGGACGCTGAAGCCCCCGACGGTCGTAGTGAGGGTGTCGGTGGCGGTATCGACGACATGGACGCCGCTGCTGAGCGGGCTGCCGCCGTAGACGGTGCTGCCGTCGGGGCCGATCGCCACGCTGGTGGTGTTGACGGCGGCGGGGATGGTCGCGCTGACGGTGTTGGTCGCGGTGTCGACCTTGGTGATGCCCGCACCGGCGGTGGCCACGTAGACGGCGGTGCCCGCCGGGTTGGCGACGGCGCCGTAAGGGATGGCCGGCATCGGCACGTTCGCGGTCACCGCCGCGGTCGCGGTGTCGATCACGACCAGCCTGTTCGGCCCGGTGGCGGCGACGTACGCGGTGGTTCCAGCCGGGTTGAGGACGATGCCCTGGAGGTTGCCCGCCACCGGGATGGTCGCGGTGACGGTGTTGCCGGTGGTATCGACGACCTCCACGACGTGCGCGGTGGTGTCGGCGACATACAAGGCGGTGCCCGCGGGGTTCAGGGCGAGCGCCGTGGGAATGCCCGCGAGCGGAACGGTCGCGGCGACGGTATTGGTGGCGGTGTCGACGACAGAGACGGCGTTCGCGAACGCGGTCGCCGCGTACACGGTGGTGCCCGCGCCGTCGATCGCCACGTCCTGAGTGAAGCCACCGACCGGGATCGACGCGGTCACGGCCCCGGTCGCGGTGTCGACGACAGAGACGGCCTGGCCGTTGAAGTCGCTGACATAGGCGGTGGTGCGGCCCGGCTGCACCGCGTGCGCCGACGGTCCGGTCAGAGCGACCAGACCGGTCGCGGTCAACAGGACCGCTGCCGCTGCCGAGATCCGGCGGCGCCACCGGGCGTGCGGGGGTCTCGACCGTATGGATGACTGCATCGTGTTGTGTCCCCTCTCCCCACGGAACCGAGGCCCGGCGGCGGAACACAACGGCCCCGACAACCACCGGCACGGTCCCGTACGATCCCCGCCCACCCCACGGCAACAAGCCCGACGGGTCCGGAGGGAACCAGGACAACCCTCACCGAGCGGGTACCGAGGCTGCTGCCAGAAAGACCGGACATGACCGGAAAGTCGCCACAGGCGTCCGAATCACCACCCCTCGCCCGAAACGGCACCGGAAGACCGAACCGGATGGACTCCTAGGCCAGGCGGTAGATCGCGGCCCCGACCGCCGGGCTGAGGTCGTCGAACTCGCCGCATAATGTCACCTCGACGCAGGGACGCGTCTGGCCATCGGTGGCGAGCTGTTTGACCTCGGCCACACCGGGATGCGGCGCGAACTCGGTTTCCTGGCGTCCTCAATGATGGCCAGGGCATCGATGGCCCACTCGGGGTGGGAGGAGGCCGCGTTGGCACGACGTGCTGGGGCCTGGATGGCGATGCCCGAGACGTGGTGGGCGACGGTGTGTCGTGGAGCCGGCTCCCTGGGGTATCCCAGAGGTGTCATCAGGGCCGTCAAAGACGCTCCGGACCTGCCCGGCGATCCGGTCTCGTTCACGTGTGACGCGTTTGCGGCGCTGGCTTGACCACACCGGATGGTCCCTTCACACCCTGCGGCAGGGTCTTCGGGCCTGATGCGACGAGCAGCGTGCTGGGGTCGCGGGCAGTCCGGGCGGGGCACTGGGACTACGCGGCCACCTGCTGGCTGGACTGACCGCCCCTCCCCAGGCGGGAGGTTGTGTGCGTGCTAAAGGGTGTTGCAGAAGGCTCTGTTCTGGGCATTTTGCCTGTATGGGTGGGGTGTTGCGGGCTGAGCCGGTGTGGGTGGAGACGTTCACGGG
>NZ_JBHYZO010000026.1:0-88814 GCF_042753785.1 Streptomyces sp. NPDC059256 | reverse complement strand
GATCTGGCGCGGACTCGCCACTCGGTACGACAAATCTCCCGAGAGCTTCGAGGCAGGACTTCACCTCCGAGGATCAATCATGTGGCTGAAGCACATCGTCTCAGCCACATGATCCGAACTTCCAACACGCCCTAGCCCCCACCATCGGCTGGGCCATGGGCAACGCAGGCATCATCCGGGAGCTCTTGCGGCACGCCCGCATCACCGCGAACCGTGAGCCGCAGTACGCTCTCCCCCTCCCCGACCACCTACCCACTGCCTGAACGGTGAAGTGCATCCCGGGTAGATGTGGCTGAGGGCCCAACCGCGCCAGGGCAGGCGATGGGGGGTGTGGGGAGCCGGCCGGGGGGTATCCGGGCCAGCATGAAGGAGAAGGCACTGCCCTTCGGTACGGGAGGCTGATCATGCTGATGATTCATCTGTCTGTCCTGTCGCGGCTGGTCAGCGACTACGAAGCCCTGAACAGGCAGGACGGCGATCCGGTTGTGCGGCGGCGGAGGGAAGATCTCGCCTACACCCTGTGTGTGTCCACCGGAACCCGTGACATCGACACGGCCCTCGCTGCGGCCCGCCAACGCCTCGCCCAGGCCGACTCCGAGGACGCCACTCTCCTCCCCGCCTGAACCACGTCCGACGACACCGGCCGGACTGACTGACGCAGTCCCCTCTTCGATGAGGGACGGTGCGATTCCCGCGTGGACTGCTCAGGCCGATTCTTGATGGTCGAGGGGCTCGGCGGGCTCGCTGACGGCGTCGCACAGTGCGCTGAGTCCGGTGGCCAGGGCGTGTTGGGCATCGGGAGGCATGCGGCTCATGGCCTGACGGAGGGTCTGTTCCCGGCGATCTCTGATGACGCGCAGGTGCGCGATGCCCGTGCCGGTGAGTTCCAGCAGCATTTCACGGCGGTCCTCGGTGCGCGGCGTCCGGCGGATGAATCCGGCGGCTTGGAGGCGGTCGCAGAGGCGGGTGACGGAAGGTGCTGCTACGGAGAGGCGACGGCCCAGCGTGCTCGCGTTGATCCCGGGTTCGCGTTCGATGATGTACATCACGCGCGTCTGGGCGGGTGAGATCGGTGCGGTGCTGAGCGTGCCGCGGCCACGCTCCCAGGCAATTTCGAGGAGCTCCAGGACCTGGCCGATCTCGTGCACGGCAGGGGAGCCGTGCTGGTGCAGGGGGGCGGAGGTCTCGCGCATGTGACGCTCCCGAGGGCCTTCTGTGCCCGTTCCGGCTGGTCGATATGGACAGTCGCGTAGATGAAGATATGCGAAAGAAAGAAGGACCGGTACCAGTGGACAGACCCAGCGCGGTCGAGCGCTCTCTGCGCAAGGCCGCGCCCCACGAGATCTTCGACGTGATCCGATCCCTGATCGAGCGCCGTCATCATGCCCGTTCGGTGGAGCTACTGATGGCCGACTA
This sequence comes from Streptomyces sp. NPDC059256, assembly GCF_042753785.1. Lineage (NCBI taxonomy): Bacteria > Bacillati > Actinomycetota > Actinomycetes > Kitasatosporales > Streptomycetaceae > Streptomyces > Streptomyces sp. NPDC059256. Next base: position 87,398 of record NZ_JBHYZO010000026.1, on the reverse strand, counting down.
CGCCATGACGAGACTGCAGCCCATCGGGGTGCTGCCGCACACCCTGCCCCCGCTGTCGGTTCACGACAGTGCTCCGGGCCGGGCGTTCGGCGCCCAGAAACCACACTGCGTGTACGACGCCTCGACTTCCACTGTAACGGCACACCTGCCGGTCAGCGTCAGGGGGGACAGGTTGGGAGTTCTGAGCGTCAAGGTGGAAGGCGGCGAGGACGGCCTGGCCGCGGATGCTGTCGAGCAGCTCCAGGAGTGCGCGGACGCGCTGGCACACGAGGTGGTTGTCGCGGAGCGGGACACCGACCTGTTCCTGCAGGCGCGCCGCGCGGAACGACTGACGCTCGCCGCCGAGATGCAGTGGCAGCTACTGCCAGGCCGATCCTGCGCCCGGCCGGAGTACAGCCTCGGCGCGCAACTTGAGCCCGCGTACGCCATCTTCGGCGACAGCTTCGACTGGTCGGCCTCTGCCGACGACCTCTACATGACAGTCAGCAACGGCATGGGCGAGGGGATCGAGGCCGCGTTGTTGACCAGCCTCATGGTCAACGCCCTGCGCAACGCCCGGCGTGCCGGGCTGAACCTGAGTGACCAGGCGTACCTGGCCGACCAGGCCATTTACGGGCAACACCAGGGAAGCCGCTACCTGTCGACGCTGCTGCTCCGGTTCCACCTTCCGACCGGGGACGTGGAGATCATCGACGCCGGCTCACCGCGCATCTGGCGGATGCGCAATGGCGCGGTCGAAGCGGTCGAGCTTGAGGCGCAGCTGCCCCTGGGAATGTTCCAGGACACCGCCTACATTCCCCAGCACTTCAAGGTCGAGCCTGGAGATCGGCTGCTCTTCGTCAGCGACGGCGTCTATGACGCGCTGTCACCGGGCGGCGAGAAGTACAGCCTCCGCGCCTTGGCCGCTTCGATCACCAGCACACGGCTGCTGCCCGCCTCGCAGGTGCCAAGGGCGATACTCCAGGAACTGCTCGGGTACCGCGGTCCTGGCCCGGCTGTGGACGACTCTCTGGTGGTGTGCTTGGACTGGCACGGCGGTTCGGACTCGGGGGGCGGGACCGCCGAGTGATACCAGCCATGTGACCTTTCCGTGAAGGTTCTGCACCTTCACGGTGAGAAGCGCCCTCGGGTGCCGCCTTTCACCGGAAGGCGGCACGGGGGGCGGGTTGCTATCGATGACGCGCCTGAGTGATGCTTGCCGTCTGTTAAGTATTTTCCTCCAGTGGGAAGGGTGGTGCGGTTCGCCCCGGGCGGGCCCTCTCCATGGCCTCTACCGAGGGAGTCTCCGTCACGAGATCCGAGCAGTACGTCGCTACCGGCCTCTGGGCTCTGTCCCCCTATCCCGCGATCGTGGCCGACGCGGCCGGAACCGTCGTGGAAGTGAACCCCGCCGCCGCCCTTCTCCTGAAAGGCGCGGTGCCGGGGGCGAGCATGCGGGACGCGGTCCCCAACTGGCTGGCCCGCGCGCACGGGGAAACGGCCGTGCATGGATGGGCCCCTGCCCGGAACGGCCGCCCCACCGGGGACCTCCCCTCGGTATCCGGGCGGATCGCCGCGCACAGCTACGAGGCGCATCCCACCCGGCGCGAGGACGGCAGTGTGGTGTGGTGGCTGGTCGACGACACCGATCGGCGGATCGCCGAAGAGGCGCTCGCCACCGAGCGCGAACGCACCAGGTTCCTCGCAGAGGCATCCAACGTCCTGCTCGCCTCGTTGAACACCGACAGGTGCATGACCGCCACCGCGCGGCTGGCCGCCGAGTACCTGGCGGATGTCGCGGTCGTCGTCGCCCCGGCGTCCGGCGGCAAGCTGCCCCTCGCACTCGGTATCGCAGGCCAGGACGTCACCCACGCCCTGGTCGCGGCCGACCCGTCCCAACTCCCCGGCCTCAGCGAGGCGCTGCAGGGATTCCCGCCCGTACCCTCACGGTGGATCGACCCCGCCAACCTGCCCGACTGGACCGTCCCGCCGGGTTACAGCGAATCGATCCGGTCGGTCGTCGTGACCCCCCTACCCGGCCACGGCGTGCCTGCCGGAGCCCTGATCCTGCTGCGCACCACCGAACACGCGCAGTTCAGCGAGAACGAAGAGATCTTCGCCCGGCTGTTCGCCGCCCGGGCCGGCGCCGCCCTGTCCGCCTCCCGTCTCTACAGCGAGCAGAGCGCCATAACCCAGACCCTCATGCGTGACCTGCTCCCGCCCCGGCTGCACCGGCTCAACGGGGTGGAGATCGCCGGCGGCTACCGAGCCGCCGACGCGAGCGAACGGGTGGGCGGCGACTTCTACGATGCCCACCCCGGCAGCACCCCGGACGACGCGTCACTGGTCATCCTCGGCGATGTGTGCGGAAAGGGCCTGGACGCGGCCGTCCTGACCGGAAAGATCCGCAACACCCTTCAGGCACTGATGCCGATGGCTGACGACCACGAACGGATGCTGCAGCTCCTCAACGGAGCCCTCCTGACCTCCCACCACACCCGCTTCGCCACGCTGGTGATGGCATCGGTGAAGCGCACGGAGAACCAGGTACAGCTGCGCCTCACCTCGGCAGGCCACCCCGCCCCTCTGGTGGTTCGCATGGACGGCAGCGTTGAAGAGGTTCCCACTCGCGGCACTCTGATCGGAGCTCTCCCGACCATTGAGGTCCGCTCGGTCGAGACGGTTCTGCAACCGGGCGAGATCTGCGTGCTCTACACGGACGGATTCACCGAGGCCCGCGGCGGACCGGTAGGCGACGAACTGTTCGGCGACGACCGTCTGAAACGAGCGCTGTCAGAGTGCGCCGCGATGCCCGGAGAAGCCGTCGTCGAGCGGATTCAGATGCTCGCCTCGCAGTGGGTGCGCGGTGCCAGCCACGACGATATGGCGGCCATCGCGATCAGTGCCCCCCTCACGACCCACCTGAGCGCGGTGAACGGCCATACTCGGGGCAGATACACAGCGTGAAGGCGAACAACACTGGCTGCGCCGGCGACATCCGGTCTCTGCGGGACCGGCTGTGGACCGCGGTGACCTGCCGTGACGAGTACCGTGCCGCAGATATCGTCTGCGCTGCTCTGGAAGACGGCGTGAGTGCGGAGACGGTTCTGCTGGACCTCATCGCCCCGGTGCAGATGAAGGTCGGCGCAGAGTGGGCCGCCAACCGGCTGAGCGTTGCTCAGGAACATGCAGCCAGCGCGATCACTGAGCGCGTCATCGCCGCCCTTGCCCACCACCCCGCGGTCCGTACCCCACCCCCGCTGGGCCGCATCACCGTGGCATGCGTGAATCAGGAGTGGCACGTCCTCCCGGCCCGTCTCCTTGCCGAAGTCCTCACCCTGCGCGGCTGGCAGGTCGACTTCCTGGGCGCACAGGTGCCCACCCCGCACCTCATCGCCCATCTCCACCACAACGGCGCGGACGCCGTCGCGCTCTCCTCGTCCATCCCCACCCGACTGCCCGACGCCCACGCCGCGATCACAGCCTGCCAGGCCATCGGCGTGCCCGTCCTCGCCGGCGGAGCGGCTTTCGGGCCCGACGGCCGCTACGCCCGTCTGCTCGGAGCCAACGCCTGGGCCCCCGACGCACGAGCCGCGGCCCAGCAGCTCTCCGACGGCATCCCCACGCCCAGTCTCGCCGCCGGGCGGCAGCAGATCGACGACCTACCCCACCTCGCCGACCAGGAATACACACTCGTCGCCCGTTCCCAGGGGCAGCTCGTCAAGGAAGTCCTCACCCGGCTTGAGGATGTGTTCCCCGCGATGGCCGCGTACACGGCTCCACAGCGCGAGCGCACCGCCGAGGACATCGGGCACATTGTCGACTTCCTGGGCGCAGCCCTCTACACCGATGACGACGACCTGTTCACCACCTTCATCACCTGGACCGCCGACATCCTCACCGCACGCCATGTGCCCGCCACACAGTCCCTGCACCCCGCGCTGACCATCCTGGCCGCCGAGCTCAAGGACTTTCCCCGATCCATTCGGCTACTCGACCGGGCGCGCCTCATTTTGGACAGCGCACCCCTGTCAGCCGGAACACTCCCCGGAGCCACTGCATGACCCCCCAGCCCCACTCTCCCTTCACCCTTACCGTTGACGCCGCCGCGGGCACTGCAACCCTCCATCTCGCCAGCGACCTCGACTACGCCACCAGCGATGAACTGGTCCAGTACGCCGACCAGTGCCTCACCACTCACCACGGACTGCACGAGCTGCGGCTCGATTGCACGGGGCTCCAGTTCTGCGACTCCATGGGCATCTCCGCCCTTTTGATGATCCATCGCAAAACCACCGCGCGAGATGTGCGGCTCCACCTGGACCATCCGCCGGCGTCCCTGGAGCGCATCCTGAGCATCACCGGAGTAGCGGAGCTCTTCTCGCACGCGCACATCGCCCAGCAGGTGGAGCAGGCCCCCGTCGGGAATCGCACGTCCCCCGACCCCTCGGTCTGATCCCGGCCCACACACCTAACACTGAGCAGCCTGTTTGACTTCCCTACGGCAGACACAGGGCCGCCGATACCGTGGCTGACCACCGAAATGCGGCAGGCGATCGCGGCGGTCGAGCCGTTGGCGCGTCATCCGAAGGGGCAACACGACCTTGGCCGCGTCGGTGTGCCTAGGCTGCTCGTATGACCGTTGACGAAACTGTCCGGGTGACAGGCGCGGTGGCCATCGACCGGTCAATCTTTGGACTGGATGAGATGCGACGGCCAGGGGAAGAGCGTCCATTCTGGGCTGAACTACCGGTGGACGGGACGCGCGTGCGGGTGGGCCAGGGCGTTGCGTTGATCGTCAGCAATGCGCAGACCCACGACGCGTCGGTGGTGATTGAGGTTTCCCCGACCGTATGCGACCCGGGTCCTGAGTTTGAGCTGCTCGGTGAGTGGCCCTGGGCGACGGGAACCGGTCAGCAGATCCTGTGCAGTATCGACGGACCAGCGCTTGAGTTCCGGCTCCGGGCGGACAGCCGGTACACCTTGCGGGTTTGGTGCGCTGGGGGCGATACGGCTGACGCCCGGTTTCGGGAGTTGATGGGGGTCGTCTTTCCGATCGAGGGCCTGGAGAAGTACCACTTTGGCTTCACCCCCACGGACGAGTAGTTGGGGGAGGGGGCTCCCCTGGATCAGGGGAGCCCTCTTGTCGTTCGTTGTGTGGTGGGTTGGCCTTGGCTCACTCGGTCTCGGAGGTCGCCTCGGCCAGGCGCGGTCCATCGCGACCTGGGAGAACTCAAGATCCGCGAGACGACCGCATACCTGCCCCGCGGTCACTCGTACGGCGCCAGCCCTCGCGGCACATCGGGTGTGGATGTCTGACGGTCGAGGGGCCGGGGTCAGCCACCACTGGCGATCAGGGCGATGCGGAGGCCAACTGCACTTCATCGGCGGAAAGGCGCACCGGTGGCGGCCGAGGTGGACATCTGCACGACGCGGCACGGCAACCCGTCCACTTCTGAGCCACGTGTACCCAGGCGCCCGTCGGTCGGTCAGGAGCCGTGCCGGCAGGGGGTGTTGCGACTCTTGCTCGCTGCCTCTGACTGGCCATGCCCTCCTCAAATGATTAGAGTAGTGCCTCATTATGAATGACGTACATAAATCCTTCGGTGAGGACTTGGCGCGTGACGAACACGGCCTCCTCTACAACCCCGGTGCGCGGGCCTCGATGAGTGCCTTCGCCCTTGATGGCGACACACTCGCCCTGGAAGCCGTGGCGGCTCTCCGTTCGGCCCTGCAAGCGGTGGACCGGCTCCGTGCACGGGGCGCGGGAAATCGCGGACTCAGCACGGGCGCTCTCGATGTGCTGATGCGTCTGGGCGTGGCCCCGGCGCAGGGGATGACGGTCGGAGAGCTGGCCCAGGCCGGCGGTGTGAGCTCCCGCAATGTGACGGGATTGGTGGATACTTTGGAAGGAGAGGGTCTGGCGTCGCGTGTGCAGGATCCGCAGGACCGGAGGGCTGTACGCGTCCGGATCACGCCACACGGGCGTACCTGGCTGGACGACTTCCGGCTGCCGGTGCGGCGTGCGATGGAGTCGATCTTCCGTGGTGTCGAACCGGACGAGATCGCCTCCCTCCGGCACCTGTGCCTGAGCCTGGTGGAGAACCAACGACGTGTCGAGCGCTATCTGGAGGGCGGCGCTGGCGTGGGGATGAGTACCGCCTGAGCCCCCCGGCAGACGGGCGTAACCGCCCGTCTGCCGGTTACTGCTGGTGCAGTTCGGTCAGGCTGGACTGAGTGCCCCAAGCGTAGATCTTCGCCACCCCAAGTTGGGTCGCATGAACTGGTACCTCACCAAGTTCTTCGGTCGACTTCCCGACGGCGGAGTTCCGTACCGATGGGCGTCGAAGAACCACCGCATTTCACACCGAGGTTGAATAGCGAGGTTAACCAGCAAGGTTGAATAGCGAGGTTAACCAGCAAGGTTGAATGGTGAGGTTGACCAGCGGGGTTGAACGGCGAGCTATGAACCTCCTTCCGTGAGCCTTCCGTGCTGCTCCGCAACAGTTGGTTGTGATAGTGAAGTTCCCTGCCAAACAGTCGAGTTGTGCTCATCGTGAGGCTGCTGCTCCCGCTCCTGACGAGGTACGCCTTGGGCGCACCGACGTACCGGTCCGGGAACGGCTGCCACCCCCACCCGACTCTCCATCGCGAGGACACCGCCAGTGCCGTCCTCGACAGTTGCCTCGCCCAACTCGTACCGGTCCGCGCCCATCGCGGTTGGCATCCCCACGCCCCTGGCTTCCCCCTGCTCGCCCTGCCAGCGGCAGCAATCTCACAGGAGGGTCCCGCGGGAGTCGACTGCTGGGGCTTCCCACGGACTCCGGCCATCTTCTCCACGCGAGGCAACCGATGACGGTACGTCACCCTCTGGCCGTGCGAGGGCTCACACGGGATCCCGGTGAGCTGAGGCTTGACCGACGACGAGGAGAACCATCGTGAGACTGGTCTCACGCGCGCTCACGGCCGCCCTGGCGGCTGTGGCGCTGGCCGCGGGGGCTGCGCATGCGCTGCCGACGGCCGAGTCCATACCCGGGGCGCCCCCGGGCGCCTCGGAGGAACGGCTGCCGAACGGGTGGCGCATCGCGGACGGGGAACTGCTGTGGAGTTCGCCCGAGCCCGTGGGCATGGGCGGTGCCCTGGTCGAGTTCCGCTCCGGGGAGCGGACGCTCGGCGTTCCTGAGGCCACACCCGACCACCGCACCTTCCGGCTCCGCATCGACAGGGCGAGAGTGGGACCGGTGAGCGAGCTCCAAGTGGTGGCCGGCTCAAGGCGGTTGGACGCCGCGGGCGCTCACCCGGCGCCCGACCAGCGGCGTGCGCCCGTCCCGGCGACGCCCCCGGTCCCGTTGCCCACCAACCCCGTCGACCCCGGTGTCCCCGGCAAGTACCGCACCACCAGCGGCGAGTACGCCCTGAAGTCGGTCAGACTGCCCGGCTACCAGCACCCTGTGGAGATGCGGGCCACGGTCGTCGGTCCCACGGATGCGCCGGGGAAGCGGCCCCTGGCACTCTTTCTCCACGGCCGTCACACCACGTGCTACGAGCCTGGTACGGACGAGGCGAACATCCGGTGGCCGTGCCCGACGGGACAGAAGGCGATCCCAAGCTACCGCGGCTATCTGCATGACCAGAAGCACCTGGCGTCCCAGGGCTATGTGACGGTTTCCATCTCCGCGAACGGCGTCAACGGACAGGACGGCTGGAAGGCCGATGCCGGGGCGCAGGCACGGTCCTCGCTGGTGCGCCAGCATCTGGCGCGCTGGGCGGAGTGGGGGGCGAAGCCCGCGAAGGCCCCTGGGGCCGTCCGCGCGATGGATGGGGTGGACCTCTCGAAGGTGCTCCTCGTCGGTCATTCCCGAGGCGGCGAGGGTGTGAACAGGGCGGCCCTCGACAGTGTCTACCCGCCCCCGCGCGCCGAGGACGGCGCCCGGGCTCCCGTGAGCTGGCGGATCCGCGGCACCGTCCTGATCGGCCCCACGATCTTCGGCCAGAACCCCACGCCGGATGTGCCCTCCATGACCGTCCTGCCGGGCTGCGACGGCGATATGAACGACCTGCAGGGGCAGATGTACCTCGACGCCTCCCGGGGCATCGGCCGGGGTACCGCACTGCACAGCGCGGTGTACATGGTCGGCGCCAACCACAACTACTTCAACACCGAGTGGACGCCCGGTCAGGCGGAGGCGCCCGCCCACGACGATGTCTGGGGCGACGAGGACCCGGTGTGCTCGGCGGGGGCCGGGACCCGGCTGAGCGCCAAGCAGCAGCAGACGGCGGGTACCACCTACATCGCCGCCGCCGCACGGCTGTTCCTCGCGGGGGACGATCGGGTCCGCCCACTCCTCGATGGATCCGGCCGCCGTGCGGCCTCCGCAGGCCCCGCCCGGGTGCTTACCCATGCCGTCGGCGGCAACCGCACCGCGGCGATCCTGCCCGACACCCCGCTCTCCGTGACCAACGGGCGTGTGTGCCAACAGGTCTCGCCGAGGGCGGACCAGGCGTGCATCCAGCGCTCCGAGCCTGGTCGATCACCGCACTTCGCACCCTGGGAGTACACCGATGACGAACCGGGCCGCAATGCGGTCAGGGCTGACTGGGACAAACCCGGCACCCCGGTGAAGCTGACGCCGAAGCGCGCATTCTCGCTGGCCGGCTCCGACGCACTCGCGCTGCGGGTGATCGTCCCGCCTGACATCTCAGGCACCCGGCTCGACATCGCCGTGACCGACACCTCCGGCAAGCGTGTGACGCTCGGCCAGGCGGAGGTCGACGGACTTCCCGGCCCGGGCGGGACGGCCTCGTACTGGGCGCGTGAGCTCCGCGTCCCACTGAAGGCCGCCGCCGCTGCCGGCCTTGACCTGAAGCAGATTCGGTCATTGGAGCTCACGCCGCGTGGCACCTCCGGCAAGCTTTGGCTGATGGACGCCTGGGGCTGGCGCCCCGGCACTCCGGCAGTGCGTCCCGTGTCGCTCCCGCGGGTCGACGTCGACCTGAAGACGGTCAAGGAAGGGGACTCGGGTACCCGCACCCACCGGGTGAACGTCCGGGCCACCGGCAAGGGCACCGGCGTGATCAAACTCGGCGTCATCGACCCGAACAGCGACTGGTCCACGGTCCGCACGGTGAAAGTGCAGGCTAGTGGTTCAGTGAGTGTGCCGATCACGGTCCGGGGCAATCGCACCTTCGACGACGACGTCCACCACCCGGTCGTGGCCAAGGCCGTGCGTGGCACGGTGGTGGGCGGAGCCATCGGGGGCGTCCTCGCCGAGAACGACGACCCCATGCCCGTGATCAGTGTGGATCCGGTCGTCGACTCGGTCGCCGAGGGTGGGAAGCTCACCTGGCAGGTGCGGCTCTCCGCTCCAGCCGACACCTACTTCCTGACCCGGTTCGTCTTCCGGTCGACGGGCGGGGGTCCGGAGCTCTCCACGAAGGACGTCGATCCGCAGTGGCTGGCCCAACTCGGTGTATCTGCCGATCCGGAGCGGCCACTGTCGGGAGCCGAGCTCTGGTCCCCCATTCTCCCGGGCGAGACGAGCCTCGAAGTGTCCGTGCCCACGATCGCAGACGCGCTGAACGAGCCGGAGGAGTCCCTGCGGATGCAGTTGGGCGTTCTCCAGCTGGACGACAGTTGGTCGGAGGGGCCGACCGTCACAGGGAAGGTCAGGGATCCGGGGCAGAGCTGACACCTGGGATGTCCCACCTCATGAGATCTTGCCGAGGTGGGGTCACTGACCTGGTGGGGTAGCCAAGGACTGTCCCGTAGTGCCTGGCGGATCAGCGCGCGGCGAGATGCGGAGCACCGCAACGCTGAGGGTCTCCCTCATACTGGGCGTATTCGGGCGGTTCGATAACGCAGCGTGAGGGTACCGCCTTGTCGCCGGACAACAGGGGGGAGTGCGGTAGCTGTCGTCGCGCGCCCGCCGAGTATTTCCGGGACAGTCCTTGAGGATTGTTGCTGAATACACTTTCCCGTGTGGTGTTCATGGACGGTGTGTGGGCGCTGTGTTTATGGAAGGTGTGCGAGTTCCGGGGCAGCCCTCCCGACCGACACTGTGACTCCTCGTTCGAATGCGTCTGATCGTGACGTGTGGCTTGAGGTATTCCGGGGCCATGCTGAGTCAGGACTGCTAGCGCCTGGGCGCGTGATCCACGGCGCCTGGCAGGCGTGCGCGTGGATGAAGGAGGACGTGAACACGGCGCATCGGCTCACCGGGACTCAGCAGCGCATTCTGCCGGAGTTGCCTGGATGGGAATTCCCAGCGCTCTTCGCTGACGGGGTCTCTCCGCGGGAAGTGTCCTCCTTTCAGGTGATGGTCGGTCTCATGCCGAGCCGCCATGATGGCCTTACGCCACTTGAATTGCACTTCCCGGCAAGAGTTTTGGCTTGGATTCGGATTGAGTGTCCAATTCGAGTTGCTCAGCACTTCGACTTCCGATATCGAGAGGAAGAAGTCATGGCATTCAACAACCTCGGGGCAGTCACCACACTGGCCGCCGGTGCTCAGACCACCTGGTGGTACAACTTTGGGAATGGTGAGGATCGGGGCGCGCAACCGGCCTGGCCCGACGTCAAACCTTCGGGCAACGGCCCCACCCACATCGCCTTCAACCACAGCAAGCGGAGGACCGGAGCCGGGTACACCGAGTACGGGGTGACGATCCGCAACATCGGCAGTGAAGCGGGTACTCACAACCTTCAGGGGGGCGGCTTCGTATGAAACTCACCGTCATCACCGAGGGGAACGGCGATGTTGTCGCCGTGCAGGAAGGGTATGCGTCCGAGGCCCGGACAGCCCCCGAGTACGCGGTCATCGCGGCTGGGGACGGACAGACACTCCATGAGGTGGACATCCCCGATGTGACCGAGTCCCTCAACGCCGAGGAGTTGCTGCGGACCGTCGCCGCCCATCTGGCGGGCTAGCCGACTGAGTTCGACCAGCCGCGGGCGAGAAACCGGCGGCACGCTTGCCGGGTGCCGATCCAAGCACCCGGCAAGTGTCGTGTGGTCTCCCAGTCGACCACCGCGTACGACCTGCACCGTTGTGGCACAGGCCGCGACACTCCATCCGGCACGCGCGTGCCATGGCGGGCGGGGCTCGGACCCCAAGACCGGCTCCAACGCGGGTGAACGTGCAGGTTGGGAAGTGTGGTCCCGCATCTGCGGAGGATTGTCCCCGCGCCTGGCTCAAACAGAGTTCTGGGTCGGAGACAACATGATGACGTGAGCCGACTACTACTCCGTTGTGTGAATCAGCATTTTATGTCCTCTGCCAGAGGTCAGTACGGTCGAATTTATGGAGTGGAACCTTCAGAGCGCAGAAGAACTCACGGCTGGCCTGCGTGCCGGTGAAGTGACCTCGGTGGAACTGACCGACGAGGCGATTGCCCGTATCGAGCGCAACGACAATGTGATCAACGCGATCTGTGTACCGGACTTCGACCGTGCACGAGCCGCCGCACGCGATGCAGACCGGGCAAGCATCCGACCATTCCGACCGGGGCCGCTGTACGGGCGGGTGTGAACCGGGTGGCCGAGGCACTGATCGACGGCGGCGCCCGCGTTGAACGGCACAGTCCATTGCTGCCCGATCTCACCGAAGCCGCCACGCTCTACACGCAGTTGCTGTTCTCGGGTTCCGTCGCCCGATTTCCCGTCGAGGCGCATGAGCAACTGCGGGCACGCGCCGCCGCACTGAGCGCAGACGACCAGAGTCTCGACGCGACGAGGTTGCGTGGCATGGTGCTCAGCCATCGCGATTGGATCGAGGCGAACAACCGTCGCGAACACCACCGCCACGGCTGGCGGCAGTTGTTCGCCGAGTTCGATGCCGTGGTCTGTCCGATCACACCAACTCCCGCGTTCCCGCACGACCACAACCCCCATGTGTTGGTACGCCGGATCGACATCGACGGTGTCGGGTACCCGTACTTCGACCAGCTCGTCTGGGCTGGGCTGGCCACTATGCCCGGCCTGCCCGCCACCGCCGTACCTGCTGGCCGGTCTCCCGAGGGCCTGCCGGTGGGAGTGCAACTCATCGGTCCGATGTTCGAGGACCGCACCCCGCTACGGCTCGCCGAACTCCTGGAACAGAAGATCGGCGGCTTCCAGCCACCGAAGTAGGGCAGTGGGCCGGTGGGTCGTGGACGAGACCATCGACGGGGACAACACCCAGCATGGACAGGCCCAACTGTCACTGAAAGCTCTCCAGGAGCACCCGCTTCTGTCCTCCGCCGATGGGACCGGCCTTGGCACCACCGGCCTTGGTACCAAGCTGGTCCCGATCGGAGCCTTCGTCCGCATCGCAGACGGCGTTGATGGCCTGGTGCACAACACCGAGCTCTGTGACGAACCAGTCGACCACCCCGGCCCGGTCGTGAGCGAGGGCGACGAGCACACCGTACGGATCGTCTCTGTTGTGGGCGTTGTGAACCCTCCAGGGTCGATGAGGACGTTGACCAGCGCGGGCCGGGCGTTGTTCGACTTCCTGTCCAGTCGAGGAGCGCCCTCGGGTTGTGGAAGGTGGGATAGGGTCTGTTGGGAGGTATGGGATGAGTTTCCGGCTGGCGGCGTATGCCGTGTGCATCGAGGACGGGCAGTTGCTTCTCGCCCGTCATGTGTCGACCAAGGGTGCATCCACCTGGACCCTTCCGGGAGGCAGGGTCGAGCATGGAGAGGATCCGTTCGATGCCGTGATCCGAGAGGTTGCTGAGGAGACCGGCTGCAATGCGGTGGTCCAGTCTCTGCTGGGGGTGGACTCAAGGGTGATCCCTGCGGCCGAACGTGCCATACCTGGTGGACCTGAGCACCACAATGTCGGCATCTTCTACCGGGCGAGAGTCGTCAGCGGCCAACTTCGGCCTGAGCCGAACGGCGAAATCGCCGAGTCGGTCTGGACTCCGATCCCCGAAGTCGCCCAGCTGCGTCGGTCATCGCTTGTCGATATCGGCCTCTCTTTGGCGCAGGGCCTTCCGGCAACGGGACACGTCCCTGCTGTCCCAGTCGGCGGTCTGATCCAGCACTGAGGCCACCACCAGCAGCTACCCGGCCCGCTCGGCCGTCCTCCGTTCCGGCGGAGCCAGAAGAGTCAGGGCCACGGTGGTGTTGGGACTTCGGTCTGGAATCGACGGACATGCGCTGGGAGGAGGGTCTGTCTCGCCGGAGCTCGGCGAGTTCGGTCGTCAAGGCGTCGATGGCTGGGCATGGATCTCACTTTGTTCGGTCAGTTCGCTGAACTGGTGGGCGTTGTCTCTGCCGGGCGCTACGGCGGGTGGGCCTTCTCGGTGTGCTCGGTCAGGGCAGGATCTCGACGTACCCATCGGTTCCGTGCACACGGATCCGCTGTCCATCACGGATCAGCCGAGTGGCCTGCTCCACGCCCACGACGGCCGGCAGGCCGTACTCCCGGGCGATCACTGCGCCGTGGGTCATCACGCCACCCACCTCCGTCACCAGGCCCGCGATTCCGATGAACAGCGGAGTCCAGCCGGGGTCGGTGCAGGCCGTGACCAGGATGTCGCCCGCCTCAAGATGGGCCTCCGCCAAGTCAAGGATGACGCGGGCCCTGCCCTCGACGGTTCCGACGGAGACCGGTACGCCGATGAGGGCACCGGCCGGCACATCGTCACGCCGGTACGCCCCGGCGACGGCCTCGCCATCCGACGTGAGCACGCGTGGCGGAGTGAGCGCGTGGTACGACCGGAACGCGTCCTTGCGTTGCTGAATGAGCCGCTCATCCACCTGGTGCGAGCGAACGACGTCGTGGAACTCCTGGAACGTGAGGTAGAAAACGTCCTCCTTCTCAGAAAGCACGTCAGCCTGTACAAGGCGTTCGGCCTCCTCCAGCAATGCCTTCTTGTAGATGAAGTAGCGGCTGACGATGCCGTACTTCGGGTACTCCCGGTACCCGATGAAGGTTTGGACCCGGTCGATCATTCGCTTGGCCTCATCCGCCTTCCGGTCCCCGTCCGGAAGGGCCCGCAAGCGTGACAGCACGTCCTGTTCCTTCTTCAGCGCCTCATGCCGCCCGTGCTCGAAGCGCCGCTCAGCGGCACCCGGCTCGAAGTTCCTGACATGGTCCAGGATGACGGGCACGAGCGTGGAAGGGCGCTCGCGCCAACGCGGCCTCGTGATGTCGATCTCGCCGACGCAGCGCATGCCGTACCTATCGAGGTAGTTCTCAATGGCGTCGCGCGCCTCAGGCCCGCCCGGGAGTTTCGCAAGCTCGTCCAGGAAGCCCTCGCCCTCGACCGCTTGCAACAACGCCACCACCTCCGGATGCGGGCGAATCACGTCCGCAATGTCGAGTAGCGCCAGCCCCATCTCCGACGTGATGTTGTCAGGGGCGGAGAGGGTCAGTGTGTCAGCTGCGTTCTTCTCGCCAAGCCACTCCTGGATTCTGTCGTTGAGCCACCACGTCGCCTCCATCCCCGCCATGATCGCCTGAAAGTTCAGCGGATCACCGAGGACCCGCTTGTGCTCCTCGAAGGCGCCCAGCAGGAAGTCGAACAGTGCCGGTCCGCTCTTGGTCCGAATATCGCGCTCCAGGGCGGCGATGGACGCCTGGCTGCGCTCGATCAGCTCGGTGACGATGGCTGGATCGGTCTCGATCGTGACGGGCACGCCGGCAGGCGGACTGCCCGGCCCTGAGTCCGGAAGCGACGGGACGAATCCGTCGCGATCCAGGACGGTCTCCAGCGCGTCCCTGATCAGCACATCGTCCTTCCCCAAGGCGTCCAAATACCCGGCGCGGCTCGTGGGCGATGCCAGGTGCCGGGTGACGTCGACGAACAGCCTCCCACCGGCCGGGTGCATCGGCACCATGGCCGTCAGCGGCCACATCGACAGTCCCAGGGGCTTCATGGGGTCGGTCATCATCTGCCCGTGACCAACGGAGACGTAGACGTGATTCTCCCGGTCGCCGGTTTCGGGGATGGGGAACAGTGTTGTGATCGGCCGACTCTGAACCATCTGGAAGTCATCGTCGAGCAGACACCATTCGATGTCCTGAGGGCTGCCGAAGTGCGCTTCGATCCGCCGCCCGAGCTGTACGAGCCGCACGACCTGCCCATCCGTCAGCGCTGGCTGTTCCTGTCGCCGTGGGTCGATCGCCACTTCCTGCGTACCACCGGCCGGCCGGGCCTGAACGGCACGCTGTTTGGCGGCGAGCGTCTTGGCGACGACCTGGTCGTCGCGCACCTTGAACACGTCCGGGTTCACCAAGCCGGAGACGAGGGCCTCGCCGAGGCCGAAGCCGGCGTCCACCGTGGCGACCTTCCGGTTGCCCGTGAGGGGGTCCGCCGTGAACAGGATGCCGGCCGCCTGAGGGAAGACCATCCGCTGCACGACCACAGCCATACGGACCGTACGGTGGTCGATGCCGTTCTGCTGGCGGTAGGCCACGGCCCGCTCGGTGAACAGGGAGGCCCAGCACCGGCTGATGTGCTGGAGGACCGCCGTCGGCCCCACGATGTTCAGGTATGTGTCCTGCTGGCCGGCGAAGGAGGCCGTCGGCAGGTCCTCTGCCGTTGCGCTGGATCGGACGGCGTAGCCGGACTGCTCGCCGAGCCGGGCGAGCGCGGGGGTGATCGCCGCCGTGAGTTCGCCTGGGATGGCGATCCCTTCGACGGCCTGGCGAATCTGCGCGCTGAGCGTGCGGATCGCCTCCCGGTCATCCGGGTTCAGGTGTGACAGCTGATCGAGTTGATCGTCGATCCACGGCACCTCCGCCATGATCCGCCGGAACGCATCGGTCGTCACACAAAAGCCCTCCGGCACGCGGATGCCTTCGATCCGAGACAGCCCGCCCAGGTGCGCCCCCTTGCCGCCAACGACCGCCACCTGTGTCTCGTCGACCTCCTGGAGATCCAACACGTACTGCTCGATCATTGCGATACCTCCGAAACAGTCGTGTCCCGTTGCACTACATTTGCCGATCGGTTCACCGGCACCTCCAGCTCAGTCGAACCTCTTGTCGGGCACGTTCGCATCCCTGGTTGCCTTCCATCCAACGGCTCGGCCGGCCCGCTCCGCCCAGCCGGGCGGAGTGCCTCGCTACATCACTGCGCCGAGGGCCCTCGACCGCGCTGCCGGTCCCACCGCCGGTCCGACGTCACCGCATCCCCCTCGTACGTCGACAGCAGCACCCGCATATCGTTCCTTCATTTCCGCAGGTCGTGGCCTTGGCTGATGATTCTGAGCCATGACGGGGGCCTTGCCGCAAGCCCCCCAGTGCGCTATACCTTGAGAAGGGCAAGGAGAGATCTCCTTGCCCTTTGCCGTCCGCTGGAACTGACAACTCCTCGCTCGGGAAGCGGTGGTGCACCGAGTACGGGTGAGCACCGTCGGACGCCGACGGTGTGCTGCTGTGGCTCACAGGACCGTACTGGCGACCGCCGATGGCTCCACCGGTGCGACTCGGGTGGATGATGGTGGGCAGGAGCCGCGTACCCCGCCGGGGATTGGGTCTTCCCGATGCGGTCGCACCTCCCCGACCGCGCACGGGACACCATGCTGATACGCGGCCAGGTAGACCCGCTGCACGGCATGAAGTCGCGGACGGCTGAGTGCACATCGACCGACTGGCTCCGGATCCCGACGATGAGCTGATCTAGGCGCCGATTGAGGTCGTCACGACGAACTGCTGGAGTGGCTTCGGCGTTGAGGCGGATGATCGCCGTTTTGTGAAGCCGTGCCTCCGTGAGTTGGACTCCGCCAAGTGGCCGGGCGGGCCCGCGTCCCCGGGGCCCGTGCCGTTCCTGGCCGCTGCCCCCGCTGGGTCCATCCGGGCCGGATCGATTGTCAGTGGTGGGTGAGACGGTAGGAGCATCAGTCGGAAAGAGGGGGAGTTATCTTGTCCGGAATCCAGAACTACATCAATCACGTTGCCCTCGTGTTGGATGCCAGTTCGTCCATGTCGCACTTGAGCCGCAAGGTCGTCGAGGTCGCCGACCAGCAGATCGAGTATCTTGCCCGCCGGTCAAGGGAGTTGGACCAGGAGACCCGCGTCACGGTGTACGTCTTCGCGGACAACGTGGAGTGCGTCATCTACGACAAGGACGTGCTGCGGATGCCGTCGCTGAAGCAGCTCTACCGGGCCGGTGGCATGACTGCTCTGCTCGCGGCTGCACTGAAGTCGCAGAGGGAACTGGCGCAGACTGCTCAACTGTACGGTGACCACAGCTTCCTGACGTTCGTCCTGACCGATGGGCAGGAGAACGTGAGTCATCGCTGTCCCGATGCCCCCTTCAGTAATCCGCTTGACCTGACGGCCGCTGTCGCCAAGATGATCGAGACGCAGGACGACAACTGGACGCTGGCCGTCCTTGTGCCGGACCAGATGGGCAAGCGCGAGGCCATGAACTGTGGATTCCCCAAGGAGAACATCGCCATCTGGGATGCCACGAGCACTCAGGGCCTCGAAGAGGCCGGGCAGGTCATCCAAGAGGCCACCGAGAAGTTCATGGTGGGTCGCACCAAGGGCATCCGCGGGTCGCGGGCGGTGTTCTCCACGGGTGCGCAGGCCGTCAACCAGGACACGATCAAGGCGGCTGGTCTCACCCCGGCGAATCCGTCGAAGTATGAGCTGATTCCGGTGACCCGTGCCGCCGCCATCCGGGACTGGGTCACGGAGTCCGGACACACCTACGGAACTGGCCGCGCCTTCTATCAGCTGAGCAAGCCGGAGAAGATTCAGGCACGGAAGCAGATCGCAGTGATGGAGAAGAAGACGGACCGTGTGTACACGGGGCCCGCAGCCCGAGCTCTGCTCGGACTGCCGGACGTGGAAATACGCGTCAAGCCGGACCACAACGACGACTTCACCGTTTTCGTCCAGAGCACCAGTGTGAACCGGAAACTCGTTCCCAACACACAGCTACTGCTCATGCTCTGACCACTTCTTGCCGCAGTCGCCCTCGTGGCGGACTCGCAGCGGTCGTGCCGGTGGCGACCGGTCCCAACAGGTCCCGGCGTGCCCATGTGTCACCCTGGCCGCGACCGCTGTGGGTAGCTGCCGGAGGCTACGGACGTGCGGAAATCGCATCGTTGTAGGGGTTGACCCTGACGCAGGGGGAACTCTTCAGCATGGTGGACATGACTGCGAGGACCAGTGAGATCGAGGGCGCCGGACTGCGCAAGACATACGACGCCCACGCACTCTTCCCCAGAGCCGACCAGGGATCTCGCCATGAGACGTTCGCCGACGGGTCGACCGGTGACAAGGAGCGGACCGAAAGAGGCGCTCGGCCGATACAGCACTTCACGGTTCACCACGACGGCGTTGCGATTCCGGTGTCCCGTGGCGGACAGGGACGACCCTTGATCCTTGGTGGAGGGTGCACGGCTGTTGTCGAGCTGGACCGGCTACGGAGGGCGCTGGCCGACGGGCATTTCGGTACTGAGTATCCGATCGGCAGCCGTAGCGGTGTTCAGGGCGTTCCGCTCCGCTACTTCGGGCCACGGTTGAACTGCGCCGTCGACCAGCGGTATCCGAGCGCGATCAGGCCGACGCACCAGGCGATCGCGAGCCAGCCGTTGTTGCCGATCTCGGTGCCGAGGAGGAGGCCACGGAGGGTCTCGATGGCAGGGGTGAAGGGCTGATACTCGGCAATCGGCTGGAACCAGCCCGGCATCGTACCGGCCGGGATGAATGCGCTGGAGATGAGCGGTAGGAGGATCAGCGGCATGGCCATATTGCCTGCCGCCTCGGGGTTCGGACTGGCCGCCCCCATTCCCACTGCGATCCAGGTGAGTGCCAGAGCGAACAGGGTGATCAGCCCAAGTGCCGCGATCCACTCCAGTGCCGTGTCCTCCGTGGAACGAAAGCCCATCGCCACACCGACGGCGCCGACGAGGACCACGCTCATCAGGCACTGCAGCACCCCGCCGATGACATGCCCGACGAGCAGAGAGCCCCGGTAGATCGCCATGGTGCGGAAGCGGGCGGTGAGCCCCTGGGTCATGTCCGTGCAGACGGACACCGCGGCCCCGATCACGGTGCTGCCGACGGTCAGCAGCAGCAAGCCAGGAACGATGTAGGCGATGTAGTCGGAGCGGTTCGCGGTGGTGCCACCGATGCCGGCGCTCATCACATCGCCGAAGATGTAGACGAAGAGCAGCAGCATCATGATCGGCGTGAGCAGTAGGTTCAGGGTCCCGGACGGGTAGCGCCAGGCGTGCAGGAGGTTGCGGCGCAGCATTGTGTGCGAGTCGCGGATGGCGAGAGAGAGCGAGCTCATCGAACGGTCTCCTTGGACTGGTTCTGGACGTTGGGCGGGCCGGTCAGAGCGAAGAACACATCGTCGAGGTCGGGTGTGTGGACGGTCAGTTCGTCCGCCTCGATGCCGGCCGAGTCCAGCCGGTCGAGAATGGAGCGCAGTTCGCGTTGACTGCCGTCGCTGGGGATGGACAGTGACAGTGCTTCTTCGTCCCGGGTGACCTCGAGCAGGGCGCCAGCGGCTGACTGGTAGGCGACCGGATCGGTGAAGCGGAGGCAGATGTGCCCGCCGGGAACGAGCCGCTTGAGCTCCTCGGCAGAGCCCTCGGCGGCGATCCTGCCGTCGTTCAACACGGCGATGCGATCCGCGAGTTCATCGGCCTCGTCCAGGTACTGAGTGGTGAGGAAGACGGTGACACCGTCGGAGACGAGGCCACGGATGATGCCCCACATGTTGTGGCGGGATCGTGGGTCGAGCCCTGTCGTCGGCTCGTCGAGGAAGATGATCCGCGGGCTGCCGACCAGTGTCATCGCGAGGTCCAGGCGGCGCTTCATGCCGCCGGAGTACGTCGAAGCGGGCTTCTTCGCAGCGTCTACCAGGTCGAAGCGCTCCAGGAGCTCGGCAGCGATCCGCCGCCCCTCGCTCTTGGACAGGTGGTGCAGGTCCGCCATGAGGAGCATGTTCTCTTCGCCGGTGATCAAGCCGTCCACGGCGGAGAACTGTCCGGTGACACCGATTGCTGAACGGACCGCCTGGGGGTCGGCGGCCAGGTTGTACCCGGCGACGTGGAGGTCGCCGGCGTCGGAGGTGATGAGCGTGGACAGGATTTTGACGGCGGTGGTCTTGCCGGCGCCGTTCGGGCCGAGCAGCGCGAACACAGACCCGGCCGGGATGCGCAGATCGATACCGTCGAGGACGAGCTTTTCGCCGTATGACTTGCGTAGCCCGACGGCGGAGACGGCGGGGATGGCGGCCAGCGGCGAATGATCGTGACCTTGTTTAGGCGTGGGCATGACAGATGCAGGCATGAGGGCTTCCTTTCGGAGGCTGGAGATACGGGGGAGATTTCGGAACCCGGCGGAGAGACGTTCCGGACGACGGGGCAGGCGTCCTGCCCAGGGAGTGTGGTGTCGAGCGGCCCGCCGCCGGAGACCTGCTCGTCGGGAGTGGGGGCACGACTGGGTCAGATATCAGCAGCCTGCTCGACCGCCTCGGTGGACAGGACCTGCGGCGGCTACCGCTGGCAGGTCGGCTCGCGCCTGTTCGCGCTGCGCCGAGGCGATCGAAGCGTGTGTGCGATCAAAGAGTGGGTGCGGGCCACTGCGCCCGCTGGTATGGGGCCGCAGGTGCTACTTGTCGGCCGTACCGGGATTGCTGCTGATGGACTCCTGATAGACGTCCGCATAGGTGCGTGAGTCCTTGACCAGCTCATCGCAGAACGCGGCGACGTCGCTGCCGATGAGTTCCAGGACCCCCTTGCCGGCGGCGACACCCTCCTCGAAGAACTCGACGATCCCGGGGAGCAGCGGTCCGTCAGGCAGGTCGACCGGTCCGACCTTGAACAGGTACTTCTGTATCTCCTTGTAGACGATTTGATAGTCCGGCGGGAGCGCCTTCACCCGAGCCATGTGCGCTCGCCACTGCTTCTTGCCCTCGATGATGTCCTGGATGCCCACGTCAGCCTCCCAGCCGGTTCAGTTTCCTCGCGACGTTCCTGTTCAACTGCTCGCCCCATCGGTCGCGATAGGTTCGAGCCCCTTCCCCACCCGCCAGCGCAACGCAGAAGCCCGGGATGTCGTCGCCCAGGACGTCGTTGACGCTCTGCCCCTCCGCCGCTGTTTCTTCGAGCAACCCCAGCGCGGCGTCCAGGATCGGCATCAAGTTGCGGCCGGTGAAGTCCCCGTGGGGAAGGAGGTGGACCTTGATCTGATCCCATGCCGCCCGGTAGTCGTCCGGCAGGGCCTGGGCCCGGGCTTCGAACGCCTTCCAATCCCTGGTGAGATCGCTGCCGGTGATGGTCTCCCAGAAGTTCATCGCTCGCCCTCCTTGAGCCTGTCGATGCGCGTTGAGACGTACTGCCATTTCGCCCAGAACTTCGCGAGCTCCTCGCGTCCGGCGTCGTTGAGCGCGTAGAACTTGCGCGGTGGGCCGACGCCAGACGGTCGTTTCGTCACCTGGACGAGTTTGTTCCGCTCCAGTCGCAGCAAGATGGTGTACACCGTTCCCTCGACGACGTCGGCGAAGCCGAGCTCGTTCAGTCGACGAGTGATGGCGTATCCGTAGGTTTCCTCGCTGCCGATGATTTCGAGCACGCACCCTTCGAGGGTGCCTTTCAGCATCTCTGTCAGGTCGTCCATCGGAGTCCTCCTTTCGGCCCTAGCGGTACTGTGTAGTGCCGAGTACCACTATACGGTACCACCGAGTACTGGCCGATGCCAGCAGGGCAGCCTTGCCTTCTGGAGGTTCGGGCATTCCCCACCGCAACACGCTGAACTGGACGGGGAAGTCTCCTCCGACCCAAGGCGGTGTGAGCGACGCCAGCCGGTGGTCAGCGAGCCGCACACCCACTGGCCGAAGCTCATGCCCACGGGTAGGCGGCGGCGCTGGCCGTTGCAGCGACGTAATCGGAGGAGGGGGATGCCGTGCGTCCGAACACCGACGGCCACGCCCGCTGACATGCACTCCGCTTGCGGATGGGCAGCGGAAATCTCCGTACCGATGAGTTTCTCGTGCGGGGACGGGCGGTCTGGGGGAGTGGCGCTGCCGGTGCAAGACACAGGCGCCAGCCCGGATCAGTCCTCGGGGCAGATGCTCTGCACAACGGACCCCGGTGCAGTTCCTTGTCGAAGGCGAACTGTCGCACGGCACTGTCAGCGGCAGCATCCGGACCGGGGAGGAGCGATGACCTCAACCACGATGCTGTGGCCGCGCTGGGCGCAGTTGTTCCGGAGGTGATGGGTCTCGTACGAGGGTCTGCGCGCTGACCCGCAACCGGGCACCGGGGCGGTGGCTCGGTGGAGCGGCACAAAAGCCCTGGCTATTGGGCCACAACTGGCCTCCGGGCACACCGTTGCCACACGGCCCCAGTCGGCTGGCCCCGTGGATGACGGGACAGCCCTTGGGTGCGGGCCGTGTGGCAACGTCGCCGCGATATGTATCGAGTGTCTCCAGTTCTTTGAACGGGACGGACTTGAGCCCCCTCGTTCAGGGACCGACCACGTGGTTCACCAGCTCGCCGATCCCCTCGACGCTGACGCGGATCTCGTCACCGGCGTGCATGAACACCGGGGGCTTGTGGCCCATGCCGACTCCGGCCGGTGTGCCCGTACTCAGTACATCGCCGGGTTCGAAGGCGAAGTACTGGGACAACTGCTCGATGAGTTCGGCGATACCGGTCAGCAGGTCCGAGGTGTGTCCGTCCTGCATGAGCCGGCCGTTCAGCGTGGTCTTGATCGCCAAGTTCTCGGGGTCGGTGATCTCATCCGCGGTGACCACAGCCGGCCCCATCGGGCAGAAGGTCGGGTACTGCTTGCCGAGGAGCATGTCCGTCCATGCCCAACGCCCGTCCTCCGGGGTGGTGGCACTGGCGATTCGGGGGACCTCATCGCGGGCGGACACATCGTTGATGATGGTGTAGCCGCCGATGTAGTCCAGTGCGTCGGCTGCTGTGACCGCGTGACAGCTGCGGCCGAAGACCACACAGAACTCGCCCTCGAAATCGACCATGTCCGGGGCCCCGGCGGGAATGCGGATCGATGCGCCGGGACCAACCACCGAGTGCGGCGACTTGACGAACCATGCGGCCTTCCTCGGCGCGTCTCCGCCCATCTCCAGTACGTGGGAACGGTAGTTGACGCCGGCGGCCACGATCTGGACGCGTTCACCCAATGGCGCGAGCAGGGTGACGGGCTGCGGAACCAACCATCTCGGGTCCTCGATCCGCTGTACGTCTCCGGTGACCTTTGCCAATACCCCTCGTACGGTGTCCAGGTACTCCGGTCCACGTCGGAAGGCATCGGCGACGGTGGTGGGAACCTCCACGCCGTGTGCATCCAGCACGCGTGACAGGTCGACCACACCCAGGCCCGGAACATCGGCACCAGGGGCAGAACGTCCGGACGGGTCCGAATAGGTAACGAGACGCATCAAGTCTCTCCAAGCTGGTATCGAGGGAAAGGCACCGTGGTAAGGGGCAGCTCTGCATGTCGTACGCGGTGGCAGCCCCGCCGCTGGGCTGGCGGGGCTGGCGTACCGAACCGGTACCGGGGGCTACTTGAAGCTCTCCGGAGGGAAGGTGCCCCACTCGTCAGCAGAGCGGGGATCGGTCACCGACCAGTGCGTCGGTGAGTAGTTCTCATCATCGAGGATCGTCATCTCCTCCGACGAGAACTCCAGAATGTGACCGACGTGGTCGCGGAAGTAGATCGCCACGTTGTGACCGGGACCGTGGCGCACCGGACCCCAAAGGATCTCGACGTCGTTCTTCGTCATCACCTCGGACGCCTCCAACACTGCGGCGGCGTCCTTGACCGTGAACTGCACATGGTGCAGCCCGTTCACCTCGGCGCGCGCCAGCGCCATGCAGTGGTAGAGCTTGCTGCCACGGAAGAAGGCCATCAGCGGTGAGGCGTCGGGCAGTTGGATCTGCGAGCTCTCCATCAGACCCAGGTTCGTCCTCACGTACTCGATCTCGCCGTCCATGTCGACCGTGCGCAGCACCACGTGGTCGGAGGCGATCGGCGCCGGTGCCACGGACGGCCGCCGGGTCGAAGCGGCCACCGGCACGTCCGGTACGAAGCCGGTCCTGAGCTCGATCGGGTGGCCGGCAGGGGTCCGGAAGCTCAAGGTCGGTCCCGGGCGGAACTGCGAGACCTCGTCGTTGCGTGTGAAGTCGACGCCGGCCTCGGCGAGCATGGAGGCGGCCTCCTCGAACACCGCGTCGTCGGTGACGATGTAGGAGATGGTCTCCAGGCCGCTCACACCCGGTGTGTAGACGAGCGAGTAGGCGTCCGGACCGTGGCCCGCCAGGTAGTAGCGGCCTTCGTCGTCGTGCCCTGCGTGCTGGAAGCCCAGGTGACTGACCGCGTACTCGGCCGAGGCCGCCGGGTCGGGGCTGAACAGCACGACATGGCCGGTGCGGTAGATGCCCAGACCCTTGGGCTTGATGATGGGTTCGACCGGTCGCGGGATCTGCATCGGTTCGGCTTCGGTGTCGACAGACATCGTGCGGCTCCAATCGGTGTTGGGTTCGGTCCCTGAGTTGTCTGCGGATGTTGGGGAGTGCTGTGGGTGCTCGTTGTGCTCGTTGTGCTCGATGGGATCGGTACGGTCGGCTCAGCGGGTACTGCCCATCGGCGCGAGACCCCCGGCGATGGCATCGGCCGACTCGGATTCCAGTACCGCGACGAGGACGGCGATGTCCTCCTCGCCGTAGCCCTGTGCGCAGGCGGCTTCACAGATCCTGTGCACGGTGCCCAGGAGCGGCATCGCCGCGCCGACCTCGGCCGCGGTGGCCATGATGGCCTCGGCCACCTCGACCGCACCGGAAACCGTTCCCTTCACGGGACGGGTCTGACCCTCGGCCATCATCGGCGCGCGTACGTTGAACATCGTCGACGCCGCGGCGGACGGCTTGATCGTGTCGATGACCAACTGTGTGTCCAGGCCCACGGCCTTTGCCAGGGCGATCGCCTCGGCGGCGGCCGTGATGTGGACGAACGTCAGTGTGTTGGCGACGAACTTCATCTTGGAGCCCGAGCCGAACTCGCCGGTGGCGATGACCCTGCCCAGGGCTTCGAGCGCCGGACGAACCCGTTCGAGTGCGCTCGCCTCACCGCTGGCGAACACTGTTCCCTTGCGCTCTGCCACCATTGGCGGGGTGCCGCTGACCGGAGCGTCGAGCATGGTGATGCCCGCAGCCGCTAGGACGTCGCGAGCGGCTTCCTTGCGGCTGAGCGCCATCGCTCCGATGTCGACCACGAGCAGGTCGGACCGACCCGCGGCGAGCAGCCCGTGTTCACCGCTGATCACATCGTCGAGTGCGTCCGCCGAGGTCACGCACGTGAAGATGATGTCGGCGCGTTCCGCGACCTCCTTCGCGGAAGTGGCCGCCTTGCCGCCGATGGCCTCGAAGTCCGCCATCGAACTGCGTCGATAGCCCCACACGGAGTAGCCGTCGGCGATGAGGTTCGCCGCGAACGGCAGGCCGATCTTGCCGGGGGCGATAAGACCGACGGTGAGGTCGGAGCCTTGGGTCGTCACCAGGTGTCTCCTTGCTAGGTGCGCCGTTCGCGCGAGGGTTGGGGTTGCGATCAGCGCAGGTGGTAGCTGCGGTCCGAGAAGTCGACGGCGATTTCGATGCGGCCTTGGTGCACCTGCCACTCCTCGATCCGGAACGACCGGGCGCCGCTGCTGTGGAAGGGGTCGGCCGCGGCGAGGGCGGCGGCGTCGTCGGTGCTCGTGGCCCGCACGATCAGCATGCCGTTGGGCCCGGGGTTGCCCGTCGCATCGAGGAACGGCCCCGACATCAGGAGCACGCCCTGCTTTTCCAGGCCGGTGAGGTAGGCCAGGTGGGCAGGGATGTGAGTGACGAGTTCTTCCGGTCGGGCTCCGGAGTCGGAGAAGATCACGAAGAACTGCTTGTTCAGCGAGCCCGCAGTGGGGTTCGGCATCGCCGCGGTCATCGCTGCTGGCCCTTTTCGGCTGCCAACTCCATGATGCGCGGGTTGCCGTCGTTCCACAGGAGCACCATCGTCACCGAGTCGAGCAGCCAACCGGACTCGGCGCGGACCAGGCCGAAGGTGTACGTCCCGTTGGTCGCCGTGTAGGAGCTGCCACCGGGGTTCGCTAGTCGCATCTCGACCCGGGCGTGCACGATGCAGGTCGCGTGCTCGCCTTCGGTATTGACGTGGGGCAGTGACAGGAAGTGCTGTGAGGCATCGGTGTGCACGATGGTGGCGTTCCAACGGGCTTCGAGCTCTTCGGGACCGAGTACAGCGGCGGGGCGACCGGTCACGGACTCGTAGTTCCAGGTGACCCGTTCGGCCAGGCAGCCCACTGCGCGTTTGATGTCACGGGCGTCCAGTGCCAGGACGAAAGCCGCGACGGTGTCCTCGATCGCTGCGCGGTCCCGCGCATAGTCGTTCTGTGCTGTGGAACTCTTCATAGGGGTCTCCCCGGGTGGTCTTGGGTGACGGTCACGCCTGCCGCTGGCATGTCCGCTCCTGATAGAACCCGAGGGCTTTGAGTACCGGGATGTCGGTGTGTGAGAAGAGGATCGCCGGCTCGTTCTCGGTGTTGATGTGCTCGTGCACCGACCATCCGGGCACTGTGAAGGTGTCGTGTTCGGACCAGTCCAGCACCTCGCCGTCCACGATCGTCTGCCCTCGGCCGCGTACCACGTGGTAGATCGCACTGCTGGTGTGCTGATGCGCCTCGGTGTGCATCCTGGCCGGCAGTGCCTGGATGTAGGCGCCCATGGTTGGCATGATGGGACCGCCGCTGTTGGGGTTGGTGAACTCGAAGATGACACCGTCGGTGGGCGAGCCGCTCCAGTCGTCGAGGGCGGCTTTGAGTAGCTGCTCCGTCTGACTCCAGGGGTAGTTGATGACGGGCGAGTACGGCTTGTCCCACGACTGCCAGGCCGGGTTGAGCCGGCTGTTGGCATAGAGACGTTCGGTCGAGTCCGCGGAGCGCAACTCCTCCTGGACGCGGTCCGGGCCGTCGACGAAGAAGTTCGCTTCGAGCTTGTTGATCAGCGGAAGGTCGAGCCCGTCCATCCACACCACCGGCTCGTCGGTGAAGTTGCCGTGGTCGTGCCAGGCCCAAGACGGGGTGAGCACGATGTCGCCGGGGTGCATGTGCGCGCGCTCGCCGTCCACTGCGGTGTACGCGCCCGAGCCTTCGATGACGAACCGGAAGGCGGCAGCGGCATGCTTGTGCATCGGTGCGATCTCGCCCGGCAGCACCAACTGGATGCCCGCGTAGAGGTTGTTCGCGGTCTCCACCTTCTTGGCCAACCCCGGGTTGATCAGCATCAGGACACGTCGCTCCGCCTCCTCGGCGCTGATCAGCTGGCCCGCGGTCATCAGCTGGGCGCGGACGTCGTCGTACCGCCAGACGTGCGGCAGCGCACGGCTCTTCGGCTCGGTCGGCAGCAGTCGTGGGTCGGTGTTGCGCCACAGCGGCTCGACGCTGAACGAGTCGAGTCCCGCGTAGTACTGCTCCACGTCGATCCCGGACGTCGTACTGTCCGTGCTGGTCTCAATCATGTCGTCTCCTTCTGACTTCGCCGTCCGGCACCTGCGCTGAGGGGGTTCACCAATTGCGCTTCACGACGGGAAGGCTCAGTTCGCCCAGCCCGTCGATCTCGGCACGTACGACATCGCCCACCTCGATCGGGCCGACTCCCTCCGGCGTCCCGGTCGCGTAGATGTCGCCGGGCCACAGCGTCACAACGCTGCTCGCCTGCGCGATCAGGTCGTCGATACCGACGATCAGGTCACGGGTGTTGGCCTGCTGACGCAGTTCGTCGTTGACCCACAGCCTCAGGCCGACGTTGCTGGGGTCGGGCACCTCGTCGGCGGTGACGATGAACGGGCCGATCGGTGTGAAGGTCTCGAACGATTTGCGCATCGTCCGTTCTTCCTGCCGCTCGCCCTCGGTGCGCAGGGTCAGGTCCAGCAGGACGAGGTAGCCGAAGATGTGGTCGGTCACCTGCTCGGCGGGCACGCCCCGGGCGGGTTTGCCGATGACGATCCCCAGTTCCACCTCGTGGTGGAAAGCGCGGCCGGGCATCGGGGGCAGTTCGATCGCGTCGGCCGGCCCCGAGATCGATGCGGAGCTCTTGACGAAGAAGCCCACGTCACTGGGCGACCGCAGGGCCTGTTGGTTGGTCGGTCGATACTGCGAGTCGGTCATCTCGGCGACGTGCGCATGGTAGTTGGCCGGGGCTGCGAGCACCTGTCCCGGACGTGGGATCGGCGGCAGCAGGGTCACTTCGGCGAGCGAGCGCTCCGGAGCAGTGGCCAACGCCGTGCGCAGCGGTTCCTTGAGCTTGTCGAAGTGCTCGATCAGCTGGTTGATCACATAGGGAGTACCGTGCCATCGGCTGTCGACGACATCGGTGACATCGCGCACTGAGGCGCCGTCGACGATGCCGATGCGGTATTGGTCGAAGAGTGCGATGCGCATGGAGTGGGTCGATCCTTCGCGGTTAAGAGGCGGGTCACCGGCTCCTGCCGGGGTGCGGTCGAGGGGGCGTACCGGCTGGTCAGTGGTCACCCGGGTGTGGAGGCGGCGGCGGCGCCCAGCCGGGTGTGACACCGGCCGCCTCCAGCAGCTCGCCGATGGAGTCGACGGCCCGACGGCTGATCCCTGCCGCGTCGGCCGTGATGAGTGCGCCGTCGCGTTTGACGGCCCGGCCGGCCACGAAGACGGTGTCAACGGTCTGTCGGCTGGCGTGGTGAACGATCGAGGCGACCGGGTTGAGGACCGGAGTCATGGAGATGTGATCCGTACGGATCATGACGATGTCGGCCTGCTTGCCAGGGGTGAGGCTGCCGGTGACATCCTCCATTCCCAGTGCACGGGCGCCCTCGATGGTCGCGAATTCGAGCACGTCACGCGCGGACAGGTCGAGCTGCCATGGGTTGGCACCACTCGCCAGCGACTGCTGGTTGGCCAGGCCGCGCGGCACCGCCAGGGCGAAGCGCATCGCTGTGAACGGATCGCCGCCGACGGCCATACAGGTGTCGATGCCGATGTTCGGCCTGATGCCGGCCTTGAGCAGTTGGGTGATCGGCGGCCAGCCGTGTCCCATGGCGGACTCGTCCTCGGGGGTCACCGACACCGATACGCCGGCGTCGGCCATCAGCCGGAACTCCTCATCGGTGAGCAGGTTGCAGTGACCGAAGATGAGGTCGTCGCCGAGCAGCCCTGCCTTATGCAGCCGGGTCACATTGGGTCGGCCGTGTGGATCGAGCACCGCCATACCGATGTGGGTGTTGATCCGCAGCCCCAGTTCACGGCCGAGGGCGAAATCAGCCCGTACGACGTCCATGGGCGAGGAGTCCGGCCCGCGTACCGCCAGACCCATGGTGACGAGCCCTGAGTCGGAGGAGAAGTACCGGCTGCGCACCCGGCGGATCTCGGCCTCATTGCTGGGAGTGGTGCTGGTGAACGGTGGCGAGAGGATTTCCAGCTGTTCGGACATCGCTCCGCCGTAGCCGAACATCGCGCGGATGCCGCTGGCTTGCAGCGCGCGCACGGCCTCGTCGGTGTGCTCGGGCGAAGACTGGTTGTGGGAGTAGTCGAAGACGGCGGTGACTCCCGAGTCGAGGGAGTCGTAAGCACCGAGGGCGGTGCCCAGGGACATGTGCTCCGGCGTCATGTGCGGGCCGAGCATCCCGAACATCGTTGTGAAGTACTGGAACAGGGACCAGTCGGCCGCCATTCCGCGCATGAGCGCCTGGAACAGATGGCGATGTGAGTCGATGAAGCCGGGGAGCACGATGTGCCGTGAGGCATCGACGATGTCGGCGCTGCCTTCGGCGATCTCCAGATCGGGGCCGATCGCGGCGATCGTTCCGTTCTCGATGAGTACGTCGCCGATCAGGTCACCGACGGTCGGATCCATGGACACGATCTGGCCGCCTCGCAACAGCGTGCGCGTTGCCGTCATGCCGTGACCGCCATGCACTGGTGCAGAACAGATTTCATCCCAGGACCCCTCCTGTGGGCGGTGGGTCAGTCTGCTAGTGTTCTGTAATGCAGAACATGAGACTGTGACACAGAACAATATGTTCGCGTCGTTACGAAGCTGTCAAGAGTGCTGTGGCTTGATTTGTCGGAGTGTTGTGGCCCGAATTGCCGTACATACAACTCGCTCGCCCCTGATGGCGAGGCCGCCTCTACACTCGGCGCCGTGCCTCGTGACATCGGACGCGCGGAGGAGCATCGAATGATCGCGCCAGCCAAGGAGACGGATACGTTGACCCCGAACTACCCGATCGGTTCAGTCGACAAGGCCCTGCGCCTGCTGTGCGTCCTCGCCGAGGAGCGGGCGATCCGGGTCGCTGATGCCGGCCGAAGGATCGGGACCGCCCGGTCGACGGCCCACCGACTGCTGGAGATGCTCCAACTACATGGATTCGCCCAACAGGATCCGGTCACACGCGCGTACGTGCCCGGCCCGCGGCTGCTGGACATCGGGGCAGCGGCGCTGAACAACCTCGACATCCGGGCGATCGCCAGACCCGTGATGGAGGAGTTGGTGGTCGAGGTCCAGGAGTCAGCGCACCTCGTGATCCTCTCCGGCCCGGACATGCTGATCATCGACGCGGTCGAGAGCTCACGGGCGCTGCGCGTCGGCTCCCGGGTCGGGGTCCGTGTGCCGGGCTACGCCGCCGCCGGCGGACGGGCCGTGCTGGCGCAGCTGCCCGAAGACCGCGTGCTGGCCATGTTCCCGTGCGAGGAACTGGATGTGATCACACCGGACACCCTGACGAGTCGTGCCGCACTCATCGAAGAACTGGCAGAGGTGCGGGAGCGCGGATTCGCCGTGTGCATCGGGGAGGTGGAGCCCGATGTGGCCACCGTCGCGGCGGTCATCCCGAACGGCGATCGCATCACTCCCGCGGCGATCACCGTGTCGATGCCCCGCTACCGGTTCACCGAGGACGATCTCACCCGGCTCGGGCATGCGACGATGAAGGCGGCACAGCGTTGTGCGGCGGTGGCCTGAACCGACCGTCCGATCCGGCCTTGCCCCGGCCACCGGCGTCGGTGGCGGGGGTTCGACGGAGCGTGCGCGGCTCCGGGCCTGTATGCCTGCCGAGGGCGCGGCCGTGCTGTGCTCGGTTGGCGTCACCGCTCGACACAGCACGCCGGGCGACGCCGGATGGGGCGAACTCGCCGGTGATCAGCCGCCTTCCCAGGCCAAGACGGTTATCACCGTTGAGTTCGATGTGCCGGGTGCCGGGTGCCGGGTGCCGGGTGCCGGGTGCCGGGTGCCGTTGGCCATCGCCATCAGCCCATCAGCCCATCAGTCCGTCAGTCCGTCAGCCCGTCTGGCGGCTCGTCGCCCTACCCTGACGCCAGCGCGAGGCTAACGCTCCGCCGCCCGCCGTAGCAGCGGTGTCAACCGGTAGTCGACGAGTTGGCGCATCACGAGGGCGGTGTTGGTGCGTTCCACACCGGGAATGCCCAGGATCTGACCCGCGACACGGTAGAGGTCGTCGGCGTCGGTGGCGACGACGTGCACGAGCAGATCGGTCTCGCCGGAGAGGCCGTATACCTGGAGCACTTCGGGCACGGCAGCGAGAGCCTGTGCAACCTGGTCCAACCGGCGTTGGGTGACCTGGGTGGTCACGAACGCAGTCAGGGGATAGCCCAATGCCGCAGGATCGACCCGACGTTCGAAGGAGCGCAGTGTGGCGTTGCGGTCGAGTGAGGCCAGGCGTGCTTGAACGGTGTTGCGACTCAACCCGCTCTGTTCCGCGAGTGCGACGGTCGTGGCACGGGGGTGCTCGGTGAGCGCCAACAGCAGACGAGCGTCGGCGGGACCGATCCGTTCGGGCTTGGGCACAGTGCTGCCTTTCGAGAAGGACGAAGGCCGGCGATTGGGCATTCCGCTCAATTTCCCGGCAAGACCTTGTGCACATTCTGATGTGGTGGTGTCCTAGGTGACAACGACTGCACCCTCCTGGGAGCGCTGCACCGACTGTAACCCGGTCGGTCCGACCCGCCCCGGGGCAGTTCTGCTCCGCGTGTCTGCCACACGCCCCCCTTTCTCTCTTTTCCAGCACGGTGCCTCCCTTTTCGCCGGGGCGCCGGGCGTGAGGAGGCCCGTTTCCCATGTCCACTGCAGCTGAGACCCGTCTGCGTTCCGCCACCGATCCGCTCGCCGCCCTCGGAGAGGTCGAGGATCGTGTGTTGTGGCTTGCCAGCGCGATCGTCGACCACGCGAACCGGGTACGGCCCAACTCGTCAGGTCTGAAGGTGGGCGGCCACCAGGCGTCGTCCGCATCGATGGTGTCCATCATGACCGCACTGTGGTTTCGCCATCTGCGTCCCGAGGACCGGGTGTCGGTCAAACCGCACGCCTCCCCGGTGCTCCACGCCATCAACTTCCTCCTCGGCGAACTGGACGCCTCGTACCTCCCGACGCTGCGCGCCTGGGGCGGACTGCAGAGCTATCCGAGCCGCTCGAAGGATCCTGATCCGGTTGACTACTCCACCGGCTCGGTCGGCATCGGGGCCACGGCCACGATCTGGGGGGCGCTGGCCCGCCGGTACGCAGACCAGTCCGACGACGGTGGCTTCAAGGGCCGGCAGTTCGCCCTGGTGGGAGACGCCGAGCTCGACGAGGGAGCGGTCTGGGAGGCGGTGCTCGACCCGCAGGTCGCTGAACTGGGCGAGTTGGTGTGGATCGTGGACCTCAACCGACAGTCCCTGGACCGAGTCGTTCCGAACATCGCCGCTGACCGGCTCCGGAGCATGTTCGCGGCAGCGGGTTGGCAGGTCCTCACACTCAAGTACGGCACGCTGCTGGAAGAGTTGTTCACCCGCCCCGGCGGGGATGCCCTGCGCTCCCGGATCGACGGCATGTCCAATCCCGAGTACCAGCGACTGCTGCGCTGCACGGCGGACGAGCTGCGCGAGCGGCTGCCGGGAACGGGGCCGGACGCCGACCGGATCGCCGACCTGCTGGCCCAACTCGACGACGCACTGCTGACCGACGCGATGCGCAACCTGGGCGGCCACGACATGTCCGCGCTGGACACGGCCATGTCCGCGATCGACGACAGCCGACCCACCGTCCTCCTCGCCTACACCGTCAAGGGCTACGGCCTGCCGTCCCAGGGCCATCCGCAGAACCACTCCTCACTGCTGACGGAGCAGCAGATGCGCGAGCTCGCCGACCGGGTCGGGACTGACCTCGACCAGCCCTGGACCGGGTTCGCGCCCGATTCCGCGGCGGGACGGCTCTGCTCGGATGCCGCGGCGCGTCTGCACCGGGACGACCCGGCTCCGGTTACCCCGCCCGCCCTCCCTCTGGACATCGGCCGCACACCGGCGGGCACGGCGACCACCCAAGCGGCATTGGGTCGTGTGCTGCTCGATCTGACCCGGTCCGCACCGGAGGCTGCCCGCAGGGTGGTGACCGTGAGTCCGGACGTCAGTTCGTCGACCAATCTGGGCGGCTGGGTGAACAAGGTCGGAGTCTGGTCCGCAGGGGAGCGTACGGACTGGTTCGCCGACGATCCAGAGACCATCCTGCACTGGCGCGAGAAGCCCACCGGGCAACACATCGAACTGGGCATCGCTGAAACCAACCTGGTCGGGCTGCTGGGAGAGCTCGGCGCGACCTGGAGCCGCTGGGGTGAGCCCCTGCTGCCGATCGGAGTGATGTACGACCCGTTCGTCCAACGGGCCCTGGAACCATGGTCCTTCGGCATCTACGCAGGAGGCCAATCGATCCTGGTCGGCACTCCATCCGGTGTCACTCTCGCACCCGAGGGCGGGGCGCACCAGTCCATCACGACCCCGTCCCTCGGTGTCGAACAGCCCGGCTGCGTCACCTATGAGCCGGCCTTCGCCATCGACACGGAATGGACGCTCCTGGCCTCCCTCGCCCGACTGGGGCGGCCCGACGGCACCTCCGCCTATCTACGGCTCTCCACCCGTCCGGTCGATCAGAACCTGGCCGTCGTGCCTACCGACCCCGCCGCCCGCGAACGCCGCAGGCAGCAGGTCGTCGCGGGTGCCTACCCCCTTCTGCGGCGCGAGGGCGCCGAGGTCACCATCGCGGCCATGGGTGCGATGGTGACCGAAGCCCTCGCCGCAGCCGAGCGGCTGCGTCTGATGGGAATCACCACGGACGTGGTCTGCGTGACCAGTCCGGGGCTGATCTTCAGGGCACTCAACTCCCGCCTCGGACAGGACGACGCCCCCGACTGGATCCTCGACCAGGTCTTCCCCGCCGACCGGGCAACCCCGCTCGTCACCGTCCTGGACGGACACCCCCACACACTGGCGTTCCTCTCCACCATCCACCACGTACCGCTGCGCACCCTCGGGGTCACCGGCTTCGGACAGTCCGGCTCACTGGAAGAGGTCTACCGCTACCACCGGATCGACACCGACAGCATCATCCGAGCCGCCCTCGACCTCACCCGGTAGCGCACGCACGAGCACGGACACAACCACCCCAGCGGCCCACCTCGGAGTCCCGCCCCCGAGCCACGGACGCCTCTTCGGTACCCCGGACATCGGGGACAGACAGGCCACAGATCCCGGTCAAGGAGCTGCCGGAAGGGATCGGGTGGGCAGTGTCCGCTCTCGGATTCGGCAGAACGGTGGGCAGAGTGGCGCGGGTCAATGTTCGCGCGGGTCGGCAGCGGCACCGAGACCCCATGGGGAGCGTGTCGATATTGTGCGGGAGGCGGACTTCGCCGGTGTCGTCTGTGTCTTCTACGGCGGGGATCTGCTGTGGGAGTGGGATGTCAGGGAGCCTGGGTGACTGGTCAGACAGCGAAGACCACATCGCGGTGCGAGTGCGGCAGCATGGCGGTCCGACAGGTGAACCAGTTCATCCTTGACGATGAGCTGTGGTGGGACTCGGAGCTCTCTTGCGGATCGCGCGGCGCCCACATGTGCGAACACGCGGGTAAGGGAGCAGCGCCTGATGACGTCCGAGAGGCTCTCCTTGCGGCGCACGGACCCGTCCGACTCCGGTTGGTCGGTCCGGTTCCCGGTCTTGTCCCGATGCTGAAGGTCCTTCGGGAGGTCTCAGAGGTCTCGCTGTCGCGCGCTCGTGAGCTGGCTGGGGAGTTGGTCCACGATGGCCTGGTGGGGACCTTGTCGGAGATGGAATACCTCAGAACCCGGTTGCAACTGCGCGGAGTTCACGGCGACATCGATCGATAGCCATGTCCCGAAGCCACCGACAAAGGGACGGACGAGCGCGCCATCTCCGATTCCGAGCCACAGGAGTGCGCCTGACTCGTCGTCGCCGACCGTGAACCAGGCGGCCAGCGCCCGCGATTCCCTCACCGCCGAGTGGTACCAGCCTGAATAGTGTCAAGGAGCCCCGCGGACCTTCAGAGCCCGCTCGGAGGAGGCTCAGCCGCAGCATGGAAACATGATCGCGACCAGGTCAATCGCCATGATTAACTCGGTCGGGTCGACGGTTGATTCCAGCCTTGGCGCGGAGTCTTCCGTCGAAGCCGTTCTGTTCACCCTCAGAAAGTACGGGGAAACGTGAAGACAGCAACTCGCATGATGGCCACGACTGTCACAGCAATAGCGCTGATGGGGGCGTCCGTTACCGTCGCGGAAGCCCAGGCTGCACCTCGTGCCGCTGCCGCCACCGGTGTATGGCACTGCTCGGGCGCCAAGATTTCGCGGTGCATCGAGAAGGTCGCCGCGAACAAGGTTCGGGTCAACTTCGTCAACAAGACGAACAAGGCCGTCAAGGGGCGGTTCGGTGTGACGTGCCAGGGGAGTTCGGGCCAGCGCGTCTACGAGTTGAAGAAGAACCTCTCGGCGCGCGGTGGCTATCTCTCCGGCACGATCACCTGCCCCAGCGGGTTGAGGGACTATGCCTTCGGATGGCAGATCACAGCCGACACCTACTACAGCCCGACGATCAAGATCTGACGCCGTGCCCTGCGGCTGGGACGGACCCTGACGACTCGTCAGGGAGTCTCAGGGTCAGGGCCCGATGGGTGGCTCGGGGCGTCGGTTGGCCCCGAGCCCCCGCTGCACCGGCACCGACCAGCGCGGACACCTCTCTTGCCCGGCGCACACCGCCCCGTCCGCGGGGCCCGGTTGGTGCGGTGCTCCTAGCCCATCCGTGCCGAAGCACTGCATGGTCCTCCTTGCGCTCACCCAGGGCCTCGTTCCCAACGCCGAGGGAGTCGATGGCGTTGTCGGTGGTGTCTCGTGCGGTGCTCGTCGCGCCGCCTCCGCAGCAGGGCGCCACCCTCACCGTACGGAAGGGTCCCGGCTGACTCTTCCGATCGTTCTGTAGACCCCCGTACTGCCCGCCGAGTCAATCACCGTTACCCTATAAGAGGGATTTCGGGGGATTTCTTCCCGTCCGGAGTTCTCGATGGTCAATCGGCGAAGGGAAAACGACACCGCGCTGACATCCGCGCTCCCCGCCCCGAGACGGATCGCCTGGTGGGTGTGGAGCGGAGTGGGGACCGCGGCGTTGCTCGCACTCCTGACCCTGGCTGGCAAGGGCCACGAGGCGTGGAAAGGTGGTGACTGGGTCTGGGGCATCAGCGGCTGGTTGGCCCAGGTGTGCGGCGGCCTCGGGCAGGTCTTCGACCCCGACGGCGGCCTCATCCTCGGTCAGCGACTCGGGTTCCTCGCGGTGGCCCTCCTGGTCCTGTACCTCTACTGGCGGGCAACGCGGGCGTTCCTCGCCTACAAACCGGGCCCGGTGGATGTCCAGGAGCTCATCGACGCCACACCGCCGAAGTCCCTCACCCACTCCGCCACTGATCTCACCGCCGAACTGCGCCAGCAGTTGTCCGACTGCAGCATGTACGCACCGACGACGCTGCCCGCCGAATCACCGCCCATGAGCTTTCTTGAGCTGGTCGGCGATGTGGAGCTCGGTGCCAAGTCGCTGGGCAGCGCCATACCGCGCCTGCTCAGCCGGCTCCGGCCCAAGCTTGCCTACCGGGTCGGCGGTGTGCTCCGGATCCGGGAGCAGGAGCCGGACCGATTGGGTATGACCGTGACCGTCACCGCGTACGTGTTCGGCGGGTCCCGCTCGACCACGCTGTGGGGAAACGACTGGGACGAGGTCATCCGCAAGGTGGGCCGTTGGGTGATCAGCACACTCCTTCCGGTCACCCGTGCCGGGAGGCAACCTCCGTGGCGGAGATGGTGGGGGCGGGAGCTCAGCCCCGAGCTGTACGGGGCGTACCAGAACGCCAACGAGCTGAGCCGGGCGGGCCGCTATCACGAGGCGCTGTCCCGCTACTACGACGCCATCGCGCTCGACCCCGAGAACCCCCATCTGCGCAGCGAGTTGGCGGAGGTCCAGGAGAAGATGGGGCTGCACATCGACGCGCTGGAGACCTGCCAGCGGGCCCTCACCCTTGATGGACAGACCACCGGGCAGTACGCCAAGCGAGTATGGCTACGGCCGTGGAAGCCCAGTTGGTGCCGTCTGCGCTACCTGTTCCACCCGCACCGCTACCGTGAGGTGCTCGGTCTGCGGTACCGGAACGCCGTCATCCTGGGGACGTCCGAGGAAACGACGAAGCAGTGGTTCGACACCGGCGAGGTCCGGGACGACGGCACGCGCGGGCGCTTGGCGGGCCTCATCGCGAACCGCTACTGGAGAGCGGCGATCGGACTCGTACCGAGCGGCACCGAGGAGAAGTGGCTCACCTGTGCGCTGAAGCCCCATCCCGACCGTACGACCGATGCGTCCTCCCTCGATGAGGATCTGGTGCGCCTGGTCTTCCAACGGGCCTCGATGCAGGAGACGAACCGGCTGGCGGCCGACGACCGGTGGGCACGGCTCGCCGGCCTCTACTGGCCCGCACGAGTGGAGAGCGTCTTCCGGCTCCTGTCACCGTTCTCCAGTGTGCAGAGTTACCTCGGACCGCGGCAGAACGTGACCAGAGGAGCCTTCCGGATCAACCAGATCGTGTGGGCACCCCTCCGGCTCGCCTGGTCCCTCGAACACGCCCGCTCGCATCATTCGGTCAACCTCGACCCGTCCCAGGGCTACCACTGGCGCACCGGTCCTTCGGTGAGTACGGACATCGCTCCGCGGGAACTCGCAGACCTGATCAACAGGGCCCGGAGCCGACTGGTACTACTGCGTCGCGTGCTACCGCTGTGCCGCCGCAGCGACTGGCTGACCCGCTACAACAGCGCCTGCGTGCACGCCGTTGCCCTGAAGGCGGGCAGCGCCAACGCCAACGACGTCAACCGCGAAGGGGAGGAGGAGACAGAGCAGGAGAGACAGAGAAGGGAAGGAAGGAGGGAGCAGTACGTGAAGTTCGCCGTCGAGGAACTTGAGCAGGCGGTTCTGCTTCCCCGGGGCGACTTCGCAACGATCGAGCGGACCTGGATGGCCCATGAGGACCCGGACCTGGCGTATCTCCGGAAGGACCCCCTGTTCCAGCGCTTTGAACTCACCGCGTATCCAGGGGTGGAGATCCCGGCCGAAACGCCGCCGGACAACTGGACCGAGGCGCAGATGAGGGCCTACGACCACCGGCTCCTCCGGGAGGCGGCCCAGGTGATGGAAAGGGTGTGGGCCCTGCGCGGGATGGAGTCCAGCTTCGACATTCGGGTCGCGGCGGAATGGCTCCAGGGCGAATGCCTCATCTGGGATTCCGTGAAGAAGGTGACCGACCCCAACCGGCTGGGCCACTGGGA
Source organism: Streptomyces sp. NPDC059256 (assembly GCF_042753785.1). Classification (NCBI taxonomy): domain Bacteria; kingdom Bacillati; phylum Actinomycetota; class Actinomycetes; order Kitasatosporales; family Streptomycetaceae; genus Streptomyces; species Streptomyces sp. NPDC059256. The sequence continues at coordinate 48,782 of NZ_JBHYZO010000026.1, read as the reverse complement.
GGACCGCGTGGAGCTCATCGCCGCCGTCCGCAACAGCCACCCGGTACTGCCGGTCACGCCCGGCTTCCCTCCGTCGATGCTTTCGCGGGGGATGGCGAAGGACGACAGCAGGCATGTTCAGGTGACCCTGCGGCACCTTCAGAGGGACTTGCAGGGAAACGAGACCCACAGGTTGAGGATGGAGGAGGGGCAGGAGAGCTTCAGCAGGGCTACGGCCAATGGTGTGGCCTGGTTGAAGCCGAAGCCGGTCCACAACCTGTGCGTGGGCTACTCCGCGGTCTGGCAGACGCTTGCGGAATGGCTCGGCATGGACCGCTCGGAGCAGCACTTCCGGGATGCGCTCGGAAGAGTTCCCGAGCCCTCGACGGACGGACTGACCCAGCAGGGTGACCCCGGGCCCACGGCGTGATGACCAAGGGGCCCTCCGGCATCACTCGGAGGGCCCCTTGGATGCGGGGGCGGTCTCTCTCCGGGCCTCGGTCACAGCATCAACGAGCCACCGAGCCAGCCACCGACGGGGAGGTGGATCAGAGGGTCGACTTGAACAGCAGACGGTTCGGGGTGCCGCTGACGTTGCCCCGGATTGCGTTGGCGGTGCTGCTGTTGATGATCCAGTTGTTGACCGTGGGGCTGGAGGCGTCACCGTACGTCGACTTGTAGAGCGCCGCGACGCCCGCGACATGCGGAGCTGCCATCGACGTACCGCTCATGGTGGTGGTGCCGCCACCGGAGCGGGTCGACAGGACGTTCACACCGGGGCCGTAGAGGTCGACGCACTGGCCGTAGTTGCTGAAGCTCGCCTTGTTGTCCGCCGAGTCGGAGGCGGCGATCGAGAGGGCGCCGGCAGCGCTCGCAGGCGAGTAGTTGCAGGCGTTCTGGTTGTTGTTGCCCGCCGCGACCGTGGTGTGGACGCCGGAGTTGGCCAGGGCGGTGGCCGCGTTGTTGAGGGCGGCGGAGTAGCCGCCACCGAGGGAGGCATTGGCCACGGCGGGCCGCACGGCGTTCTGCCGGACCCAGTCGAAGCCGGCGATGATGCCGGAGAAGGAGCCCGAGCCCTGACAGTCGAGTACCTTCACGCCGCGCAGTTGGACGCCCTTTGCCACACCGTATGTCCCGCCGCCTACGGTACCGGCGACATGGGTGCCGTGGCCGTTGCAGTCCGAGCCGTTGCCGCCGAAGGCGTCGAAGACGTTGCGGGCCCGGCTGCCGAAGTCCGGATGGCCGGCGAAGATCCCCGAGTCGATGATGTAGGCGGTGACGCCGGAGCCGTTGCGGGTGTAGGTGTACGCGCCGTCACGTCCGCTGCGCTGGTCTATTCGGTCCAGACCCCAGGGAGCGTTGTACTGCGTCGCTGTGGAGGTGACCTTCTGGTCCTCCTCGATGGAGGCGACACGGGAGTCGGCGCGCAGCGCCGCGAGCCGGGCGGGGGTCAGTTCGGCGGCGAATCCGTTGAGGACCGCGTCGTAGACGTACTCCGTCTGCACCGACTTCGACTCGGCGAGAGCGGCGGCGTCGACACCCTTCTTGAGGGTGACGATGTACTGACCCTTGATCTCGTCGGCGGCGGGGGCCTGGGCGACCTTGATCAAGGGGGCCGGCTCGGGTGCGGGTGCGGCGGAGCCGGCGGACGGGAGCAGGGCGAGCGGCACGGCGAGGCCGATGGCGGCGGTGGCGAGGTGAGATCTGCGCATGAGGGGCGGTCACCTTTCGTGTTCCGGCCGCCGTACGGTTGGGACGGCCGGTGGGTGGGGGAAGCGCGGTCGTGCCGTACGGAGAAGTGGGGAAACGGCGCGACGCGCACGGTGCGCTGGTGACGGGGAGTGCCGAAGCCGGGTTCGGCCGTCCCTCGCGACGGGACGACCGATACGCCCCGGTACGGGTGGTCGCGAGCGGGGTCTCCGCTCGCCGGGACCTCCGTGTCAGCCAGGCGTGGCGACAACATAGCGGGGGCGCGGCGGAGTTGACCACGGCCGAAACGGGCGTGACCGAATGTGGCCATCGAGGCGTGTGGGGCTGTAGAAACCATGGTCAAGCAAGGACAGCCGCTCTAAGGTCGGGTCATGTCTGCGGAAGATCCGTACGGGGAAGGCGTCGGACCCGAAGAGGTCGAGGCTGCGGCGAAGGCCGCGTACCGGGAACTGGACCGCGCCGGGGAGAGCCTGGACACGCTGCCCGAAGCCGTGAGGGAGTGGCTCGTCGCGAGGCGACTCGTGGACGGTGAGCGACAGCACGTCCGCTCACCCGAGCGCTCCCTCCATGAACTGGTTGCAGATCAACGGCGTGCACTCGGAGAGTTGGAGCAGGGGCTCAACGCGCTCCACGACGTCCTGCGGCTGACCCCCGGTCTGCGTCCCCCGGGGCGTGAGGTCGTGAAGGCCGAGTTCTTTGCCGACAGGTCCCGGCTCAAGGATCGGATGGAGGATCTGGACACGTTGTGTCTGGATGAGATCCTTGGCATGCGCGCAGTCTTCCCCGACCCCGAGGCGTTGGAGAAGAGTCTGGGCGAGGATCTGACCATGCTCGCCCGGGGCGTACGCATCCGGCTCCTCGTGGCGACCCGGGCGGTGCGTCTGCCAGGGGTGGCGCGCTACCTCTCCCGGATGCACGAACACGGCACACGCATCCGGCTGGCCCCGGCCGTCCCCCTGCACCTCAATGTGGTCGACCGCGCCGTGACCGTCCTTGCGCTGGGCCCCGCGGAAGATGGTGCCGAGCCCGCCGAGGACGTGGTGCTCCACAGTCCGCGGCTGGCTTCGTGCTTCGCCAGGGTCTTCGAACACCACTGGGGGACCGGCCTCCCCTACGGCACGGACTCCGCGGAGGAGTGGACCCCGAGGGAACGCGAGGTTCTCGCACTCCTCGCGGCGGGCACCAAGGACGAGACGATAGCCCGCCGACTGGGCTGTTCCGAACGCACGCTGCGCCGCTTGCTGGCCAGCCTGGTGACCCGCCTCGGCGCGGAGAGCCGATTTGCGGCGGGGGTGCGGGCGGCGAGGCTCGGCTTGCTGGACGAGCCTTGAGCGGTCCGGCACGGGAGCATCACCCTGCCTCATTGCTTGACCTCGGCAGCGGTCCGCCCCCTTTGTGGCTGCTGGAGGACCTTGCGCGGGATCTTGATCTGCGCTCGGGGGGGTGAGGCTTCTCGACCCAGGTTCCGGCAAGGCGTCACATCGGTGCTTCTTGTCGGCGAACGGCGGAGTGCTGGCGCCTTCAGCGGGCGATCACCGAATTGGTGGAGGTCACGTCCGCACGGCGACAAGAAGACGGCTGGCAGGATGGGCTGTTGATGGGAGCGGGCCTGCGCCGAGCACCCGGCGGACGGCCGAAGGGCGAATCAGGCCACCATCGACATGCTCACCGAAGACGGCGGTGAATTCCCCTCCTTCGCCTTGGCAACCGCACACAAGAACTGAGCGCCTTCGGACCGTCGAATCGACTCCTTCTCTCCGACGTTCCGGGAAGAAGGAAAGGAGCATCGGCAGAACGTCATCACCGGTCAGACCGTGTGCTCTCGCGGAGAAGGACGTGAGATCTTCTCGCCATGAGTCACCAGGGAGGGGCAGGTACAGACCTATTCGCAGCTCATGGCCGCCCTCGCCCCGCCTTCCGGTCGTTCGTGGCGCATCTCCCTGACGCCCCTCTGGGCCCTCGGAAATGTGCAAGGGCTATTTGGATTTCATCCAAATGGATGAACTTCTGCTCCCATCCGGCTTGTCTGTGACCGACCGAGAGGCGTGTCATGCGGCAAGCCGCGTCCAGCTTCGGTGCAAATTGTTCATTCTGCTTTGCTGGACCCCTTCGTTGCGTTCGGCTGGCGTGTGGAATCTGCCAGTTTGCGGCTTGGTGGACTGCCGTTCGGGCAGTGGCGCCGTGTTGACGTAGATGCCTTTTCCTGGCCTACGGATTCCCTTTGCAGGATCGCTCTGAACTCTGTTGCCCATGACAGATCGGATCGTGCGGATTCGGGGAGTACGTTGATCACCAAGTCGGCCGGTATGGCGACCTGTTCACCACAAGAGTCCCGAAGCGAAGGCCACGGCCTCAGGACTGTGATCAAACATAAGGAGACGATCATCGTGCTCGACCCGATCCGGGGGTGTTCCCGCCCCAGGGGCCCGGCTGCTCGTGACGGGAGCATCCCGCACTCGGCCGGCCCCCAACCGGCGTCCAGGGAGGCGATTTGGTGTGCGTCGCCGTGGTGCTCATCCTCTTCCCCGTGGCAGCACAGAGCCGCATCGAAGCGGTCTGGGGAGAAGTGCTGCGGAGCTGGCCCTGGTGGGTTCCGGACCCACCTGATGGCGAAGTGCGCATCCGGCCGCCGGTATCCCGCCGGTCTGCACGCCTGCCACCGGCACCGAAGGGTTCACCGTGGGCGTGCCACCCATGGCGCGATGCGCCTCCTGTGAGATCGAGTTCCCCCTGCGGCCCGGGCCCGGCCGCCCGAAGAGCTACTGCACTGTCGCCTGCCGCCGCCGTGCCCAGCGGCAGCGCGACCGAGGCCGTGACGACCTGCCCCGCTCCGAGGTGTCGCCCGAAGTGTCGGGGCGTCTCCTGCTCGGGAGGGTTCTGGAGTCGGCGCGAACGGAACTGCGGCTGGACGACTCGGTGGTTGCGTGCAGGTCAGGTCTGTCCCCGCGCAAAGTGCGCGAGGTTTTGAACGGAACCGCCCTGCTTTCCTGGGGAGAGACACTCCGGCTCGCTGGCGCCTTGGATGTGAGGGCGGGCGAAGTGCAGCGCTTGTGGGAGAGCGCCCAGGGGCTGACCGCCCACCCGGCGTCGTCCATCGATGTCGCCGCCGGCGAACTCCATGACGTGCTCTCCAGTCTTCACCGCGCTGCACTTCGCCCAGCCGCGGGCGAACTCGCGCGTGCCAGTGGTCTGCACGCCCCCGTAGTGGCCGCGATCCTGCGCGGGGACTGGGTACCGGACTGGCCGACCGCCGCTCACCTGGCCAGCGCTCTGGGTGCGGAACCTGCACTGGTCCGCACGCTGTGGGAGCGCCTGCACTACGCCTTCCTCACCTCACCCGCCCAGTTCCCCCGCCACGGAATGCCCACCCCGTCGCGCAACGCGGCCCCATGACACCGCCGCCCCTCGTACAGAAGAAAGGCCCCAGCCGTGGGCGACTCCCACCGCCGGTCCCACCACCCCGCCCCCGGTGACCCCCTGGACTACCTCGCCTTCCGTGAACTCGTCCACACCCCCTACACCCGCTACGCCCACGCCCGCATCGCACAGATGCAACTGACCCGGATGGCGGTGAACACCGCGTTCGTCGCCATCCGCCGAGCCTGGCCCCGCACCCTCAGCAGCGCTTCGGCACCCCAGACGGCATGGCGGCTGTTGCGTCGGACCGTCACCTGCTACGCGGACGCCACACCTGGCAGCGCCTCCATGGCCCACCGCGTACTGGACCACGCCGCGGCCGATACGGTCCTGCTGCACCGCCGGCTGGGGATGTCACCGCGGCAGATCGCGGATCTGATGGGCGTCGACACCTGCGAGGTCCGTGCCCTTCTCGCCCGCGCGGACCGTGACCTCGCCCATATCACCGGTGAGCGCCCACATCTCTTCTGAGCCGCAGAGCGCACCGGTTTCTCCCTCCCCCATGGGGGATTCTCCTCAGCGTCCCGCGCGACCAAGCTCTGGCTTGTGTGACCTGGCGCACTATCAACTAGCGCTATAACATGGGCACTTACCGTGCCGACTACCCGCGGGGGCGGGCTGCCTGGGGGGCGCATGCACGACGGAGAGAATTTCGATTCTGACGCCTTGGACACAGGCATACCGAGTGTCGCCCGCATGTACGACCACCTTCTCGGCGGTGTGGACCACTATCAGGCCGACCGTGACGCGTGTGGACGCCTGCTGGAGGTCGTTCCGGACTCCCGGGCTCTCGCCCTGAACAACCGGGCGTTCCTACGCCGTGTCGTCGGATACCTCGCCACCGAACACGGCATACGACAGTTCCTGGACCACGGTTCGGGTCTGCCCACCGTCGACAATGTCCACCAGGTCGCGCAGCGGATCGACCCCTCCTCACGGGTCGTCTACATCGACAACGATCCCATCGTCCTGGCGCACGGCAAGACCCGCCTCGACCAAAACGATCGCACCGCGGTCGTCCAGGCAGACATGCGCGACAGTGATCTGATCTTCGGGCATCCGGAGGTCGAGCGTCTGATCCTCAAGGGCGAGAAGACCGCGGCGCTGTTCGTGTCCGTGATGCACTGCCTCAAGGACGATCAGGTCGTCCCGCTCCTCGAACGGGTCAGAAGCAAACTCGCACCCGGCAGCTTGTTCGTGATCTGTCAGCTGGTCAGTGAACGCGCGGAGATCCGCGAAAGCGTATCCGCTCTGATGAAGGAAGCGACGCAGGACAACTGGGGGCGCGTGCGCACCAAGGCCGAGGTCCGCACGTACTTCGCCGGACTGACCATCCTGGAGCCGGGTCTCATGAACGTCACCGAATGGCGCGCGGAGTCCGAGGTCGTCCCGCGCCAGCGCACCGAGGATTGGGAAGAATGGGGCGGCATCGGCCGGCTCGGCTGACCCTGCCCCACGACTTGGCTACTGCTTCTCAGTCTGCCGTTCCCTGAAGAGCCTCTCGTACATCGCCACAAAATGATCCAGCAATGCGATGCTCCCCTTCCGCATGTGCGCGACGTGCATGGCGCTCTCCACGCGGAACCGCCCCTCCTGAACCTCATTCGGGTCATTGATGTATTCGGCGCGGTTGAGGCTCTCGACGTAGAGCAGCTCAGAGGGACCGCCATCCTCCCACTTGAGGTGGGTGACCGGCAGGCTCGGTGCTCTACTCAGCCCGTCCCGGTCGTAGGGAATGATGTGGATGCTGACATGCGGGAGATCGGCCGCAGCACGCAGATGCTTCACCTGCTCGTGCATCACGGAAACGCCGCCGATCAGGGAGCGCAGCACCCCCTCGCCCAGGATGACGACCAGCTCGCAATCCTCTTGCTTCTGAAATGCCTCCCACCGTTCGCGCCGGACGAGAACGTGCCGCTCCACCGTGATGGCGTCGAGTTCTCTCTGCGGGCGGGTGAGTTCCGCTCGGACCAGGGCCCGGGCGTAGTCGGGCGTCTGAAGCAGTCCCGGTACGACCAAGGGCTCGTAGGCCATGATGCGGCTCGCCGTCTGTTCCAGGAGGATCAGACGGTGCAGCCAGTCCGGGGCGACATCGCTGACCGGACGATCGGCGGAGTCAGGCTGCGCCTGACGCCACAGTTCGTAGAACTCCGCCCACCGCTCCTGCGGAGTGTCGTAGAACCTGATCAGATTCCACATGTCCGATTCGGCGACCGGGCTCTGGGCCCGTTCCATCCGGCTCAGCTTGGAGGCCGAGCCGTGGAACGCCTTCTTGGCCGCGTCCTCCAGTGAGCGCCCCTGGGCCTTTCGTAGCTGCCTGAGCCCTGCGCCCAAGGGACGTGCCCGCGGGTTGGGCTTCGGTGGACGCAGGTCCTTGACCGGGGCTATCGGAGTTTCACCAGGGGAGTGTTCGGCGGACACGCAATCTCCTCGCGGGGCCACAAAGGCTGATATGGCTGTGGGGAGCCCAGTATTACAGCACCACGATCAAACGTCCGCCGAACTAAACCCACAACAGGACCACTTCAGTTGTCGAGGCCGTAGAGGTCGTCGAACTCGCCATTCTTCGCACCTGCCACGAAAGCCCGTATTTCGTCGCCGGTGAAGATCAGTGCAGGACCCGACGTGTCACGCGAGTTCCGTACGGCGACACCGCCGCTCCCCAGGTTGGCCACTTCCACACAGTTCCCAATCCCCGCGCTGGCGCTGCTCTTTCGCCATTGAGCACCAGGGATCTCGTCCGCCACGACACCGTTCTTGAACATCATGAACAACTCTCCTCTTGACCCCGTTCAATCGGCAGGGCCGACGTGGTTTGCATCAACTCACTTGTGGGTTTCCCATATGCAAGATGCCAAAGCCCTACCGTGCAAGAACGGCTGGGAGATGGCGCCCCTGCGGCTGAAATTCACAGAGCTGCTTCAGCAGGTGATCTCTGTTGAATGCCGTCCGGATGCCACTCTTCTGCGGCATCACTGCCTGCCAGCGTTTTCTCGCTACGCCGGGAAGGTAGCCGACGCCAGCGCCCAGCAGAGCCGTCACCTGGATCCTCCGTATGCCCCGGCAAGCCTTGTGCCTCCCTCCGGACGTCGCCTCGCATCGGTTGGTCTGTGCGTTCGCCGCGATCGATGCACCTGTTGACCCTGCCGCCGTACGCTGATCCACCAGGCATTACGGGACAGCCCTTAGCTGATGGCACCCACCCGCAATCACGGGGACCACCACTCCAGGAGGTCCGCTGAGGAGAGCGTGGCGGGGGTCTTCGCATGTCACAGAACGGGCACATCGATCACACCGTCTGGCGCCGCCGCTCATGATGATCGCTACACATGCACGACCTGGGGGGCACCAGAATGATCGAAGCATCGGGACGAAGCGGTCAGATCGAGTTCGACGGTCAGTACGTCACCATCACCCGCAGAGGTTTCCTCGCCCGAGCAACCCATGGCAAAGGCGAAAAGAGACTGCACGTGAGTCAGATCAGCGCCGTGCAGTGGAAGCCGGCCGGCCTCATGATCAACGGCTTCATCCAGCTGTCCATAGGCGGCGCCGATCGCCAGGCGCTCAAAGGCGCCCGCACGGTCAATGCCGCTCAGGACGAGAACAGCATCGTCTTCACCAAGAAGCAGCAGCCCGAGTTCGAGCGTCTCCGAGCCGCGCTCGACCAGGCGATCGCAGCTCAGCACGCCCCCACTCCCGCCGTCGGTGCCGTGTCCGTCGCGGACGAACTCAGCAAACTGGGTTCCCTCATGCAGCAGGGACTGATCACCCAGGAGGAGTTCGACCAACAGAAGGCTCGCCTTCTGAACCCGTAGACACAGACCGGGCCCGACCGCTTGTGCTCAACAGGCCGGGCCTACGCCAACGCGGCCGGCCCGAGTGCCGGCCGCCTTCCCCTTGGATTCGTCGGTCATCGAGGTGAACCGTCGACTCGCATCCGGAGCCAGACTCTCCGCCGGATACCCATGGCGAGGCGAATCAGCCGCGTTCGAACCAGTGCCATGGCAGCAGTTGTTCGCGGAGCATCCTGCCCCGCTGTTTCGACGTCACTCGGTCTCATTGCTCGACAAGGACCACTCCACTGCGCTCCGCCTCAACCACTCGTGAGGCTGTTCGTGGTCCGCAGACTGTTGGCGCAGTGACACCGATTCGGACAATCCCTTGGGTGGGAGCTGCTCGCTTGGACCAGCGCACTTGGCTGCGCACCGCGTACCCCTGGGCAACGTTCGACGCAGGCCCCCGCATTGTCCGTGGTGCGAGGGCTCGCAGACGCCGTGGGGACAACTCGGGCGTGCCCTTGTCAGCAGCCCTGGTCGCCACCAGTGCCGCGGATGGCGGTTCCTCGGAGATGTCTCGTGGTCGCGGAGCGGACCGTTCTCATATGGCCAGAACCGCGCCTTCCGGTCATGTGGTGCATTGACCGGACAGCACCCTCACGGTTGCATGCATGTGCTCCTTCGATAGGGAAACGAAGGAGGGATTGTGTCCTACCTGGGGGGAAAATGAGGGGAAACACGAACCGAAGCACCACCAGACGTATGAGGACCGTACTGAGCACGGCGGTCGCGGTCTGTGCAGTGACGGCGGTGCTGCCCGGAGCCGCCTCCGCCCAGTCCCCAGCGGCGGGCGACGGTGGAGCCGGTGTTGAGAGGGTCAGCATCGCTGCTGGAGGTGCCCAGGCCGACCAAAATTCTACCGGCGCCTCGATCACACCCGACGGCCGCCACATCGTCTTCTCGTCGTCGGCAAGCAACCTCACTCCCGAAGGTACGACAGGAGATGACCGGGTGTACGTCCGCGACCAGCGGACGAGCCAGATCAATCGGATGGGGTCCTACACCCCGCTCCAGCCGCCGGTGATCAGCGGTAACGGTGGATACGTCGCCTATCCGTTGCAGTGGATGACCGGCATTCGGATTCGCCAGTACCAGGTGAGCACGGGAGCCACGGCCTCCGCCAACTGCTCAGCCCACAGCTGCAACCAGCCGTCGCTGACCGCGGACGGCCGCTCCATCGCCCTGGTCATCCTCTTCAGGCCGCCTGCGACCGGCCAACGCATCGAGGTTCAGGACTGGGACGGCACCAAGAAGACCGTCGCCGACCTCAACCACACTCGCCCCTCCACGCCGTCCATCAGTGGGAACGGCCGCTATGTCGCCTACCAGGACGGCTTGGCCGAGGATGTCTTCGTATGGGACCGGACCACCGGTACCACCTCCGGCCCGATCGAGGGCCCGTCCGTAGCGGCGACACTCGTTCAACTCAGCGACGACGGCAGCAAGGCCGTCTACCTCTCGGGCACCGACACCTATGTTCACGACCTGGGCTCGGGCACGGCCCAACTGGTGCCGAACGTGAAGGGCGTGGCCATCGATCCCACCGGCCGCTATCTGCTGTACGCCCCGCACGGCACGGGCGGCACCTCGCTCACACTGCGCGATCTGGCGACGGGCACCGACGAGATCGTTGCGAACCAGCCCGCCTCGGCCGGGACCGACGCGGTCAGCGCCGGTGGGCGCGACGTGGTCTTCCAATCCACGGCCGACGACATCGTGCCCGGCGACACCAACGCCAAGTCCGACATCTTCGTCCGTCACTTCTTCTGACCGTCCCCGCCGCCGCGCCCACCATGTGTCCCACCGCTCCCGTACGGGAGCGGTGGGACACTCACAACGGTTCAGGTCGTCGAAGCTCCGACGGGACCACGAGCCTTAGGTTCCGGTACTGCTGCCTCAGGTCAAGAGAGGGCGAGTTCCTTCACACCGCCGAGCTCATGGATCCAGCCTGCGCTGAGGCCGCCTTCCTTGACGTAGGCGTCACCACCACCGGTGAGGACCCCGATCCGGTTCCCCGAGAGCTCCAGTTGCTTCACACCGCCGAGTTCGTGGACCCAGCCTGCGCTGAGGCCGCCCTCCTTGACGTAGGCGTCACCACTGCCCGTGAGGACCCCGATCCGATTGCCTGCGAGATCGATCCCGACGACGTTGTTGAGTTCGCTGACCCAACCAGCGCTCAGCCCACCCTCCTTGACCAGGGCTTCGCCGGACTGCTTCACAATTCCGATCCGATTGCCCGACAGCTCCAGCTCCTTGACTCCATTTTCCTCCAGCACCCAACCGGCGCTGAGGCCGCCCTCCTTGACGAGCGCATCGCCGGAGTGTGTGAGGACCCCGATCCGGTTCCCCGACAGAGCGATCTGCTTGACGCCCGCGAGTTCGTGGATCCAGCCTGCGCTGAGGCCGCCTTCCTTGACATAGGCGTCACCGCCGTTGGTGAGGACCCCGATCCGGTTGCCCGACAGGGCCACTTGTCTCACGTCTCCCAGCTCATGGATCCAGCCTGCGCTGAGGCCGCCTTCCTTGACGTAGGCGTCACCGCCGTTGGTGAGGACGCCGATCCGGTTGCCTCCGTCGCCGGAGACCGTGGCGACCGCGGATCCGCTGGCTGCCACTACGCCCAAGGAGGCGAGGGCGGCCACGACAGCACTGAAGAGGGACAGTTTCCTGATGAACACAGAAAGACCTTCCTGAAAGATCACAAGAGCCGGAGCAGCCAGGCGGCGGCCCCGGAAGAACGATCACAACGACCGGTTCACTGCTCGACGCAGTGTGTTCCAGGGCGGGTCCATGCGACGGACACGGCGGGAGCAGCAGAGGGAGCAGGACATCGGTTGCCAAGAGGCACTGAGGCGTACTCCTCTCATGGCTTGCCGACACGCGTGAGCGGAGGTCGGAGGGAGGGCGGGAACGAAGCGAACCTGCCGCGTCTTCGGAGCAGTGGAACGGACCGGTGCTGTCGGTGTTGCCGTTCTCGTGGTGCAGCTCGTGCAGTGTGCGCGAGGTCGTCGCCGCCGGGCTGTCCGCTGCTTGTGCTCCCAGCGTCCGGCCCCGGGTAAGTCTCACCCAACGGGCCCGTTTACCACCGCTGAATTCCCGCCATTCTCCGACCATTACTTTTCCGGACTCCGGCAGCGGAAGCATCCCGGCACCTCCACAGCGATCGCGGACCTGCCGGAAGCAACCCCTCCAACCGAGGGTTGGCCCCATCCATCCCTACGGTCACAACCGACCACATCTGAACCGCCCTGCCCGTCGGCGGAACGACACACGGAACGACACACGGAACGACAACAACGAAGCGTGAGTGCCATTCGCCCTTCGGGCCCGTGGAGCCTTCGCGAAAACCCGTTGGCGGACCGAAGCGACCACTGCTACCTTCCCGGAGGCCGTGCGAAACGATGAGGAGGTGGTACCCGTGAACGCAGTATCGACATGGGTGCTCCCCTCCGGGGTCACGGTCGGGCGGTAGGTCGTCCGGGAGCACCGTTCCAGAGCACTCCCGAAAGGGCACGACCATGCACTTCACTTCTGAACGGCGTCTCGACGACGGCGTCCTTGAGCGCGAATTCACCCTCGGCGAGATCCCCGGAACCCTGTGGACGCCTGGGTCCGAACCGGCTCCGCTGATCCTGATGGCCCACAACAACGGCCTGCCCAAGGCGGCATCCCGGCTGGTGGCCCGGGCCCGGAGGTCCACGGCGTACGGATACGCGGTGGCCACCATCGATGCCGCAGGGTGCGGTGACCGGCCCCGGTCCGCCGCCGACGAGCAGGCACGGGCTGACCTGAGTCGGGCATTTCAGTCCGGCGATCCCGTCGACGACATCTTCGAGTCCTTCATCGGCCCGCTGGTCGACAACGCCGTTCCGGATTGGCAGGCGACCCTGGATGTCCTCCTCTCGCTGCCCGAGATCAAAGGTCCGGTCGGTTACTCGGGGTGGGCGGCCCTCGGCATCCGACTGGCTGTGGTCGACCCACGCATTGCAGCTGCCGGATTCTTCGCCGGGGGCTTCGTGCCCCGCGCCCAGCGCGAGGAGGCCCGGCAGGTCACCATTCCGCTGTTGTTCCTGCTCCAGTGGGACGACGAGGGGAACCCACGGCAACGGGCCCTGGACCTGTTCGACGCCTTCGGGAGCAGAGAGAAGACTCTGCACGCCAATATGGGCGGGCACGTCGGCACGCCGTGGTTCGAGGTGGAGGACGGAAACCGGTTCTACGACCGGCACCTGAAGTGAGGCCGGGGCGTCGGGCCGACACCACACAGTAGGCGGTGACGTCCAGGACGCCGCTCATCGAGGACGGGCCCTTTCCTCCTTGATGAGCGGCGTCCATCTGCTGACGCAGCGCTCGGTCCGGGGTTCTACGCACAGCACCAGGGGCGGGTTGCCGCCGGGCCGGTCCGCGCTTGCCCCATACGTTGCGCCCCTGACGGTGACACCGATCGACTCGACAGGCATCGGTGCCTGCGCTTCTGGCCGGATCGCGTACCGCGCTCAGGGCCAGGAGATACGGAGGTGTTGCATTCTGCCGGGTCTTCCGCGGTGAAGATCACTGTTTTCCGTGGGGCCGAGTTGCCCATGGGGGCTGAGATCGTGTTTCTGTGAGCGAACTGGTTGAGCATGTCGATGAGTACGACCGCGTGCTGGGGATCGTCGAGCGGGACGAGGCGGTGCGCTTGAACCGGCTGCATCGCATTGCAGCGACGATCTGCCGTGATCACGCAGATCGGATACTGGTGTTGCGGCGGGCTGAGACGTTGTCCCGGTTCCCGGGACACTATGACGCGATGGTCGGTGGGGCCGTGGACGTGGGGGAGTCGTACGAGGAGGCCGCGGTTCGCGAGTTGGCTGAAGAACTGGGCGTACGTCTGCCGGTGCGCTTCCTGTTCAAGCTCCTCTTCCGGGAAGGGATCAGCCCCATCTGGCTCGGGGTGCATGAGGCCGTCGTCTCGGAGGTCCTGGACCTGGTCCCGGACTCCGGTGAGATCGACTGGTACGACTGGCTGACTGCGGACGAGTTGCGCGAGGTCCTTGATGAATGGTGCTTCGTTCCGGGCGGGCGGGAAGCCCTGCGCCGGTACTTGGGGTCCGGGAGTGGCAGCGGTGCGAGCGGGTCGTCAGTCGGGTGACCGGCTGTGCGGGCCGTGGAGCCCCCGGGTCGTCGTGATGTCCCTCCACGGCGACCCCGGAGGCCGTCGGATCATGAATTCGGCTTGGTGGCCCCCGTCGCGGCGGCCTTCTCCAATGGCCGTTCCGATGTACTGGGGTCGCCGGGCAGCTCGGGACCACCGGTCGGTCGGGGTCCGAACAGGCCGACGGCGAGGGCCACGACCGCGAGCCCGGCGGCACCCCACAGAAGTGAGATGATGCCGGCCGATTCGACGATGGTCCCGCCGAGGAAGGCGCCCAGGGCGATGGCCGCGGTGAAGACACCGACGTAGAGGCCGGTCACATGCTCTACCCGATGCGGTGCTGCCTGGGTCATCCAGATCTGGCCGGCCACCGACAGTCCGCCATACGCCAGGCCCCAGAGGGCGACACTGACGCCGGTGAGAATGGGGACGGTGCTGAAGAGCGCGAGCAGGGCGACCGACGCGGCGATGCCGACCGTCAGGCCCAGCACGGTGCCCCGGGCGCGGCGAGCCGCGAGGGCGCCGGCGGCGAAGTTGCCGATCAGCCCGAAGAGGCCGTAGACCAGCAGGACGAGGGCGACGGAACCCGGCGAGAGCTCGGTGCGCTCCTCAAGGACCGGCCGTACATAGGTGTAGGCGGCAAAATGAGCGGTGACGAGGAACAGGATCAGGGCCAGACCGACGGTTACCGAGGGGATGCGCCACAGCGGTTCGCGACCGGTCTGGTCGTCAGTGCCGGCCGGGGCGGATGGGCGGGGCAGCCGGGGTAGCGTCACGAGCAGGCCGGCGGCGAGGACCACTGCGCCGACGGACAGACTGGCGAACGCGGCCCGCCAGCCGAAGGAGTTGCTGATCAATGTGCCCAGGGGCACACCGACGACCGAGGCGGCGGCGACCCCGCTGACAGCGGCGGACACCGCCAGCGCTGCGTTGCGGGGTGCCACGAGCCGAGTCGCCACCGCCGCTGCCAAACCCCAGACCGCTCCCATCCCGATGCCCAGGACGATCCGGGATACCACCAGCAGGCCGAAGCCCTCCGCCACGGCGCTCAGTGCGTTGCCCGCCGCGAGCACCAGCATCGCCACCGCCAACACAACACGCCGGTCGAGCCCGCCCAGCAGGCGTGGGACCGCCGGGGCGGTGACCGCGGTGACCAGGCCGGTGACGGTCAGGCTGAACCCGGCAGTCCCCGAACTGATGTCCAAGCCGTCCGCCATCGGGGTCAGCACCCCGACCGGCAGCATCTCGGACGTCACCACCACGAAGGTGCTCAAGGACAACACCACGACCGCCAACCATTGCCATGGCGTGGTGTGATCCGAATCGGGGCCGGCGTTCTGGACTGGTGCATGCGAAACCATGGGACCAATCAAGCAGCGCCCCACCGCCGGAACAACAGCGATCTCCTCACCGTTCGATCAGCTAGAGTAATCGATGAGGCGTGCTGGAAGGGGATTCGATGAACCAGGTTCACGTTCAGGAGATCGAGTGCCTGCTCGTCCTGGCCGAAGAGCTGCACTTCGGTAGGGCCGCCGCCCGGCTGGGCTGTTCCCAGAGCCGGGTCAGCCAGCTCGTCGCCGGTCTCGAACGCCGGGTCGGTGTCCGGTTGGTGGACCGCACCAGCCGAAGTGTCGGGCTCAGCCGATTCGGCGCGCAGTTCGTCAACGAGGTGCGCCCGGCCTACGAGGAGCTGGCCACCGTGCTCACCCGGGCTCGTGAGCGCGCGGGCAGCGGCGCCCTGTGCCAGCTGCGCGTCGGCTTCCACGGCAGCGTCTACGAAGAGGTCACCGAAGCGTTCCGGCAACTGCGAGCCCACCATGACGTCATGATGGTGCTGAGCGAGATTCCCCTGGGTTCACCCTTCTCCGCGGTGCTCGCCGGCCGGCTCGACGCCGCTGTGGTCGAACTGCCGGTCCGTGAAGCGGCATTGACCACCGGATTCCGTTTCCCGCCGCAGGACCGGTTGCTCGCCGTCGCGGCTTCCCACCCGCTGGCCGGCGCCGGGCGCGCACACATCGAGGAGCTGGCGGGGCTGGACCTCGTCCACCCGATCGGTGACGCCCCCGAGTACTGGATGGCCGCCCGGGTACCCCGTTCCACACCTGCGGGTGTGGCTATCCGCTCCTCCGCTGGGATCGCCACCGTCCAGGAGGGCCTCGCGCTCGTTGCATCCGGTGAGCACGGCATGCTGGTCTGCCGTCCGCTCGCCGAGCGGGCCACCCGTAGCGATGTGCGCTATCTGCCGGTCGACGGCCTGGACGAGCCGTCGCAGATGGGGCTGATCTGGCGCACCGACCGCACCAGCCGGCAATTGACAACGCTCGCCGGGCTGCTGAACGAGGAGTTCAGTCGGGTGAAGACGCCTGAGGGCCTTCCGGTGTGATGCATGTGGTGTCACGGACGGGTGTTCTCGACGGTGCCTGCCCCTGCCCCTGCCCCTGCCGCTGCGCGGAACCAGCCAGTGCTACCTGGTCGCCCGCAGTCCTCAACGGGACGCCAGCCAGGGGCTGTTGTAGGCCGAATACGTTCCCTTCCGCCACTGCGCTGGGTCAACGTCCGCGATGCGCCGGGTGGTTGGGCGACCGGTGCGATGGTCGAATGTGAATTCTCGATGGACGCCAGCTGACCCGGCACAGCCCAACTGACGTGCAGAGAAAGGTATTTGGGCGCACTGCTCGGGGTTGCGGGAGTCCTCGCCGTCTCGGATCGTGAGACGCGAACGGGAATTCCTTGCATCCGCCCGAGAGTTGTGGCGATCATCGTTTCATGACCACTCCGACCTGCATCCCCAACACGCCACCGGGCGTGTATCGGGCTGCGGTCACCCGCGTCTGTTGTCAGGTCTGAACCCCTTCTCACGGTTCGACCCCTGCCGTCCGCCGCGTCACCACGCTGGCAACGGCACCGACGCCCCCCGGAGTAGCCATGGTGAGCGGTAACGATCCATCTCACACGAACCTCGGGCCCCCGACGCGAACATTCGCCGAGTCGGCCCTCGCGCCCCCCTTCCATCGCCTCCGTCCCCCCGTTGCGTTCGGCGGCTTCGCACCCGAGCGGTCGTTCATCGAGGAGAGCTCCGCAGTGCTCCGACCCGCTGAAGCACACCGGCGTACCGCGGTGCCTTCCGTACCCTCGCGTGGGCTCTCGCGCAGTCGCGTGCTTTCCCTGCCCTGCCTTTCGGGACACGAAGGCCGGATGTTCCCGTTCGGCGAGGGCCTCTGTCGCCGCTGAGGCAGCGCGCGTGACGGTGCGTCCGCATTCTCGGTGATCGGGTTTTCCGAGCCGACGTCACGACCACCCCAGCACGAGTTCATTTCAGCGACACCGGAATCAAGGGGACTTTGTCATGTGCGGAATAGCCGGATGGGTTGATCTGTCTGGTCTCGGTCCGGACGCGCAGGCCATTGCGGAGAGGATGAATGACGAGCATGTTCGCCGTGGTCCTGACGGGTCCGGGACATGGCTCTCCCGCTATGCGGTGCTCGCCCATCGACGGCTTTCCGTGATCGATATCGAGAACGGCGAACAGCCGATGCTCTACCCCGCTGCACCGGGATCCGAGACTCGTTGGGCGCTCACCTATAACGGTGAACTCTACAATTATCGGGAACTGCGCAGCGAGCTCTCCTCCCGTGGTCACCGGTTCCGGACGTCGAGCGACACGGAAGTGGTCCTCGCCGCCTGGGTGGAATGGGGTGTCCGTGCCGTGGAGCGTTTCAACGGGATATTCGCCCTTTCGGTCTGGGACGATCGAGAAGAAACGCTGTGGCTCGTACGCGATCACCTCGGGGTGAAGCCGCTGCACTACCACCATGACGGCGAGCGGCTGATCTTCGGGTCCGAGGCGAAATCGATCCTCGCGCATCCGGACGTCGTCACGGCGATCGACGAGGACGGCCTGCGGCAATTGGTTCTGCCGTTGCTGAAGTTCCCGGGGACCAATCCGTACCGCGGGATTTCCGAGGTGTTGCCGGGCCAGATACTGGAATTCTCCCGACGGGGCATCCGCACCATTCGGTACTGGGACGTCAAGGATTTCGTCGGCCGTCCGTCCGAGTCGAAGGATCTCGGTGAGGCCGTCGGGCAGTTGCGCGCACTGCTGGACGACACGGTCACCCGGCAGACCATCGCCGATGTTCCCCTGTGCACCTTCCTCTCCGGCGGACTGGACTCCTCGGCCATCACCGCCCTCGCCAACGGCCTGCCGGGACGCGGTGGAGTGAGTTCGTTCTCCGTGGACTTCGCCGACGCTTCCGACAGTGTCGACTCACGGTCCGCCCTGGACCGCCGTTTCGCGCGGGAGGCAGCGGACCACATCGGTTCGCGGCACTCCAACATCGTGCTGGACAGCGCACTGCTGGCCCGCGAAGACGTACGCGATGCCACTGTGCGCGCCCGGGATCTGCCCAATGGATTCGGTGATCTGGACACGAGCCTGCTCCTGCTCTGCCGTGAGGTCCGTAAGCACGCCACCGTGGCGCTGTCCGGAGAGGCGGCCGACGAACTCCTCGGCGGCTACCTGTGGTTCCACGAGCCGCGTGCGGTCTGGGCCGACACCTTCCCGTGGATCGCGGACAGCCCCGCCCACGGCCATCTCCACCAGCGGGTCCTGGGCACGATCGACCCCGGTCTCGCCCGGACACTGCGACTCGACGAGTATCTGCGCGACGAGTACGCCACCGCCCTCGGTGGGCTCACCTTCGACCCTGCGCTGAGCCGGGAGGAGCGCCGCCACCGGGAGATCATCCACCTCGCCGTCTCCTACTTCCTGCCGATGCTGCTGGATCGGAACGACCGGCTGAGCATGGCCAGCGGCCTGGAGGTGCGGGTCCCGTTCACCGATCACCGTATCGTCGAGCATCTGGTGACGATGAGTCAGCAGGTTCACAACGCCGGCGGCCGGGAGAAGGGTGTGCTGCGGGACGCGGTGAGCGATCTGCTGCCGGTGGGTGTGTTGGAGCGAAGGAAGTCGCCCTATCCGACCACGCCGGATCCGGAGTACGCACGCACGCTGGAACGTCAGCTCGCGAGCGTTCTGGACGACCCGCCCGACGGACTCGCGGACATCTTCGCGCCAGAGGTGTTGGCACCGGGTGGACTCGCCGACTCGGCCAGATCACACGGGCTCGTCAGCAATTTCGAGGGCGAGGTCGTGCTGAACTTCGCCTCCTGGTTGCGGCAGTACTCCCCGAAGCTGGCGATCTAGCAGCCGCCCACCGCCCCGGCTGCTTCGGTGGGCGCCGGCCGGGCCCCGCCCGGCTCACACACGTCCACCGCCCCAACCGACCCTTCCCTCAAGCTTCTGACCCCGGTCATCCCAGCCATCCCGGCTGCGGCGCCCCAAGCCCGCGCCATCTCCGCCCGCACCCGTGCCCCGCGGACTCGGGAGCGTCCCGTACCCACCTCTGTCCGTCCCGCCATGGAACTACCCCCTGGGAGTGCGACTTGTCCACCTCTGATGTCCAACAGCAGACCCGTGACCACCTCTGGTTGCACTTCACCAACCACGCGAAGCTGTCCGCCGGCGGTGAAGTCCCCGTCATCACCCGTGCGGAAGGCGCCTACCTCTGGGACGACAAGGGACGCCGCATCTTGGACGGCCTGTCCGGACTGTTCGCCGTGAACGTCGGTCACGGTCGGCCGGAGTTGGCTGAAGCAGCCGCCAAACAGATTCGTGAACTCGACTATTTTCCCATCTGGAACGCCGTCCATCCGCGTGCCGCGGAACTCGCCGAGGCCCTCGCGGAACGCGCCCCCGGCGATCTGAACAGGGTCTTCTTCACCAACAGCGGCAGCGAGAGCGTCGAGACCGCCTGGAAGCTGGTCAAGCAGTACTTCAAGGCCATCGGCCAGCCCGGTCGCCACAAGGTGATCAGCCGTACCATCGCCTACCACGGAACCACGCACGGCGCCCTCTCCATCACCGCGCTGCCGGGTCTGCGGGCACCCTTCGAGCCGCTGGTACCCAGTGGCCACAAGGTGCCGACCACCGACATCTACCGTGGCCCCGAGCATCTGCGTGAGGACGAGGAGGCGTTCGGCCGCTGGGCGGCGGACCGGATCGCCGAGGCGATCGAGTTCGAGGGCCCGGAGACCGTGGCCGCGATATTCCTCGAACCGGTGCAGAACTCGGGAGCGGCGATCCCGCCGCCCCCGGGCTACTTCGAGCGGGTCCGGGAGATAGCCGACAGGTACGGGGTCGTCCTCGTCGCCGATGAGGTCATCACCGCCTTCGGACGCATCGGCGACTTCTTCGCGATCAATCGCTACGGGATCACGCCCGACATCATCACCGGGGCCAAGGGCATCACCTCCGGATACATTCCGGCCGGGGCGACGATCGTCAGCGACCGCCTGTTCGAGCCGTTCACGAAGAAGGAGAACACCTTCGTGCACGGCCTCACCTTCGGCGGTCACCCGGTTGCGGCGGCGGTCGGCCTGGAGAACATCGCCATCTTCGAGCGCGAGAAGCTCAACGAGAACGTCCGCGCCAACGAGGACCTGTTCCGCTCCACGCTGGAGAAGCTCCGTGATCTGCCGATCGTCGGCGACGTCCGCGGCGCCGGGTACTTCTGGGGCGTCGTGCTCGTGAAGGACAAGCACACCAGGGAGCCGTTCACACCCAAGGAGCGCCGCCGCCTCCTGGACGAACTGCTGGGTCCGGCGCTCAGCGAGGCCGGATTGCACGCCCGTCTGGACGAGCGGGGGGACCCGGCGATCCTCCTGGCCCCGCCGGCCATCATCGGCGCACCGGAGTTCGCGTTCATCGAGCAGGTGCTGCGCACCGTTCTCACCGACGCATGGGCGAGGTTCTGACAGCATGACGCGAACCCCGCACCCGGTCCGGGACCGGGTCCTCCCACCGAAACGGCCGGCCGCGAGCAGATCGACCGCCGTGTACGCACTGCGCCGCTGCGGCTACTTCGCCGTCGTGGTGTTCTCGGTGTACACGCTGTCGTTCTTCCTTCTCTACGCCCTGCCGAGTGACCCGGTCGCCCTGATGCTGGAGCGCCGGTCCGGGGGTGCGGGGGGAGCCACGGCCGAACAGACCGAGGCTTTGCGTGCGCAGTACGGACTCGACCAGTCACTGCTGGTCCGGTACGTGGAAACACTTGGGCAACTCCTCGGCGGGGACCCGGGCACCTCCTTCCAGTCGGGCCGGCCGGTACCGGAGATCCTGGCCGCGGTCGCCCCGAACACGCTCGCCCTGGCCGGCGGTGCGCTCGTCATCGCGGTTCCGCTCTCCGTAGCCCTGGCGCTGGCGACCTCCTGGCGGCGCGACAGCGTCCTCCACCGGTTCCTGGTGAACGTGCCCGCACTGATCGCCGCGGTCCCCGCGTTCTGGCTCGGACTGCTGCTGCTCCAACTGTTCTCCTTCACCCTGGGCTGGGTGCCGTCGGCGGGCGGGACCGGTCTGTCCGGACTGGTGCTGCCCGCCGTCGCGCTCGCCCTGCCGGTCTCGGCATCGCTGACGGCCGTACTCGTCCGGAGTCTGGACGACGTTCAGCAGGCCGCCTTCGTCGGACTCCTCAGGGCCCGAGGGCTTCCCTGGTCGCGCGTCTACCTCGCGCACGTGGCACGCAACGCGCTGCTGCCCTTCATGACGCTGGCCGGACTGACCGTCGGCGGAGTCCTGGTCGGCACGGTGATCACCGAGACGGTCTTCGCACGGGCCGGGCTCGGACGGCTGCTCGCGTCGTCCGTCGAGACCCAGGACGCGCCCGTGATCCTGGCCATCGCCGTCCTCGCGGCCGTGCTCTTCGCCGCGGTGAACCTCATCGTCGACCTGCTGTATCCCGTCCTCGACCCGAGGATGCGGCACCGGGGCGGGGGAGCACGCGCATGACCACGACGACCGTCCCACCCACCCGATCCCGGACCCGGGCCTCCCTCCCCCTGCTCTCACTGACCGTACTCGGCCTCGTCGGAGCCGCCGCGCTGTTACCCGCGGTCGTAGCTCCCCGGGACCCGTACGCCCAGGATGTCTCCGAGCGGCTGCGCCCGCCGTCAGCCGAGCATCTCTTCGGCACCGACGAACTCGGCCGTGACCTGTTCAGCCGGGTCATCCACGGCACCCAGGCGAGCCTGTCGATCGCCCTGCTCGCGCTGGCGTTCGCGTTCTGTCTCAGCGTCCTCATCGGTCTGACGGCCGGCTACTTCGGCGGCACCACCGACCGGGTGCTGATGGCAGGCGTCGACGTACTCCTCGCCCTGCCCTCGCTGTTGATCTCGCTGCTGATCGTCTCCGGCCTCGGCACCGGCCCGGTCAACCTCGCCGTCGCGGTGGGTGTCGCCTCGGTGCCCACCCTGGCCAGGGTCACCCGCGCCGAAGTACTACGGGTCAGCGCCCAGACGTTCGTCGAGGCGGCGAACGGATACGGACTCGCCCGCCACCACATCCTCAGACGCCATGTCCTGCCCCACGCCCGGGGCCCGATCACCGCGCTGGCCGCACTGGAGTTGGCCACCATGGTCCTGTCGGTCTCCGCCCTCAGCTTCCTGGGATACGGCACCCAGCCACCCGACCCGGAGTGGGGCAACCTCATCGCAGCCGGACGGGACTACTTCGCGACCTCCTGGTGGCTGACCACGCTGCCCGGGGCCGTACTCGCGGGTGTCGTACTCGCACTCCACCGGGTCGGGCGCGCGCTCGGCGCCTCGGAAGCGGGGCTGGTATGACCGCCACCATCGACACGGCGACCGACCGGGGCGCCCTGCTCCGGCTCGAAGGACTCCGGGTGGCCTACCCCGGGGCCCGCGGACGCGAAGGAACGGTCGCCGTCGACGGTCTGTCCGTCACCGTGCCCGCGGGCCGGGCGGTCGCCATCGTCGGGGAGTCCGGCTCCGGCAAGTCCACCACCCTGCACGCACTGTTGGGCCTCACCCCGCACTCCGCGGACGTCAGCTTCGAGCGGCTGGAGTTCCGGGACGGCACCGACGGTCTCCGTCGCATCGACGATCCCCGTGCGCTGCGCGGCCGTTCGGTCGGTCTCGTCCCCCAGGACCCGGTCCGGTCGCTGGACCCCCTGATGCGGATCGGGGCACAGTTCGCCGAGTTGCACCGGCACTTCCTTGGCCTCACCGATGCGAAGGAGAGCAAGGACCGTACGGTCGCCGCCCTCGAATCCGTCGGTGTCGACCGACCCGAACTGAGGCTGCGGCAGTACCCGCACGAACTGTCCGGCGGCCAGCGGCAACGGATCCTCATCGCCCTCGCGCTCGTCGGGGAACCGCGTCTGCTGCTCGCCGACGAACCGACCTCCAACCTGGACACCACCGTCCAGCGGCGGGTCCTGGACCTGTTCGACGAGGTACGAGCCGCACGCGGACTCTCCGTCCTGCTCGTCACCCACGACATCGCCGTGGCGGGCGAACGCGCCGACCACCTCATCGTGATGCGCGCCGGCCGGGTGGTCGAGTCCGGGCCGACCAGGGACATCCTGGACGCCCCGCAGGACCCGTACACACGGCAACTCCTCACCTCCCTGCCGAGCCGGCTGCCCGCCCGCCCGGTGTTCCGGGCCGCGTCCCCGCCGCGGGTGGTGCTCGCATCACACGGTCTGGTCAAGTCCTTCGGGGGCGGCAGGGGCCAGGAGCGGATCGACGCCGTACGGGATGTCAGCCTCACCCTGCACCGGGGGCAGACGGTCGCCGTCGTCGGAGAATCAGGAGCCGGGAAGTCCACCCTGCTGCGCCTGCTCACCGGACTGGAGCGCCCGGACGCCGGGACCGTGCTCCTGGACGGCGAGGAGACGCGCTCCGGCCGCCGGGCCCGAGCAGCCTTCGCCCGCCGCGTACAACTCGTGTACCAGAACCCGGCGCGCAGCCTGAACCCTTCGTACCCCGTTGGGCGGGCCATCGCGGAGCCGCTGGAGGCGCACCGCATCGGCGGGGCCAGGTCCCGCGCCGAGCGCGTACGGGACCTGCTGGAACAGGTCGAACTCCCGGCCGAGCTGGCCGAACGCCACTCGTCCCAGCTCTCCGGCGGACAGTTGCAGCGGGTGGCGATCGCCCGCGCGCTCGCCCTCGCCCCGGATGTGATCGTGCTGGACGAGCCGGTCTCGGCGCTCGACCAGGCCGTCCAGTTCGCCCTGCTGAAGCTCCTCGGCGCCCTACAGGAACGACTCGGAGTCGCCTATCTGCTCGTCTCCCACGATCTCGGTGTGGTGCGGGCCATGGCCGACGAAGTGATCGTCATGCATCGCGGCCGGGTCGAGGAGCACGCCCCCACCGGATCCGTCTTCGAAGCCCCCACCAGCCCCCACACCCGTGCCCTGCTGGACGCGGTCCCCGCCCTTCACCTGCAAGCCCCCCTCGGCCCCCTCGTACCCCCCGCCCATTTCACCCCTCTCTCAACTTCAGACGGGAAGAACCAATCATGACCCGCGCGCCACTGACGCGCTTGTTCGCCGCCTCCGGAGCTGCCGCGCTCCTGCTGACCGGCTGCACGAGCGGAGTCGAGACCTCGGACACCACCCATCTGCGCGTCGCCTATGGCTGGTACCCGACCTGCTTCGACTACGCCCAGTCCAATCCGTTCGCGCTCTTCGGCAGACAGGTTCTGGACACCCTGCTGAGCCACAACCCGGACACCGGCAAGCTGGAACCGTATCTGGCCCAGTCCTGGAAGAACCTGGACGGCGGGCGGGCCTACGAGTTCACGCTCCGCGACGGAGTGACGTTCAGCAATGGTGAGAAGCTGACCGCGCAGGTCGTCGCCGACAACTTCCAGACCCTGTGGAAGCACGCCGGGCAGGGAGTCTCGCCGACCCCCGGCGCCTACCTCCGCGGCTACGACAACGCCAAGGCCATCGACGGGCGCACGGTAAGGGTCGAGTTCACCCAGCCCAACGCCGGCTTCCTCCAGGCCAACACCGAGGGCCAGTTCGGCATCATCGCCCCCGCGTCCCTCGCGAAGTCCCCGAAGGAGCGCTGCGCCGAGGGAACGATCGGCTCGGGACCGTTCGTCCTCAAGGAGGCCGTCCAGGACGAGCGGGTCGAGTACACCAAGCGGGAGGGGTACGACTGGGCCCCCGCCGCCTTCGGGCGCAAGGGCGCCGCCGCGCTCGACCGGGTGACGATCCAGATCGTGCCCGAGGAGAGCGTCCGCGCGGCCGGTGTCGTATCGGGCGAGTACGACATCGCCTACTCGATGACCGAGAAGGGACTCTCCCAGGCCGGGAAACAGGACGGTGTCAACACCGTCCTCGCCGCCGACCGCAGTGTGGTGAACACCTTCGTGGTCAACACCGCCGACCCCGTCCTCACCGACCCCGCCGTACGGCAGGCGATCCAACACGGCATCGACCGCAAGGAGTTCGTCGACACCTTCTACGGCAAGGGGGTCGAACCCGCCACCGATGTGGTCTCCCGCGGTCATCCCAACTACCGGGACCGCACCGCGCTGCTCGCCCACGACCCGGAGCGCAGCCGCTCCATCCTGGAGCGGGCCGGCTGGGCGAAGGGCACCGACGGCATCCGGGCCAAGGGCGGCAAGAAGCTGCGGCTGGCGCTGACCTACTCGAACTCGGACATCGGCGCCGCGGCCTCAGGCTGGGAGTACGTGAAGAACGGCCTCGCCGAAATCGGGGTAGCCCTCGACCTGAAGCCGGTCTCCGACGCGGCCCAGGCCGATCTGCGGAAAACCGGGAAGTGGCAGCTCGCGGTCTACCAGGGGGCGAGCCGCGGCGACGCCGATGGGATCGCCGCGTTCTACCACACCGAGCTCGCACCGTGGGACGGCCAGGCTCCCCGACCCGAGGTCGACCGGCTCCTCGCCGAGCAGGCGGCCACCGTCGATCCGGTGAAGCGGAACTCCCTCGTACAGACCGCCGTGACCACGATCCTCCAACAGGGGCACGGCATACCGCTGTTCGACTCCGCACAGGTGCTGCTGACGCGCACCTCGGTGCGGGAGCTGACCTTCCCGGTCAACTCATGGGAGCCGATCCTCCACCGCGTCGAGAAGAAGTGACGCCCGCACCCGCCGAGCTCCGGCGACAGCGGGTGCGCCCATCCCGAAGCGCCGCACGCCGCCGGCGCCCACCCCCGCCGCGAGCGGCGTGGCCAGACCATCGAGAGGAAACGATGACCACCTCGTCCCCCACCGACACCCTGGCGGCCGGCGCCGGACGGCGGACCGGCGGCACACCGGTCTCGCTGCTCAACGCGCAGTACCTGCCCACCAGCAGGGACTGGCGGACGGCGGCTGGCCGCACCGACACCCCGTTCGCGGTGAGCACCTTCGTCCGGGCGGCCCAGCAGGCCGAGGCCGCCGGTTTCGACGCGCTGTTCCAGGCCGACTTCTCCGGTGTGAACCGAGCCGGGCTGCGCGCCGGACCGCCGCTGACCGTCTTCGAACCGTTCCAGGCAGCCGCCATCATCGCCGGCGCCACCTCGCGGATCGCGGTCATGCCGACCGTGTCGACACTCCACACCCATCCGTCGTCGTTCGCCCGTTCGCTGGCCAGCCTGGACCGGATATCGGCCGGGCGGGCCTGGGTCAATGTGGTGTCCTCCTTCCGGCCGGGTACGGCGATCGGCATTCGGCGCGAGGTGCCGCGCGACCGACGGCACGCCCAGACCGAGGAGTTCATCCAGGTCGCCAGGGCGCTCTGGGCGAGCTGGCCGCCTGCGGCGAACACCCCGGACCCGGCGACGGACCGCTATGTACGCGAGGACCTGATCACGGACGTCGATCACCACGGCGAGTTCTACGAGCAGTCCGGACCCATCGACATGGCGCCCTACTCGGCGGGGTTCCCCTTTACCCTCCAGGCCACGTCATCGCTCGCCGGGCTGCGCCTGGCGGCCCGTACCGCCGACGGGGTCTTCGCCGGGACCGCCACCCTGGGCGCGGCGCGCGAGTTGCGCCGCATCCTGCGGGAGGAGGTGCGGCGGGCCGGTCGGTCCGCCGACAGTGTGGCCCTGCTCCCGGGCAGCTACATCCATGTCGTCGGCACCCGCGACGAGGCCGAACGGCTGTCCCGCTCGCGCTACCAGGGCATCCACGCCCTCGGCGGACAGCGGGCGGTGGACGAACTGAGGACGCGCTACCCCGGGTTGCGCCTGGACGGTGTGAGCCCTGCCGGCCGGCTCCCGGCCGATGTGCTCCCGGAGGATCCGGACGCGGTGTTCGCGGCCTTCGGCTCGCGCTATCTACCGCTGTGGGACCTCGCCCGGACCCCCGGACGGACCGTGGCGCAGTTCGCTGCGGAGGTGCTCGTCCTCAGCGAGCACGCCAGCTTCATCGGCACCCCCGAGCAGATCGGGGACGAACTGCGCCGCTGGTACGACGACGACGGGGTCGACGGATTCCAGACGATCCTCGGCAACGACTTCGAGGCGCTCTGTGAACGCGTCATCCCCCGCTTCCGCGGCGACGACGCACGCGGCGCCCACGGGGGAGCGCACCCCCGCCCGGTGAATCGCCCGGCCCACCGGACCGCCTGAGGCGATCCCGCCCCACGTTTCCACCAGACAGCTGCATCTCCCGTTCGGGGTGCGGGCCGCATCCGTCGCCGCGCGCTGACGCACCCCGTACGGAACACCCCTCAGCAGAGCAGGTCTCACGGAGCACGAGAGGCAACCACGCATGACCGAACAACAGCGGGCGCCGGCCTCCGGCACTCCCACCCCCACCGTCATCCCGTCCGACACCACGCGCCGCACGGCCCTGTGGAGGCGCCGCCTCTTCGAAGCCGAGGCGGGACTGACCCGGTTCCTCGTCGAGGCGCGAGCCGGTGTGCACATGCAGGAACTCCTCCTGGTCAAACAGGCCATCTTCGAATCGCTGCCGGACGGAGAGGAGGAGAACGACTGGAAGGCGGCGTTCTTCCGCGGGCAGGCACTGATGGAGAAGTTCGTCGTGGCCCACTTCGGTCTCGATGACCTCGCCGCGTGGGCCGAGTCCAACAGCACGATCTACGCGGCTGTCGATCCGGGCCCCAAGCACGACGCCGCCGTCCCCCTGGAGCGGCTCAACGCCCAGGCCGACCTCTACGACTCCGACACCGAGTGGGTCGAACACGGCGCCGACCGCTCGGTCCTGCGCATACGCCACTGCGCCATCTGGGACTACCGGGAACTCGCCCGCAACCGCGGAGTCACCATCACCCTCCGATCCCCTTGCGAGTACTGCGTCCCCGCCACCACCGGAATGATCACCAACAAGGGTCTCAGCGCCACGCACGAGCTGACCGAGGACCAGAGCGGCAAGGGATGCGTCTGGACCACCTCACGCAATGTCTCCCGGCCCGCCGATGGCCACCGCGCCGTTTCCGAAGGATAGCCACCATGACCGGACAGACCGCACAGACCGGAGTCGACTCGAACGCGCTTGCGGAGAAGGACCGGGACCGCTTCAGCGGACTTCCCGCCCGCCAGCAGCCCGACTGGCCCGACCGTGAAGTGCTGCGCGAAACCCTCGACGCGCTTCCGCCGCAGGATCTCGTGAGCCGTGCGTCGGTGGCCGAACTGAGGCGCGAACTGGCGAACCTCGACGCCGGTGGTGGACTGATCCTGCAACTCGGCGACTGCGTCGAGAACATCGAGACCGATGTGAACGCGAGCACCCGCAACATGATCGCGTTCCTGACACACTTCCGGTCACACCTGCGCACCCGTACCGGCCGGCACGTCGTCGGCGTCGGGCGGCTCGCGGGCCAGTACGCCAAGCCGCGCTCGCAGGACCACGAGATCGTGAACGGGGTGAGCCTGCCCAGCTTTCGCGGTCCCATCATCAACTCGCACCATCCGACCCCGCAGGCGCGCCGGCCCTCACCGGACCGTGTCGCACTCGCGCACGCCGCCGCGCAGACGTCCTACGCCGCGATAGCCGACTACCACCGCGCCACCGCAAACCTCGATCCGATCTGGACGAGCCACGAGATGCTCCTGCTCGACTATGAACTCCGCTATCTGCGGCGGAGCGAGGGCGATGGTCACCATCTCGCGACCGCCCACTGGCCGTGGATCGGCGCGCGCACCCGGCAACTCGACGGGGCGCACATCGCGGTCGCGGCCACCCTCTCCAACCCGGTCAGCGTGAAGATCGGACCGGACACGGCGCCGGAGGAGGCGGCCGAGTTGGCGGCCGTCCTCAACCCGCGCGACGAACCCGGCAAGCTCACCTTCATCGCCCGGCTGGGCCACCGGAACACGGAGCGGCTGGGGCCCATCGTGCGGAGTGTGCACCGACGCGTCGAGCACGTGCACTGGATCAGCGACCCGATGCACGGCAACACCGTCCAGGGCGTCCACGGCTTCAAGACCCGGCATGTCGAGCACATCATCACCGAGCTGACAAGGTTTCAGGAGATCGTCGTCGCCAACGGTCGGCGTCCCGCCGGGCTGCATCTGGAGGCGACGCCCGAGGACGTGCACGAGTGCACCGAGAACTCCCACGAGCCCCAGGACCCGGCCCGTTACCGGACGCTGCTGGACCCCCGTCTGAACCCCGAGCAGACGGCGCGCGTTCTGAGCCACTGGTCCGTGTGATCCGACGCAAGCCCCTCGATGTGGAGCACTGATGACACGCTCACTCCTTGAACTCGAAGACCTCGACGGACGCACAGACCCCGACGGACGCGCAGACCTCGACGGACCCACAGACCCCGACGAACCCGCAGTCACTACGCCCATCGACCCGGACGAGTATCTGCAGGCCGCACTGCGCTGGCACTTCTCGGAAGACACCGGGTCCCGGCTGTGGCTTGAGCTCGCGGGCAAGCTGGACTTCGATCCCCTCTCCGACATCCGTTCCTACGATGACCTCGCCCGGTTCCCCGATATCGCCGAGCACCTGAGGGACAGACCGGTCGAGGACCTCATACCGAGGGGGCTGGCCCATGAACCGCCCCCGTCGGTGTTCGAGACCGGCGGGACGACCGGGGCGCCCAAACGCCTCCTCTACACCGACCGCTGGATCACACGGGCGCTTCGCTGGAAGACGGCCGAGCTACGGGCGGCCGGGTTCCCCGCCGGTGCACCGTGGCTGGTGGCGATGCCCTCGGGACCGCACGCCTTCGGGCACACCACCCGTCTCCAGGCCAAGGCCCTGGGCTCCGTCCTCCACACCGTCGACATCGACCCGCGCTGGGTGAAGAAGCAGATCCTTTCGGGCGGCAGCCCCGACGCCTACCTCGCCCATCTGACCGATCAACTCGGTCACATCATCCGCACCCAGAACATCGCGGCCATCACCATCACCCCGCCGATCTTCTCTGAACTGCTGCTGGACGACGAGCTGACCGAGCGGCTCCGGCACCGCCTCACCTACCTGGCCTTCGCCGGCGCGCACCTCGACGACGACACGCGCGATGTCATCGCGGAGATCTTCCCCGACACCGTCATCCAGAACCTCTACGGCAGCACCATGGTCCTGACCACGGCCCGGGTGCGCCCCGGCACCGACGCCTCGGCCACCGTCTACGACGGCTACTCGCCCTTCGTCGTCTTCACCGTCGTCGACCCAGAGACCCGCAGGCCCGTGGCGTACGGCGAACGGGGACAGGTACGCATGACCCACATCAGCAGCGGGGTGTTCATCCCCAACAACGTCGAGCGGGACTCGGTCATCCGGCTGCCCGCCCCCGAAGGCGCAGTCGGCGACTCCCTGGGCTCGCCCCGGCCGCTCGCCGCGTTCGACGGGGAGCCGGTCATCGAGGGGGTGTACTGATGACACAGACCCCGCTCGGCGTCGCCGAGGACCACGATCTCGTGTCACTGCCGCTGCTGACCCACCGCGGCGAGCACACCACCCGGGCGCGCGAGGTCCTGTACGGAGTCGACGGGCGCCCGCTCGCCTCCCTCTCGCTCGCACCCGACCTGCTCGTCTCACAGGGCCTTCAGGCCCTGGCACGGGCCGAACCGCTGCCCGCCGATGAGCGGGCGGAGCGGCTGGCGGAGGCATCGCGGCGCTTCCTGGACGACGACCTGGGCGGGCTCTCCTTCGAAGAGCACCTCGTGTACGTCAACCGGGCGTCCGGGCACAATGCGCGGCTCACCGAGGAGCTCAGCCGCGCCGTCGCGGTGGCCATCGCCCAGGCGCCGGCACGGGCCGACCGGGCCCGGCCGAACGGCTCGGTCCGCTCCTGGCAGGAGGCCGCCGACGGAGCCGGAAGCGGAGTCTGGACACGGCGCGGCGAGACCGTCGCGGCCGTACTCTCGGGCAACGCGCCCACCATCCAGAACGGCTGGCTCCAGGCCCTCGCCCTCGGGTACCGCGTCGCGGTGCGGCCCTCCCGCCGCGAACCGTTCACCGCCCGCCGGGTGGTCCTGGCGCTGCGAGCGGCAGGCTTCCCCGACACCAGCGCCTTGTACCTGCCCACGACGCACGGGGGAGTGCCGACCCTGCTGCGCCGCGCCGATCTCGGGTTCGTCTACGGCGGGGCCGATGTCGCCGCCCGGTACGGCTCCACCTCGACGATCAAGGTCGGCGGTCCGGGCAGGTCCAAGACCCTGGTGACCCGGGAACACCTCACGCCCGCCGTCCTCGACGCCGTCGCGGACTCGGTCGCCGCGCTGTCCGGCGCGGCCTGCGTGAACACGACGGCCGTACTCGTCGAGGGCGACCACCGACGGTTCGCCCGCGAACTCGCCGATGTGCTCCGCGGTCGGGCCGGCGAGCGGCAGACCACCGGGCAGCACCTGGGACCCCGGGTGACCAGGGAGTCGGCGGACGAGCTGCTCGGCCATCTGGAGCGGAGCGCGTCCCACGCCCTCGCTGAGATACCGCTCAAGGAGGTGGCGACACCACATCCGGACGGAGGTGTGGTGCTCGGCCCCGCGGTCTTCGCCGTCGATGACCCACGGGACCGGCTCCTCGGCACCGAACTGCCCTTCCCCTGTGTCTTCGTCGCGCCCTGGACGGCGGCGGACGGGGTCGGTCCGCTGCGCAACTCCCTGGTGGTCAATGCGATCACCGGGGACGCCGAACTCGTCGGTGCGCTGCTGCGGGCGCCGAGTGTGGGGAACGTGCACGTCAATGTGCCCACCGTGCACAGCGACGGGAACCTCCCCCACGAGGACTACATCGGCGACTTCCTGATGCGGAACAAGGCGGTCGTGTCCGTCTGACGGGTGGGGGCTCGGCCTCCGATCGGGCGGCTGCGGCACCGCTCGGCCTCCGTCTGACGGGTGCGGTACCGGACGCGTCCTCGCCCCACCGCAGCGCGCGGTGGGGCGAGAACGGCCGACGGGGTGTCTGCGAGCGAGCAGGACACCGGAACCCCGGCCGGGTTCGGTGGTGCGGGCGGAGCAGGGCCGCGACACGGTCCCGGGTCGACTCGTCTGTGGAGCCCGCACCCGGTGTGCACCGGGACTGCTCCCTACGCCCGCTGCCTCCGCTGGGCGCCCAGTGCTGGAAGAACCGTTTCCGCTATCCGGTACGCCTCCTCCAGCAGTGGGTTGCCCGACAGGATGAAGGTGTCGACGCCGAGGGACTCGTACTCCGCGAGTCGTTCCACCACCTGAGCGGTGGAGCCCACGACCGCCGTACCGGGCCCCGGTCGGAACAGACTCATGCCCGGCCAGATGTTGCGGTGCTCCTCCAGATCGCGGGCGCGGGCGGGGATCCGGCCGCCGTGCCGGAACTGCCGCTGCCAGCCGACGCCGTCCTCCGTCGCCTTCACCCCCAGCTGCCGGGCGTAGGTGGCCTCGCTGGTGACGTCCAGCAGACGGTCGGCCGCGGCCCACGCCGCGTCCTCGGTGTCCCGGACGATCAGATGGACCCGCAGTCCGATGCGCAGGTCACGCCCGTACGCAGCGGCCCGTTCGCGCACCCGGTCGAGCTTCTCCTTCAACAGGTGCGGCGGTTCGGCCCAGGTGAGGTAGACGTCCACGTGTTCGGCGGCCATCTCGATCCCGGCGGGGGAGGACCCGCCGAACCACAAGGGGATGTGTGGTTCCTGGACGGGGGTGAGCTCGCGCAGCCCCGCCCCCGCGTCCCGCAGATCGTAGTAGCGGCCCTGGTGGTCGAACACCTCACCCGCGGTCAGCCGTTTCACGATCGACCAGTACTCGGCGCTGAGCGCGTACCGTTCGTCGTGCTCGACGTGCAGGCCGTACTCCCGTAGGGAAGCGGTGGAGCCGTTGACCACGTTGAACCGCAGCCGCCCGCCGAACAGGGTGTCGAACGTCAGCGCCATCTTGGCGAGCAGGGTCGGTGCGATCAGTCCGGGATGGACGGCCAGCAGCGGCTTGAATCCGGGTCCTGTCGACGCGGCGAGGGCGCTGCCCAGCGTCCAGACGTCGTGCAGGTCGGTGGCGAGCAGCGCACCGCTGTACCCGAGGCGCTCCACGGTACCCGCGAGTTGTTGGAGGTAGCCCAGGTCCACGGGGCGACGGCCCTCGGGTTCCCAGGGGTAGGAGCCTTCGCGGGGGATGATGTACCAGAGGAATTCGGAGGCCATCGCTCAGCCCGCCGCGTGCGCGACGGCGTGTGCCGTGGTGACCGCGCGGGGCAGGAATTTCGCGCGGTGCAGGATGTCCGCGGCCTCCTGCTGTTCCGCGAGGAACGTCTCCGTGACGGGTTCGATGTGCCAGGGCAGAGTGGTGAGGGCCTTCTCCCAGTCGTCGGTGGTGCCTCCGAGTTCGTCGGCGGCTATCCGGGCGGCCTCCTGGGGGTGTGCGGCGGCCCAGTCGTCGGCCTGTTGGAGCGCGGTGACCAGGGCGGCGACGATCTCGGGGCGCCGCTCGGCGAAGTCGCGGCGGGCGAAGAACACGGAGCGGTCGGCGATGACGTCGCCGGAGCGCAGGAGGACTCGGGCGGAACCACTGCGTACTGCGGCTGTGAGGTCGGCGCCCTGGGTGATCCAGCCGGTGATCGTGCCCTCTGCGAGGAGCCGTGCGCTGTCCGGTCCGGCCGCGGTGGGTGTGACGTCCGTACCGTAGGAGAGTCCGGCGGAGTGGAGTGCCTTGGCGAGCAGATGGGTCTGCCAGGACCCGATGGAGAGGTGGACGGTGCCGCCCCGGAGCCCGTTGATGTCCTGGACCGGTCCGTCGGCGGCGACGAGCAGGGCGCCGTGGTCGGGGCGGGGTGCGGAGACAGCGGTGTACACGATGTCGTGGCCGTCGGCCTGGGCGGTGATGGGCGGGGTGGAGCCGGTGCCGCCGAAGTCGAACGTCCCCTTGCTCAGCAGGGCGCCGGTGGTGATCCCGTTAGTGTAGTGGTGGAAGGCGACGCTCTCACCGAAGGGCGCGAGCGCCCGCTGTGCGTGGTCGAGTCGCGAGAGATAGGTCAGGGTCGGGTTGTTGGCGTGGACGCCGATGGTGATGGTCATGACAGGGTCGCTCCAGTCGGTGCGGGTGCGGGTGCGGGTGCGGGTGCGGGTGCGGGGGTTGCGGGTGTCGGGGACGGCGGGCCGTGGTGCATGGGCTGGTGCACACCGAGGTCGCCGAGCAGACGGCGGCGCAGGGTCGCGAAAGCAGGGTGTGCGGGGTCGCGGGGATGGTCGAGGCCGACCGTCTCGTCGGTGACGAGACGTCCGTCGCGCAGCACCGCGACCCGGTCCGCGAGTCGGACGGCTTCGTCCACGTCATGGGTGACCAGGAGGACGGCGGGGCGGTAGCGGCGGCACAGGTCCCCCACGAGGTCCTGCATCCGTAGCCGGGTGAGTGCGTCCAGCGCGGCGAACGGCTCGTCCAGCAGGAGGAGTTCGGGGCGCCGCACCAGGGCGCGGGCGAGGGCGACACGCTGGGCCTCGCCACCGGACAGGGTGCCTGGCCAGGCATCGGCGTGCGAGGCGAGGCCCACCTCACGCAGTGCCCGAAGCCCGGTCTCCCGGGTGGTGGCGCCGCGCGGCATGGCGACGACGGTGTTGGCGAGGACCTTCTTGGAGGGGACGAGGCGGGGTTCTTGGAACACGATCGTGCGGGCCTCGGGCACCAGGACCTGGCCACCGTCGGAGCGGTCGAGTGCGCCGAGGATGCGGAGCAGCGTGGTCTTGCCACTGCCACTGGCACCGAGCAGGGCGACGAACTCGCCGCGGGCGATGGTCAGATCCAGTCCGTCGAGGACGGCCCGCTCTCCGAACACCCGACGCAGTCCGCGGACCTGAACGGCGGTGCCCGTGTCAGTGGCATCGGCGATGTCGCTCATCGGACCGCCCCCAGAGTGCGCCAGGGCATCAGGAACCGCTCCAGTAGTCGGACGATGCCGTCGGCGGTGAGCCCGAGCAGGGCGTACACGAGGATGCACACGGCGAGGACGTCCGTTCGGGCGTACGCCTGGGCCTGGGCCATCAGATAGCCGATGCCCGCGGTGGCGTTGATCTCCTCGGCGGCGACCAGTGCGATCACGCTCAGGGTCATGGACAGCCGCAGTCCGGACAGCAACGACGGCAGCGCGGCGGGCAGGACGACCTCACGGACGAGCGCCAGCCGGCCCATGCCGAAGGAGCGCATCGCCTCCAGGAGTTTGCGGTCGGTGCCGCGCACTCCGCCGGCGGTGCTGACGTACATGGGGAACGTCGTCGCGAAGGCGATCAGCAGGATCTTCGCCGTCTCGGTGATCCCGAACCAGACCATGAACAGCGGAACAAGGGCGAGGAAGGGGATGGTACGCATCGCCTGGAGGGAGGAGTCGAGGAGTTCGTCCCCGGATCTGCTGAAGCCGGTGACGACTCCGAGGACGACGCCGGCGACCAGTCCCAGCAGCAGTCCGATCCCGGAGCGGGTGAGGGAGGCGGCCAGGGCGTCGGGCAGTTCGCCGTTGCCCCACAGTTCACCCACCGCACGGACGACATCGGGGGGGCCGGCGAGGATGTCGGGGGTGAGCAGTCCGGTGGCGGATGAGGTCCACCAGGCGCCGATCAGCAGCAGTGGGCCGAGGGCCCGTACGGTGAGGGAGACGGCTCTCGGCCGATCGCGGGGCAGATCGGGCCGTGGGGCGACGAGCTTGTCGGCGGGCCGGGTCGCGGTGCTCATCCCAGGGCCTCGACGTCGAGGATGTGGGGCTTGACGTCGACCGGCTTCCTGAGCACCTTCTGTTCGAGGTAGAAGCGGGCCACGGACTCGAAGCGCTTGATGTCCTCGGTCCCGATCTGCTCGACGGTCCCGCCCTCGCGCAGAATGCGGAGCTGGAGCTCCTTGGCCGCACCGGTGACGGCGGTCGGCCCACGGTCGGTGAAGACGTTGACGTACTTCTCCGGGGCTGCCTTCTGGGCCACGCTGCCGGCGCGGAGATAGTCGTACAGGGCCTTGACCACCTTGGGGTGCTGCTCGGCGAAGCCGGTGCGCACCGCGTGGAAGCTGTAGTTGTCCGAGCCGACGGCGGCGCCGTCGGCGACGAAGCGGGAGTCGCCGCTGCCGAGCTCCGCGACGGAGTAGGCGGCCCAGGACGCCCAGGCATCCACCTGGCCGGTCTTGTAGACGGAGGCGGTCTGGTCGGGGCGTAGATAGACGCGTTCGACCTTGTCGGCCGGAACGCCGTGCCGGGCGAGCGCCTTGAGGAGGAGGTACTCGCCGGTGCCGCCCTCATTGACGGCGACCTTGCGTCCGGCGAGGTCCTTCACCGTGTTGATGCCGGAGTCCTTCCGGACGAGGATGCCCTCGCCCGCGCCGTCCGGGGTGATGGCGCTGAAGAGCTTGAATCCAGGCTTCTGGGTGAGGGCGGTGACTCCGGAGGTGATGGATCCGGTGGCGATGTCCAACTGGTCGGCGTTGAGGGCCTGTGCGGCGGGTGCGAACGGCCCGCTGCTGCCCGTCCATTCGACCCGTGCGCCGACCCGGGCGAGTGCCTTGTCGAGGCTGCCGTCCTTCTTGCCGAGTGCGAGAACACCCGAGTTCTTGGGGTCGGGGATGCGGATGACGACGGACTTCTTGTCGCCCGTCGTGTTCCCTTCGGCGGTACCGCAGGCGGCGAGCGGAAGGAGGACGGCGGTGGCGGCGAGAGCGGCGGCGGTGGTGCGCGCGGTCCGGCGGTTCAGGGGATTCACTGGGGGTCCTTGGCGGTGGTGAGGCGGTTGCCGTGGGCGGCTGCCTGGCGGAGGGGTTCGGGTGCGGCCCAGTCCCGTACGTCGACGGGGGCGGCGAGGAATCCATGGGCGCGCAGGGCGTGTTCCTGTCGGGCGAGCAGGTCGAGGCGCTCGTCGGAGAGGTCGATGTGTAGATCGCGCCGGCTGTGTGCTCGGTAGGCGCCGGCCACGCTCACGGCGTCCGCACCGGTTTCCCGGCTCAGCACCCCGGCGAGTTCGTCGGTGTGGTCGGCCGCCCAGTCGGCGGCTCGAACGAGGACGGTGAGGTAGCGGGCGACCAGGTCAGGCTGCTCTTCCAGCAGGCTTTCACGGACGGTGATCGGGCGGGGGGTGCCGTTGTTGATCCGGGTCCGGCGATCCGGGTGATCGTCGAGTTCGACGGCGATCCGTGCGCCGTACCGGGCCGCTGCCGCGAGGGCCGTCGCCCCCTTGGCGTACACGGCGTCGACGGTCCCTTCGCGCAGGGCGGCGAGTTCGGCGGACCACTGGTCGGCGTGAGCGTCGGCGGGCACGTCGACGAGGACGGTGTCCGCGAGGGAGAGGCCGGCGGTGGACAGCGCGCCGTCGAAGCCGCGCAGGGCCATCGCCCGCCAGAAGTCGATCGGTAGCGGATGTCGGGGGATGGCGAGCCTTCTGCCGCGCAGCCCGGCCGCCTCATGGATGGCGGAGTCGGCGGCGACGAGGATCACTTGGCGTTCCTCGATCCAGGTGAGTCCGATCAGTCGGGTGGGTTCGCCGCGTGAACGGGCCCACAGCGCGGGGACGTTGCCGCCCTCGCGGAAGAGACCGTCCAGGGCGTGGGTGTAGTGGTGGTCGCGGGCGGTGGCGGCGGGCGCGTCCTGGAGGGAGCGGACCGCGATCCCGTCGGGAGCGAACTCATCGGCCAGCCAACCGAGATCGGCGGCGATCCCGGTGGCGGTGGGCACGGGGCAACGGGTGAACCACAGGGCGGAGGGTGTCGCGGAGTGTGTCATGGGCCCTTCTCGGCCGGAGAGACGATGGTGACCGCCGCACGGATCGACGGACGGACGTCCGGGAACACGGGGGCGTGGGGAGTGTGCGTGGATGCCTGCCGGACCGGTGCCGGAGGGGAACGCATCAGCGGGACGCTGCCGCCCGGCCAGGTGTGCGCCTGCTTGGGAACGTCACACTGCGGGACGATTGGGTCGGTGGCGGCGCGGGGCCGGGGTGCGGGTCAGCGACAGCCGGAGCTGGCGACCCGGACCAGGTCGATGTGGCGACGGCTGCTGAGAGCAGGTGTCACGGAGGGCACCAGGGCGGTGAGGGTCCGGTGGACGGTCACGGCGGTGCTCCTCTCGACAGTGGCTGGATCGGTGCGGCGACTCTTGCACGGCCCTTGCCACAGAGACAAGTTGCTTCCCACATCGTGGGACATTCGGCCTTCTGTTCATCCCCTGGAAACGCATTCACGCTTCTCCCGCCAGGGCAGGGCGAGTTGACCCGGAGGCCGAGTCGGGGAAGGCTGCCACATCATGGGAAGCTCATCTGATGAAGCCACGGCCCGACCACATCCCGCCCGGCGTTCACGGACCGCCGCACCTCCGGCGCACCCCGACCCCGGGTCCGGACATCCGGCCGCGACCGCCCCGACCGGATCACAGGCGGTGAGCCGGGCTCTCGGCGTCCTGCACTGTTTTCGCGACAACAGCACTCCACTGAGCGCATCGGACATCGCCCGCCGCACCGCACTGTCGGTCTCGACGGCCCACCGGCTGGCCCGGACCCTGGTGGCGGCAGGATTCCTCGAACAGGACGCACACACCGCCCGCTACCGGCTGGGCCCCGCCGTCACCGAACTCGGCCAACTCTCCTACCACCAACGCGGGCTGCATCTCACCCTCCCGGAACTCGCCGACCTCGCGGCCCGCACCGGAGCCACCGCCGACCTCGCCCTGCGGGACGGTGTCCATGCGCTGATCCTGGTCGGCGGTTCGGTACATCACAACACCGGCATCGGCCTACGCCGGCCGCTGCACTCCACTGCCCTCGGCAAGGTTCTCCTCGCCTGGCCGGGCGACGGCCCTGACCCGGTCGATGCACTCCCCGGACTGGTCGCCTTCACGGACCGCACCATCGTCGACCCGGCAGCGCTGCGCACCGAACTCGACAGGGTGCGCGAGCAGGGCCATGCCGTCAACGACGGTGAGTCGGCGCTCGGTGTCCGTACCGTGGCGGTGCCCGTGTTCGACCACACCGAACGGGCCCGATTCGCCCTCGCCCTACGCGCGACACCGGCTGTGCTCACGGACGATCGCCTCTCCTGGTTCGCAGACCAGGCACGGGCCTGCGCTGCCGCGCTGGAGGTGCTGCTCCTGCCACCGACCGAACGCCGCGCCGCCTCCCGGCCATGAACCGGGTGCGCCGCAGAACTGCGCTCGCCGCGTGGTACGCACCCGGCGAAGCATGATCAGCGGGTCGCCTCCCCACCATGCACGGACACGGTGCAACGCCGTTGCACCATGCGGACCGTGGTTGACGAGAAGGGCGATGTACTGCTCAATTAGTCGTATGACTGCCGATCAGCGTCTGGTCACCCGTGATCACATCGACTTCGGCCGGGTGTGGTCCGCGGCGTGTTGTGCCTGACAGCAGCGAGCCGCCCGCCCGGCTTTCGCCCCGTCGGTAACTCCGTTGCGGGCCGGTTCCCACCGTTGCGACACCCTCGTACGCATGCGCTGAGCAATACCCAACACTGAGTCCGGGTACGGATGGTCCCGCGGGAGCGCACACTCTGCCGCACCGCGCCCGCGGACCCGCTCGGTGTCGTCCCACCCGTTCAGCCACCTGTTCCCAACCCTGGGGCACTGTCACGCCCGCCCATGCCGAGGGCTGCTCCGCCGTGCTCGCGCACTGTCCGCGACACGGTCCCGAGGACCGCCACTTCGGCGGGATCCGTTGGCGGTCGGCACCGAAATCAACACCGAAGCAGTCATCAACACCGAAGCAGGCATCGACACCGAAGCAGGCATCGACAACGGTTCCGAATCGGCCCTGTGACAGCGCTCTGCGCCGCTCCGCCGCGGCGGCGATCCCACATCAACCCCACACTCCCGAAGGGCCCACCATGGCCACCGTCCTGTCCGTCTCCGGAAGTCCCTCTGCCGCCTCGCGTACCGCACATCTGCTACGTCACCTGGACGGGCGGCTCAAGGACCAGGGACACGAGGTGATCCCGCTGGACGTCCGTGCCCTCCCCGCCGAGGCACTGCTCAAGGCCGACTTCAGCCACCCGGCGATCGTTGCGGCGACCGCGCAATTCGACCGCGCCGAGGGAGTCATCATCGGCACACCCGTCTACAAGGCCGCCTACTCCGGGGTGCTGAAGGCCCTGTTGGACCTCCTGCCGCAGTACGCCCTGGCCGGAAAGACCGTCCTGCCGCTGGCGACCGGTGGCACCACGACACACGTCCTGGCGATCGACTACGCCCTGCGCCCGGTGCTCAGCTCCATGGGCGCCGGACACATCGTGCAGGGCTGGTTCACACTCGACAAGGACATCGTGGTGGGCGACGACGGAGTGGTGACCGTCGCACCGGGCACGGCCGAGTCCCTCGCGCGGGTCGTGGACCAGTTCTCCGAGGCTCTGGGCGGGCGAACGGCACTTCTGACGGGCGTGGGTGGCCGGCCGTGACCGTCGGAGGTCAGTGGGAAACCCACCCGAGGTGCGGTGTGTTTTCCCACGGCCTCCGGGCCGGGCACGGGAGTCCCGGTACCCCGGGTGGGTTCATACGAGGGGAAGGCGCCGGATCAGCAGTACCGCCACGTCGTCGTATCCGGGGGCGGTGAACGCGTCGGACACCAGGAGATGGGCGAGTTCCTCCAGATCGGGACGTGTGTCGGCTCCTCTCTCCCCGGCCTCCCTCACCCACTGGCCGAGGGCGGTGGACACGGCTGCCACCGCCTGGTCGTATGGGCGATCTGGCCGGTCCACCAGACCGTCCGTGTAGAGCAGAAGTGTGGCGCCGGGTTGAAGTTGGCCGTGGAAGACGGGATACCGGTCATCCGGTGCGTAGCCGAGGGGAAGCGCGCCGGGCACGTCCAGTTCCCGCACGGTTCCGTCCGGCTCGCACTGGAGCGGGCTGGGATGGCCGGCCCTCACG
The DNA here is from genome assembly GCF_042753785.1 of Streptomyces sp. NPDC059256. Lineage (NCBI taxonomy): Bacteria > Bacillati > Actinomycetota > Actinomycetes > Kitasatosporales > Streptomycetaceae > Streptomyces > Streptomyces sp. NPDC059256. Next base: position 7,609 of record NZ_JBHYZO010000026.1, on the reverse strand, counting down.
ATCTGGAGGCTTCCGGGCGGGGCGACATCGACGATGCAGCAGGTGGCGAAGCGCTCTGTGTCCAAACCCCAGAGGGTCTGATTGCCGCGTGCCATCAGATGTTCTGCCCGGTACCCGTCCGAGGCGTGTGCCCGCAGCGCGGTGCGCAGCTGTCCCATGACTCCGGCGGCCTGCGCACTGTGGCCCTGTACGTCGCCGATGACGAACGAGGCGCCGCCGTCATCGCGCGGCATCATGTCGAACCAGTCGCCCCCGACCTGCATGCCCTCTGCGGCGGGGAGGTAGCGAGCGGCGATCTCGAACCCCGCCAGTTGGTCCAGGGTCCGCGGCATCATCAGTTCCTGGAGTTCGGTCATCCGATGGCGGAAGAGGTCGGAGAGCCGGGCGCGGGCCAGGGACTGGGCGAGAATGCTGCCGACGGCCGCAATGATGATCTGGTCGTCTGAACCGAAGGCGCGCGGTTCGGAGTAGGAGATGAGACACGTTCCGACCGTGCCGTCCGCCGAGGCCAGGGGCATGAAGACAAGCGCCTGATGGCCGGGGGAAGGCCGGAACCGGTGGGCGGGGAAGCGTTGGACGTACTCCTTGCGCGTCCGGAAGAAGAGCGGGTGCTGAGCGCGCAGCGCCGCGGCCATCGGACCGTCGCCTTCCGCTCCGAGCAGGCGCAGCCGCTCCATGGTCTCTTCGGGATAGCCGGCGGCGCCCGCGAGGAGGAGTCGTCCGTCGTGCTCAAGGTGGATGGCGATGGCATGGGCCCCCAGCTCGGGCAGGACGGTGCCCGTCATGGCGGCCAGGACCTCCTGGGTGGTCAGCGCGGCGGCGAAGGCGCTGGTCACCCGAAGGACGAACTCCCTTCGGGCCTCCCTCCGGGCCTCGCGCTCCCGCTGCTCGGTGATGTCCCACACCACCCCGACCATGTTCCCTGGCTCATCGTCCTCTGTACGTTCGACCTTGCCTTTGGCCTCCAACCAGTGGTCGGAGCCGTCAGGCCAGACAGCGCGGCAGATGACGTGGTACTCCCCGGTCTCCATGCTCTCCGCGATCGCCTGCTGCACGGCTGCCCGGTCGTCCGGGTGGATGGCGTTCTCGAAGGACGAAAGACGCGAGTCGAAATCGTCCGACTCGATCCCGAACAATTTGACCGTGCGCTCGTCCCAGATGAGAGTGCCGGTGCCGATGTCCCACTCGAAGGCTCCGATGTTCCCGCTCGACATGGCGAGTTCCAGCCGGGTTCGCCGGCTGAGTCGGCCCGTGGCGGAATCGGCCGCGGGCACGGCGGCGAGCGGGCCGGACAGCTCCAGTACGAGCAGGTGCTCCAGCCGGTGCGCGAACACATCGGCGACCATGGTCAGCAGTTGCTCGTCCTCCGTGGACAGACTGCTGGCCCGGGCGAACCGCACGACCAGCCCCCCGAGGGACCGGTCGTCGACCATCAGCGGCAGGACGACGTAGTCCATGGCGACATTCAGGTGCTCGCCCAGGTCGGGATACCGCACCATGAGCTCTTCGGCCATGCCGAAGACGGGCCGCTGTTCCCGTACGGCGGTGGCGAGCGGCAGCGTGGAGTCCGGGGCGACCACCGAGAACCGCTCGATGAGGTCCGTGTCCATTCCCCGGTGCCCGGCGAGGCGGAGCCAGCCGTCCGCATCGGCGATGAAGACGGCCCCGGCATCCAGGGCGATGCCCGCGAGCGCCACATCGAGAGCCGTGGCGAGCAGAGTGTCGGCGTCCGGGCAGCTCAGCAGCCGGATGACGCTTTCGCGGAGGGTGGGCCGTGGGGCCATGGCGCGGGATTCCGCAGGGTCTGACCCGGCCGTACCGGGATCGGCCGTATCGGGATCGGTGGGATTCGGACCGGCCGCATCGGGATCGGTGGGGTCGGGATCGGTGGGATCCGGACTGGCCGTATCGGGACTGGCGGGATTGACGGAATCCGAGGTGGCGGCAGGGGGCGCGGTGGGTCGGCCCGGCGTGGGCTGTTCGGGTGGTGGGTCGGGCTTGGCCCGGGGAGGCGTCCGGTTTGCCGGGTCGGGCTCCTGGACGGCTTCCGGGTTCGGCGGTGCCGCGGGGTCAGTGGGCCCGCCCACATCGGCGGGCCGGTGCGGCGGGGAGTGCGGTGTCGGCCGATCCTCGCTCCCGGGACTGCCCTGCACTGCCACGGCTCACCTCCTCACTACTCCTGCTTGCGGCACTCGGGCTCGCACCCCGGGCCTGAAACCCCTGTTCGACGCCTTGCAGCCCGCTCGGTCGGCACGGCCATGGGCTCCGTGACCTCACCGGCCCTTCGGGTGTTGTCGCTCGCGCTATATTGATCAGTTTGCTCCTCTATCGCAGCTTTTGTGATTCGGTCGGTGGCATCGGCCGGTCGAGTCGCCCGAACCCTGCCCGGGCCCGGCTTTCCGTCTCGGGGGAGTGTGCTCGGCGCTGACTGGCTCGGCTGGCCCTGAGGGATCGGCGGTGGGCAAGTGCTAAGGCCCCGCGCCACTCGGCCGAACCCTGGGTGACCTCTGGTGACACCTGGTGACACCTGGTGACACCTGGTGACGAGGATGGAGGGGATGCCATGTCCAGTCGCGTCGCGTACGGCCGTAGGCCGTAGATGTGATGTCCGCTCTCGACGAAGACTTCTTGGTTACCACCGCCGAGCCGGTCGGGCGAGGGTTGCGGTACCGCTGGGAGGTATCGCGCTCGCCTCTGCGCCGTGGAGTGTTCCAGGACGTCATGGCTGGAAGAGATGGGTATCCGTCGCGCCATCGGTGAGAAACGCTCTCACCTGCGTGGGAGTCGTCTCATGATCGTTGCCCAACCACTTGCCCACCCCTAGCGTCTGTCCCAGACCGCGGTGGACGCAACTACTGGCCCTGGATGCGGTGCGATCACTGTCACTTCCAATCAGAGGAGGAGCGATGGGAACTCGCCTCGCACACGGCCCGAGATCTCGGACCGCCGCGATCTTGACGGGACTTGCGGTCCTGCTGGGCTTACTGACGGCGCTGACGAGCCCGGCACGGGCCGACGACAGCAACCATCCGGGAGCCCCCACCGTCATCGCGGTCACGGACACCACGGTCACCGTGAGCTGGACCGCGCCCACCGGGCCCATAGACGTCGTCCACTACCAGGCTCTGAAGAACGAGTCGGTCGTCGGGACCACGACCGGTACCACCTTCACGTACACCGGTCTCGTCCCCAGCAGGCGATATGCGCTCTCAGCGGTCGCAGTCGCCAGCAACGGGGGCCGCTGGGCCAGTAACGCCATCGCTGTCACCACGACGGGCACCACACCGTCGATGCCGGCGAAGCCGGTCGTGATGGGTGTCTTCACCGAGAACGGCAGTTACGAACGCGGCTTCCACGCCAAGGAACTCGCCACGGGCGGCTCCGCGGCCAAGCTCACCCACCTCACCTACGCCTATGGCACGGTCGCCAACGGCCAGTGCGGCATCGGGGACCACAACGCCGCCCTGAACAGGTCCTTCACCGCGGGGAACAGCGTCTCCGGACAGGCCGACACCGCGAACCAGCCCCTGCGCGGCTATCTGAACCAGCTGCGCGAGCTCAAGTCCCGGTACCCGAACCTCAAGCTCCTGTGGTCCTTCGGAGGCCCGGAGCAGACCGGTAGCTGGACCGGGGCGCGGCAGAACCCGGCCGCGTTCGCGGCCTCCTGCGCACAGCTCCTCAACGACCCGCGCTGGGCCGGTCTCTTCGACGGCCTCGACCTGGCCGTTGAGTTCCCCATCTGCCCCAGCCAAGGCACTTGCGATCTGGGTGCCGCGGCAGCCGTGACCCCCTTGACCAGGGAGCTACGGAGCGCGCTTGGCAGCAGCAAGCTCCTGACGGTGACGCTCGGCCGCAAGGCGGGGAAGAGCACCTACGGGCGCGCGGACCTTCCCGGAGCAGCGACGCACATCGACTGGTACAACGTGAAGGCGTTCGACTACTACCACCCCCATGACACGCTCTGGTCCCATGCGACGGCTCCCCAAGCCCCCCTGGTCAACTGGGAGGTCTATGACGGAGGTCGGCACGTCTCCCACGACATCTGGAATCTGACGGAGCGGGGCATCCATCCGAACAAGTTGGTGCTCGGTATCCCCACCCACGCATGGGGTTGGAAGGGCATCACCAGTAGGCCCTGGCCGAACGAGTACAACGCGACGGGCCCGGCCAATGGCGCCTCCGGGCCTGGCCTGGACGACTACCGGGCCATCAAGCCCCGGTGCGCACCCACCGGAGAGCTGGGGAAGGGTGCCATCGCGGTCTGCGGTACCGAGTTCTGGACCTACGACACACCGGCGACGATCACGCACAAGGCCGCCTACATGAAGCAGAACGGAATGGGCGGGGCCTTCCTGTCCAATCTCCGCGGCGACACCGCAGGGGGCGAACTGCTCACGGCGGTGACCTCCGCACTCACTCCGTAGGACGGCCCCGTACACGGCTGTGGCCCCGGACCCCGAACCGACGGGTCCGGGGCCACAGCCGTTTCCGTCTCCATGGACCGATCCCCGTCCCGGGAGGCAGGGACGCTCGCATGGGCTGGCGCTGAGCGGTCAGCGTCGGGCTGTCGGATATCGGGCGGCGGGGCACCGCTGCCCCGCGTGGACCATGTGTGAAGGCGCCCGACCCTGCCGGAAGGCACCCAAGCAGCCCCCTGTCTGTCAGGGAAGGTCCGGACACTCCTCTCTGTCAGGGGAGGTCCGGACACTCCTCGGCAAAGCCCTGCGAGACGGGCTGCCATACGCCGTGGTCCTCTCGCGGGCTCAGGCGATCCGCCTCCTCCGCGGTCTCGATCAGCTGAGCGGTGGTCAAGGGGACCGCCGCTGCGAAGACCCGACCGAGATGGTGGCAGTGCAGCATCGGGGGGAGTCCCTCGGGGTAGGGCTCGTCGGCGATCGTGAAGAGATCGGGCAGGGTCCAGCCAAGCGGACCTGCCACAGCGGAGAGTTGCAGCCGGCGGTGCGGACTCGGGTCCGAGCGACACACCATCCCCTGCAGTGTGCTGCGGGACAGTCCCATGAACGGCAGCTCGTAGATGCCGAAGCCGCGATTGCGGATCAATGTGCCCAGCACGGCGGCGAACCTGGTCTCGGCGGGACGGCGGCCCGGCCATGCCAACCGCACAAAGGGATCTGGAGTGGCGACGCGTGGCAGGGAGCGGATGAAAGCCTCCAGCGCGGCGAGCTGTGAGTGGTCGCAGTGACTGACGCGATATGCGAACTGCCTCATGGCCTCGGTGTTGCGTTCCGGGGGCAGGAGTTCCGCCGGCACCGGATGGCCTGCGACCACGAGAAGGTCGGCGGCCGGAATGTCGAGTTCGGCGGCAAGCCCGATGAGTCGACGCGGCGCTGTGTCGGTCCCGCTCGCGGCGAGGCTGCTCAGGAGGATGGCCCGTTCCATATGGGGAAGGTAACGGGTGGCCTGCACGTACAGGCCCGCGCCTGGACACCGGGATGGCCTCCACCCCAGCGGTGAACTGCGTGCAGTCGTTGGTGTTCCCGCCAGCGAGAGTGAAGGCGAGGGGTCGCCCGACAGCTTCGCACGCCAGGTGAACCCTGCCGTACTCGGCCGCCGCGCCCGGTGGCGGCCGGGGTCACCCCGCCCGCCACCGGGTCGCAGCCGCAGGTCAGCGCCGCAGACCGCGGTCCAGCGCAGAGATCAGCGACCCCTGGGCGTCATCCCCGTCCAGGGACCAGACCATCACGCCGCCGAGGCCGTTCCGCTGGGTGTAGCGAGCCTTCTGGGCAGCGGTGGCCGGGGTGTCGTACGACCAGAACTCGGTGCCGTCGTACTTCCAGGCCGCGCCGTGCTTGCGGTCGGTGTGCACGGTGCCCGGCAGGTCCTTGATGGCCTTGTAGGGCAGTTGGCCGCCGCCGCGCGGAGACATGCCGGTGGCGGGCTGGTAGAGGCCGTTCTTCGCTCCGGTGGGCACTCCCGTCCAGCCGTAGCCCCAGGACGGCACCCCGAGCACCGCCTTGTGGGCGGGCAGGCCGCCGGCCAGGTAGTGCTGCACCACCTTGTCCGCGCTGTAGCTGTAGTCGACGCCGGAGGGGTCGGCCGGGTCGGTGTAGAGGTTCGCCTGGTGGTTGGTCGGGCCCTGCGGCTCCCAAGAGCCGTGCATGGTGTAGGTCATCAGGTTCAGGAAGTCCACCTGGCGGGCGACCTTCTTCAGCTCCAGCCGGTCCGCGACGCCAGTGTTGTTGGCCACCGCCGCCGTCAGCAGGTGGCGCCCCCGCCCGGTGCCGCCCACCGCGTCCAACTGCCGCCGGAACTCGGTCAGCAGCAGGGTGAAGTTGCGGCCGTCTTCGGGACGCACATGGTTGTCCGGCAGACCGTCGCCGCCCGGGTGCTCCCAGTCGAGGTCGATGCCGTCGAAGACGCCCGCGCCGCTGCCCGGGCCACCACCCGGCGTGTCCAGCAGCTGCGGCAGGTTGCCCTTGATGTAGAGGTCGACGCAGGAGGACACGAACTTCTTGCGCGCGGCGTCGGTGGCGGCCACGTCCGAGAAGTACTTGGACCAGCCCCAGCCGCCGATCGAGATGACGACCTTCAGGTGGGGGTTCTTCGCCTTCAGCTTCCGCAACTGATTGAAGCTGCCCTTCAGCGGCTGGTCCCAGTTGTCGGCGACGCCGTCCACCGAGTCGGCCGCGTCGATCGGGCGCTGGTAGTCGGCCCAGGCGTCGGCCTGGTCGGCCTGGTTGTCCTCGAAGCAGGTGCCCTCGGGGGAGATGTTGCCGAAGGCATAGTTGATCACGGTCAGCTTCGATGCCTGGCCCGAGTCCTGGACCTTCTTGGCGGAGAAGCCGCTGTAGACGCTCCACCCGGTGAAGTAGGCCACACGGTGGCCTGGCAGCTGGCGCCTGTCGTCGTCATCGGCGTTGGCGGTTGCGGGGACCGCGACGAGCGAGGCGAGCAGAGCCGTCGCCAGGAACGTGGAGGTGCGTCTGAACATGCTGGTGGCCTTGTCTGAGTGGGGTCAGGTGGTCTCTACCAATCGCGAGAAGAGATCTAGTCCATGCCGGGGGGTGCACACAAGAGCCAGGGCCACATCAAGTAGCCGCTATATGCAGTGAATTGATGGAGCGTCAGCGAAGCAGGCTGTGCAGCACGTACTGCATGATGCCGCCGTTGCGAAGTGGTCCGCCTCGCCGGGGGTGTCGATGCGGACCACTGCGTCGAACTCGACGTCGCCCGCCGTATCCGCCTTCACCTGTGCAGTCCGCAGCATCCGCTGGAACGCCCCGTCCGCCGCCCACCTGCGAAAACGCGTGTGCGGTGTGGCCCGTGGGCCACAGCGCCCGGGCACCTCCCGCCAGGCCGTTCCGGGCCGGAATTTCCACACGATCCCGTTCAGGCCCTGCGGTCGTCCAGCCGCTTCCGCCCCCGCAATGCCCCGGGTAGCAACGGCCGGACGAACGAACTCCCTTTCAGCATTGGACAGTTCATGACGACGTATCACTACACCATGATCCACCAGCGGTGATCATGTGAAGACACTGCCTAGAAGACGCTGCCTAAAGGGTGTTGCAGAAGGCTCTGTTCTGGGCATTTTGCCTGTATGGGTGGGGTGTTGCGGGCTGAGCCGGTGTGGGTGGAGACGTTCACGGGC
>NZ_JBHYZO010000025.1:0-91065 GCF_042753785.1 Streptomyces sp. NPDC059256 | reverse complement strand
GTACTCAAGCCGAAGCCCTCACGCTTTGGTGATGTGACGGACCTTCCGGGCCGAAATGCCCGGAATGCCGAGACCTGGCCACGGTCTTGGCAACGATCACATGGCCATCAGGCCCGCGCACCCGGCGTATCGGCAGCCTTCGCAGCCGGTTGGGGGGCGGGCGGCATGGGCGGCTTCGGTGCGGTCTTCGGGAGCCAGCGCAGGGCCACGGCAGCGGAGAGCAGGGCGAAGGCCGCCGCCACGAGCATGGTGACCTCCATCCCCGAGAGATAGGCGTCGACCGCGTCGCTCATCAGCGCGGGAGCCCGATCACCGAGCTGTGCGGCGTCGACCGCCCGCAGGGTCCCGCCGATCGACCCGGCCGCCTCCTCGCGGAGGGCCTCCGGAAGCACTTCCACCGACTTCTCCATGTCGGAGCGGTACACCACACCGAGGATGCTGCCGATCACCGCGACCCCCAGGGCACCGCCGACCTGACGCATCGTCTGTGACACCGCCTGCCCGGCACCCGCCTTGACCGGGGGCACCACGGACATCAACGAGGCCGTGGCCGGCGCCATGATGCAGCCCCAGCCGAGGCCGAAGACCAACTGCGCCACGACCAACAGCCAGGTCGGCGTATCGGCCGTGAACTGACTCATGATCACGAAGGAGAGTGCCATGACGACCGAGCCCGCGGCCACCACGGCGCGCGGACCGAACCTCAACACGAGTTTGGGGCATCGGGCCGACATCACCATCGAGCCCACCCCCATCGGCAGCATCAACAGACCGGCTTCCATCGGAGAGAAACCGAGCACGGCCTGGTAGTAGAACTGCGTCACGAAGATGGCGCCGATGAGGGCGAAGAAGCAGAACGCGATGGCTGCCGAACCCGCCGAGAAGCGGGAGTTGCGCAACAGACTGACATCCAGCGACGGCGCCGCCATGCGCGCCTCGATCACCACGAGGAGTGCGAGCAGCGCCATGCCACCGACGATGGCCCCGAGCGTGCCGGCGCTCAGCCACTCATTGTCCTCGCCCCCCATCACAATGCCGTAGACCAGCAGAGCCACCGCGACGATGGACAGCAGCACACCAATGGGGTCGAACTTGGCGGGGGAAGGGTTCTTGGACTCGGGGACGAGCCACAGCATGAGGGCAACGCCCGCCACGATCAGCGGGGCGTTGATGAGGAAGATCGAGCCCCACCAGAACTGCTCAAGCAGAAGACCACCGAGCACCGGCCCCACGGCGAAGGCCACTCCGGCTGCCGCCGCCCAGGCCGCGATGGCCTTCGGGCGCTCCATCGGCGGAAAGACGTTCAGGATGATCGCGAGCGTGACGGTGGGCACCACGGCCGCTCCCACGCCCATGACAGCGCGCCACAGGATGAGTTCCGTGACGGTGCCGGCGTACGCACCCAGGACCGAGCTGATGCCGAACACCATGAGTCCGACGATCAGGGTCTTCTTGCGGCCGAATCGATCCGCGCACACACCGCCGGTGAACAGGAAGGCCGCGAAGGTGATCAAGTAGGAGTCGAGAGCCCATTGGAGTTCGGCGTTGGTCGCATCGAGGCTCTGCTGAATCGGATTGAGCGCCACGTTGATGATCGTGAGGTCCATGACCACGATCAGTACGGTGACGGCGAGCAGAGCCAGGATCGCCCGGCGGCGCCCGCTACTGACTTCGGGGTTCATAACTGTCCTCGATGGAGTTGCGGTTGATGTTGGATTTCCCCGGCTTCGCGCTCGCGTTCGGGGTGCAGCACAGGTCCTGGACAGCAAACGGCCCGACCAGATCCATCGGGGGTTGGCCTGGTCGGGCCGGTCAGGGGAGGGATGTCACTCCGCCCAGGGCAGCGGAATCTTGGCCTCGCCGCCCGGCAGCATCGCCTTGCCCCCGACGACCATGGCGACCAACGCCTCGGCGGGGCTGCCCACGGCCGTGAGCCGCCGAACCGCCCCGGCGGAGAGGATCAGCGCCTGTCCGGCCTTGACCTGTTCGGTCTTGCCGTCCACCTCGACCTCGAACTCGCCCGACAGGGGCATCCACACTTGCTCGCGGTCGATGATGTGCACCGGAGTAGACGCATCGGCCTCAAGCTCCACACGCCAGGTGCTGACCTCGGCACTGCCCTGACTGGGACCTGCCAGACCGAACATCGATCCGGCGGGCGTGGTGGTCGTCCGCTGCTCGGTCTCACTGACCACGTACATGGAACCTCCTGTGTAAAGCTTCTTTACTTGCAGTGAGTAAAGCCACTTTATAGGCGTGTGTCAAGATGAGCCGATGGAGACCCACGACCCACTTGAGCCAACGGAGATCACCTTCCTGCTCGGAATGGCCTTCCAGCTGGTCCTCTCCGAGTTCGTGAGCCGTCTGGACGCCGCCGGATACGCCGAGCTCCGCCCCATGCACGGCCTGGTCTTCCAGGTGCTTCAGGGTCCCGGGGCAACAAGCAGCGAGCTCGCCGAGCAGCTCGGGGTCACCAAGCAGGCCGCGGGCCAGATCATCGACGACCTGGAGAAGCGGGGGTACGTCGAACGCCAACCGCACCCCGCGGGTGGTCGACGCAAGCTCGTCGTCCTGACCACCAAGGCAAAGGAACATCTGGCCGTCGCCGGCAGGGTCTTGCACGGACTGGAGGCTCAGTTGACCAAGCAGCTCCACGAGGTCGGCCTGGAGGTTCCGCGCGCCGAACTCGCCGCCATCATCCGAACGCTCGCGGGAGACTCGATCCCGCCGCTGCGTCCCGTCTGGTGATTCCACCGCCGCACACGGTGCTCGGCCCACGCGTCACTGCTGCCGGGCGGAGCGTCCGCGGGGAAGGGTACGCCCACCGCAGGTGGCGCACCCGGAAGGATCAGCCGTTGAGTGCGGGAATGACCTGTTCGCCGTAGGCGTCGATCGTGGTTTCCTTCGCGTCGTGCATGTTGTACACGGCGAACTGGTCGACGCCCAACTCCCGCAGAACCCTCAGCTTCTCGATGTGCGCCTCCGCGGGACCGAGCAGACAGAAGCGGTCAACGATCTCGTCGGGGACGAAGTCCGTGGACGGGTTGCCGGCGCGACCGTGGTGGCTGTAGTCGTACCCGTGCCGCTCCCTGATGTACGCGGTCAGGGCCTCCGGAATCACATCGGAGTGTTCACCGTAGCGGGACACCAGGTCCGCCACGTGGTTGCCGACCATCCCGCCGAACCAGCGGCTTTGTTCCCGGGCGTGCGCCAGATCGTCGCCGACGTACGCGGGAGCCGCAACACAGACCGTGATGGACGCCGGGTCGCGCCCCGCATCGGCGGCTGCCGTACGCACCGCCTTCACCATCCACTCCGTCAGATACGGATCGGCGAGTTGCAGGATGAAGCCGTCGGCCTTCTGCCCGGCGAGTGCGAGCGCCTTCGGCCCGTACGCCGCCATCCAGACGGGCAGCTTGCCGTCCTTCACCCAGGGGATCCGCAGCGGCTGTCCATCGACCTCCGCCTCACGTCCCTCGGCGAGATCGCGGATGGTGTCGATCGCTTCGCCGAGGCGGGCCAGGGTGTTGGGTTTGCGTCCCGCGACCCGCATCGCCGAGTCACCGCGCCCGATGCCGCAGACCGTGCGCTGACCGTACATGTCGTTGAGCGTGGCGAAGGTGGAGGCCGTGACCTCCCAGGTCCTGGTGCCGGGGTTGGTCACCATCGGCCCGACGACCAGGCGTTGGGTGTGCTCCAGGATGCGGCTGTAGATGACGAAGGGCTCCTGCCAGAGCACCGCCGAGTCGAACGTCCAGCCATGGGTGAACCCCTGGCGCTCCGCGCGCTGCATCAGCTCGACGACGGCCGATGCCGGCGGGTCCGTCTGGAGGACGAGTCCGAAGTCCATGGGTCGGGGCTCCTTGCTCCGCGGTGCTCGCGGTCGTGGCTGGGGTGACCGATCGGGCGGCGATCAGCCGAGGTACTGGCAGGTGCCCCGCGGGACGTACTGGCCGTGCCCGGCGCGGCCGGTGAACGCGCGCCGGTCGATGACCACCTCGCCGCGCGAGAGCACGGTCTCCACCTGGCCGGTGATGTTCCTGCCCTCGTACGCGGAGTAGTCGACGTTCATGTGGTGGGTCTCGACCGAGAGCGTCTGCTGCTGTCGCGGGTCATAGATGACGACGTCCGCGTCGACCCCCGGGGCGATGGTGCCCTTCTTCGGGTAGAGGCCGAACATCCTGGCCGGCGTCGCACAGGCGATCTCGATCCAGCGGCGGCGGGTGATGTGTCCGTCGAGCACGGCCTGATGGAGGAGGTCCATCCGGTTCTCCACGCCGGGCAGCCCGTTGGGGATCTTCGAGAAGTCGCCGCGTCCCAACTCCTTCTGGCCGGTGAAGCAGAACGGGCAGTGGTCGGTGGAGACGACCTGGAGGTCGTTCGTGCGCAGCCCGCGCCAGAGCGCCGTCTGGTGTTCCTGAGGGCGTAGCGGTGTGCTGCACACGTACTTCGCGCCTTCGAAGTCCGGTTCGGCAAGGTTGTCGGTGGAGAGGAAGAGGTACTGCGGACAGGTCTCGCCGAACACGTTCAGGCCCTTGTCACGGGCGACGGCGATTTCGGCGAGGGCTTCCTCGGCCGATACGTGGACGACGTACAGCGGTGCACCGGCGACCCTGGCGAGTTGGATGGCGCGATGGGTGGCCTCGGCCTCCAGCAGGGCCTTGCGGACCTCGCCGTGGTACCGGGGGTCGGTGCGCCCTGCCGCGAGGGCCTGCTCCACGAGGACGTCGATGGCGATGCCGTTCTCGGCGTGCATCATGATCAGTCCGCCGTTGTCGGCGGATCGCTGCATGGCGCGCAGGATCTGGCCGTCGTCGCTGTAGAAGACGCCGGGGTAGGCCATGAACAGTTTGAAGGAGGTGACCCCCTCCTGCACCAGCCGGTCCATCTCGCGCAGTGATGACTCATTGACGTCGGAGAGGATCATGTGGAAGCCGTAGTCGATGGCACAGTTGCCGTCGGCCTTGGCGTACCAGGCGTCGAGCCCTTCGCGCAGTTGGTGTCCGACGGACTGCACGGCGAAGTCGATGATGGTGGTGGTGCCTCCCCAGGCCGCGGCCCGGGTGCCGGTCTCGAAGGTGTCGGAGGCGAAGGTGCCGCCGAAGGGAAGCTCCATATGGGTATGGGCGTCGACTCCGCCGGGGATGACGTAGCGGTTGGCCGCGTCGATCGTGCGTTCGGCGGTCCAGGACTCGGCGACGGCGGAGCCGTGCGCGGCGAGTGCGACGATCCGGCCGTCCTCGATCAGTACGTCGGCGTGGACCTCGTCCGCCGCGGTGATGACGAGACCGCCTCGGATGAGAGTGCGAGTGCTGCTCATGTGCTGCTGCGCTCCCTACTGGTGAGTACGTGGTCGATGCGTGGACCGCTCCCGGTGTGCCGTCTCCCGCTGTGCCCCGCACCCGGCAGGGCCCGGACCGGCCAGATGCTCTCGGGCCGCCTTGCTCGGGCCCGTCGCCGATCGCCGTCCTAGGCGGCGGCGCGCAGCGCGTGCCCCATGATCGCGGCGCCCTCTTCCGCTTCCGCGATGGTCAACGAGAGCGGTGGGGCGATCCGTAGCACGCTGGTGTTGTGCCCGCCGCCCTTGCCGATCAGGAGCCCGCTCTCGCGTGCCGCCTCCAACACCCGGGAGGCGGCCTCGGGGTCGGCCTCGTCGGTACCGGGTTTGACCAACTCGATCCCGATCATGAGCCCCCGGCCGCGTACTTCCCGCACCGCGGGCACCTGGGCGCTGACCGCCCGCAGCCGTTCGATCAGCAGCCCGCCGACCCGGCGGGCATTGCCCTGGAGGTCGTGCTCCAGCAGATGGTTGAGGTTGGCGTTGCCCGCGGCCATGGTGACGGGGGAACCGCCGAAGGTGGAGATGGAGTTGGCGTCGAGGGAGTTCATGATGGCCGCGGGGGCGACGACTCCGCCGATCGACATGCCGTTGCCGATGCCCTTGGCGAAGGTGAGGATGTCCGGTGGCCCGTTCTCCGCGTGCGCCTGCCATCCCCAGAAGTGGTCTCCGGTCCGGCCCCAGCCGGTCTGCACCTCGTCGGCGATCCAGAGGATGCCGTGCCGGTCGAGGACCTCGCGGAAGGCCGCGTAGAGGCCGTCCGGCGGTGAGGTGAATCCGCCGACGCCCTGGATGGGCTCGGCGATCAGCGCCGCCACATCGCGGGTGTGGCCGAGGAGGTCTTCCAGATCGGCGACGCACGCACGGATGAACCGCTCGTCCGACAGTTCTGCGTAGGGGCCCCGGGTGCGCACTCCCCCATGGACGTACAGCGGTTGGATCGGGGAGAGCGTGGTGGTGGTCCAGGCGCGGTTGCCGGTGAGGGAGACCGCGGAGAACGACCGGCCGTGGTAGCTGTTGCGCATGGCCAGCACCTGGTTGGAGCGGCGGTAGGCGGTGGCGAGCAACAGGGCGGTGTCGTTGGCTTCGGTGCCCGATGTGGTGAAGAAGACCCGCGCGTCGGGGATGCCGGACAGCGCGGCGATGCGTTCGGCCAGTTCGATCATGGGACGATTGAGGTAGAGCGTGGAGGAGTGGATGATCCGCGCCGCCTGTTCGGCCACCGCTTTGGTGACCTCGGGCAGGGCGTGGGCGGTCATCGTGGTGAGGATGCCGCCGAAGAAGTCGAGGTAGCGATTGCCGTCGGCGTCCCAGACGTATCGACCCTCGCCGTGGGTGAGTTCGAGGGGCCGTTGGTAGTAGAGGGCCACCCAGTCGGGGATGACGGCACGGTGTCGGTCATGGAGGGTCACGGCTGCACCAGCCCTTCGTAGGCGTCGGGTCGGCGATCCCGGTAGAACGCCCACTGTTGGCGGACGGTGTCGATCAGGTCGAAGTCGAGGTCACGGACGAGGAGTTGTTCCGCCTTGTCACTGGCCGGGTCTCCGACGAACTGGCCGCGGGGATCGACGAAGTAGCTGGTCCCGTAGAAGTCGTTGTCGCCGTACTCCTCTTGGCCGACGCGGTTGATGGCGGCGACGAAGTACTCGTTGGCGACGGCTGCGGCGGGCTGTTCCAACTGCCACAGGTAGGCGGACAGCCCACGGGAGGTGGCGGAGGGGTTGTACACCAGTTGGGCACCGTTGAGGCCGAGTTGCCGCCAGCCCTCGGGGAAGTGGCGGTCGTAGCAGATGTAGACGCCGACCCGGCCGACCGCGGTCTCGAACACGGGCCAGCCGGCATTGCCCGGACGGAAGTAGAACTTCTCCCAGAAGCCCTTGACCTGGGGGATGTGGTGCTTGCGGTACTTCCCCAGATAGGTGCCGTCGGCGTCGATCACGGCCGCGGTGTTGTAGTAGAACCCGGCACCCTCGACCTCGAAGACGGGGACGACGATCACCATCCCGGTCTCGCGGGCCAGTTCCTGCATCCGTCGGACGGTGGGACCGTCAGGGACGGGCTCGGCCCAGCGGTAGTGCTCGGAGTCCTGCACCTGGCAGAAGTAGGGGGCGTTGAAGACTTCCTGGAATCCGATCACCCGGGCGCCCTGCCGGGCCGCTTCACGGGCGTGTTCCTCGTGCTTGGCAATCATGGATTCGGTGTCGCCTGTCCAGTTCGCCTGGACCAGTGCGGCGCGTACGACATTGGCCATGGGCTGCTCCTTCGGCCGGGCGTCAGCGAGCCTCTACGCACGTAGACACGGTACGTAGAGGGAGAACGTAAGCCCCGTCACACATCGGGGCAAGACCATCGGAGTCAACCCGCAGAATCGATCTTGTTTCACCCGAGCGGACGACGAGCCCAGCAACAACAGGGCTCACAACCGACCCAACCGGCCCCACCTGCACCCGGATACACCGTCAGGACGGTGGCAGAGGCCGGAAATGACCGTTCGACGGGCCGGCTGGACGAGTCGGCGAAGTCGCGAAGTCGCCGGAGAGGAACCGCCGAGGACTACCGGCCGGTCGACCGGCCGGAGCGTGGCCACAGCCACGACGCACGACGAGCCCCAGCCCCGGAAGCCTTCGGTCAGAGCGTCACCACGATGCCCGTGTGGGGCCGCTTGCCACGCCGAGCCACCATCGCCGGCCAGTCGACGAGCCAGAACTGCCAGGTGTACTTGTGGGCGAGCAGGGAGCGCACCCGCGCCGTGCCCTCCGCGTCCAGCAGTTCGGCCGTGCCCTCCGCGGTGGGGGCGCCTTCGGCGATCCGCCCGCGGACGTCACAGACGGAGACCACGACCCGGGAGTCATTGCGCAGCCGCTTGACCTTGTAGGAATCGGTGCGGGTCCAGGCGTAGAGCTTTCCGCCGTCTTCGGCGAACCACACGGGCGTGGCGACCCCGGTCCCGTTCTTGCGGAAGGTGGTCACGCTCAGATAGCGGGCGGAGGCGAAGTCAGCGGCGGTCACGGGACGAGCCTAGGGCACGCTCAGGCTGCGGGCACCAGAGCACAGCGGACCACCAGCTCGTCCATGGAGAGCCCGAGCGCGGAGGCGAGGGCGGCCACGGTGAAGAACGCAGGAGTGGGGGCGCGACCGGTCTCGATCTTGCGAAGGGTCTCGGGCGAGATCCCGGCGACCAGCGCGACCTCGACCATGCTGCGCTCGCCGCGCGCCGTACGCAGCATGCGACCGAGGCGCTCGCCGCGCTCGCGCTCTTCCGGGGTGAGGGGGGTACGAACCATGGCGTTATTCTAATGCCGGTATTCGAATACCGCTAGGACCGGTATAGTAATTGGCATGGTTGAGATCAAAACCGATCAGTCGATCGAAGCGATGCGTGAGGCCGGCAGGGTCGTTGCCGGTGCACTGACGGCGGCCCGAGAAGTCGCGACCGTGGGAACGACCCTGCGGGACGTGGATGCGGCAGCGCGGGCCGTCCTCGCCGAGGCGGGGGCCCGATCGCCCTTCCTCGGCTATCACCCCTCGTGGGCCCCCATTCCCTTTCCCGCCGTCGTGTGCGCATCGGTCAACGACACGATCGTGCACGGCATCCCGGACGACTACCGGCTGAGCGACGGCGATCTGCTGAGTCTGGACTGCGGCGCGATTCTCGCCGGCTGGGTGGGTGACTCGGCGGTGAGCTTCACCGTGGGTCGCGCAAGGCCCGAAGACCTCCGGCTCATCGAAACGGTCGAGGCGGCGCTGGAGGCCGGCATCGCGGCGGCCGTGGTCGGCCGGAGGATCGGCGACATCGCCCATGCCATCGGCCGGGTGTGCCGCTCAGCCGGCTACGGCATTCCGGACGGCTACGGCGGCCACGGCATCGGGCGGCGGATGCACGAGGACCCGGGCGTCCCCAACGAGGGCCGACCGAATCGGGGCATGGTGCTGCGCCACGGCATGGTGCTGGCCATCGAGCCCATGGTGATCGCGGGCGGCACGGACGACCACTACACCACCCAGGACGGCTGGACGGTCCGCACGATCGACGGCAGCAGGGCCGCCCACGCGGAGCACACGGTGGCCATCACCGATGAAGGGCCGCGCGTGCTCACCGTCCTGTGAATCGGCCGCCCGGGGCTCGTCAGCGCCCAGGTGCCCCTGCGCCTCCGGCCCCTGCGATCCGGTGACGTCGCGATCCCGTGCCATGTGGGAACCGGCGGACCGTGCCCCTCGTCGCCCTGTGGGCCGCCGGACCAGGTCCCGTCAGCCGTTCGCCACGAACTCCTTGGCCAGCGAGTTCCCGAGTGTCACCGCGGCGCTGTGGCTCTCGATCGGGGACACCTTGGAGTTCTTGAAGAGGATGTAGGTGACACCCGACCCGATCCCGCCCGTGGCCGGGTCGGGATCGATGCCGAGTGACTCGGCCATGGCGTAGGAGGCTTCGCCGATGATGCCGGTGGGCCCGGTGTCCCCGACGACTCCGTACCGGACCTTGCCGTCGTGGACCACGGCCACCACCGACCCGCCCTTGATCCCGAAGTCGGTGTAGCGCCAGGTGGAGCTGGGACTGGGCACCACGATGAACGGCAACTCCTCCGCGCTCAGCGGTCTGCCGTCCGACTGGTGGAAGGCGGTATCGGGGAGGAACCAGGGGTCGGTCTGGGCATTGCACCGGGTGGTGGCCCTGCCGTCGCAGTCGATGTCCAGATCGGCCGTCCAGAACACCGCCTCATCGGTGCCGCAGACGGGGACGGACTTGGAGCCTCCGGCGTCCTTGGCGTACTTCCCGCTGGAGATCTGCGTACAGCTCCCCGTCCTGGCCAGCAGCTCGGCCGCCCCCACGGTGCCCTCGCGCACACCGTACGCATCGGGGGTGACGACCCGCTGAACCGTCTCCGCCGCGGCCGGCAGGGCGGCGGAGCTCAGCAGGGCAGCCCCCGAGAGTGCGGCGACGAGAGCGGGGAGCAGGGTGGATGAGCGCATGGGAAGATCACCTTTCTGTGCGGAAATGCGTCCATACCCGCTCCCACACAGAACTGATCCCCCGCTGTTGGGGACATCGGTGCAGACCCTCGTACAACGACAGCGGCCCGTCCGGCAGTTGATGCCGAACGGGCCGTGGGTGAACGAGGGGCCGGACGGAGTACGCCCGTCCGGGCGGCGGTACCGCCTCAAGCACTGTCCGCCGCCGCGGATCGACTGACCCTCGCCCCCTCCGCGCAACGTCACCCTGGCAGGGCGAAACACCAGGCCAACCTGTATGAACCCGGCTTGGGCAACACCCGTTAGGGGTTGCCGCTGGGCCGCACCACCATCGCCGAACCGCCCCCTCGGCGCACCTTCTCGGCGGCGGCGAGCCATCGTCCATCAGGGAGCCGCTCGATCCCGGTCGCGGCTCCGATCTCCGCGTTGAGGCGGAAGCGGTGGCCGATCTTCTCCAGCTTCGCGCGCAGCGAGCTGTCCCAGAGTCCCGGCTCCAGTTCGGTCGTGGTCTGGTTGCGCTGGCTGGCCCGTGGCGCCGCGATCGCCTCCACCAAGGGGAGTCCCCGGTCCAGACGGCCCGTCAGGGTCTGGAGAACGGTGGTGATGATCGTCGCCCCGCCAGGAGAGCCCAGTGCGAGCACCGGACGTCCCTCGTCCAGGACGATCGTCGGCGAGATGGACGAACGTGGACGCTTGCTCGGACCGGGCAGGTTCGGGTCGTGCACCGCGGGGTTCGCCGGTGCGAAGGAGAAGTCGGTCAACTCGTTGTTCAGCAGGAACCCCCGGTTCGGCACGGTGATCCCGCTGCCGCCGGTGGACTCGATCGTCAGGGTGTACGCGACGACGTTGCCCCACTTGTCCGCGGTCGTCAGATGGGTGGTGTTCTCCCCCTCGAACGTGGTCGGCGCGGTCTTGCCCCTGTTGGAGCAGGCGGCGGGCCTGCGGGGGTCGCCCGGGGCCAGCGGGCTGGTGAGGACCGCGTTGTCCTTGATCAGGCAGCCTCGTGAATCGGCGAACCGCTGGGAGAGGAGTTCCTTGACGGGAACGTCCTCGAAGGCGGGATCACCGACCCATCGGCCCCGGTCCGCGAAGGCGATCCGGCTGGCCTCGATGAAGCGGTGCAGGTACTGGGTCTTGCTGGCGTCCGCCAGATCGGTGCGCTCCAGGATGTTGAGCGCCTCACCGACGCTGGTACCGCCCGATGAGGAGGGGCCCATGCCGTAGACGTCCAGGCCCCGGTAGGAGATCTTCGTGGGTGCGCGACGGATGGTGTCGTACGTCCGCAGGTCCTTGGCGGTGAGGTCACCCGGCCTGACCTTGCGGGTCACACCCTCGCCGACGGGTGGCTTGCGGACGGTGCGCACGATGTCCGTGGCGATGTCACCGCGGTACAGCGCCTGCGTGCCTTCCCGCCCGATCTCCTTGTAGGTGCGCGCCAGATCGGGGTTCTTGAAGACGGAGCCCACCACGGGCAGCTTCCCTCGGGGGAGGAAGAGTTCGGCGCTGGCCGGGAAGTCGGCGAAGCGGTCCTGGTTGGCCTCGGTCTGCGAGCGGAAGGTGGCGTCCACAGTGAACCCGTCGCGCGCCAGCCGCTCGGCGGGCTTCAGCAGCTCGCTCAGGGGCTTGCTGCCCCAACTGTCGAGCGCACTTTCCCAGGTGGCCGGCGTACCCGGGGTGCCCACCCCCAGGCCGCTGGTCTGGCCCTCGGCGAACGGGATCGGTTGGCCCTTCTCCTGGAAGAGATCGGGGCCGGCGGAGCGCGGCGCGGTCTCCCGGCCGTCGATGGTGTGGACCGTACGGGACCGGGCGTCGTAGTGGACGAAGAAGCCACCGCCGCCAATGCCCGCCGAGTAGGGCTCGGTGACGCCGAGTGCGGCAGCCGCGGCGATCGCCGCGTCCACGGCGTTGCCGCCTCGTTTGAGCACGTCGATGCCGGCGGCCGAGGCGTCCGGATCGACGCTGGCCACCGCGCCACCGTGGCCGACGGCCACCGGTGACTTCGTGGGTGTCTTCAGTAAGGGCTTGGGGTGGGAGGGCGCGGCGGCCCCCAGCGAGACCATCGCTGCCGCGACGGTCAGAACGGTCGCGCTGCGGGCGGCGGTTCGGCCCATGTGGATACCTCCAGTCAACATACGTCCGCGCACTGTAACTTCACCCGGCCGCGGACGTCAGGACACCTGGCCGGGACTGCATCGAACGGTGGTGCGATGGCAGCGATAGGCTGCGCGCCCATGAACGACGACGTACGCAACATCGTGCTCGGTGTGGTGGCCGCCGGGATCAGTGCCACGCTCGGTTGGCTCGCTCGTACCTACCTCTTGCGGCGCAAGCTGCTGCGCAAGCAGACCTTCTTCGGACTGCCGTCGAACTCGGAGTCCTTGTTGGTCGTCAACCGTGAGGCGGGCCGGGACGGGTCCGTGCACCGCTTTGACGTCTTCGCCCTGCTGGAGTTGGCCGCGCTGATCAAGGACTGCGAGGCACAGACGGAGATCGTCTGGCATGACATAGCCCGGCAGGGCTTCGGTGAACGTACGGAATTCTGTGTGGGTGGCCCGTACTCGAATCGACGGATGGCAGCCCATCTCCATCATCTGCTTCCCGGGGTCCGCGTCAACGTCGACCCGCAGCCGGGTCCGGACCAGGGCGCGTTCCAGATCGGCTCGGACCGCTACCGGCTGGAGGCGGGGGCGGCGGAGTACGTGCTCCTGGCTCGGCTGACGGCCCAGCCGGACGCCCGACCGGTCTTCCTCTTCTGCGGCCAGCGCGCCATCACCAACCAGGCGGCCACCCGCTATCTCGCCCGGAACCACGAGACGCTGGCGAAGAAGCACGGACGGAGTTCGTTCTGCCTGCTGCTGAAGGTGGTCAACTCCCAGGCGTACGGCCCGGACGTCGTCGAGGTGGTCGCGGATGTGACCGTCGCGGCCAGGACACCGCTGCCCTCGGGTGCCGGCGCGCGGGCCGCCACGGGATGAGCCTGCGCCGTACGCGGTCGGCGCAGCGACCGGGGACCATCGGCGGCAGAACACTCACGGCCCCTCCACCGCGGGAGAACCCCGGTGGGGGGTTCGGTGCCACGGGGGGGTCGGTTGACCAAGGAGAGCGGCGCCCCCGTCGTGTGCGGCTTCGACGCGGGCCCGCTCGGCCTCGGCAAGCGGGTCCGTCAAGCGTCCGGTACGCCCACGGACTGACCCCTGGTGGTCCCCGCACTTCGACGCGGAGTGGTTCTCCACTCCGGCGAAGTACTGGCCCGCACCCGTGTCACCGTGGTCTGGACGCCTCGACCTGCTCTGTTCATCGAGCACGACCCTGCCGGCGCAGCTGACCTTCTCCTCGTTCGCGACCGCCCCTCGTCATCCGTGGGTGTCGCGACTCCAGAAGTGATCACCGACTGCGTCCGGAGCCCCGTCCGGGGCTCCGGGTCATGCCCCATGTACTGCTGCCCTGCCTCCTACGGCTTGGGGGGACCCCCGGACAGCAGTGTCCCTGGATCGGCCGGGGTGATCTCCACGGCCTCCGTCTTTGGATTGCGGCGCTGCCGCCTGGCCACCCAGTTGGCGAACCAGGAGAGCAACATACACATCCCGATGTAGATCGGCGAGATCACCATCACCACCGGGATGAAGGGCAGATCGTAATCGAGGTTCGAGGCGATGAGCTTGCCTGCGTGAAGGAATTCTTCGTAGGTGATCAGATAGCCGAGTGAGGTGTCCTTCAGCGCCACCACGAGTTGACTGATGATCGTCGGCAGCATGGCGCGGACCGCCTGGGGCACCAGTACGTGCGTCATGACCTGGGTCTTGCGCATCCCCAGTGCGTACGCCGCCTCGCGCTGTCCGCGGTCGACGGAGTTGACGCCGGCACGGAAGACCTCGGCCAGGACCGAACCGTTGTAGAGGGTGAGGCCCGCCACCAGGGCGGGAAGGGGTTGCACCTTCAACGCGACAAAGATGAAGAAGATCATCACCAGTACGGGCATCGCTCGGAAGAACTCCACCAGCAGGGTGGACAGCCAGCGCACGGGTCTGTGGTCGGAGAGCCGACCACAGGCCAGGACGGTCCCGAGGACCAGGGACAGCACGGCGGCGTACGCGAATGCCTTGAGGGTGTTGCCCAGGCCGCGCAGGAGCAGTTCCTGAATGCCCTTGTACTCGAAGGGGGTCCACTTGGCGGCGGTGAACTGCCCGGTGTCGAAGAGCAGGTAGAGGATCCAGCCGAGCAGGGCGACGATGGCGACGGTCGAGACGATCCCGTAGAGGCGGTGCCGCTGGCGGGTCTTGGGCCCGGGGATGTCGTAGAGGGCGGTGGAATCGGTCATCGGGCGACTCCATAGCGCTTCTCCAGCACGTTGAACAGCGCACTGATGGACAGGGTGATGATCAGATAGCCGACGGCGATCCAGACGAAGGTCCAGATGATGTTGTAGCCGAGTTCGCTGAGCGTCTTGTAGGTGCCGAGGAGTTCGGTGACGCTGAACGCGCCGGCGATCGCGGAGTTCTTGGCCAGGGCGATGATGGTCGAACCGACCGGTGGGATGACGCTGCGGAACGCCTGGGGCAGCACCACGTTGTTGAGGGTCTGGCCGAACGTCATGCCCAGACTGCGGGCGGCTTCGCCCTGCCCCTTCGGAACGGTGTTGATGCCCGAGCGCAGCGCCTCGCAGATGAAGGCGGAGGTGTAGCACCCCAGGGCGAGGACCGCGAACACCTTGAAGGGCAGGACCAGTCCAAAGCGGGGCAGGCCGAGGAGCACGGCGAAGAAGAGCAGGGTCAGGGGCGTGTTGCGGAGCACGGTGACCCAGACCGTGCCGATCACCCGGAAGGAGCCGACGGGCGCCACCCGGAAGGAGGCCATCAGAAATCCGAGGGCGAGCGCGAGGAGCGAGGAGTAGACCGTCAGTTCGACGGTACCGAGGAAGCCCTCTCCGTACGTGGAGAAGTTGTCGGTGAGTACTTTCACTTCGGTCCTCAGCTCGCCGGGTAGCGGTCGATGGGGGGCGGCTCGGGTGCCGGGACCCCGGAGAGACCGAGCGTGGCTTCGTACGCCTTCTTCCAGTTGCCGTTCTTCTCGTTGGCCTCCAGGGCGTCATCGATGGCGAAGCGCAGGGCGTTGTCGTCCCGCGGCACTCCGATCCCGTAGGGCTCCTTGGAGAAGGGCTTTCCGACGACCTTCAACTCGTCCGGCGCCTTGGCCGCGTACCCGGTGAGGATGGCGTTGTCCGTGGTGACCGCGTCGACCTGGTAGGTGAGCAGGTTGTCCACACAGATGGAGTACGTGTCGTAGGCGACGAGGTCGGCCTTCGGGTAGTCGGCCTGGATGCGCTGGTACGGAGTGGACCCGGAGGCCGAGCAGACCCTCTTGCCGGCGAGGTCCTCGGGCCCCTTGATGTCCTCTTCGTCGGCGCGCACCAGCAGGTCCTGGCCGGCCATGTAGTACGGGCCGGCGAAGCCGACGAGCTTCTTGCGGTTGTCATTGATGGTGTAGGTGCCGACGTAGTAGTCGATCTGCCCGTTCTGGAGGGCCGTCTCACGGTTGGCGGAGGCGATCGTGCGGAAGGCGATCTTCTGGGGGTCGAGTCCGAGTGAGGCAGACACCATGCGGGCGATCTCGATGTCGAAGCCCGAGTACAGACCGCTGGCGGGGTCCTTCTCGCCGAGGTAGGGCTGGTCCTCCTTGACGCCGACCACGAAGTGACCGCGCCGCTTCGCCTTGCGCCAGGTCGGTGATTCCTCCAGCTGGAAGGCCGTGTTGACCTGGTACTCGGGCAGTTGGTCCGATTGCGGCCCCTTGACGGGCGGGCTGCCCTCCTTGCCACAGGCGGTGGCGGCGAGGACCGCGAGCACCAGCGCCGTCAGGGCACGTCTGATCCGCATGTGTCGGCCCCCGTCAGTGCTTGAGGATCTTGGAGAGGAAGTCCTTGGCGCGCTCGCTCTCCGGATGGGTGAAGAAGTCCTCGGGGGTGCGGTCCTCGATGCAGCGGCCGTCGGCCATGAAGATGACGCGGTTGGCCGCCGAACGGGCGAAGCCCATCTCATGGGTGACGACGACCATGGTCATTCCGTCCCGGGCGAGTTGCTGCATCACCTCAAGGACCTCGTTGATCATCTCCGGGTCGAGCGCCGAGGTCGGCTCGTCGAACAGCATGACCTTGGGTTCCATGGCGAGGGCCCGCGCGATGGCCACACGCTGCTGCTGTCCGCCGGAGAGTTGTGCCGGATACTTGTCGGCCTGCGAGGCCAATCCCACCCGGTCCAGCAGTTCCCGGGAGCGCCGGTCGGCCTCTTCTCTCTTCCGGCCGCGGACCTTGATCGGCGCCAGGGAGACATTGGCCAGGACGGTCTTGTGGGCGAAGAGATTGAAGGACTGGAAGACCATCCCGACGTCGGCCCGCAATCTGGCCAGGCCCTTGCCCTCCGCCGGCAGGGGTTCGCCGTCGATGGTGATCGTGCCCGACTCAATGGTCTCCAGCCGGTTCATGGTCCGGCACAGAGTCGACTTCCCCGAGCCCGACGGCCCGATGACCACCACCACCTCCCCGCGCCCGACGGTGAGGTTGATGTCCTGGAGAACGTGCAACTGTCCGAAGTGCTTATTGACGTCCCGCAGCTCGATCAACGGATCGACGACGGCCATACGCTGCCCTACCCACTCATCGCTGTGTCGAGGTCAGCGCAAACTATCCATCCCGATAAGGGACTTCACGCACGACACGCATAAATAGGGCATAAGCCGTATTTATCGCAGTGGGTTTCCGGACGTCCCGCCCGGCGCGGGACGATCGAAGCCGGCAGGGTCTAAGCCTCGGCCGCCTCCGCGTACACCTGCGCCAACTCCGGTGCGCCGTGCACCGCCCAGTCCAGACCCGCCTCGACCACACCGATCTCCCGACCCGAGGCAAGACGCACCACGGGGTGACCACCCGGCCAGATGTGCCAGACGGCCCCCGGAACCGTGCGCACGATGACCGTGCCGAGATAGAGACCGGCGTCATTGCCCACCCAGGGCAGTTCCTCGGGATCGTCGCGCCAGCGCGGCGGGAGCTGATCGAGCGCGGCCAACGAATCCGGGCTGTCATCCAGTTCGAGCCCGAGCCGCTCGGCCCGCACCCGAAGGAGCTCGCACTCCGAGAGCAGTTCGGCGATGGCAGCAGCCCGCTCCGGGTCGCTCTCCGCTGCGGCCCGCTGCTCCTCCTCGTCAGCGCCTTGACGCTTGAGCCACTGGTCCAAGAAAGGGATGTTCACACCACTCACCCTCGCATTCCCGCAGCCGGCCGCACCACAAGGCACGCGACGGCGGTCATCGGTGTCGTCGGACGACGTCGGTCGATCGATGGCCGATGGTCAGACGGTGAGGTCGACCACGACCGGGGCATGGTCCGATGCTCCCTTGCCCTTGCGCTCCTCACGGTCGACGTAGCCGTCCTTGACTGATTCCCTGAACGGCCCATTGCCGTAGACGAGGTCGATGCGCATGCCGCGGTTCTTCGGGAAGCCCAGCTGACGGTAGTCCCAGTAGGTGAACGGATGATCGTACTTCAGTGGACGCGGCACCACATCGGCCAGACCCGTCTCCCGCAAGGCGGCGAGCGCGGCCCGCTCGGGCTCGGTGACATGGGTGCTGCCCTCGAATACGGACCGGTCCCAGACGTCCTCGTCGGCGGGGGCGATGTTGAAGTCGCCCAGAACGGCGAAGGGGCGCTCCGCCGCTGCATCCTCGGCGACCGCGGTCTTCAGCGCGGCCAGCCAGCTCAGCTTGTAGGCGTAGTGCTCGTGCGAAACTTCTCGGCCGTTGGGGACATAGACCGACCAGACACGCACCGGGCCGCAGGTGGCGGAGATGGAACGGGGCTCCTGCACTCCCCCGTACTCCGGGCCGCCCGGCAGCCCCCTGACCACATCGGTCAGACCGACCCTGGAGAGCAGCGCCACGCCGTTCCACCGCCCGTCGGCGTGGATGGCGGACTCGTAGCCGATCTCCCGCAGCTCCGCCGCCGGGAACTGCTCCTCGGTGCACTTGGTCTCCTGGATGCAGAGCACGTCCGTGCCGCTGCTCTCCAGCCAGGCGAGCAACCGCGGCAGCCGAGCGGTGATCGAGTTGACGTTCCATGTGGCGATGCGCATGGGGAAAGCCTAATGCCGGGGTATGACAGTCCGGGCTCCGCAGGGCAACGGGCCGGTCGGGCGTTCGTCGAGTGAATGACCGAAAAAGGTCCCCATCACACCGCGATGCTCTCGCCGGCACCCAGCCGGGTGTGCTCGGCCCCGCCGAGATTGCCGATGTGCGTGTCGTAGATCGGCCGGGCAAGGTCGGTGAGCAGGGCGTCGTGCACATCGACGGCCCGCCGGGGCGCCACCTCGCGCACATAGTCGATGACCTCGGCGATCTTGTTCCAGGGCGCGTGGACGGGCAGGAGCAAGGTGTCGACGGACGTCCCCGGCACGGTGAGGGCATCACCCGGGTGGAAGACGGAGCCGTCGACCAGGTAGCCGACATTGGTGACCCTCGGCAGGTCCGGGTGGATCACGGCATGGAGCTCCCCGTGCACCTGCACCTCAAAACCGGCCACCGAGAATGCGTCGCCGTGGCCGATGGTGTGGACGCGGCCGGGGTAGGCCGGCGTGAGCTTCTCGGCGACGCTCCGTAGCGTCCACACCTCGGTTCCGGCGGCGAGAGCGGCGCGCAGCCGCTCCTCGTCGAAGTGATCGGCGTGCTCATGGGTGATCAGAACGGCGTCCGCGCCCTCAGCCGCGTCGTGCTCGCTGAAGGCCCCCGGGTCGATCACCAGGACCGCCCCGTTCTTCTCCAGGCGGATGCAAGCGTGCTTCTTCTTGGTCAGCTCCATGAGCACATCCTGCTACGGGCCAGGTGCCGTCTCCTGTCGAATGACCTCACGCGCCACCGCGAAGGCGGAGTTCGCTGCCGGAACGCCGCAGTACACGGCGGTGTGGAGCAAGATCTCCTTGATCTCCTGGGGCGTCAGGCCGTTGCGGAGCGCGGCCCTGGTGTGGGTCGCCAACTCCTCGCGGTAACCACCGGCGACCAGTGCGGTGAGGGTGATGACGCTTCGTGTTCGACGATCGATGCCGTCCCGACTCCAGACCTCGCCCCAGGCATAGCGCGTGACCAGTTCCTGGAAGTCGTCCCCGAAGGCGTCGGCCCGCGCGGTCACCTCGTCCACATGGGCGTCGCCGAGGACCTCTCGCCGCACCTTGACGCCCGGCTCGTACGGATCGGGCCGGCCGGGGTGCGCCGGTTCGACCAGCGGTGCGACCTCGGCGACGGGGGCGATCGGAGCCGGGGCCATCGGTACGAGTGGTGGCGCGGGAATCGCCGACAGCGTGTCCTGTGCCACCCCGGCGAAATGACGGACCAGCAGGTCCGTCACCGCGGACGGCTGCTCAACGGGGGCCAGATGGGAGGCACCGGGCACCAGGGCCAGTCGCGAATCCGGTATTCCGGCGACCAGGGTACGAGCCTCGGCGGGGCCGGTGACCTGGTCCTCGGAGCCGACGAGCACCAGGGTCGGGACCCCGATGCGGCCCAGTTCCGTCCGGGCGTCGAAGGCGGCGAGGGCTTCGCAGGCGGCGATGTAGCAGCCAGGGTCCGTGGTGCGAACCATCTGGACGGCCCACTCGACGATCGCCGGCTGGGCGGCGGCGAATCCCTGGGTGAACCAGTTCTCGGGTGCGCTGCGGGCCATGGGCTCCAGGCCGTTGGTGCGGACCACCACCCCGCGGCGCCGGAACTCGTCGGCGGTGCCGAACCGGGGCGATGCCGCAACGAGGGCGAGGGAGGCGACGCGGTGCGGGTGGGTGAGCGCCAACTCGATGCCGATCGCACCCCCTATGGAGCACCCGGTGTAGCCGAAGCGCTGGATGCCGAGTCCGTCGAGGGTGGCGAGGAGGCGTTCGGCGAGCTCACCGATGGAGGCGGCGGGCTGGGCCGGTGCACCCCCGTGGCCGGGCAGGTCGTAGCGCAGGACGCGCCATTCGCGGGAGAGCTCCTCGATCTGTCGATCCCACATATGCCAGGTAGTGCCGAGGGATGGCCCCAGGATCAGAACGGGTGCGTCGTCCGGCCCGTCCATACGGAACTGAAGGGTCTGTGGGGGTGGGTTTTCGGCGGGAATGCCGGGTTCGACCTCGGATGGCGTCTGTTCGGCCACGGGGTGGGGTCCGTCGAGGGGGGCCCGTCCGCCCTCCGTCGTCCGGGGCGCGGCAGGGGTCTGCTCACCGGTGGGGGTCTGCTGGTCGGGGGGAGGCTGTGTCTCACTCACCCGCTCCACGGTAGTGAGTTCGCGGTGCGGAAAGTACGGTCCCCCCACACGGAGTCCGATCAAGGAGCGTCAGGGGGTCGTTTTGGACACGACATACACCCTGGGGCGGGTGGAATCGGTCATGTCCACGGTGATGTCCTGACTGGGCCGGGGGCGGGTGCCCGGATGGCTCGTGCCCGCCCAGATCTTCTCGGACGTGAAGTCCCAGCCGACCGTCCGGGCGTCCTTGGCTCCGATGGTGACCTGCCCGTACATCAGTTCGGCGCGGCTGGTGCCGACTTCTTCCAGGAAGAGATCGAGCCCGGCCGATGTCGTCCTGAACTGGACGTACAACCGGCTGGTCTTCCAGTTGCTGGTCTCAAAGTAGGCGACCTTGGTGGACTCGGGCGGAATCGGCACCTCGAAGATGCGGCGCTTCATCTGGGACGGCCAACTGTCGCGCAGCCCCTGGGCCGATGATTCGGCTGCCTTGTCGCGCCCGCTGTCGCGGCTCTGCTCGGCGGAGATCACCAGATAGCCGGCGGGGATTCCGACGAGGAGCACGATGATGATCGCCGTCAACCAGCGGCGAAAGATCATGTGCCCCCTGCCCTCGGGGGGCCGGAAGCTCTCGTCCGGAGACGTGGGCTGGCGGGGCACGGTCATGAAAGTCGGTTCCTGGGTGGGGCTCGGTCGGAACTGAAGTGTACGGTCCCGAAACGGCCGGGCACGGAAGCGGACTCCTCGGTTCCCGCGTAGCGGGGGTACGGACAGGGCGGTCACGGCGGTCCTGCGCCTTCGTGCAGCCCCGGGCAGCGGGGCTCAGAACCATCCGATCGAGCGGGCCGCACGAAGGGGCCGATCGAAGCGGTCGAGTGCACGGCACGACGACCGCCCCGTCCGCCCCGATCAGCCCCGATCAGCCCCGATCAGCCCGCGAGGGTGGTGTCCACAGCCCTCGACCCTGACGGCACCCTGTGGCTCGGGTGGCTCGGAGACTCCGCAGCGCCGTCCGGGACGCCCCCCAGGACCCTCACGGCCCCTCACGGCCGCAGGGGCTTTCAGGGCTCCTCGGTGGGACGTACCGAGGCGGAGTTCCGCAGCACCTGCGCATAGCGTTCGTACCGCTCATGGCGCTCCACGCGTCGGCGGTTGGCGCGACGGAAGCGACGGGCGACGAGCCGGGCCAGATCGGCGGCCCCGACCATCCCGGCCTCGGGTCCCAGTTGTGCCTTGGCGATGCGCGCCTCGGGACGGTAGCCACGGCCGGTGAGATGGCGCCGAAACGCGTCCCGGGCCGGCCCGATGAGGAGGTCGTCGGCGGCGCTGACACCCCCGCCGATGACGAAGCAGGAGGGGTCGAGGGCGGCTGCCAGATTGGCGATGCCGACTCCGAGCCACTGCCCGATGTCCTGGAACAGTTCGACGCACATGGCGTCGCCCTCGCGGGCCAGTTCGGTGATGAGCGGACCGGTGATGTCCCCGATGTTGCCGCCGACGCGGTCGATCAGGGAGTGGGCCACGGGCGAGTCCGCTGCGGCCAGTTCCCGGGCTTCGCGGACCAGGGCGTTGCCGGAGCTGTACTGCTCCCAGCAGCCGCGGTTGCCGCAGGGGCAGCGATGGCCGCCGGGCACCACCTGCATATGTCCGAACTCACCGGCGACGCCGTACTTGCCCCGCTTGACCTGCCCGTCCTCCAGGATCGCGCCGCCGATCCCGGTCCCCAGAGTGATCATCACCAGATGGTCCTCGCCACGGCCAGCCCCGAAACGCCACTCCGCCCAGGCGGCGGTGTTCGCGTCGTTGTCCACGAGGACGGGGACGGCGAGCCGGGCCGACAGGGCGTCGCGCAGGGGTTCGTTGCGCCAGGCGAGATGGGGCGCGAAGAGGACCTTGGACCGGTCCGCGTCGACCCAGCCGGCGGCCCCGATGCCGACCGCGTGCACATCGTGGCGGTCCGAGAGGTCGAGGACGAGCTCGCAGATGGTGTCCTCGACGACCTTGGGGCTCTTGGACTTGTCGGGGGTTTCGGTACGGACCTTCTCCAGGATGATCCCGTCGGCGTCGACCACCCCGGCCATCACCTTCGTACCGCCGATGTCGATGCCGACCGTGGGTACGCGGGGTGCGGTCAGATGGGAGCGGCGCTCACGGGTGCCGACGGTCCGCAGGACGGTGGCGCGGGCCGAGCCGCGGTGGGCGAAATCGCGGTAGGTGCTCACCGGGCGCCGCCTTGGGGTGTCGAGCGGATGGGGGCAGGTGCTCGCACGGGTCGCATCGTTCCTGGTGTCGTGGGGGCCGGTCGGCACGCGATGAGCTGCTTCACCCCGGGCCCGGCGGCGGACGTCGCCCGCCGTGGCCGATTCTGCCACCTGAGGGCGCCAGCGACATGGGGAGCGGGGGTGGCCGATTTCCACCCACACACCCCATGTGACCCGAGTCACAAATCACAGGAGCACATTGCAAATAGGTCTAGTCCAGTGATCGACTACACACGCTCCGTATCCGACGGGAGGACCCCATGAACGCCCTGCGGAAGATCGGCGATTTACCGCTGACCGAGGACGGACCCAAAGCGGAGGCCCGGGCGACGAACTGTGGCGCCCGTCGACGTACGGACAGGCGACACCCCTGTGAACGCTCGGTCAGCAGGTCCGTGCGCCACTGTTCCCACATCCGCCCCTCCAGTGCGGGCCAGCAGCACACAGGTCGGTGCTAGGCACGGCTGCCGGGCCGCCGCCGGGTGACGGCGCCGGAGCCCGGCACAGGCCGATAAAGCCTACGGCGAGGAAAGCGGAATGCTGGACATCGCCCGAGTACACCCGGAGCGCATCCCTCGGCTCGCCCGGTGACCACACTTCGGTGATGCCCGGACCGCCCGTGGTCCCGCTGCGGTCCAAAGACTCCGCAGCGCCGTCCGACCGACCGCCGTCTGATGCAGTTGCGAAGACCGCGCGAGGCCCCGCACATGCCCTCAGGCCGTGTGGTGCGCGCTTCGGACGGGGCCACAGCGCGGCCCTTCGCTCCCCCGCGATCCCCACCGGGGCCTGTCCACCGGCTCCGGCCACCGCCGCCAGTCCCGAGGCGGGCATGAGGCACCTGCCCGCCTGCCGGCCACCGTCCATGCACCGCACAGGCCGAGGGCGCACGCCTTCGGGACGGTACGAGATGCCGTGCGTCAACAGGTCCCACGGCATCTCGTACCGTCCCGCACCGCAGACGATCCAGCCGGGTCCGTGGGTGATGCGGCCGGGTCCATGGGTGATGCGGCTCCTGTGCAGCACGGCCCCCGCGGTGAGCGATCGACCCCTCCTCCACCGTGGCTTTCGCGCCCGGATCAGCAGACCCGGCGGCTGAACCGCCCCGCACCGAAGCGCAGTACTCCGCGACCTCTGGGGTGCTTCCCCGTTCGTCCCGGGTGCCTCGCGCCCACAACCCCAAACTGGAGTTGAGTCATGGCTTTCGTCATTGCCGGCCTCGTCCTCGTCGGCGCGCTCTGCTTGGTGAACCTCCTCCTGCTCACCGGGATCAGGCGAAAACTGCGCGGACGGGGAGGACAACCGAGCGGGCCCAAACCGGGCCGGCCGATGCCCGACTTCTCGGCCACCACCCTGTCGGGACGGACCATCGGCCGGGCGGACCTCCTAGGCCGGCCCGCAGTCCTCGCCTTCCTCTCCACCACCTGCCCGATGTGCCCCACGCTCGTGCCCCATCTAGTGGAGCACGCCCGATCCACCGGCCTCACGGCCGACCGGATGGTCGTGGTGATCTCCGGCGACGATCCGGCCGCCGAGGCACTGGCGGAGCCGCTGGCCGGAGTGGCGAGCGTGGTGGTCGAACCCTCCCCGGGCGAACTGACCGGGGTCTTCAGGGTCTCGACCACTCCCACCACGGTCCTCGTCGACGCCGCGGGCAAAGTGGCCCGTACCGAAACCGGCCCCCGACCCCTCGCCGACATGGAGCGCGCGGGCATCTGAGCCCCGCTCCCTCGGCGCCGGGCGCCCGACGGCACACAGAGGCGGAGGAACGGTGTTGACCTCACGGGGTCGGTGGACGATGGGCGGCGCCGGCTCGCTGTTGATGGCGGCCGGCGCCTGGTACCTGCACGGCCGATTCGTCGCGGTCACCGTACGGGGCGAGAGCATGGCGCCGACGCTGCTGCCCGGCGACCGGGTACTGATCCGGCTCGGCGCGGCCGGGCTGCGGCCCGGCGCCGTCGCCGTGGTCGCTGCGCCCGGCCCCGGCCCCGCACGGGGCTGGCGGACGGATCCCCCGGCGTCCAAGGACCTCTCCGCCGTTCCCTGGTCCCTCAAGCGCGTGGTGGCGGTGGCGGGGGACGCCATGCCGGACGGGGTGGTGCGCCGGGCTCCCCGCGTACCGCCCGGGCACTTCGTGGCGATCGGCGACCATCCGCTGAGCCATGACTCCAAGCAGTACGGTCCCTGCCCGGTGGACCAGGTGCTGGGGGTGGTCGTCCGTCGCTTCTAGGGGCACCGCGGGGGCCGAAGCGGTCCTCGATGCGGGCAGGCGTCGAGTAGGGACCGCCGCACGGACGGCGCCGCCCCGGCCGAGCCGGGGCGGCGCCAGGAGTGCGGCCGAAGCGAGGGCGAAGCCGGGCGTTCAAGCGGGGCGGAGCCGGGCGTTCAGGCGGGGTCGAGGCCCGGAGGGTTCGGCGCTCGCTCCAGTTCATGGCGGAGGTCGTCGAGTTCGCTGCCACCGGCCATCTGACGGGTCAGCTCATCCAGGGTGACGGAGTCCTTGGTATGGCTGGCCGCCATCACACCCCGCTTGAGCAGGACGAACCTGTCCCCCACCAGATAGGCGTGGTGCGGGTTGTGCGTGATCAGCACCACGCCGAGACCGGCGTCCCTGGCCGCCGCGACGTACTTGAGCACAACACCCGACTGCTTGACGCCGAGTGCCGCCGTCGGCTCGTCGAGCACCAGCACCTTGGCACCGAAGTGGACTGCGCGGGCGATCGCCACGCACTGTCGTTCGCCACCGGAGAGGGTGCCGATCGACTGGTCGACGTCGCGCAGGTCGATTCCCATCCGCAGCAGTTCGGAGCGGGTCGTCTCGCGCATCCGGCCGACGTCGAGCCGACGGAACGGCCCCTTGCCCACAGTGGGCTCCGAGCCGAGGAAGAAGTTGCGCCACACCGGCATCAGCGGCACCACGGCCAGATCCTGGTAGACGGTCGCGATGCCCCGATCGAGCGCCTCGCGCGGGCTCGATAGGCGCGTCGCCTCGCCGTCGATCGAGAAGGTGCCGGAATCATGTCGGTGGAGCCCGGCGATGATCTTGATGAGAGTGGACTTGCCCGCACCGTTGTCACCGAGCACACAGGTGATCTCACCGGAATGCACGGTCAGGGACACGCCCTCCAGGGCGCGGATGTTCCCGTAGAACTTGCTGACGTTCTCCAGCTCGACCAGCGAGACCTGTGTCATCGGGTCGCCTCCGCCCTCTTGCGCACCCAGGCGTTGAGGAGGGTGGCCAGCAGCAGCATCGCCCCGAGGAAGAACTTGAACCAGTCCGGGTCCCACTCCGCGTACACGATCCCCTTGCTGGTCATGCCGAAGATCAGTGCACCGATCGCGGACCCGATGGCGGACCCGTACCCACCGGTGATCAGGCAGCCGCCGATGACCGCCGCAATGATGTAGATCAACTCATTGCCGACGCCTTCGCCCGACTGCACGACGTCGAAGGAGAACAGCAGGTGCTGGCCCGCGACCCAGGCGGCGAAGGCAACCCCCATATAGAGGCCGATCTTGGTACGGGTGACCGGTACGCCGACCGCGCGGGCCGCGTGCTCCCCGCCGCCGACCGCGAAGATCCAGTTGCCGAAGCGGGTGCGGAGGAGGATCCAGGTGGCGACCGCGATGAGGGCGATCCACCACAGGATGGTGACCTTGATCGTGACGTCACCGATGACGAACTCATGGGCGAAGACGGCCTTGGCCGAGGTGAAGCCCTCCATGTCGGCGATCGACTTGGTGGAGACCGTACCGCTGATCAGTTTGGTGAAGCCGAGGTTGAGGCCGGTGAGCATGAGGAACGTGCCCAGCGTGATGATGAAGCTGGGCAGCTTGGTCCGAGTGAGCATCGCCCCGTTGAACACCCCCACGGCCAGGGTGACCAGCAGCGAGACGAACACTCCGACCCAGACGTTCGCCGTCATCTGGTAGCTGAACATCGACGAGACCAGGGCCGAACTCGTGACCAGGACTCCGGCCGACAGATCGAACTCGCCGCCGATCATCAACAGCGCCACCGGCACCGCCATGATGCCGATGACGGACGAGGCGTAGAGCACCGTGGAGAGGCTGGACGCCTGGAGGAACGAGTCGGCGACGAACGAGAAGAAGACGAAGACCGCGACGGCTCCGACGATCGAGCCCAGTTCGGGCCGGCCCATCAGGGTGCGCAGTATGGAGGTGTGCACGAGGCGTTCGTCGGGCGTACCCGGTTCCCGGGTGGGTGCGGAGGGTGCGGTCGCGCTCATCGGGTGCCCCGCCTGGTGAAGTCCTCCAGCTTGGCCGCGTCGGACTTGGTGATGATCTGCGGTCCGGTGAGCACGGGCTTCCCGCCGCCGAGGACATTGGCGTTGTAGCGGTAGAGCCAGAGCAGATCGACGGCCTCGTAGCCCTGGAGGTAGGGCTGCTGGTCGACGGCGAAGCCCAGGGAGTCGTCCTTGAGTCCCGCCACGACCTTGGCGTTGAGGTCGAAGGTGTCGATCTCGGCCTTGCTGCCCGCGGTTCGCTTCGCCTTGACTGCGGTGTCCGCGAAGGGCGCGCCCAAGGTGACGACGGCGTCCACCGAGCGGTCGGTCTGCAACTTCGCTTCGATGGTCGCCTGGACGTCGGGCATGTTGGTGCCGTCGACGTAGAGGTTCTGCATCTCGCCGTCGAAGGTGCTCTTCGCTCCGGCGCAGCGCTGCTCGTGTCCCACGTTGCCCTGTTCGTGGAGGACGCAGAGCGCCTTCTTCCGGCCGCGCTCGTTCAGCTCCTCGCCGACCGCCTCGCCGGCGATGGTCTCGTCCTGGCCGATGTGGGTGAGCGCCCCGTACTGCTTGGACTGCTCGGACCCCGAGTTGACGGTGACCACGGGAATGCCCGCGGCGACGGCCTTGGTGACGACCGCCTTCATCGCGTCGGGCTTGGCGAGGGTGACGATGAGACCGTCGACCTTCTTGTCGATGGCGGCCTGGACCAGCTGGGCCTGCTGCTGTCCTTCGTCGCTCTTGGAGTAGAGGAAGTTGATGTTGTCCTTGGTGGCGGCCTCCCGGGCGCCCTTCTGGACGATGTCCCAGAAGGTGTCCCCGTCGCCCGAGTGGGTGACCATGGCGAAGGTCCAGCGGGGTGTGCTGACCCCGGCCTTCCCGGCGGCGGCCTGGGCCTTGCGGGCGTCCTCGGCGCGCTTGCCGCCGGTGCTGCTGCATCCCACCAGGGAGGCCCCGAGCACCGCCGCCAGCACCGCGCCGATGACGCGTACCCCTGTCCTTGCCCTTGCCACGACGCCGTGCCCCTGTCCTTCTTGCCCTGCTGATTCTCGCGGTAACCGGGAAGCGGAATGACACATCCCGGCCGCCCAAGTATGGGTCACGGCTGGTCTGAGGGTGGGCATCGGGTACGCCGGGTAGGTCATCGGACACTCCTGGTACCGGGTGGGACGCACATGGTCAGGGGCGTACGAGCAGTTGGAACTCAAAGGTGTAGCGCGAGGCTCGATAGAGGTGGGAGCCGAGTTCCACGGCGCGCCCGGTGTCGTCGAAGGTGGTGCGTGCCATGGTGAGCACCGGACCGCCGGGCCGTTCGGCGAGCAGTTCCGCCTCGGTGGCGGTGGCGGCCCGGGCGCCGACCGACTGGCGCGCGCTGTGCAGGGTTATGCCGGCGGCCCGCATCACGCGGTAGAGGCCGGTCGCCTCCAGTTCGGGGGTGCCGCAGGTCACCAGTCCGACGGGCAGATGGTTGGTGAGCAGCGCCATGGGTTCCCCGTGGGCGTACCGCACCCGTTCGATCCGTTGCACTTCGGTGCCTTCGCCGAGGCCCAGCGCGTCGGCGACCGCGGGTGCTGCGGCCTCGGTGGACATGCGCAGGACGGTGGTGGCGGGGTGCTGTCCGGCCGCCTCCAGATCGTCGTAGAGGCTGCTGAGCTCCAGCGGCCTTCGCACCTGGCTGTGCACGACCTGGGTGCCGACGCCGCGACGGCGTACCAGCAGTCCCTTGTCGACCAGGGCGTGGATGGCCTGACGCACGGTGGGGCGGGACAGACCCAGCCGACCAGCCAGTTCGATCTCGTTGCCGAGCAGTGTGCCGGGGGTGAGGACCCCCTGCTCTATGGCCCTCTCCAACTGCTGGGAGAGCTGGAAGTAGAGCGGAACCGGACTGGTGCGGTCCACGCTCAGCTGGAGGGACGGGACGGCGTCCGTCCCGGTTCTGGGCTGCTTGGGCACGGAGCGAGCGTAGTCGCCGGCCCTCGGGGACGGGAAGGGACGGAACACGAGAACGTCCGGTTGTCAGGACAAAGCCTTGACACGATGGCGGGGGCACCCCCATTTTTTCCCCATGCGCATCGGACTCATCGGTACGGGACGTATCGGCACCTTCCACGCGAACGTGCTCAGTCGCCACCGAGAGGTGGGGGCGCTCGTGGTGGCGGACGCCGATCCGGCGCGGGCGGCGGCGGTGGCCGAACGCACCGGGTCCACAGCGGCGCCCAGCGCGCGGGAGATCTTCACCTGGGGGGTGGACGCGCTGGTGATCGCCTCCGCGACGGCCTCCCACGCCGAGTTGATCACTCGGGCGGCGCGATCGGGGCTGCCCGCCTTCTGCGAGAAGCCGATAGCGGCGGACGTACCGGGGACGCTCGCGGCGCTGCACGAGGTCGAGGCCGCGGGAACCCAGCTCCAGTTGGGCTTCATGCGCCGCTTCGACGCCGGCTACCGGGCCGCTCGGGAGTTGGTGGAATCCGGACGGCTGGGCAGGCTCCACACGGTGCGTGCCATGACCTCGGACCCGGCTCCACCGGCCGCCGAGTATCTACCGCTCTCCGGGGGCCTCTACCGCGACTGCCTGGTCCATGACTTCGACATGCTGCGCTGGGTGACCGGGCGCGAGGTGGTGGAGGTGTACGCGACGGGTTCGGACGCCGGACCTGCGATGTTCCGAGCAGCGGGGGACGTGGACACCGCTGCGGCCGTGTTGACCCTGGACGACGGCGTACTGGCGACGGCGACGGCGACGCGGTGCAACGGCGCAGGCTATGACGTCCGGATGGAGCTGGCGGGGGAGCTCGATCAGGTGACGGTCGGTCTGGACGACCGTACGCCGATCACCTCGACCGAGCCGAAGGGGCCACGGGCCGCGTCCCGACCGTGGCCCGGCTTCCTGGAGCGGTTCGCCCCCGCGTACGAGGCCGAGTTGGACGCCTTCTTGCGGATGGTGGTGGGCCAGGGGGAGAACCCGTGTGACGGTCGGGAGGCACTGGCGGCGTTGCGAATCGCCGAGGCGTGCGAACTGTCCCGGCGCGAGCGCCGGCCGGTGCGCATCGAGGAGATCCGCATCGAATGATCCGTCCGGGACGACCTCGGGGCACCGCCCGGACCACCCTGACCGTCGGGGCCGTCGGGGTCGGCGCCTGGTGTCACCCGGTCGGCCGTATCGGGTGCGAGAAGATCAGGGCCCCTACCCGGGTGTCCCCCTGTCGTACCCGATGTGACCGTCGGCAGCCCAGGCCGGCGACCCCATCGACAGCCGCGCTGAGCACCATCGATCCGCACGGGCAGGATCTGCGGGGGTCGGAGCGTCGTACGGGCAGGATCTACGCGGGTCGGCGGGGGCAGCGAGGTGGAGCGGGCCCGTACCGCTTCGCAC
The DNA here is from genome assembly GCF_042753785.1 of Streptomyces sp. NPDC059256. Lineage (NCBI taxonomy): Bacteria > Bacillati > Actinomycetota > Actinomycetes > Kitasatosporales > Streptomycetaceae > Streptomyces > Streptomyces sp. NPDC059256. The sequence goes on along the minus strand of NZ_JBHYZO010000025.1, from coordinate 60,626 downwards.
CTGCCCTACGGCTCCTCGTCCAACAGCCCGGCGTCATGGGCGAGAAGGGCGATCTGCACCCTGTTGTTCAGCCCGAGCTTGGCCAGGACGCGCGAGACGTGGGTCTTGACGGTGGGCACGCTGAGATAGAGGGTGCCCGCGATCTCCGCGTTGGACTGCCCCCGGCCCACGGCGACAACCACCTCCCGCTCGCGCACGGCCAGGGTCTCCAACCGGGCGATGGCGGCCCTTCGCCGAGGGTCGGCGGCACGCTCCTGGCTCTGGTCGGCGACCCGGTCCATCAGCTGACGGGTCACCGCGGGCGAGAGCACCGGATCGCCGCTGGCCACCCGGCGGACGGCGGCGACGATCTCGGCGGGCGGGGTGTCCTTGAGGACGAAACCGGCGGCGCCCGCGCGCAGGGCGCGCACCACCTGCTCATCGGCGTGGAAGGTGGTGAGGACGAGGACCTCCGGTGCCCCAGGTCCACGCCGCAACTCCTCGGTGGCGGTGAGCCCGTCCACCTGCTCCATCCGGATGTCCATCAGAACCACGTCGGGGGCGAGGCGGGCGACCAGTTCGGGTACCGCGCTGCCGTCGCTCCCCTCCCCCACGATCTCCAGATCGTGTGCCCCGCCCAGCATCAGGGAGAGACCGGCGCGAACCAGGGGGTCGTCGTCGACGATGAGCAGCCGGATTGTCATACGGCCCACGGTAGCCACGCCCGGACGTGGAAACCGCCGTCCCCCGTCCTTCCGTGCTCCAGGGTGCCACCGGCGAGCATCGCCCGTTCGCCCAGTCCGATCAGTCCCTGGCCGGAGCCCGGTGGGGCGATGATCGGCCGGGGCGAACGGGGTGCGGGGTTGTCGACGACGACGGTGAGCCCGTCACCGGGCGCACCTGCGAGGGCAAGGGTCACCTCGGCACCCGGAGCGTGCTTGCGGGCGTTGGTCAGGGCCTCCTGTGCAATCCGGTAGACGGTACGGCCGAGTACGGCGGGTACGGCCACGGGCTCCGCTATGCGCTGGTCCAGTCGGACCGTCATCCCGGCCTCGCGGGACTCGTGGACGAGTGCGTCCAGACTGGCGAGGGTCGGCTGGGGGCGGTCTCCGCTCTCGTGGTCACCCGGTGTGCGGAGGACTCCGATGATCTGGCGCAGGTCCTGGAGGGCTTCATGGGCACTGTCGCGGATCACCCCGGCGGCCCGGGCCACCTCGGCGGGCGGGGCGTCGGGACGGAACTCCAGGGCGCCGGCGTGGACGCTCAGCAGGGTCAGCCGATGTGCCAGCACGTCGTGCATCTCGCGGGCGATGGCCTCACGGGCCAGCCGTTGTGCCTGCTCGGCCCGGAGTTCGGCTTCGGTCTCGGCTCGGCGGGCGCGCTCCTGGAGGACGACGACCAGTTGACGACGGGCGCGTACGAGCATGCCCCAGCCGAGCGCCAACAGGACGAAGACGCTTCCGCCGATGACTGAGGCCCAGAGGTCGGCCGTCGGATCGGGGCGGATGAGGGGACTGGCACAGGCGCTGGCGAGCGAGAGCAGACCGATCACGCCCACCGGCCGGAAGGGACGGTGCACGGCGAGGCTGAACACAGCCACGAGGAACGCCCCGCCGACCACGGGGACCAGGAAGCACACCAGGGCCAGGACGAGGGCGAGTTGGACGGGCCAGCGACGACGCAGCCACAGGGCGCAGCAGGCGGCGGCCCCGACGAGTTGGTCGACCAGCACCACCACCTCGGAGTCGTTGATCTGATCGCTGACGTCTGCGGCGGCCATGCCGACGAAGGCCGCGAGCACGAAGAGCACGGTGTCGACGATCCAGTCGCGCACGGTGCGCCGGGGTCTGGCTCGCGGTGGCCCGGCGCCGATGCCGGGCCGCTCCCCCACGAGCTCCGCTTCCCGGCCGCCCGCCATGGCGGAGGGCAGCAGCCAGCGGTATTCCGTTCGTGTCATATCGGCAAATCTACGCACCGGATCGAGGGGGTTGGAGGGTGCGGATGAGGACAGCGACCAAAGTCGTGGCGGAGGAGACTTTGGATGGTCCGCGTGATGCCACCGGCTGATGCGGCGGCTTCGACCGCGGCGTCACGATCGTCGCCATGAAGAAGTTTCTCAATGGCGTGGGCGGGCTCCTGGTGTTCCTCGGCGGGGTCGGAGTCCTGCACGAGCTGACGGGCTGGTTCGACAAGATGGCCCCCACCCGGCTGCTGACGGAGAACGTCCGGTTCCTCGACGATCAGGCGGTGTTCGCGAACCTGGTGGTCGCGGTGGTGGGGTTCGCCATGTGCATGATTGCGGACCGGCTCGGATAGCGGCTCGTCGCCGAGCTCCCGGTGGAGTGCGGACGGTGCCGTCCCAGGGGTGCCCGTCCCAGGGGTGCCCGTCCCAGGAACCGCAGGGGTACGGGCCACGGCACCCCCAGTGTCGGGTGAGGGTGGCCGTGCGGTGTGCCCGTTCCCTCAGAGCTCGTAGGTGCCGTAGGTGGGGCGGCCCGCCAGTTCATAGGTGTGGATGGCCACTCCGGTGCTGGTGGTCCGGGCGTCCGTGTGGCGCAGGGCAGTGGGGACGGCCCCGTCCGCGAAGAAACGTCGTCCCTTGCCCAGGAACACGGGGAAGACCAACAGATGGAAGGTGTCGATCAGATCGTGTGCCATCAGGCTCTGTGCGAGCGTGCCGCTGCCGTGGATCTGTAGTTCTCCCTCGGTGCGCTGCTTGATGTCGGCCACCTCACGGGCGATGTCCTTGCCGATGACGGTGGTGCCGTCCCAGTCGGCGCGCTCCAGTGTGGTGGAGGCGACGTACTTGGGCAGGGAGTTGAGCCGAGAGGCCACCGGGTCGTTCGGGTCGGTCATCTTGGGCCAGTACCCGGCGAAGATGTCGTAGGTGCGGCGGCCGAGGAGGAAGGCACCGGAACGGTCGAACACCTCGGTCACGAAGCGACCGAAGTCCTCGTCGCCGTAGGGGACGGACCAACCGCCGAGGTCGAACCCGCCGCTGGTGTCCTCGCCGGGCCCGCCGGGCGCCTGGACGACGCCGTCGAGGGTGAGGAAGGTGGTGATCGAGAGCTTGGCCATGGTGCGTTCCCGCTTCCCTTGCGCGTCCGGCGATGCCGGTGGTGATGTGGTCATCAACAGAGACCGGATACGTGCCCGAAATTCATCGGTGGCCTCCGACCGGCATCACGTTGGAACCCGAACGGGTGCGCCGAGGCAGGGATGGACCGGTGGTCGAGAGTCGTCGGCTGGATTCAGCCGCCGGCCTCCCGGTGGCAGGTGCGGAGACGGGCGGCGCCGTCCGCGGTCAGGGCGCCGTGCAGCCGCAGCCGTGAGATCCCGCCGTCGGGGTGGATGTCCAGCCGTACCCGGTGGCCGACGACGGGGTGGGCGAGGACGAAACGGTGGTTGGTGTCGGGCTGGAGGCGGATCCGCGGCAGGACCGCGGTCCAGGGCTGGTCGGGCCCGTCCTGGACGAACAGCTCGGCCCAGCCCGCACTGTTCCCCTTGAGATAGGCGGTGTCGATCTCCACGGCCCGCACCTCGGCCCGTTCGACGAGTCGGTAGCGGATCCAGTCGTGGCCGTCGTCACGGCGTCTACGGGTCTCCCAGCCATCGTCCATCTTGCGCGAACGACCGGGACGGATGGTGTGGACGGGCGGCGAGTAGAAGCGGTCCGACGCATCCTCGATCCGACCGCCGTGTTCCAGGGCGACGACATCGAAGGTGCCGAGCGCGGTGAGCCAGGCAGGGTCGGGGACGACCTCGCCGTACACCCGAAGGCGCGCGATGCCGCCGTCGGGATACTGCCTCAGCCGCAGATGGGTGAAGCGCTGTCCGCCGCGGACGTGGAAGGCGTTCGCCGCGTGTCCGCCGACGGGCGTGAGGGGGACGAGTTCGGTCCAGGTCACACCGTCGGCGAGGAGTTCCTCGGGGCCGGGGCAGCCCAGGACTGCGGTCGCCTGGACGCTGACCGCCCGGGGGTGATTGCCCCGGAAGTGGGCGGTGTCCACGACGATCCCGTGGATGGTTCCGGGGGCGCCGAGCCGGATGAGCGCCCAGTCGTGGTCGTCGGCGACGGGGTGCGGTCGCCCGGCGTCGGGACCGCGACGGCGACGGGTCTCCCAGCCGTCCATGACCTTGCCCTTGTGACCGAAGCGGGCGGGATCGAACTCCGCCGGACCGGGATTGAGGAGGTTCTCCCGTTCGGCGAAGAACTCGTCGTTGGCGGCGATGACCGCGCCGCCGAGTTCCCGCGCCGCCAGGTCAGGATGGTGGAGGAAGGGGTGGTCGGCCGTGCGGTAGTCGGCGTAGGGATCGCCGCCCCGGAAGGGCGCGGCGGCGCCGGTGTACACGGGCAGCGGCGGCTCTGGGGGCTGGGAGTGCGCGTCGGGCACGTTCCGGTTCCCTTCTGCGATGGCTGGATCCGTTGTGGTGGAAGCGGTCGCGGCAGGCGAGCCCGGGCAGATCAGCTCGGGCTGCGGCGGTCGAGCAGTCGGCCCGAGGCTGCCGATGTCGATCCGGTGTCGATGCGGCGACCGCGCAGCCAGGTCGACCGCACCACTCCGGCGAGGGTGCGACCGGCGTAGGCGGTGATCTGATTGCGGTGGTGGAGGCGCGCGGCGTCGACGGTGAAGGTCTCGTCGGGTGCGAAGACCGTGAAGTCGGCGTCCTTGCCGATGGCGATGGCCCCTTTGCGGTCGAGCCCGGCCAGCGCCGCGGGCCCCGCGGCCATCCAGCGGACGACGTCGGAGAGGGTGTGGCCGCGCTGGCGGGCCTCGGTCCACAGGGCGGGCAGCCCCAGTTGGAGGGAGGAGACTCCGCCCCAGGCGGTGGCGAAGTCCGAGGTCTTCAGGGTGTCGATGCACGGGGAGTGGTCGGAGACGACGCAGTCGATGGTGCCGTCGGACAGACCGGCCCAGAGCGCGTCCCGGTTGGCGGCCTCCCGGATCGGCGGGCAACACTTGAACTCGGTTGCCCCGTCGGGTATTTCCTCGGCGGCGAGGGTGAGGAAGTGGGGGCATGACTCGGCGGTGATCCTCACCCCGACCTCCTTCGCCTCGGCGATCAGGGGGAGTGCACTCGCCGAGGACACATGGAGGATGTGCACCCGGGCGTCGAGGCGCCGCGCATGGGCGATCACCGTGGCGATGGCGGCGTTCTCCGCGGTCCGGGGGCGGGAGGCGAGGAAGTCGTCGTAGCGCGGTCCGCCCCGCTGGGGCGCGGCTGCCAGTTGTCCCGGGTCCTCGGCGTGGACGATCAACAGCGCTCCGAGGGCTGCCGTTTCGGCCATGGTCCGACCGAACTGCTCCTCGTCGAGTTCGGGGAACTCCTCCACTCCCGAGGGCGAGAGGAAGCACTTGAAGCCGAAGACACCGGCGGTGTGGAGCTCCTTCAGGTCGGCGGTGTTGTACGGGATCGCACCGCCCCAGAAGCCGACGTCGACATGGGCCAGGGGTCGGGCGGTGTGCTGTTTGGTTCGCAGATGGGCCACGGTGGTGGTGGGTGGCAGCGAGTTGAGCGGCATGTCGATCAGGGTGGTGATACCGCCGGCAGCCGCGGCACGGGTGGCGGTCGCGAACCCCTCCCACTCGCTGCGCCCGGGGTCGTTCACATGGACGTGGGTGTCCACGAGACCGGGCAGCAGGACATCGTCGCCGAAGTCCTCGCTCGGTACGTCCGGTGGGGTCGGGGTGTCGTGGGGGAGGAGGCGCACGATCGTGCCCCGGGCCACGGCCACCGTTGCGGGTCCGATCGCCCGGGGGGTGAGTACCCGCGTCGAGCGCAGGAAGAGGTCGACTCCCCCGTCGTCCATGCTCATCCCCCCTCGGCGAGCTTCAACGAAATGTTGAACGAATCCTCATGGGGGAGATGTCGATCGTCAAGACTTCCTGTTCTGCTCAGCGAAAGAGAGATTTCACCGAGCGAGAGCATCCGGCCCTCTACCGCCGAAGCCCCGCCCGCGCGGCCGGAACAGTCGTTCGATCGGGGTTCGACGGTAGGTGAGAGCGATCTTCCAGCGAATAGCCATGAGCACGGCCGCGGCGAAGGCGGAAGGAGCCAGAGGAATCCGCGGACGGAGAAGGCATGGATCGGTTCCTACAACGGATCATCCAACGGATCACCCCGTCGAAGGCCATCGAGTCCCCTCGAACGCGTTCCCGCGGAAGGGCACGGGACCAGTCGCCCACTTCCCTGACCGGCGCCGGAGCCGCTCGAACGGCGAGCCGCCCGGCCGGAGCAGCCCGGTAGGCTGCTCACTTGCCCGTCTGCCCGAAAGGACCGCCACCCGTGCCGACGTCCAGCGCCAGCACCAACGACGCCGTCAAGACCGCGAGCAGCGGGGGCGTCCAGTCCCTGGAGCGCGCTTTCGATCTGCTCGAAAGAATGGCCGACGCAGGGGGCGAGGTCGGGTTGAGTGAGCTCTCCGCCAGCAGCGGTCTACCGCTGCCCACCATTCACCGCCTGATGCGCACCCTGGTGGCCTGTGGCTACGTACGTCAGCAGCCCAATCGCCGCTACGCCCTCGGCCCCCGTCTGATCCGCCTCGGCGAGTCGGCGGCGCGGCTGCTCGGCACCTGGGCGCGCCCCCATCTGGCCCGACTGGTCGAGGAAACCGGCGAGACCGCCAACATGGCGCTCCTCGACGGTGATGAGATCGTCTACGTGGCGCAGGTGCCGTCCAAGCATTCGATGCGCATGTTCACCGAGGTGGGCCGTCGCGTGCTGCCGCACTCCACCGGCGTCGGCAAGGCCCTGTTGGCCCACACTCCCCCCGACGAGGTGCGGGCCCTGCTCGCCCGGACGGGCATGCCCGCGGCGACGGAGAAGACCATCACGACGCCCGAGGGGTTCCTCGCCGCCCTGGAGCGGGTACGGCGCGAGGGCTACGCCATGGACGACAACGAGCAGGAGATCGGCGTGCGTTGCCTGGCCGTCTCGATCCCCAACTCCCCCACGGCGGCGGCGATCTCCATCTCCGGCCCCGCGGGACGGGTGACCGAAGCGGCGACCGAGCGGATCGTGCCCGTGCTCCAGCAGGTGGCCGAGGACCTGTCCACGGCCCTGGCCACCTCCGGAACCACCGGCTGACACCCGCGCACGGGCTGACGCGCGGCTCAGGCGGACCCGCTCGCTGCCTCGTCGATCAGATCGGCGATCGCCTTGGGCTGCGATGCGAGCGATGCATGACTGGCGTCCAGTTCGATGATCTTGCGTGGTGACATCCGTTCGGCCATCCGACGCTCGTTGTCCGGGTGGATCATCCGGTCCTGCGTCGAGACCTGGTACCAACTGGGCTTCTTCCGCCACGCCGGATCGGTCACGTTGTCCCCGAAGGTCGAGGCCAGCGGCGCCTTCTGGGTCACCGCCATCACCAGCGCCTCGTCGTCGTCCAGGTCCTGCCCGAAGCTCCAGTGGAACTTGTCCTGCTTGACCCAGAGGAAGCCGTCGGAATCCGGGGCGAGGTTCTCGAACGCGGCCGGCGGCAGCTCCTGGCTGATCTGTCCGGGGCTCTCCCCCGCATCGGGTGCGAACGCCGCGATGTAGACCAGTCCGACGACATTGGGCAGGTCCCCGGCCTCGGTGATGACCGCGCCGCCGTAGGAGTGGCCCACGAGGAGCACCGGACCGTCCACCTGTTTGATCATCTTGCGGGTACGCTCGGCATCGTCGGCCAGCGAGGTGAGCGGGTTCTCCACCGCGTACAGCGAACCGTAGCCGCGGTTGCGCAGCTCGACGATGGCCTTCCCCCAGTGGGCGGCTCCGCCCCAGAACCCGTGCACGAGAACGACGGTCGGCTTGTCGGCCATATCGGTTTCCCTAGTGTCGTGGGTAGTCGCTTTTGACACGATTCCTCCACGCTAGAGCGACGAACGGCTCCCCGCCATCGGGCCAGGGTGAACCACCGCGACACCCCGTTGGATCACGGCACCCCGCACCTGATCACTGCACTACCGCGGCACGCCGCCGAAGAGGTCCACCGCCGAGCGCACCTCCATCAGGGCCGGACCGAGCGCGCTGACCGAGCCGATCGCCCCCGCGATCAGCAAGAGGGAGCGCCGCATCCGGGCGACGTCGGGGCGATGCTCGGCGACCATCGCCGCCAGTACCGCCAACTCGTCCTCCGCGATGTCCCGATCCGAGAACTGCGCCGGATGGCCGGCGAGCTCCCGGCGCAACCGCGACACGGCCACGCCCAGCGCGGAGACCCTCGGGTCCTCTTCACGTACCGCCATCTGTGACTGCTCCACACCCCGCAACACAGCACTCCCCCCTCACACCCCGGGACCGATCCGACAACGGTAAGTCCGCGGCCAACCACCCAGAGTTGCGGGCAAGTTAACGCCATACCGCGCCATGCGCGCCACCCAGGACGGCTAATTGGTAAATCCGGCTGCAACTACCCCATGACATGGCGCGAAAGGGTCACAACGGCCACTTCGCGCCTGGAGCACGCTCCGCCTGGGGACGTGGCGGCGGCCGGAATGCGATATGCAGTCGCCATGACACCTCCAGGGGAGCCCCCCGTCATCGCCGGACTCCTGTTGGCCGCGGGAGGCGGGCGACGACTGGGCGGACGCCCCAAGGCGCTCCTGCGCCATCGTGGTCGCCCGCTGGTCGACCACGCCGTGGCGGCGCTGCGCGACGGGGGGTGCGGACCGATCCATGTGGTGCTGGGCGCGGCGGCGGCCCGGGTGCGCGCCGAAGGAGCACTCGACGGGTGCACGGCGGTCGACAACGAACACTGGGAGCAGGGCATGGGTTCGTCCCTACGGGCCGGCCTCGCATCCCTGGCCCTCTCGGGCGCCGATGCAGCCCTGGTGCACCTGGTGGACCAGCCAGGCATCGGCGGCGCGGCCGTGGCGCGGGTGCGGTCCGCTTACGGCTCGCACGACACCCTGGCCGCAGCGACGTACGACGGTCGGCGTGGGCACCCGGTCCTGCTGGGCGCCGCCCACTGGCCCCCCGCGTCGGCGGCGGCCGTGGGGGATCAGGGTGCGCGCAGCTATCTGTCCGCCCTGGCATCCACCCTGACGCTGGTGGAGTGCGGCGACGTCGCAACCCCCGATGACATCGACACGGCGGCGGATCTGTTCCGGCTGGAATGAACTCGGGAGTGGACCGGCACGCAGGGAGCACACCCCGACGAGAGCGGACCGAACGAGCCACATCCCGGCCGTCGAGGCCCGAGAAGGAATCTTGTACTTCCACGATGAGGAAACTACTATCCAGAAATCATCCGTAGATCTGAGTTCTCCCGAGCCCGTCGTCGCCCATGCTCGGGGCCACCTCGCCGAAGGAAGTGACAGCCGATGTCCACACCAGCGACATCCCCGCTGGCCGTCGTCGACGCCGGGCCGGTGCCGCGTCAGGACGAGGTGCTGACCGAGGCGGCCCTCGCCTTCATCGCCGAACTGCACCACCGCTTCACACCCCGCCGTGACGAACTACTCGCACTGCGGGCGCAGCGGCGCGCGGAGACCGCCCGCACCGGGACGCTGGACTTCCTCCCCGAGACGGCGGCGATCCGAGCCGACCGCACCTGGCGGGTGGCCACCGCACCGCCGGCACTCGAAGACCGGCGGGTGGAGATCACCGGCCCCACCGACCGCAAGATGACCATCAACGCCCTCAACTCCGGAGCCCGCGTCTGGCTCGCGGACTTCGAGGACGCCTCCTCCCCCACCTGGGAGAACGTCATCGGCGGACAAGTGAACCTGATGGACGCCTATCGGCGCCGCATCGACTTCACCGATGAACGCAGCGGAAAGCGCTATGCCCTACGGCCAGCCGCGGAGTTGGCCACCGTGGTGATGCGCCCGCGCGGCTGGCACCTGCCGGAGCGCCACCTCCAGGACACCGAAGGCCGCCGGGTGCCCGGTGCCCTCGTCGACTTCGGGCTCTACTTCTTCCACAACGCCCGGCGCCTACTGGACCTCGGCAAGGGTCCCTACTTCTATCTGCCCAAGACCGAATCGCACCTCGAAGCCCGGCTCTGGAACGATGTCTTCGTCTTCGCCCAGGACCACTGCGGCATCCCGCAGGGCACCGTCCGGGCCACGGTACTGATCGAGACCATCACCGCCGCCTTCGAGATGGAGGAGATCCTCTACGAGTTGCGCGACCACGCCTCCGGGCTGAACGCCGGCCGCTGGGACTACCTCTTCTCCATCGTGAAGAACTTCCGCGACGGCGGTGCGAGGTTCGTTCTGCCCGATCGCAACGCGGTCACGATGACGGCCCCCTTCATGCGTGCGTACACCGAACTGCTCGTCGCCACCTGCCACCGGCGCGGCGCACACGCCATCGGCGGCATGGCCGCCTTCATCCCCTCCCGACGCGATCCCGAGGTCAATCGGATCGCCCTGGAGAAGGTCACCGCGGACAAGGACCGCGAGGCCGGTGACGGATTCGACGGATCCTGGGTCGCTCACCCCGATCTGGTGCCCGTGGCGATGGCCTCCTTCGACGCCGTGCTCGGTGACCGCCCGCACCAGAAGGACCGGTTGCGCAACGAGGTCTCGGTGACGGCCGCCGAACTGCTCGCCGTCGACTCACTGGAGGCCGCACCCACGTTCGACGGGCTGCGCAATGCGGTCCAGGTCGGCATCCGGTACATCGAGGCGTGGTTGCGGGGTCTGGGCGCGGTGGCGATCTTCCATTTGATGGAGGACGCGGCCACCGCCGAGATCTCCCGCTCCCAGATATGGCAGTGGATCAACGCCGGAGTCGTCTTCGACAACGGCGAGACGGCGACCGCGGAGCTGACGCGCGAGGTCGCGGCAGCCGAACTGCTCAGTCTGCGTACGGAGTTGGGGGACGAAGCCTTCCGAGCAGGAAGGTGGCAACAAGCCCACGACCTGCTGCTCCATGTCGCCCTCGACGAGAGCTACGCCGACTTCCTCACCCTGCCCGCGTACGAGCAACTGAGCGGCTGAGTCGCACCGCTCGCAGGGCAGAGCGCGCTGCCATGATGTGCCGCATGAGCGGATCGCACGCACTCAGGGGATTACGCGCCGCCGTGGTCGGCGGCAGCATCGGGGGGTGCGCGGCGGCCCTGGCCCTGCACCGGGCCGGCTGCCGGGACACCACGGTGTACGAACGCACCGCGGGTGTCCTCGCCGACCGCGGAGTCGGAGTGGCCGTACACGCGGCGCGCTACGCGGAATTGGCGGCGGCCGGCTATCTCGACGCCTCGATGCCGTGGGTCCGACTGGCCGAGCGCCACTGGTACGTGCGCGACGAGCGCGTCCCCCTTGGAAGGATGCTGGGGAGCAACGCCTTCCCCTTCCGTACCTACAACTGGGGTCCGCTCTGGCGCGAACTGCGGGCGCGAGTCCCGGAGGGGATGCGCTTCCGGAGTGGAACGCCCGTGCTCTCCGTCGCCGAGTCGGGCGCAGGGGCGGCCGTTCACACCGAGGACGGGAGCGAACCGTACGACCTGGTGATCGGCGCCGACGGATATCGGTCGGTCGTCCGTGCGGCTGTCTGCCCCGCAGTGGAGCCGCGGTACGCCGGATATCTCGCCTGGCGCGGAGCGTACCCGGAGAGCCGGCTTCCCGACTCCGGATCCTGGCCGGAGCACTCGTGCGCCTACGTCGTCTTCAGCGGGGGCCACGTCGTCATCTACCGCATTCCGGGGGCGGACGGAGACGTACGCGTCAACTGGGTCCTCTACACCGCAGTGCCCGTCGGCCCGGGCATCCGCCGCGACGACCCCTCCTCGGTTCCGCCCGGAGCTGTGGACGCATCGGCGCGGACCCTGTTGTACGAACTCGTGAAGACCCGACTGCCACCGTTCTGGGCGACCCTGATCACCCTCACCCGCGCCGAGGAACTCTTCGTCCAGCCGATGTATGACTTCACGGCGACGCCGGGCGTGCGCGGCGGTCTGGCCCTGCTGGGGGACGCGGCGACCGTCGCCCGTCCGCACACCGGCGCGGGCGCGGTGAAGGCGCTCCAGGACGCCAGCCTGCTGGAGACGGCCCTGCGAGGGTCCGATGGTGATCTGTTCGGCGCTCTGGGCCGGTACGACGCCGCGCGGTCAGCAGCGGGGAGCAGCATGGTGGAGCTGGGCAGGCAGTTGGGGCGGGCACTGGTCGAGGCCACCCCGGAGTGGGGCGCGCTGAGCAGGAACGAACTCGACGCGTGGTGGCACCGGGCGGATGCGGCCGGGGTGTTCGGGGGACGCCAGCTCAAGGAGTAGGACGGCCGGGCGCTCCGGAGGCTTCCCGCGCAATGGCCCCCCACCGGCACCCCCACCGCCACCGCCACCTCATCGGGCATCGGGCATCGGGCATCGGGACGAGGAGAGCACCCACGACCGAGGAAGTGGACTCATTCATCCGGAGGCGGCCCGCCGTCACTCGCCGTCCACAAGTCCACCCATGTGCGCAGAACCGGAGAAGCGGGCACTTTCCTGCCCCTGTGACGGGTATGAGGTATCGAACGGCTCAATCACCCCGACGGACTTGGACGACGCGACGGCACCGCGCTCCCCGGGACACCGGACGGATCGGGCGGTGATCAGGCATTCCAGGGTCGGCAGGGTCGGCTGCTCGTGCGTCTGCACGAGCAGCCGCCAGACCCCGGGGTGCTGCTATATGTACGGGACGCCCCCGGTAGGGGGAATTGCTCGCTTCATACGGAAAACCCCCTTGGTGCGTGCGTACCTTGGCCCCGAGGGACGCCCCGGTAGGCACGGGCCGTACCCGTCGGGAACGCCGTTGTGAGCGACGCGGAGCGGGACCGGCTCCGGGGCGGGAGGTTCGGGGGTCATGAACGATCAGCAGCCGGAGCGCGATTCCGAGTGCGAGCCGGGAGCCGGAATCCTGTGTGTCTTTGGACAACAGCTGAAACTGCTCCGGGTACGAGAAGGGCTTGAGCGACCGGAATTGGGAAGGCTGACCGGATACTCGGCATCCACGATCGCCTCCTTCGAGCAGGGCCGGCGCATTCCACCCGGGAAGTTCATCGACCGGGCCGATGAAGTGCTCAATGCGGGTGGGGTCCTCAAAGCCAGCAAGGACGAAGTCGCCCGGGCGCAGTATCCGGCGTTCTTCCGGGACGCCGCTCGACTTGAGGCACAAGCGGCCGATCTCCATGTGTACGCCACCCATGCGGTCCCCGGTCTGCTCCAGACGGAGGACTACGCCCGGGCGGTGTTCGCCATGTGGCGCCCGCTGCTGGGAGAGGAGGTCATGGAGCAGCGGATCTCGGCCCGCCTCGCCCGGCAGGAACTCTTCTCCCGCCTCCCGTTGCCCATGCTCAGTTTTGTGATCGAGGAGACGGTCCTGCGTAGACCCCTGGGCGGGGTGGAGGTGCTGCGCGGCCAGTTGGAGCAGATCCTGCGCCGCGGCCGTGAGCGCCATGTCGAGATCCAGGTCATGCCGACGGACCGGGAAGAACACGCCGGATTGGGTGGTCCCTTCAATCTGATCGGGGCAAGGGAAGGAAACCGAGTGGCCTACGTCGAGGCGTATCCCGACAGCCGAATCCACTCGGAGCGCAAGGCGGTCCGGGAGTTCGAGGAGCAATACGGACTGCTGCGAGCCCAGGCGCTCAGCCCGGGCGAATCTCTGGCCTTTCTGGAGAAGTTGCTGGGAGAGAGATGGATGTCCAAGCGACTGTGTGCACCGTGACCCGTCCTATCTGGTTCAAGAGCAGTCACAGCAGTGGGAGCGGCGGGGAGTGCGTGGAGGTGGCGGCCTGCCCCGGGACGGTTCGGGTACGGGACTCCAAGGACGCCGCGGGCCCGGTCCTCTCCCTCTCCCTCAAGGTGTGGGCGGCCTTCGTGATGTTCGCCGCCCGGTACTGAGGAACCGACGAACGGTGCAGCGGCGAAGCCGACCGTTCGGGCACGAGCATCGCTCCACCACGGCCAACGGGCCGGCACCGCCGCGTACGACGCGCCGTTCGGCCGGCGTCCGGCGCGTCGTACGGAAATGCGGGGGCAGGGTGCCCGCCCTTCGAGGGCGGAACGACGGTCGTCGTCGAACACCCCGCCGAACCACGCGTACGGGTTGACGGCCCGAATCAGCGCACGATCACCGTCCGTTGTACGGAGAAGTCACCCCACTTGCCGTCGGGGAGCTTGGCCCGAAGTTTGATGCTGAGACGGGTGCCAGGCGGATCCGGGACGACCATCTCATGAGTCACGGTCTTGCCTTCCGGTATGACGCCCCAGACGATCGTCGTCGCCAACTTGCCGTTGATGTGGAGTTCGTGCGTCTCGATCGGCCCGTCCACGTCAGGTGGCATCCAGCTCAGATCGACGACGCCCTTGCGGACGGTGAACTTCAGATCGGTGGGTGCCGTGTTGGCGCCCTTGCCGGGTGCCGCCGCAGTGGTGAGATCGACGGGGTTGCTGTCGGGCGAGGAGTTCTCCCCGGCGTCGCGTGCCCGCACGGTGAAGGAGTAGACGGTACCCGGCCGCAATCCGGGCACCAGGGCCTTGGTCTCGGTACCCGGCACGCTGTGGATGCGGGAGTCCTCCTGGTAGATGTCGTAGGAGGTCACCTTGGTGTTGTCGCTGGCTGCCTGCCACTCCAACCGGACCTGGGTCTTGCCGTCGAGTGCGCCCGTGAGCTTGCCGGGACTGGTGGGGGGCTGCTTGTCCTCGGGTGTCGGCTCGGGGGTGGTGACGGCTATGGCAGGACTTGGCTTGGAGAGGTTGCCCGCCGCGTCGCGGGCGCGGACGGTGAAGCTGTAGGCGGTCTTGGGGGTGAGGCGGTTGATGTCCACCATGTTCTTGGCCGCGGGTAGCTCTTTGACCCGCTTCTCGCCCTCGAACACCTCATAACCGGTGACGGCCTTGTCATCGGAGGAGTTCTCCCACATGACGTGGACGGACGTGGCGCTGCTCGCCTGCGCGGTCACCCCGGAGGGTGTGGTGGGGGCCTTGGAGTCCTTGTCCTCGCCGGCGCAGGCGGTGAGGACGAGTGCCGCCGCGCAGACCAACGCGGGGAGTGTGGGGGGACGTTGCACGGTCTAACCTCCGCAAGGAGACGGAATGGTCCAGACCTATAGTGCATGGTGAGAGGCCGTTTTCAAGCCCGATTGACGTTCAACGGGGAATGCACCCGCACGGTCTGAGGGCCTTGCAGGGCATCGGTCCGGCTATGTCCGTCGGCTCGATACCGCCCTGCGGTGGGATCGCTTCCGCTTCTTTGGGACCGCGTCCGTGTGATGGAGATCCCGACGACCCGCCGTCGATCAGGTCAGCGCCGCGCCGGCCACCAGGAACCCGCAAATCAGTACGGCCAGGATGGCGAGCAGCGGCCAGACGAAGCGAAGGTAGCGGTCGTAGCCGACCTTGGCGAGGGCCACGCCACCGATGGTGACGGCGGTCGTGGGCACCCAGAGGTTCATCCAACCGCTCGCGGACTGCCAGGCCGTCACCACCACGGCACGGGAGACCCCGGCGAAATCGGCCAGCGGGGCAAGGATCGGCATGGCGAGGGTGGCATGACCCGAGGTGGACGGGATCAGGAATGCCAGGGGCAGATTCACCAGAAACACGATCACGGCGAAGGCGCCGGACGACGTTCCCCGGACGACGCCCTCGATGGAGTGCAGCACGGTGTCGGTGACCATCGAGTTGTTCATGATCACGGTGACTCCGCGGGCCAGCACGATCACCAGTGCCGGGGAGATGAAGTCCGCCGCCCCCTGGGTGATCGTGGCACTGAGCCGCTGCTCCCCCATCCGGGCGACCAGCCCGACGAGCACCGAGGCGACCAGGAACATCGCCGCGAGTTCCGGAAAGGACCAACCGAGCTCAAAACCGTACGGAGTGGCCTGCGCATCCCCGGTGAGTGCGCTCGCCCAGGGGACGACGGAGAAGATCATGAAGGTGAAGACCAGGGTGACGACCACCAGGACGGTCTTGTGGAGTGCGGTGAGGTCCGGCGGTTCGGACGTCTCGGCCGTGGCCCGCTCGCGGTCGCCTGGCAGGAATCCGGAGAGCGATCTACTCGGGTCGCTGCGCACCCGGCGCGCATAGCGGATGACATACGCAATGGTCACGGCGGTCAGCACCAGCCACATCGCGGCGCGCAAGGCGATGCCGTCGCCCAGGGAGATGTCCGCCGCCGAGGAGGCGACCCCCGTCGCGAACGGGTTCACGGTGGAGCAGAGCACTCCGACACCGGCACCGAGGATGATCGTTCCCGTGGCGGTCATCCGGTCGTATCCCAGCGCCAGCATCAGGGGGACGATCAGCCCGTAGAAGCCGAGGGTCTCCTCCGCGAAGCCCTCGACGGTTCCGAGCAGGGAGAAGACGAGCATGACCGCGGCGATCAGCAGCGCACCGCGGTCCCGCAGCCGATGGGCCAGCCGTGCGATGCCCCGGTCCAGGGCTCCGGTCGCGAAGACGACGGTGATGAAGGCGCCGATGGCCAGAACGAAGAGGAACACTCCTGCGCTGCCGTACAGTTCGCCCGCGAGATCGGGGCCGACGACGCCGGTCGACTGGTCCTGGATGCCGTAGAGGCCGTTGACGGGTGCGAGGAACAGGTCGTTGAGGCGGTCGACGAAGCTCTGTCCGCTGTCGACCCGGTGGTAGGTGCCCTCGATGGGCGCGCCGTCGTCCGTGCGGTCGTAGGCGCCCGGCGGAATGACGAAGGCCAGTGCCCAGACCGCGATGGTGACCACGGCGAGGACGGTGAGAGCGCTCGGGAAGGCGAAACGCCGCTTCGGTTCGGGTCCATCGGGTGGCTCAGGGGCAGCCTCCCGGACTTCGGGGGTACTCATCGCCACACCCGGCAGGGGATGTGCGCCAACGGTCGGGACAAGGCGACAGAGACACCATGAACTGCGGGAACTGCGGGAACTGCGGAAACTGTGGGAACTGCGAGCACTTCGCGACCCGGAAAAGCAGCGCGGACAGCGAAAGAAGTGAGGGCAGCGAAAGCAGTGAGGGCAGCGCAGACATCAGAACCATCGGTTCCGGCTTCCGCACTCATCGCTCGGGCCCCGTCTCTGTCCCGGCCCCGCGGCTGGTCGATGGAGTGCGGGTACCGGGATTCAATGGATCACAGGGGCAGCCGGGTCGCACGTCGGCTTGGGCCGTGTTTGAGAGCAATCGGTCGATCGGTCGATCAGCAGCCGGGCGATGAGTTCGAGCGGTGCGAACAGTCTTCTCTGCATGACGACGAACCCGACGAACCCCCTGCACGATCTCCACCCCGCCGCCGAAGCGGTCGCCCGGCTGGCGGAAGGCGTCGCGGACGCGCGTCTCGACGATCCCACCCCTTGTCCGGACTACGCCGTGAAGGAACTGCTGGGACATCTGATCGGCCTTGCGGGCGCGTTCCGTGACGCCGCCCGCAAGGAGCTGGGGGCCACGACGGACACCGATCCCCAGTCGGCGCTGCCCACCTTGCCGGGCGATTGGCGGACCGCGCTGCCGCGCAGGCTCGACGAGCTGTCCCGGGCCTGGTCGACGCCATCGGCCTGGGAGGGGCAGACCCGTGCCGGAGGCATCGATCTACCCGCGGCCATCGCAGGTCAGGTCGCCCTCAACGAACTGGTGGTGCATGGCTGGGACCTGGCCCGGGCCACCGGTCAGCCCTATGCACCGGACGAGGCGAGCCTGCGCGTGTCGTACGCCCTGCTGGAGCCCACCGACGGAGATGGTGGCAGTGGCACGATCTTCGGCCCGGCCGTCGACGTGCCCGAAGACGCACCGCTGCTGGATCAAGTGGTGGGGCGCAGCGGTCGGCGCCCCGATTGGCATCCCGAGGCATGACCGCATGGTCGGGGTGCTCCTGGGGCGCACCGCGACCGTACTGGCCTCTTCACTGAAGAGGGTCGTTCTCCCGCCCGGTCCGGCACGGGGCAGACCGGGCGGGTTCCCACGCGGGTGGCGGCACTCGCCGACTGGGCGACTCATCGTCCGGCTGACGGGTCGGCCATGGACAGCGGTACGGACAGGGCTCCTGACCGCAGGGGGACATGCGTGCCCTGTCACGGGGGCGGTCACGATCACGGACAGGGGACTGGTCATCGCTTCCCCGTCAGGAAGATGGGGTCAGGGAGACGCGAAGACGGGGTCAGGAAGGCGCGGTCATGAGGTCATCCGGGGAGCAGTGCTCGGGCGGAGGTCCGCAGCCTCTCGTCGGCGGCGACGATCTCCGTCCGACGGCCGGAGATCGCCACCCTGAGATCGCCTTCGGCCAGGGCCGTCAGCCGGGTGATCACTGCCGGAGCAAGGGCCCCCGGCCCCAGCGTTCGCAGGGCTTCCAGGGCCCCTATCGGGTCCGCGTCGAGCTCGGCGGAGGTCACCAGAAGATCGGCGGCCCGGTCCGCCTGGAGCGGGTGGCCCACCGACCGGAGCGCGAGCACCGCCCCGGGGACCTGCACCGGGTCGCTGAGCAGCGCTTCAAGGGCGGGGATGAGCGGTTTGGCGGCCGGTCCGATCTCGGCTGCGGCCCGCGCCGCACTCGTCCGTGTCCTGCCGCTCCACATTCTCTCCGCGGTCTCCGCCAGCACCGCTCCGACCACGTGCACCGACTGGTCGCCGTCGCCCGTGAGCCGCCAGAGCGCCAAGGCGATCTGTAGGTCCGTCTCCAGCTCGAAGTTCGTCCGCCCGACACCCGCGGAGGTCAGGGCGGACCGCAGCTCCGCGACGAGCTCACGGCCCGCCGCCCCCAGCCGTCCGGCGGTCTCGACCAGATGTGGGGCGGGGCTGCCCTCGCGCAGGGCCGCTTGGAGGGCGACCACCAAGGGGCCCGTTTCACCCGTGAGCCGCCAGAGGGCCTCCGCTGCCGCACAGCGGGCCTCCACCTCACCGGCCACGGCCGCCCGACGCAGCAGTTCGGCGACGGCCGCGGTGCGGTTCGGGGGACAGATCGCCACGAGCGCGGCCGGCACCGAGGTGGGGAACGCGTCCAGGGCCCGCGTCAGTTCCGGTAGGGCTGCGGCGGCCCGTGTCCCCCAGCCCGCGAGCAGTTCGAGCAGTTCCACGGGTCCGCGGCTCGGTGCCTCGTCCGCCGTCGCCAGATGGGACAGGCTGATGCGGATCGCGTTCAACAGCTCGGGCGCATAGGGCAGGCGATGTCCGGGGCGCAGCCCCCGGGTCCCCGTGACCGAGGCGAGGGTGATCGTGCGGTTCTCCAGGTCCCGGGCGAGCAGCAGGGCGGCCTGCTCCGGAGCGATCCTGGCGAGCACCGCCAGCGCCCGGTCCCCGAGGTCGCCGTCCGTCGCGGCGAGCTCCGCCAGTGCGGGCGCAGCGGGCGCGGCATGGCTGCCGAGCTGGTCCAGGATCGGCAGCAGGGACGCGACACGGTGGAACGAGGGGTCGCCCAGCAGCGGGACCAGTGCGGGGGCGAGCCGTCCCGGGGCACTGCGCGAGATCGTGCAGGCGTGCTCCGCGGCCCACAGTGCCTCGTCCCTCGCCGCGGGCTCCGTCAGTCGGAGCGCGGCTTCGACCAGGGCGAACGCCGAGGCACGGTCTTCATCGGTGTCACGCCGCAGCAGGACGTCGACCACCTGGCGCAGGGGCTCCGTCCGTTCCTGGTCGCAGCGGTCCGCGATATGCGGTGCGGCCGGAAGGAGGGACACCAGAACGCTCTGGTGCGTGGTGGAGAACGGCATCCCGGCGTCGACGGCCGCCATGACGGCGGTGACCCGCAGCACCGCCGGTTCCGCCGCGTCCAGGGCCGACAGCAGCTCTGGAGGGGTGCCCTCCGGGTCCAGCTGCGCCAGGGCCGCCAGGGTCTCCGCGCGGACACCTGGATGCCGCTCGTGCGGGTCGGCCCACAGCCGGCGAAGCGCCGACGCCGCCGACACACAGCCGGTGCGGCCGACTGCCCAGGCCGCCGTCCGGCGCACATCGACGTCGTCGGAGGCCAGCAGGTCCAGGATCAACGGGAGCTGCTCCACCACGGCCGCCCGGCAAGCACCTGGCAGGGGCGCGGCGAACTCGTCCTCGCTCTCGGCTATTCCGCCCAGGAGCAGCAGCATCTCCACGGTGCGCACGTCCGCCGCGGCGAGACGCGCCAGATAGGGCACGGCCGCCACTGTCGCTCCGTAGACGGTGCCCTGGTGCAGGATGCTGGCCCCCAACTCCACCAAAGCCTCGGTCGACTGCTCCTGGTCACCGGTGAGTGCGCGCAGCAGGTCCGGTAGGTCGTCCGCCTGCCCGTAGGCGTGGTCCAGATCGGCCCAGGGCACGCCGTCCAGATCTGCGAAAACCCGTTCAAGATCCATGCCTTGAGGATGGCATGCGGGTCTGACAGTGGGGCCCGTGGAGGATCGGCCGGCCGTGCGAACCGCACGGCACGAGTTGTACCCACCCGCCTCGGCTCACCTGGAATCAACGGGGCCCGGCGATGCTCATCAGGCGTTGCGCCTCGGTACGGGTGGTGCGCGCGATCTCCTCCTCGTCCACCGTGATCAGCCGGTTGTCCTCGACGACCGGCTTCCCGTTGACGAGTGACAGCGTCACGGGAGCTGCGGCGCCGAGGATCAGCGCGGTCACCGGATCGGCGATCGAGGCATGGGCGAGCGTGTCCATCTTCCACAGCACGAGGTCGGCGAGCTTCCCCACCTCCAGGGAGCCGATCTGCTCCGCGCGCCCGAGGACACGGGCGCCGCCGTGCGTGCCCAGCCGCAGCGCTTGACGGGCCGTCAGCGCTGCCTCGCCATGACGGCCGAGGCGGTTGATCAGGAGGGCGTTGCGCAGTTCGGTGTGGAGCTCGCCCGATTCATTGGACGCGGTCCCGTCCACGCCAAGACCCACGGCGATACCGGCCGCCAGCATGTCGGGCACCCGCGCTATCCCCGCGGCCAGTCGGGCGTTGGAGGAGGGGCAGTGGGCCACTCCGGTGCCGGTACCCGCGAAGGTCGCGATGTCCGCATCGGCCATATGGACACAGTGCGCCATCCAGACATCGGGCCCCAGCCAGCCGGTGGACTCGAAGTAGTCCGTGGGCCCCATTCCGAAGAGTTCCTTGCAGAAGCGCTCCTCCTCCACCGTTTCCGAGCCGTGGGTGTGCAGACGAACGCCCTTGCTGCGGGCGAGGCGTGCGCCTTCGCGCAGGAGGTCGGTGGAGACGGAGAAGGGCGAGCAGGGGGCGACGGCGATCTGCGTCATGGCGTCGCTCGCGTCGTCGTGGTGGAGGTCGATGGTCTCTTCGGTTGCTGCGAGTGCGGCGTCGAGCGTCTCCACGGCGAAGTCCGGGGGCAGTCCGCCGGCCGATGTCCCGCGGTCCATCGAACCCCTGGCCAGGGTGAACCGGACGCCCATCTCCCGGGCGGCGCCGATGATCGCACCGGAGAGGTCGCCGCTGCCACGTGGATAGATGTAGTGGTGGTCCATCGCGGTGGTGACCCCGCCCCGCGCCATCATGGCGAGTGAGCCCCGTGCGGCGGCCCGCACCATCTGTTCGTCGATCCGCGCCCAGGTCGGATAGAGGGCGACCAACCAGTCGAAGAGGTTGTGGTCGGTGGCCAGACCACGGGTGATCCACTGGTAGAAGTGGTGGTGGGTGTTGACGAGGCCCGGGGTCGCGAGATGGCCCCTGGCGTCGATGCGCCGGACGACATCGCGCAGTCCGGCCGGCGCGGCTCCCGCGCCGATCGACTCGATGCGGTTCCCCGCGACCACGATGTGCCCTTTCGGGTACTCGGTGTCGACCGGATCCACCGTGGCGATGGCACAGTTCTCGATGACGATGCGGAAAGCCGTCATACGGCCATGTCCTCTCTGCTGTGGTTCTCGCCGTTCCCTGCCCAAACGATCCACCCTGACCGGTGCACCCGACGCTGTCAGGGCAGGGTCAGGGGGTGATCAACTGCTTGAACCTCCACCGTTAGGCCCCCGGATGTGCGGAAGGCAGTCCCGTCACACGGCCGGCAGATCGACCGGAATAGCCGCGACGGCCCCGTTCCTGAGGACCGTGGCCTCGATGAGCCCGTACGGGCGGTCCGCGGCGAAGTAGACCTCGTGGTCATTGCTGAGGCCAAAGGGTTCCAAGTCGACCAGGAAATGGTGCTTGTTCGGCAGCGAGAACCGGATCTCCTCTATGCCCGGGCTCTCTTCGATGACCGAGGCGCCCATGGCGTACAGCGTCTGCTGGAGCGAATAGGAGTAGGTCGTACAGAACGCCCGGAGGATGCTCCTCTTGACCCGTTGATAGGAGTCGTCCCACGAGGGCACGGGCTGTTCATCGGATTCCCAGGAATGGCGCCACCGGGCGGACACTTCGGTGGCGAGCATGCGGTCGTACGCCTCTTGGAGGGTCGTGTACTCGTCCTTGGCGTAACCCCAGAACTCGGAGTCCGTCGAATTCATGACCGTCAGGTCCTGGAGGCCGGAGATGACCTGCCAGCGCTCGCCGTCGTAGGTGATCTGGCAGACCCTGGTCTCACAGCCGCGGCGGACGAAGGAGTGACCGCCCGTCGCATCGTCACCGATGTCCGAAGCCCCGATGCGCTCCCAGCCGAATTCCTCGATACGGATGCGTGCGCGGTGTATGGGCGGTTGAGAGTGCACGAAGTGCCGGGCAAGACGTATGCCGAACTCTTCGGCGGATTCGATCCCGTGTTCCTTGGCGAAGGCGTACACCGTGTTCTTCGCGGTGTCCGTGGGGAGCACATGGGTATTGGCACCGAAGTGGTGCACATCCGCCATGTCGCCGGAGAGTGCTATGGAGACGTTGAGGTCCTTCAGATGGTGAACGGCACCTTCCCTCACCACGCGGACGACTCGGACCTCCGCCTTTCCGTACTGGTTCTGGCCGAGAACGGGCATCGGTGCTAGCTCCCTCGGTAGACGGAGTAGGAGAACGGACTGAGCAGCAGGGGTACGTGGTGGTGCTCCCCCGCGTTGACGGCGAAGGCCACCGTCACCTCCGGGAAGAACACGGCTTCCCTCCGGTCGGCGCCGGAAGGGGCTGCCCCTCTCGGAGCGGGTTCGCCCGCGTAGTACTCCTCGGTCCGGAATTCCAGGCGGACGTGAGTCGTGCCCGCCGGTGGGACGGGGAGGTCCTGGCAGCGGCCGTCTCCGTCGGTCGTCGACCCGCCCAACACCTGCCAGGCGCCGTCCGTCGACGATCGGAACGCCAGCAGCACGGGTACGCCCTGAGCGGGACGTCCGACGGCGGTGTCCAGGACGTGTGTGGACACCGAGGCAGTGGACACCAAGGCAGTGGATTCGCTCCTCATCGCCCCTCATTCCCTACGCGGTTCGGGTCTCCGGCCGGGCGTCGCGAGCGCCACCGTCATACGTCGCCAACCAGGCTGGAAACAGAGGTCGGGTGGGGCTGCCGTCCGGGCAACAGCTCTAGTGCCCGGCGGTGAGCCGAAGGAACCGAAGCCGGTTGATCTTTCCCAACTCGGCTCGCACGACGTCGTGTTCTCGTTCCCGATCATTCACCAGCCGACCGCGGAGGGCGTCCCTCAACTGTTCACCGCTCAGCCCGGTGGCACAGATCAGGAAGACATGACCGAACCGCTTCTGATAGGCGAGATTGAGTTCTACCATCTCGGCCTTGAGGTCGTCGCTCGCCTCGCCCATGCCCCGCTGCTCCCGTGCGGACACCGGATCTGCCGGTGTGGGCCGGCCGATGGGCGGGTGCCCGGCCAAGGCGTCGGACAGGTCCTCGACGGTCAGGCTCGCGGTGATCGTGTCATTGGCGCTCAGCAGGGCTTCGGTATCCGGGTAGGGGCGCCCGGCGATGATCCCACTCACCCAGCGGGGGCTTGCGCACACCTCGCGCAGGAGGTCGAGCGCCTCGGGTTTCGCCAGGCTGTTCAGCCGGGTGAGTCCCGGCGGCTGCGTTGGTGCCGCTCCCTCCGGAGGGCGCAGTGGGCTCGATGGCACGAGGTCTCCCTGGACGTCGTTCGCAGGAGCATGGAACCGGCCTGCGCACAGCTAACGCCCCCGACCGACGGGCGTCAACAGTTTGTTGAAATCTAACGAGGGCGGCCATGCGTCGACGAAGAGCGGGCGAGGACCCCGCAGTCCGGGACAGCGGTCGCGGACCTCGGCGATGTCGTCGCGATCGCATCCACCCTGGCGATCGCGCGCAGAGCCTGATGGACCCGGTGCCACCGATGACCGCGACGCCACCGCCGGACTCCTTGCCCGGCGCGGACCTCGGGAGCGGGTTCCGATCAATCGCCCCGCGGCGCGGCTTCCCCGGCCCCCCGCGCCTTGGCCCGCTGCTCATTGGCGTGGTTGACGTAGTTGTAGATGGTGAAGCGACTGACGCCCAACGCACTCGCCACCGTCTCCACGCCATGCCGCACGGAGAAGGCGCCCCGCGTCTCCAAGGTCCGCACCACGTCCTGCTTGGTCTTGCGGTCCAACTCGGACAGCGGTCGTCCGTGGTGACGCTCCAGAGCCGCGAGAATGCGGTCAAGTGATTCGGACAACCCCGGCAGCCGTACGGCGATGACTTCCTCGCCCTCCCAAGCGAGGAGTACATCGTCGGCAGCGGCCCGCGCGGGGACGATGAACTCGGCGCCCAGGGCATCGACGAGTGGCCGTACCGCGGCCAGCAGGGGATGCTCGGCCGGCCCGGTCATTCGCCCGCCTCCCGCACGACGTTGAGCTGAACGGAGACCCGGGTGGCCCCCGCTGCCACAGTGCGGCGCAGTACGTCGTCGAGCACGGCCAGCACCGCATCCGATGCGCCTTCCACCGTGTTGCCGAACGGCCCGACCTCCACCACGTCCAGGGGAGCGGCTTCTATCACCGCACGGGCGACCGTTGCATGAGCGGGTGGCTCGTCCAAGTCAAAGGGTTCGGTGGTGAATTCGACCCTCAGTCGCACTGTGCCCCCATTGCATCCATACCGAACACTCGTTCTCCCCCGGCGCTCCCCCAGCGACTCCTACGGGAGGGCTCCGCGGGGCTGCTCCCCACCAAACAGCGCTCCGGGACGTCTGCGCCCGTCCCCCACGCCCCGGTCGCAGGCCGCAGATGGAGGGCGGTCGACACCGTCACGGTGACGACGCACCCGGGGTGTTCGCGTATGACCATAACGGAATCATCCCGGCGACCAGCGTCCCCGTGAGAGCGCACTACCCGGCCCGGACGGGCACGGAGCACGGTGTGGCCACCCGGTCGCCGACGCCGGCGCGACCGTCCCCGCTTCCGTATGTTGAACACGCGAAGCAGGGCCGTTGTCCGGGAACGGCCACCGGTCGTACACGGCGTCAACACCCGCCGATCTCCCCCATCATTGCGGCATACGGGAGAAAAGACTCGCCATTCGGACGGCAACGTAAGAATGTGGTTGCTTCCGAGTCAAGGGATGGCCGAGACCCTCCCCAAACCCCCCTCTACTGGTGGACGATGGATGAGCACATTGCAGGGCAACTGCCGGGATGAGCCAGGATCTGGGGGCAACTCGATGGCCGAATCACTGCGGGTGCGCTGTCCGTCGTGCCTGCGGGACCACCAGTTCGCGGCACCGGTCTACCCGTGCGTCTGCGGAGCCTCCCTCTCCCCACCCCTGCAGCACGGCACCGCGCCCGAGAGGTTCCTCCGTCGCACCTGGGCCGAGGACTGGGTACAGGTCCGTTGCGAGCAGTGCGGACGGCTGGACCACTGGCCGCAGCCGGAACTGGGCTGCCCCTGCGGAACGCTGTTGCGCATCCCCGTGAGGTCCGCGGAGGACGCCGGCACGGGCTCGTCCGGGGCGCCCCAGAGCGCTCCCCAGCCCTCGCACATACCGCTTCCGAGGACCGCGAACTCACCCCGGCCCGCCTTCCGTCCGATCGCCATCCGCACGGCGCGCGACGCCGTGACCATGGCGGAGCTCTATCTCAAGTGGCTGGGCTTCCGCGAGGTGGTCCAACAGGACATCCACCTCCCTGAGGCCCGGCCCGAACCCCCCGTCGACACCCCCCTCGCGCCGGCCATAGACCTCCGTGGCCCGGGTCTCACGGCACAGGTCAATCCGTCCACCCAGCCGGCCGCACCGCGCGATGTGGAGTGCCTCTGGTTGACCGGACTGACCGCGGCGGCGGAGACCACCGTCTACTTCTCCCTCGCCGGCTACGCGGGGGACGCGCGCACCCGCGCCGACGACCTCGGGGTCGCCCTCTTCAGCATGGACCTCACCGGTAGCCCCCAGCCGGTCAACACCCAGGCGGCCGAGTTGGTCTCCACCGGGGTCTGACACCGGAAGGGCCATGGGCGCATGGCCGAGCGCAGGCAGTGCGGGCGGGCCCTGCGTACGGCCTCGGGCCCGGGCGCACCCGCAGATCGCACCGTCCCCGCGCTCAGCGATACTTCCCCCATGCGCATCCGCCCCGCCACGGCCGCAGAGCTCCCCCGCCTCCAGGACATCGAGAGGGCGGCGGGAGAGCCCTTCCGCGCCCTCGGGATGACGGAGATCGCGGACGACGATCCCCCGAGCCTTGAGGTGCTGGAGGGCCACCGACGGGCTGGGGGCGCCTGGGTCACGGTCGAGGACGACGGCCCACCGCTGGCGTACCTCCTGGACGAGGTGGTGGACGGCGCGGCCCACATCGAGCAGGTGTCGGTCCATCCGAGCGCCGCACGGCGAGGGCTCGGCCGGCTGCTGATCGAGGCACTGGCCGAACGGTCCGCCGCCGCCGGACTGACCGCACTGACCCTGACGACCTTCGCCGAGGTCCCCTGGAACGCCCCGTACTACGCGCGGTTGGGCTTTCGCCCGCTCCAAGAGGCGGAACTCAGCGAGGGACTACGGCGGATCAGGCGTCAGGAAAGGGAACTAGGGCTCGACCGGTGGCCCAGGGTCTGCATGCGGCGGGCCATCTGATCCGACTCGCCCCGGGATGAGGACCACTGCGGGCCACGGACTGAACGGTGCTGAACCGTCCCGGAAGGTACTGAGGGGTCCTGCGGGCAACGGGCCGGTGCAAGCGGTCAGCCGTACCGCTCCCGCAACTCCACCTTGCGCACCTTGCCGCTGATGGTCATCGGGAAGCCGTCCAGGATCTGGAGCCTGCGCGGGATCTTGTAGTGCGCGAGCCGGTCGCGGCAGTAGGCGGTGAGCTCGTCCAGGGCGGGCGGATCGGTCGGGTCGCAGGGTATGACGCAGGCCAGGATCTCCTCGCCGTACCGCTGGTCGGGGACGCCCACGACCTGTACGTCGGCGACCTTCGGATGGGTGTGGAGGAACTCTTCGATCTCCCGGGGATAGACGTTCTCGCCACCCCTGATGATCATGTCCTTGATCCGGCCCACGATCTGCACATATCCGTCGTCGCGCATCACCGCCAGGTCGCCGGTGTGCATCCAGCGCCCCGGATCGACGGCTTCGGCGGTTCGCTCCGGTTCGCCCCAGTAGCCCAGCATCACGCTGTAGCCGCGGGTGCAGAGCTCACCGGCCTCACCCCGGGGCAGGGTCGTCCCGGTCGCCGGGTCGACGATCTTGACCTCGACATGGGGCATCACCCGGCCGACCGTGCCCGTACGGCGCTCCAGATCGTCATCACGGCGGGTCTGGGTGGACACCGGGGAT
The DNA here is from genome assembly GCF_042753785.1 of Streptomyces sp. NPDC059256. Lineage (NCBI taxonomy): Bacteria > Bacillati > Actinomycetota > Actinomycetes > Kitasatosporales > Streptomycetaceae > Streptomyces > Streptomyces sp. NPDC059256. The sequence continues at coordinate 33,180 of NZ_JBHYZO010000025.1, read as the reverse complement.
GTCTCCGTCATGCCGTAGCAGATCGACACCTCCCCCATGTGCATCTCGCTGACCACCCGTCGCATCACCTCCACCGGGCACGGCGAACCGGCCATGATCCCGGTGCGCAGGGAGGTGAGGTCGTACGAGGCGAAGTCGGGGAGGTTGAGCTCCGCGATGAACATCGTCGGAACCCCGTACAGGGCGGTGCAGCGCTCCGAGGCCACAGCCCGCAAGGTCGCCCCGGGGTCGAAGGTGGGAGCGGGAATCACTATGCACGCCCCGTGGGTCAGGGCCGCCAGATTGCCCATCACCATCCCGAAGCAGTGGTAGAAGGGGACGGGAAGGCATATCCGGTCCAACTCGGTGCACCCGAGGGTCTCGCCCACCGAGTAGCCGTTGTTCAGGATGTTGTGGTGGGAGAGGGTGGCCCCCTTGGGAAATCCGGTGGTTCCCGAGGTGTACTGGATGTTGACCGGATCGTCGCAGGACAACTCCGCTTCACGATGGGCGAGTTGCGCGGGCGCCACGGTGTGCGCCGCGTTCAGCAGGTCGTCCCAGGATCCATCGCCGATGAAGTGGACCGCGCGCAGTCCGGGACAGCGGTCGCGGACCTCGGCGACGAGGGCACGATAGTCACTGCTCTTGTGTTGCTGTGACGCGCACAGCACGGATATGCCGGCGTGCCGCAGGACGTACTCCAATTCATGGGCGCGGTAGGCCGGGTTGATGTTCACCATGATCGCTCCGACCCGGGCGGCGGCGTACTGCACCAGGACCCACTCGGGGCAGTTCACGGCCCATATGCCGATCCGGTCGCCCTTGCTGACGCCGATGCCGATGAGGGCACGCGCGAGCCGGTCGACAGCGGCCCCCAACTCGGCGTAGCTGAAACGGGTGCCGCTGGCCACGTCGACCAACGCCTCTCCGTCGGGACGGGCCGCGACGGCCCGGTCGAGGCGCTGCCCGATGGTCTCCCCGAGCAGCGGGGTCGCTCCGGTGCCGTGGGCGTACGAGAGCGGGGCGTCGGCGACGCCCCGCTCCCTGGAGGGTGCCTCGGTCAGACTCATCGGAAATCTCCCTCGTCGTACTCGGTGGTGATGGAACCTTTCGCCGTGCGCTCCCGCAGTTCGATGCGGCGGATCTTCCCGGAGACCGTCTTGGGCAGTTCCGCGAACTCCAGCCGCCGCACCCGCTTGTACGGGGCGAGCACCGAGCGGGAGTGGGCGAAGAGGAGCTTCGCCGTCTCCGGGCCCGGCTCCCAGCCGTCGGCCAACACCACGTACGCCTTGGGCACCGCGAGCCGCAGCGGATCGGGCGCGGGGACCACCGCCGCCTCGGCCACCGCCGGGTGCTCCAGCAGGGCGCTCTCCAGCTCGAACGGCGAGATCTTGTAGTCGGACGCTTTGAAGACGTCGTCCGAACGGCCGATGTAGGTGATGTATCCGTCGACATCGCGCGCCCCGATGTCACCGGTGCGGTAGTAGCCGCCCGACATCGCCTGTCCGGTGAGTTCGGGGTCGCCGTGGTAACCCGCCATCAAACCGACCGGAGCGGTGGTCAGGTCCAGGGCGATCTCTCCCTCCGCGGCGCCCGGTGCGCCGGTGACGGGGTCGAGCAGTTCGACCCGGTAGCCGGGACTCGGCCGGCCCATCGACCCCGCTTTAAGGAGTTGGCCGGGGCTGTTGGAGACCTGGACGGCGGTCTCGGTCTGCCCGAAGCCGTCCCGCACGGTGACCCCCCACTCCCTGCGGACGGTCTCGATCACTTCCGGGTTGAGCGGCTCGCCCGCCGCGACCACCTCCCGTGGCGGGTTCTCCAGTCGGGTGAGGTCGGCTTGGATCAGCATCCGCCAGACGGTGGGCGGGGCGCAGAAGCTGGTGACGCCCGCCCGGTCCATCTCGGACATCAACCGGGCCGCGTCGAACCGCGTGTAGTTGTGGATGAAGACGGTGGCTTCGGCGTTCCAGGGCGCGAACAGATTGGACCAGGCGTGCTTGGCCCAGCCCGGCGATGAGATGTTGAGGTGGACGTCCCCGGGTTGGAGCCCGATCCAGTACATCGTGGCGAGATGGCCGATGGGGTAGGAGCTGTGGGTGTGCTCCACCAGTTTGGGCCGGGCGGTGGTGCCGGAGGTGAAGTACAGCATCAGCGTGTCATCGGATCGGGTGACACCGTCGGGTACGAAGACGGGGTCGGCGGAGCTTGCGTCCCCGTAGGGGAGCCAGCCGTCGACCGGCGCCCCGACGGCGATGCGGGTGTATTCGCCCGGCACATCGGTGAACTTGTCGGTGTCCTCGGAGCGTACGAGCACATGCCCGGCCCGACCCCGCTCCACTCGGTCGCGGAGGTCGGCGGAGCCCAGCAGAGGGGTCGCGGGGATGACGACGGCCCGCAGTTTCATGGCCGCGAGGGCGACTTCCCAGAGCTCGTACTGGTTTCCCAGCATGACGACGATCCGCTCACCTGCCCGGACGCCCTTGGTCCGCAGCCAGTTCGCGGTACGGGCGGAGCGGACGGAGAGTTCGGCGAACGAGAGGCGGGTCTCCGTGCCGTCCTCCTCCACGATGTGGAGCGCGGTCCGGTCGTTGCCCCGTGCGATAGCGTCGAACCAGTCGAGGGCCCAGTTGAACTGCTCGGGCCGGGGCCAGACGAAGCCGTCGTAGGCGTGCTGGTACTCCTCCCGGTGCCGCAGCAGGAAGTCCCGGGCCACCCGGAACTCCTCGGTCGTGCTGCTTGCAGCCATGTGCCCTCCTCATTGCCACACCACTCAGTAGCATCGTGTTAGCAGTGACCTACGTCTCACCACCCCCGATCGGGGGTGGTGAGACGGAAACAGAGGGAGTGGAACGGTGTTGTCCGAGCCGACCGAGGCGGTGGAGATGCGGGCGGCGCTGGTGCGCCTGCGCCGCGCGACGGGTCTGCCGATCGCCTTCGGTGGACTGCTGCACGATGCCCAACGACTGCGGATCGCCCAACTGAGCGGAGCGCAGACGAGCGCGCTGCACGGATTGTCGATCTGCACGGGCAATGGTCTGGGCGGCAAGTCCATGGCCCTGTCCCGGCCCTGTGCGGTGACCGACTACCGCGAGGCCCGGCACATCAGTCATGAGTACGACTCCGCGGTGTCCACGGAGGGCCTGCGCTCGGTCCTCGCCGTACCGGTGGTCGTCCGGCGACGCGTTCGGGGGGTGCTGTACGGGGCGCTGCGGCGGCCGGTGCCGCTGGGTGACCGGACCTTCGACGCGGCGGTCGCCGCTGCCCGCGACGTGGAGCAGGCCCTCGTGGTCCGTGACGAGGTCCAGGGCCTGTTGGCCGTGGCCCGGGAGCCGGTGGCGGGGCGGGGTGCGTGGGAGGAGGTCCGTGAGGTGCACGGTGAACTGCGCGCACTGGCCCCGAAGGTGGCCGACCCGGAGCTTCGGCAGACGCTGCTGGCGGTCTGCGGGCGGCTGGCCGAAGCGGGGGTGCGGTCGGATGCCGCGCCGAGCAGCGGCACCAGACGGTCCGTGCAGTCGGTGGGGCTCGCCCCCCGCGAGGTCGACGTGCTGGCCTGTGTCGCGGCGGGGGCGACGAACGCGGCGGCGGCTGAGCGGCTCGGGCTGCGACCGGAGACGGTGAAGGGCTATCTCCGCGCGGCCATGCGGAAACTGGGGGCGCACACCCGGCTGGAGGCGGTGGTGGCGGCACGACGGGCCGGGGTGCTGCCGTAACCGGCGGATCGCCGCGGATGCCGGCCGCCCGTGCCCGGGTGCTGGGGAGTCGTCAAGGACGGGGGCTTCGGCGTCAGCGGCGCATCAGGGCCCGTACCCGGAGCATCCGATGCGGCTTAGCGTCGCACTGACCGGTCGACGTTCGTGCGTCGACCGGGAGACGGCCCCCGGCCTGCTGGGCCGGGTCGTGGTCGTCTTCGGTGCGATCAGAGCTGCAAGGAGAACCATGTACACAGCAGATGACGGCGAGGGTGATCGTCCGGGGCCGGTAGCGGCGCTCTACGTCCCGGTGCGGTTCGGTCGGGTCGCGGGCCATCACCTGTGCTTCCTTCGTACGCCGCTCGGGGTGCGGACCGCCGTGGGGTTCACCAGCCGTGAGCGGCTCGCCGCGGTTCTCGGTGCGGAGCAGGCATGGATCAGGCTCGCCGAGCCGGTCGTACGTGCGCTCGCCGAACCTTTGGGCGTACTGACCCTCACCATCGATCCGCAGCTGACGGCCCCGGGGCCGGCACGAACCGTGGCGAAGACGCCCGGGACGCCTTCGTGTGCAAGGCGGTTGATCGACGCGCCCGGCGAGCGTCCCGCGGCGGAAGGGACCCTGCGGGCGGCGACGGCCGCCGGTTGAGTTCTCGCGTCCGGGCGCCTGAGGCGACCGGGGGGCATCGTCCTCAGTCGAGGAATCGGCCGAAGCGGATGTCGTACGTCGCCGCTGAGGACAGTGCGCTGAGTGTCCGCTCGGCTTCCTCGGCCACCTCTGCTCGCTGTGCCTTGCCAAGGGGTGCGAAGAGCTGCACGGTGAGGGTCGCCCTGTTCGCCCCTGCCTCGCCGGTCTCGCTGACCTTGCTGGACTTGCTGGACTTGCTGGACTTGCTGGACTCGCTGCCTGCCCTGCCTTCGGTCTGGGTGAGCTGCCAGATCCCGGCGAGGAAGCCGTCCACCAGCAGCGTGGGGTACGACTGGTTGCCGCGCCAGGTCAGCGACTTGTGTTCGTCCTGGGCGACGACCCGGCTGCGGTCGGCGTGCGAGAGCAGGAGGTTGTCGTACTCGGGCAGGAAGCGCGGCGGTGCCGGGGTGCTCGGGTCGGGGCGGGACGCGTCGGGGAGGTCGAACAGCTCGACTCCCTTCTCATCGCGGAAGACCAGCAGCCGGGGGCGCAGCCGGACGAAGACCTCCCGCATCCGGGTCAGCCCGGACCAGGTCTGCATGTCCTTGACGGAAGCGGGCCCGAAGGCTCCGAGGTAGCGCAACACCAGGTCGTCCACGGTGGCCGCGGGATCTGCGGTCCGTCCGAACCAGTGCTCCGCCGTGGTCAACCTGACCTGGCCGCTGCTGCCCCACAGGCCGCGGGGCGTGATCTGCACCAGCGGGAGCAGACAGCGGGCGGCGATGGAGAGGGACTGCGGGTCGGCGTGCGGCCATCGGGCGAGGAGCGCTTCGCGCAGTTGCTTCATGGTTCGGGGTTCGCCCTCGACGAGTTCGCGGGCCAGGACGGTCAACTGGTCGAGATCGACTCCTTGGAGCCCGCCCTGGAACATCCGCAGCTCACGGGCGGGGCCGCCGCTTTGGACCAGCTGACGCAGAACCAGGGCGTCTGCCGCCGAGTGGGTGTGGATGGTCGATCTCATCGTCACCAGCCGGCCCACCTCACGCGAGGCCATCAACGCGGAGAGCTCCTGTGGGTCGAAGTCGGCAAGTCGAGCGGCAAGGGCGACGTACGGGGGCTTCACGTTCTGTGCCTGGAGGCCGACGAGGTGCTCGATCGCGCCGAGGACCGACATCCGCGCCCGCGGTGAACGACGCAGGAGGAGTTGTCGGTCGAGGGTGGCGCGGTTGAGAGCGCGGGCAGTGAGCACGGGAGGCTGTTTCGCAAGGGCCATGACCCCACGGTAGTCAAAGTTGCGGACAGCTTCGGTCCGCAATGGAGGGGGCGGATAGGTCGGGTGGTACGGGTGACGTCTCGTACAGCGGGCATGAACGGCGATCCGAACGGGATGCCCGACGACCACGGTTCAGGTGTGCGGGGCTCGCGGCCCGGGAAGCAGGGTGCATATCCCGCCATCTCCTGGTGTTGGCGCTTCATCACAGGCCACAGGGCATGGAAGGCGGGCAGCTCCTTCGTTCGGGGATGGGTCGACGACCGACGTTCGAGCGCGGGCGGCCATGGGCCGCGGGGGTGTTCGAGGTGGCGGAGGGGTGCGCCGAGGTACGGCTCCGCCCCTGTCTTCGCACGTGGCGCCGGTGTCGAGCGCCCCCGTGCCTCAGCTGGAATGTGCCCGTGGCACACCTCGGGGCGCACACTGCCCACCTGGTGAACCCGAACGACCAGCCAATGGATTTTGGCGAGGTTCCACCCCTGGCTGAGTGGTCTGCCCGGTGTCGTCATCACAGGCGCGGGCAGACGCAGCAGGGGCGCACGTCTGACGATCCCCGTGCGCTCTCACGCCCCCCTCGCGTCCCCCCTTCGGGGGTATTAGGCAGATCGTCAGTGTCGCGGCGCTCGGCTGCGGTGAACTGGTGATAGTTGCCCACCGAACGTACGCAGCGTACGTACACGTTGACAGCTGAAGGAGCAGCACATGACGACGGTTCTGCTAGTACACGCGGTATCACTGTGGCGTGCATCGTTGGCTTGCCTGCTCAGCAAGCACCACGGCATCCAGGTGCACACGACCGACAAGGGGGGCGTGCGAGCGGCCATGAACGAAAAACCCGCGGACATACTGCTGACGGATCTCGACTGTCCGGATTCCGTGGAAGTCCTCACCCTCTCGGAGTCGCTGCGGCGTTCCGCGGAGCAGCAGACGGCCCTGGTGGTGCTCGCGCGAGGGGATCGAGCCGGTGATTTACGCAGAGCGTCGGATGCGGGGGCGAGAGGATACATAGACAAGTTCGGCCCGGTGGACAATCTCTGCGACGTGGTGCGCAAGGTGGCGTCGGGCGGTCGGCACATCGACCAGTCCTTGGCCTTCGGACTGTTACAGGCGACTGAAGTACCACTGTCCCCGAGGGAGTTGCACGTGCTGTCCATGGCCGCCGAGGGCGAGTCGGTCTCGTCCATCGCCAACGCACTCCATCTGGCGAGCGGCACGGTCCGCAACTATCTGGCGGCGGCGATACGGAAGACGGGGGCACGGAACAGACTCGACGCCATAAGACTCTCGAAGGAATTCGGCTGGCTCTAGGCCCGGGTCGGCCACTTCTCCAGCTCCAGTTCGACACGGCGGGGCCGGTTCTCGGCCTCCTCAGCCGCTGATGTCCCCGGGCGGCGACGATCAGTCCGCCCAGGCACACCGAACGGATGCCCCCGGGACACCCTCCGTCGCGCTTCCGCAGGGACGCACGGCACCGGGGCCGGGGTCATCCCTGCCGCATCGTGCTCACGGCACGTCCCGATGGATCAGACGACTCCGACACCTCTGATCCATCCGGTGCAGGGGCTTCGGGGGTCGGGGACCAGTGCCCCATCAGATCGCGGTACAGCGCCGACTGGGCGGGGAGCTCGGCCGGCGTTCCGCAGACCGTGTGCGTACCGTCCATCACCAGTACCCGTCCCGCGCGCCCGGCCGATGACAACCGGTGGGCGATGACCACCAAAGTCTTCCCCCGCTCGGCCAGCGCCACTTCGGCACGCGCCTCGGCTGCCGGATCGAGATGGCTGGTCGCCTCGTCCAGGATCAGCAGGGGCGTAGTGGTGAGATGGGCCCGGCACAGGGCGATGAGTTGGCGTTCCGCGGGCGAGAGTTGCTGTGGGTCGACGGCGGCGTCCAGTCCCCCGAGCCGCTCCAGCAGGGCGGTCGCGCCGATGGCCTCGATCGATCCGATGAGTTCGCGGTCGTTCGCCGTGAGCCGCAGATAGCGGAGGTTGTCGCGCAGGGTGCCGGTGAACACGTACGCCTGCTGGGGCAGCAGGGTACGCAGTGCGGTGGGCTCCCACTCCCCGGTGGCCCGGCCCAGCCAGCGCACTTCCCCCTCGGTGGGGGGCACCACCCCGGCGAGAACGGCTGCGAGCGTGGACTTGCCGCTGCCGCTCGGTCCCACCACCGCCAGGTGCTCCCCCGCTCGTAGCGTGAGGTCCAACCGATGCAGCACGGGACGGGCGCCCGGACCGTACGCGAAGCTCACGGAGCGCAGTTCGGCGGTGTCCGCGGACGGAGAGTGATGTGGGGGCGGCGCGGTGCCCGGCTGCGGAGGCAGGGTCACGGTTCCGGTGAAGCGATCGAGCACCACCACCAACCGTCCGCCCGCGGTGCCCAACACGCTGAGCAGGGCGTGCACCGCGGGGGCCAGCGAAGCGGTCAGATAGGTGAACGCCCCGACGAGCGCGCCGCTGGTGAGTCCCTGTCGCATCAACCAGGGAGCGGCGAGGAGCAGGAGCAGCGGTGGGACGCGTGAGCACACGGCGAGGGCGACGATGCGTACGGCCGCCCAGCGGGCGAGCGACCGTGCGGCGGCGACCTGCTCGTCCGCGAGGTGCTCGGCACGGGTGAGGGTCGAGCTCACCGCACCCGTCGCCGCGATGTCCCGGAGCGCGGAGGCCGTGTGGCCCGCGTGCGCGGCGAAGGCTTCGTCGGATGCGAGGTAGGCGCTCTGGCGCGCGGCCATGGGGATGAGCGTGGCCAGGAAGAGCGCCAGTCCGATCAGGAGCGGCGGCAGGACGACCAGGAGCAGTCGCGGGGAGAGTGCGGCCAGGCCGGCGAGCGCGCCGAGCGAGGTGAAGACGAAGGAACGCAGGGAGAGTACGAGGCCGGCCCAGCCGTCCCGGGCGATCTCGCTCTGATGCGTGACCTGGGAGAGCGAACGGGTGGTGGCGGGGGTGGCCGCGGTGAGCGCCCCGGCCAGGGCGCGGGCCGTCGAACGTCGCACCAGGCCGTCGCGCAACGGCTCGACCAGATCGGCGAGTCCGGCGAACAGCCTGCGGGTGGCGAGCGCGGCCGGGAGGGTGGCGAGCGCGGCCACGGCGAGCCAGAGCAGTCCGGTGGCGGGCGCATCCGAGAGGAAGCCCCGGTCGATGGCGTGGGCGACGGCGTATCCGCTGATGAAGGTCTGCGCGAACTCCAACAGCGACCAGCCTGCGAGGCGGCGCATCGCGGCGGTACGGGCCCGGAGGAAGGGCACGCCTTCGCGCATGACCCTGCGCAGGGCGCCTCTGATCCGTGCGGGCTCGGGCGCGGTGGGGGCCGGGTCGGGCGTCATGGTGCCTCCGGTCCGGATCGCCGCTGTCGGTGGGGTGGTGCGGGTGGTGCGGGGTCCTCGGTGGGGCGCTGACTCGCCGAGACGGTGACGGGTACTGCTTCCGCTGCTCCGGGGTCCGTCAGCCCGCCCGTGAGCCGCCCGTGAGCCCCGTCAGTGGGCGGGAGCGGGGCAGCGGGCGGCTCGGGGGCGTGGTGGAAGACCTGTCGATAGTCGGGGTCGGCCCAGAGGTCGGTGTGCCGTCCCACCGCGCGCACCTCGCCGTCGTCCATCCACAGCACCCGGTCGGCTTGAACGGCCGATGAGATGCGATGGGCGACCACGATCCGCGTGCTGCGGCCCGTGTACCGGGCCAGGGCCTGCTGGACCTGCCGTTCGGTGACGGTGTCGAGGCTTGAGGTGGCGTCGTCGAGGATCAGCAGCCGGCCGGCGTGGGCGAACGCCCTCGCCAGGCCGAGGCGTTGGCGCTCACCGCCGGACAGGGGCGCCTGGTCGAGAGGGGTCTGGTAGCCGTGCGGGAGCAGTCGGATGAACCCGTCGGCGGACGCGGCTCGGGCGGCCGTGCGGATCCCGGTGTCGGTCGGGCGGACCGCACCGGCCGCGATGGTGTCCTCGACGGTCTCGCCCCACAGGGTGGGGCGGGCGAAGGCGTAGCCGACCTCGTGCCGCAGGAGTACCGGGTCGACCGTGTCCAGGGGGACCCCGTCAAGGCTGACGGTGCCGCCGTCGGGGTCCATGAGCCGGCCTGCGACGGCGGCGACGAGGGACTTCCCGGATCCGGACCGGCCGACGACGGCCAACGACGTGCCGCCCGGGACACGGAAGCTGACCCCGCGCAGCAGGTGCTTCCCGTCCTCCACCACATCGACGGCGCGCAGTTCCAGGGTGCCGGGGCCCTCGGCTGGCAGGGTGCGGGCGAGATGGGGCACCGGCGGCAGTGTCAGGAGGGGCTCAAGCCGGGCCGCGGCACTCCGCCCCCGGGCGATCGCGCCGAGGGCTCCGGTCAACGAGCCGAGGCCGATGGCGAGGACCGCGTAGCGGGAGACGGCGAGGAGATCGCCGACACTGATCGCCCCGGCGGCGAGTCTGAGCCCGGCCACGGCCAGCACCAGTACGGAGAGCAGCGGTAGGAGCACGGCACTGGTGCCCGCGGCGCTGCCGTGGATCTGCCAGGTGCGGCGGCCGTGCGCGGCGAGGGCCGTGAGCGGTTCGGTGATGCGCGCGTGTTCACGGGTGGCGGTGTGTGCGGCACGCAGGGTGGCCGCGCCGTCCAGCGCCTCGGTGAGTCGGGTGGCGATCAGGGCCTGTTCGCGCTGGTAGTCGGCGGCTGCGTCCGCGGTGCGGCGGATGAGGGTGCGCAGGAGGAGGACGAACGAGGGCGCGCCGACGAGGAGTGCGAGTCCGGTCCAGGGGTCGATGAGGAACAGCCCGACGATCCCGCCGAGGGGGAGGAGGACTCCGGCGACGGCGGTGGCGGCCGTGACGGGCACGGCTGCGGCGTCGGCGGCGTTGGCGGTGAGCCGGGTGGTCAGGTCACCGGGTGGTACGGCGCCGCCCCTGCGTGGCTCGGTGCGCACCACTCGATCGAGGAGGAGGGTGCGCAGTCGGGCGGTCAGGGCCGCGGTGGTGGTGCCACCGAGCAGGGCGACGAGCGCATCGAGGAGGACCTCGGCCGCGGTGAGCCCAGCGCACAGCAGCAGGGCCGACCAGGGGATGCGGCCTTCGGTGACGAGTTGGTCCACGGCGATGCCGAGGGCCGCGGGAAGGGCGACCGCGGCAAGTGCGGCGAGGGCCGAGCAGACGGCGACGGCCGCGAGGGAGAGGCGGCCAGTGCCCAGGAACCGTACCGACGTCGCCGACGGCGGGGATGGCACCGCTGGCCGACTACCTGTCACGGGGAGTCCCTTCCACTTCTTGCCGGGCACCGGCCAGCACGTACGGCCCCGGGCCGGAGGCCGCGGGACCGTACGGGGTGCCGGGAGGTGGGCAGTGAGCGGAATGCGGTTACCGCCCTACCCCCCGGCCTGGTGTCACGGGGTGCAGAGAACGACGCTCAGGGAGCTGTACTCACACACCAGCAGGCTGACCTGGCTTCCGGTGGCGACGTCGCCGTACGCCTCATCCTGCGGGGTCTCCAGGGCCTGAAGGTCGAGAAGCGCCATGATGATTTCCTTCCGTGGGGACGGTTGTTTTCTCATTGGTGCACGGTCCCTGGCTGGGACCGGTCTGTGGGCCGCGGTCGCGGCGAGAGGAACGGCAGTGCGGCGGGGGTGTCCCCGAGCGCGCTGCCGAGGGCGAGCAGACACCCTGCGGTGCCGGTGGCCAGATCCATGGATCGGCGCATCATCTGCTCACCGGGGAAGGCCAGTCCGCCGGCGTAGGGCACGGCGTGCAGACCGAGGAGTTCGATGTGGCGGCGGATGGTCCGCTGCCTGAGTTCCGGATCGCCGACGGGGGTGCGGCTGAGCTGGAGGATCAGCCCGGCGACGCCCCGGAAGAGTCCCGGTTGGACGTAGAAGGCGGAGCAGAGCGCGGGCAGCATCGCCTGGCGTGCCGTGGTGAAGGCGTCGTCCGGGCGGTGTGCGAGGTACTCGTCGAGCACCAGGGCGAGCCCTGCGCTGCCCGCTCCGAGGTACGGCATGGTCCGTTTGCCTTCGACGACCAGCAGGGCGTCTTCGGCGCCGGGACGGCAGCGGGCGAGGTCGCGGTGGAGCGCGGTGGCCGCGAGGTCGAGGAGTTGGGGATCGCCGGTCGACTCGTAGCGTCTGATGAACAGCAGCGCGAGTCCCGTTGCGCCATGGAGCAGTCCGGTCCGGGGTGAGGGTGGACCGCTGAGCAGGGCGCGGGCGGCGAGGGCGGTGCAGCGGTCGGCGGTGCCGGCGAGTGCGACGGCTTCCGTACCGGTGGCGGTGCGGGCGAGGTCGTCGAGGGCCAGGGCTATGCCGGCGTGTCCGCCGTGGAGATCTGCGGTGAGCCCTTCGACGGGCTGGCGGGCGATCAGTTGGGCCAGTTCCGCGGCTTGCTCGGGGTGGCCGATGCGACGCAGCGTCCAGGCGATGCCGGCGAGGCCGTCATAGAGACCGATCGGGGTGCCGGGTGCTGGCTCCTTGACTCGGGCGAGCAGCCATTCCACGGCTTCGGGGCTGGATGGCGCGCCCGTCTCGTGGAGCGCGTACAGGATTCCTGCGGCGCCGTAGCCGAGGGACTGGCCACCGGCCGGGGAGGCGAATTGGGCGATGTCGCCCGGAAAACATCGGTCCTCACGGTCGGGTGTACAGGAAGCGAGGATGGCCTGTGCCATGGAGTCCCGGCTGAGCGGCCACTCGCCCGGGTCGGGTATTCGCGCGGAGCCGGAGGTCGGCCGGTGCCCGGTGGAGCCAGGGGCGGTCGAGTCCTCGGTGCCGTCATCGGCGGATGTCTGCCGTGATTCCGCCGAGCGGATGGTCTGCTCGGGTGGCGTGGTGCCGTTGGCAGGGGCGCTGTCGCTCTGCCCGGCGTTACGCAGGATCTCGTCCACCGCGGGCCGGAGTTCGTCCTCCGTCACAGGGAAGATCCGGGCGGCTCCCCGGGCGAGCTGGGTGACCTTGCCCCGGTCGATCGCGAAGAGTGTGGTCAGCGGCAGGAGCAGGGCGAGGCGCAGACAGGCGAGGGCGTAGCGGTCGATCTCCACGCCCCGCCGGTCGGCGGGGGCGACGAAGGCCGGGTTGGCCACCACCTGGCGGCACCGGTCGGCCGTGCGGGAGGCCGCCTCGAAGTCGAGGAGGACGACTCTCGATTCGTCGTCGGAGACCATGACGTTGCTCATGTGGAGGTCGCTGATGACCACGCCGCGTTCGTGCACCGCCTGGACGGCGTCCGCCACCAGGGCGTACATCCTGCCGGCCCATTCGGCGTGCTCGGCCAGCTGCTCGCGGCTCGGCTGTGACGCGGAGAGGGGGAAGCGGCGGGCGAAAACGGTGTTCAGGGTGGTGCCTGGCACATGTTCCAGTGCGAGGAAGTGGTGTCCGCCGACCTCGAAGGTGCCGCGGAGTTGGGGTACGCACTCCAGTCCGGCCAGTTGCTCCAGGGCGGTGCGTTCGCGTTCGAGCCGGGCGACGGCATCGGCCCCGTCAGCGGCCAGACCGGCGTGCGGCCGGGCCTCCTTGAGGACGACGTCCTCACCGGTGCGGGGGTCGCGTGCCTTGTAGACCCCACCACCGTTGGAGAAGTGGAGCGCACCGCTGATCTCGTACGGCATCTGGTCCATGCCGACGGTGGTGCGGGCTTCGATGTGCGGCTTGAGGAAGGCCGGGGGCGTCACCCAGTCGGGGATGCGCAGGGAGGGGCCGCGGGGGTCCGGGACCAGGGTGCCCGAGGGGTTGGCGACGGCGGGCACGAGTCTGCCATCAGGCCCGGGGCAAAAGCGGGGGGCGAAGGCTCCGTACCGCACATGGACCGGTCCGTCGCCGCACCGCAGATCGCTGAGGATGTACGGGCCGGGTTCACCGTCCAGGAGTTCCATCAGATCGCCGCAGACCTCGGGGAAGCTCTCCTCCGAGTGCGGATAGACGGTGAGGAACTTGCCGCTGCCGGCGCGGTCCGCGTACTTGGCGTTGCGCAGCAGCAGCAGGGGCCGGGAGGGGATGAACTTCACCGGGATGCGTCGCGGAATGCAGTAGTCCAGGACGCGTTGCAGGACCGACTCCGCGTTGTCGAGGGTGGCGGAGATATGGATCTTCCAGCCCTGCTGGGGCAGTCGAAGGCCCCGGGGGCTGTAGGAGAGCCAGTCTCCGCGCCGGGAGCGCTCCCACCCCTCGGGGGCGGCTTCCTGTGCGGGTCCGAAGGAGCCGTTTCGGGCTTGGGAGCCGATGGTGTCCACGCCGTTGGAGGAGCGGTGGGGTACGTCGTAGAAATCACGATCCGCCTGACAGTACGTGGCGTACTCGGGGTTCATGTGTACTCCTTCCCGCTCGTCTCGGTCGTCGTTCCCGGCTGACGTGACTGAAGGTGTCATGCGCCGGTGGCGGCCGGACAGTCGCTGCTGTCACCAGTTCCGCATGTGCCTGGGTATGCGATTCACATGGGTGTCGCATGGCCCTGTACTGCGTGGATGTGTGCGAGAAGCACATGTGCGGGGCGAGGGGCGTATGCATCGCACCTGCCGGGACCCGGGCAGGTGCAGGACAGGAGTGGTGCGGTACGCGCTCGTGGTGCGCGCCCTCCGCACTGCCGTGGACGGTCGGCGGCACCACGCCTGGGGCTCTGCGAGGCGCTGGCGGTGTGGGCCCTGTCTACTTCTCCTTCTACGGGCGGTCTGCGCCCTGTCTGCTTCTCCTTCTACAGCGGGTGCCACCGGGCCCCTGGAGGGACTTCTCCTGCTGCGAACTCCTGCGTGGGCAGGGTGGGTCGGCCATCCGCCGGGCACCTCGGCGTACGCCGTGCGCACTCGGCACCGGGCGTTGTGCCCCGGGCGGGGAAGGGAGAGAACCGCCAGGTGGGTGCGTCGAAGGCGCCTGCGCCGAGGGTTTCTCGATGGTGGGAGCGCCGCCGCAGGCACCGTGGGGCGGGGGTCTTCTTGAGCCTTCGACAGCGCCGCCTCGAACCACCGACGGGAACATTAGGTTAGGCTAAGCTAAGTTCCTGTCGGCGGAGCTGGGGTGCACACCGTGTCACCAGCGATCGGAAGAGAAGACTCCTGAGATGACGTTCCGCGTGGCAGTGGCAGGCGCGAGTGGATATGCCGGGGGTGAGGTTCTGCGGCTCCTGGCCGACCATCCGGACGTGGAGATCGGCGCCCTCACCGCACACAGCAGTGCGGGCAAACGCCTCGGTGACGTCCAACCCCAACTGCACTCCCTCGGCGACCGGGTGCTCGAAGCGAACTCCGCCGAGGTGCTCACCGGGCACGACGTCGTCTTCCTCGCCCTCCCCCACGGACAGTCGACGGCCCTCGCGAACGCCCTGGGCCCCGTCGCGCTCATCGTGGACTGCGGCGCGGACTTCCGACTGCGCGACCCCGACGACTGGAAGCGGTTCTACGGCACGCCCCACGCCGGTGTCTGGCCGTACGGACTCCCCGAACTGCCCGGTGCACGGGCGGCGTTGTGGCAGACCAGACGCATAGCGGTACCCGGGTGCTATCCGACCGCCGCCACGCTGGCGCTCTATCCCGGCTACGCCGCCGGGCTGCTGGAACCCGAAGCGGTGATCGTCGCGGCGAGCGGAACCTCCGGCGCAGGTCGGGCGCTCAAGCCCCATCTCCTCGGCTCCGAGGTCATGGGGTCCATGACGCCCTACGGCGTCGGCGGAGGGCACCGGCACACACCCGAGTTGGTGCAGAACCTCTCCGACACGGCGGGAGAGGCGGTGGCCGTGTCCTTCACCCCGACGCTCGCCCCGATGGCCCGGGGCATCCTCGCCACCTGCTCGGCCCGGGTGCGCCCCGGAACGACGGCCGGCGCACTGCGGACCGCCTACGAGGAGGCGTTCGCAGCGGAACCGTTCGTACGTCTCCTCGGCCCCGGGCAGTGGCCCGCCACCGCGTCCGTCATCGGCTCCAACTGCGCCCACGTACAGGTCGCGTTGGACGAGAGCACCGGACGACTCATCGCCGTCAGCGCCATCGACAACCTCACCAAGGGCACCGCCGGCGGAGCGGTGCAGAGCATGAACATCGCCCTGGGGCTGCCGGAGACCCTGGGCCTGCCCCTGAATGGAGTCGCCCCGTGAGCGTGACCGCTGCCCAAGGATTCCTCGCGAGCGGCATCGCCGCCGGGATCAAGGAATCCGGAGCACTGGACCTGGCACTGGTGGTGAACGGCGGGCCGGCATACGCGGCGGCCGGTGTCTTCACCCGCAACCGGGTGCAGGCAGCACCGGTGCGCTGGTCACGCCGGGTGCTGCGCCACGGCCGGACGGCGGCGGTCGTCCTGAACTCCGGTGGTGCCAACGCCTGTACGGGTCGACCCGGCGACGAGGACACCCGTCGCACCGCCGAGTTGACCGCACAGGCTCTCGGGCTGCGCACCGACGACGTGGCGGTCTGCTCCACCGGTCTCATCGGGATCCGACTGCCGATGGAGAAGCTGGCCACCGGGATCGCCGAGGCCACCGAGCAGTTGACACCGCAGGGCGGTCAGGACGCCGCCGTCGCGATCCGGACCACCGACTCGGTGGAGAAGACGGCACAGGTC
Organism: Streptomyces sp. NPDC059256; assembly: GCF_042753785.1. NCBI lineage: Bacteria > Bacillati > Actinomycetota > Actinomycetes > Kitasatosporales > Streptomycetaceae > Streptomyces > Streptomyces sp. NPDC059256. The sequence goes on along the minus strand of NZ_JBHYZO010000025.1, from coordinate 17,129 downwards.
TCCCGGGACGGGTGGACGGTCGGTGGGATGGCCAAGGGCGCCGGGATGCTCGCGCCGTCCCTCGCCACCATGCTGGTGGTGCTCACCACGGATGCCGACGTCGAGGCCGAAACCCTGGACACCGTCCTGCGGGAGGCGGTCCGTACGACCTTCGACCGCGTCGACTCGGACGGCTGCACCTCCACCAACGACACGGTGCTGCTGCTGGCGTCGGGGGCGTCCGGCCTCACCCCCGAGGCCGACGCCTTCGCCCGGGCGGTCCACACCGTGTGCCTCGATCTCGCCCGACAGCTCATCGCCGACGCCGAAGGCGCCAGCAAGGAGATCGAGGTGGAGGTGGTGGGCGCGGCCAGTGAGCAGGACGCCGTCACCGTGGGGCGCTCGGTGGCCCGCAACAACCTGCTGAAGTGCGCGCTCCACGGCGAGGACGCGAACTGGGGCCGGGTGCTCTCCGCGATCGGCACCACCGACGCCGTGTTCGACCCGGACCAACTCGACGTGGCCATCAACGGCGTCTGGGTGTGCCGCGACGGAGCGGCGGGCGAGTCCCGGGAGAAGGTCGACCTCTCCGGGCGCCGGATCACCCTGACCGTCGACCTGCGCAGCGGTCAGGAGTCCGCGGTGATCTGGACCAACGACCTCACCGCCGAGTACGTCCACGAGAACAGCGCGTACAGCTCATGAACGCAGCGGGTACGACGGCCGCAGCGATGGATCCGACGAAGCCGCCTTCCCCTCCTCCGTCGCGCGGAACGCTCCCGCGAGCGCGCACGGTGATCGAGGCTCTGCCCTGGTTGGAGACGTTCCAGGGCAAGGTCGTGGTCATCAAGTTCGGTGGCAACGCCATGGTGGACGAGGAACTGAAGCGGGCTTTCGCCCAGGACGTGGTCGCACTGCGCTACGCCGGGCTGCGACCGGTGGTGGTCCATGGCGGCGGTCCGCAGATCAGCTCGCTCCTGGGCCGCCTCGATCTGGAGGTCCGGTTCGCAGCCGGTCTCAGGGTGACGACGCCCGAGGTCATGGATGTGGTCCGGATGGTGTTGGCCGGGCAGGTGCAGCGGGAGATCGTGGGGCTCATCAACGCCCATGGCCCCTTCGCCGTCGGGCTGACGGGTGAGGACGCCCACACGATGACGGCCGTGCGCAGGCCGGCGCAGATCGACGGCGAACCGGTCGACATCGGTCTGGTCGGCGAAGTGGTCCAGGTCGATCCCGACACGCTCCGGGCGCTGCTCGATCGGGGGCGGATCCCCGTGGTCTCCCCCATCGCCCGCGGCGAGGACGGCCAGGTCTACAACATCAACGCCGATCTTGCGGCGTCCGCGCTGGCCGTCGCACTGGATGCGGAGAAGTTGGTGATGCTCACCGACGTCGAGGGCCTGTACGCGAATTGGCCGCACAGCACCGAGGTCATCGACGAACTGACGGCGAGCGCCCTGGAGCGACTGCTGCCCTCGCTGGCGAGCGGGATGGTGCCCAAGATGGAGGGCTGCCTCCAGGCGGTGCGCGCGGGAGTGCGCAGGGCCCATGTACTGGACGGACGGGTGCCGCACTGTCTGCTGCGGGAGGTGTTCGCCGACGACACCAACGGAACCACCGTGGTCCCCGATGCACACGACCGCCGGGGGCCGACCCCCGCTCCACACCGGGCCGATCGCGCCCCCGACCCCCGGCCCACCGATGTGAAGGCGGAGGACGCCAGATGACAACGGACACAACGCCCGAAGCCCATGACACCGACGACGTGCCCCAACACGGTGACACGGAGGTGTCTCAACACGGTGGCACGGCGGCGCTGACCCAACGCTGGCGTGCCGTGATGATGGACAACTACGGCACTCCCGCCATGGCGCTGGTGCGCGGAGAGGGCAGTGTGGTGTGGGACGCGGACGGCTCGGCGTATCTGGACTTCACCGGAGGCATCGCCGTGAACTCCCTGGGCCATGCGCATCCCGCGATCGTCGATGCAGTGAGCAGCCAGGTCGCCAGGCTTGGCCATGTGTCCAATCTGTACGTGGCAGAACCCCCGGTGGCGCTGGCCGAACGGCTGTTGCGGCTCGCGGGCCGCGAGGGGCGGGTGTTCTTCTCCAACTCGGGCGCGGAGGCCAACGAAGCCGCGTTCAAGATCGCACGCAGGACCGGCCGGCCCCATCTGGTGGCCACCGAGGGCGGCTTCCACGGGCGGACCATGGGCGCGCTGGCGCTCACCGGCCAGCCCGACAAGCGGGCGCCCTTCCTGCCCCTGCCCGGCACGGTGACGCATGTGCCGTTCGGTGACCCGGACGCCCTGCGCGCCGCGGTCACGGAGGAGACGGCCGCGGTGCTGATCGAGCCGATCCAGGGCGAATCGGGGGTGGTGCCCGCACCGGGCGGCTATCTCCGCGCCGCCCGGGACATCACCCGCGCCATGGGCTCGTTGCTGATGTTGGACGAGGTGCAGACCGGTACCGGACGCACCGGCCACTGGTTCGCCCACCAGGCTTCACCCGGTGTGGACCCCGATGTGGTGACACTGGCCAAGGGGCTCGGCGGCGGGCTGCCCATCGGTGCCACCCTCGCCTTCGGAGCCGCGGGGGCCCTGTTGACACCCGGACAGCACGGCTCCACCTTCGGAGGCAACCCGGTGGCGTGCGCGGCGGCCCTCGCCGTGCTGGACACCATCGAGAACGAAGGTCTCCTGGCCCAGGTCCTCAGCAGTGGCGCACGGCTGCGGCACGGCATCGAAGCCATCGGGCATCCCCTGGTGCGCCAGGTGCGGGGTGCCGGACTGCTCCTGGCCGTCGAGTTGGAGCGACCCGTGGCGCCACGGGTGCAACAAGCTGCCCGGGAGGCCGGATTCCTGGTGAACGCCGTGAATCCGACGACCGTACGCCTGGCGCCGGCGCTGACCGTGAGTACTGACGACGTGGATGCACTGGTGGCGGCCTTCCCCGCCATCCTCGGCTGACGCCTCAGGCTCCTTCGAAAAGCACTGAAGAGCACTGACGACTACTGCCAAGCGCCGACAAGCGCCGACAAGCACTGGCGACTACTGCCAAGCGCTGCCAAGCACCGACAAAGCCTCAAGTAGCTCTGCCAAGCCTCGACAGGCACCGCCGAACCCCCCATACCACAGGCCACCATGAGTGAGGACGAACATGCCGGCAGGTCACGCGAGCATCGCACAGCGGAAGACCCCCATCCACGATGTGGTGGGCATCGGCTTTGGCCCGGCCAACCTCGCCCTGGCCATCGCCGTGCAGGAACACAATGAACGCTCCGCCCCCGAACAGCGGCTGCGGTCGGCGTTCCTGGAGCGACAGCCCGGGTTCGGCTGGCACCGCGGCATGCTCATCGAAGGGGCGACCATGCAGGTGTCGTTCCTCAAGGACCTGGTCACCATGCGGGACCCCGGGAGTCGCTACACCTTCCTGCGCTACCTCCACGAGCGAGAACGCCTCATCGACTTCATCAACCAGAAGAGCTTCTTCCCCACCCGGGTCGAGTTCCACGACTACCTCGCCTGGTGCGCAGCCAGCTTCAGCGAGCAGGTGTCCTACGGCTGTGAGGCACTGTCCGTACGGCCCGTCGAGCAGGACGGCGGGGTGACGCACCTCGATGTGGCCCTGCGGACGGCCGGGAGCGCATCGGGCGAGACGGAAGCCTCGCTGAGGACCCGCAATGTGGTGCTGAGCACCGGGCTGCGCCCACGACTGCCGGAGGGCGTGTCATTGGGCGAGCACGTCTGGCACAACCGGGACCTCCTCTTCCGTACCCAGGAGCTGAAGGAGCGCCCGCACCGGAGGTTCACCGTGGTGGGGGCGGGGCAGTCGGCCGCCGAGACCGCGGACTATCTGTACCGCACCTTCCCGGACGCCGAGGTGTGCGCGGTGTTCACGCGCTACGGCTACAGCCCCGCCGATGACAGCCCCTTCGCCAATCGGATCTTCGACCCATCCGCGGTGGACGATTTCTACGAGGCGCCCGAGGCGGTGAAGCGCGCGCTGCTCGGATACCACGGGAACACCAACTACTCCGTGGTGGACGGCGAGTTGATAGAGCAGCTCTACCGCACGGTCTACCAGGAGAAGGTGGCCGGGACCGAGCGGCTGCGCATCCTGCGCACGACCGCCCTCACCGGGGTCGAGGAGATACCCAACGGCTCCCGGGCGATCGTGACCTCCCTCACCACGGGTGAGCGCTTCCCCCTGGACTCCGACGCAGTGGTGCTGGCCACCGGCTATCGCCCCCATGACCCCAGGGAACTGCTCGGGCCGCTCGTCGACCGCTGTTTGACCGACGGCCAGGGGAGGTTGCGCATCGACCGCGACCACCGTCTGTTGACGGACGAGCGGATCACGGCCGGGGTCTACCTCCAGGGCGCCGTCACCGAGCACACCCACGGCATCACCTCCTCGCTGTTGTCGACGCTGGCCGTGCGCTCAGGCGAGATCCGTGACGCGCTCGTGAGCCGCACGCCCGCCGGGCCGCCGGTGGAGGCCCGGGCAGAGGCAGCCGAGCTCCTCGACGACCAGGCGCTGGCACCGAGTGGAGCCGAGGCGGCTGGCGTCGCCCCCGGCCGTTGACCCCACCCGCTCGGACGACTCCCCAGGAAGGCGAGATGTCTCACGCGACGCTCACCCCGGCACCGCCGCAGGAACTGACGGCCGCACAGGCGCACGTGCTGTCCGCGCAGCGGACCGACCCCCACCACGCCGGCTACAACGTCGGCCAGTACATCGAATTGATCGGCCCCATCGACGTCGATGCGCTCCAGGACGCACTGCGGCACACCTTGGCCGAGGCGCCGGGGCTGCACTTCCGGATTCGGGAGGAGGGCGGGCGGCTCCTCCAGGAACCGGTGCCCTTCGACGCGGCGCACTGGCGGCTGCCGCGGCTGGACACCACGGGAGCGGCCGATCCGACGTCGGCCGCCGTGGAGTTGGTCCGTGAGCAACTCGCCTGCCCGCCGCGACTGGACCTGCTGTTCGGAAACGGCACCGGCACCGTCCCGCCCGCGCTGACAGGCGCGGTCCTGGTCCGGGTGGGGGCGCAGCACCACCTCCTGTTCCAGTACTTCCACCAGTTGGCGGTGGACGGCTACGGGGTGGCACTGCTGACCCGTCGGATCGCCGAGGTCTACACGGCCGTGCTGCGCGGTACTCCCCTGCCCGACTCGCCGTTCGCACCGGTGTCCACCCTCGTGGATGCCGAGTCCCGGTACACCGCGTCCGCGCAGTACGCGCGCGATCGTGCGCACTGGGCGGCGAGGTACTGCGACGGGCCGCAGCTCACTCCGGTGCGCGGACGGTCCGCGCCGCCGTCCGACACCGCCCTGCGCCGTACGGTGGTCCTCGACCGGCAGACCGCCGCCGCGGTGGTGTCCACGGCCCGGGCGTCTCGATGCACCTGGGCGGAGACCATCGCGGCCACCGTCGCCGTACAACTCCACCGAGAGACCGGTACGCGCGATGCGGTGCTGGCCATGTACGCCATGGCCCGCACCGCGCCCGGCACCTTGAGGGTGCCGGGTATGGCCGTGAACATCCTTCCGGTGCGGGTGGCAGTGGGCGACGAGGACACCTTCGCCACCGTGTTGGAACGCATGGCCGCCGAGTTCACGGCCGTACGCACCCACCAGCGCTTCCGTGGCGAGGAGATCGTCGGCGAACTGTGGCCGGGGCGTACGCGCGCCCACTGGCCCGGACCGCTCCTCAATCTGCGGCCGTTCGACACCGAGGTGGACTTCGCGGGGGTGCCCGGACACATCGTGACGCTCGCTTCGGGGCCGGTGGAAGGACTCTCGATCTCCGCCGTGCGGTACGCGGACGGGCGGCTGAGGCTCGACTTCGACGGCAACCCCGCACTGTACGACGCGCAGGGGCTCGGGGAATGGGCCGAGCACTGTGTTGGACTGCTGCGCCAACTCTGCCGCGAACCGGGGCGCGCGCTGTCGGCTCTGCGCGCTCCCGATGTCGTGGAGACGATCGCGCCTCGCCGGTCCGGAGCGGGCCTGTCGGTGGCCAAGAGCCCGCCTTCGGGGAACATGCCGGCCGAGGAAGCGGGCGGGTTGCCCCTGCTGCCCGTGGCCCACCGGCTCCGGGAGTCGGGCGCTCCCGTCGAACGGCGGCAGGAGTCGGCGCTGTGGGAGGTTCCCGCGGGCCTCTCGGCTGTGGTGTTGCGCCGGGCGGTGGCCCGGCTGGCCCGCGCCCATCCGGCGCTGCGCCTCAAGCTGCACCGGCTGGGTGGGGCCGCCGGCGAGGTGTGGACGCACGAGGTCCTGCCGTCGGCGCTCGCTCCGGCGGTGATCGACACGGCGACGGTACGTCGGGTGGTCACCGGCCGGGCGACGGGAGCCCAGTTGTCGGCGCTGATCGCCGGTGAGGCACGGCGGGCCGCCCTGGCGCTCGATCCCTGGACGGGCACCGTACTGCGTCTGGTCTGGTTCGACGCGGGGCCCGGCGGGCCGGGGCGGCTGCTGCTGATCGCACATGTGACGGCGGCGGACGATGCGTCATGGCAGGTGATCGTTCCGGAACTCGCCGCCTCCTACCAAGCCCTGCTCGTGGGCGGGGGGCCCATTCACGGAACCGACGGAACCGACGGATCCGACCGATTCAGCGCAGCCGACCGGTTCAGCGGAACCAACGGACTCGGCGGAACGGCTTCGGAGGGCTTGCACGGTTGGACGCGGCGGCTGCTGGCCGAGGCCAACGAGCCCGAGCGCGTGGCGGAACTGCCCGCCTGGTCGGCACTGTCGGCCCGCCGAGGCATCGCCCTGCCACCCAGGCCTGAGCACTCGTTCCCGACCGCTGCGGACGGCTGCCACGATGAGTTGACCACGTACGTCGCAGCTGGCAGCACCGGTACCAAGACCAGCACCGACACTGACACTGACACCGATGGTGCTCGGCGCGGCGCGGACGCCCACGGCCTTGAGGTCGCGGTGCTCACCGCGCTCGCCGTTGTCGCGGGCGATGAACCGCGGTTGCGCGGAGACGGCTTGGGCCCTGAACTGGTGGTGGAACGGGAGTTCTCCGACCCGACCCGTCCCCTGCGCATGGCGGGTGGGTTCGGCGTGGTCCATCCGGTCCGCATCCCCGCTCCGGGAGCCTCCCCCACCGGCGAGGCCGTGGGGCGGGCCCTGTCCCGTACCGCCGGGGCGTTGGCCTCGGTGCCCGACGGGGGGCGAGGGCACCAACAACTGCTGCACCTCAATGCGCAGACGGCGTCGTTGCTGGCGGACGGGGCTCGCGACGTGGTGCGTGTGGTCCATCGTGTGCGCCCCGGAGCCACGGCCGGCGCTGTCGACTGGAGACCCGCTCCGATCTCGGAGTGCACAGCGCTACGGGCCGCGCTGGCCGCCCTGCCCGGGGCCGAACCGCCGCTCACCGGGCCGCTGGAAGTCACGCTCGTCGAGGACGGCGGCTCGGACGCGGGTCCGAGAGCCGAGTTGCGCTGGCGCTGGGCCGCACACGTCTTCAGCGAGGAGGAGGCCCGCCGGTTGACGGCCGAGCTGACCAGGCTGATCACCGACTTCCTGCCCTTCTCCACCGACCCTGCCCTATCCGCCTGACCTGTCATCACCCATCCGCACAGCACTCACCACGAGGAGAGATCACCATGACCGCCACCAACCCCTTCGAGGACGCCGACGGAAGCTACTTCGTGCTGGTGAACGAGGAGAACCAGCATTCGCTGTGGCCCTCGTTCGCCGCGGTTCCTCCCGGTTGGACCGTCGTGCACGGCGAGGACACCAAGGAGGGATGTGGCCAGTACGTGGACTCGCACTGGACGGACATGCGCCCGGCAAGTCTGGTCGCGCGGTCCTGACCCTTCGCCCGACGCCGAGCGGCCGGTCCTGAAGGGCTCCTCCAGGACCGGCCGCTCGGCGTGCCCCGTCCCGGTACGGGCCGGGGGCCCGCATCCGGGAGTCGGCCGCGTCAGAGCAGGGTGCGGGCGAGCACGGTGGACCCGCGCCGGGGGTCGAGCGCGTTCACCCAGGCGAGCGGGGCCAGTTCGGGGGCGATCGGAGTGAAGCCGTGGCGCAGGAAGAGCTCCCCGCCACCGGTCGTCGCCGTGAACACCGCTCGCAGGGACCGGGCAGCGGCCTGGGCCAACGCGGAACGCAACAGCGCGGATCCCACTCCACGGCCTTGACTGGCCGGGGAGACACAGAAGTTGTAGAGCACCGCGGCCGGCCCCCGGGGCTCGTCGGGGTGGATGCGCAGCCCCAGACAGCCGGCGAGGACGTCTGCGGGGAGTTCGGCGACCAGGAAGTCCGCGGCTTCGGCGGCGTAGTGGCCGCGTGGGCGCTCCCGCAGGGCGCCGCAGTGGAAGAACTGCCGGGACAGGGCGTGCAGGGCCGCAGCGTCCAGCACACTCGCCTGCCGCACGGAGGCGGTCGAGAGCTGGACGGCGGGACGCGGCAGAGCCGTGGTCAATGGGTTCCCTCTCCTCGGTCTTGCGGAACGCCCGGGGTCACGCCGTACGCACCCGTGGACACTCACCAACAGACCGGTGACACTTAGGCAAGGCTTGCCTAATTTTCAGCCACAGTACGACACGGCAGTCGCCACCATCCCATCACCCGCACGGACAGGGGGAGTTGGACACCCGCAGCCGATGTCCGCGCGAGCCGCCGGCTTGACTTAGGATGACCGGAAGTAGTTAGGTAAGCCTAACCTAAACTCTGCTGATGGGTTGCGGAGTCCAGCCAGGGAGAGGAACACCGACGATGGCCGACACGGCCCATCCAGAGACTTCCGGACCACAGGCTTCCGGCCAGAGCACCTTCGCTCTGGAGCGACTGGTGCGCGATGTCGCCGAGATGCTGTACGTCGACGCGGAAGACGTACTGGTCGACGAGAGCCTCTTGGACCAGGGACTCGACTCCATCCGGCTCATGACGCTCGTCGAGACCTGGCGCGCCGACGGCGCCCGGATCAGCTTCGTCGAACTCGCCGAGCGACCGACGCTCAAGGAATGGGCCGTCCTGCTGGGCGGCGGAACCTGAGGCACGCTCCCCGACGGCCGGTCAGCACACCGGCGACCCCACCACGTGGTACCGACCGTCAGATTCAGTGCCGAACCTGACAGCACCGGCCGGCCCACCCGTTGTCCCACCGCCCGTGGTGGACGACGAGCCGGCTGCGACAGGCGTTTTCGAGTACCCCCAGCGGCACGGCCGCTCCCTCGCACGGAAGCGTTCGGGCCCGCGCCCACGCGGCCGGGTACGCCGCAGGGAATCGACGGAGGAAAGACAGATCATGGGTGAGAGGCTGCGGGCCGACGACCTGCTGCGGACGTACGACCCGAGTGCCGCGGCCGAACGGCTCGGCGTCAACGTCCCCGAAGCATCGCTGACGGCGATCGTCGGCCCGCACACCAGCGGCAAATCGGCCCTGTTGCACGCGCTGGCCCGGCTCGTCGACCCGCCCCAACGCGCAGTAGTCATCGGCGGTCGACCCATCGCCACTCTTCCCGCCACGGTGCTCGCCCGCCGACTCGGGCTGCTCCCCGCGTCGACGGCCACATCGAAGGACATCACCGTCGTCGACCTCGTGGCCCGGGCACGCTTCCCCGACGGACGGCTCCTGCGGCCGTGGTCGGCCGAGGACGACGAGGCCGTGCGAACGGCCCTGCACACCGCCGACGTCGCCGAACTGGCCCACCGCCACGTCGACGACCTCTCCGGTGGGCTGCGTCAACGCGTCTGGGTCGCCGTGGCGCTCGCCCGAAGGACTCCGATGCTGCTGCTCGACGAACCCACCACCCTGCTGGACCTCGCCCACCAGGTGGACGTACTCGACCTGTGCGCCGAACTCCGCGAGGCGCACGGACGCACGGTGGTCGCGGTACTGCCCGACCTCAACCAAGCCTGCCGCTACGCCACCCATGTGATCGCCATGCGGGACGGCAGGGTCATCGACCAAGGCCCCCCGGCGAGGATCGTCACCACCGATCTCGTCGAGGACGTCTTCGGTCTGCGCTGCCGGATCATCAACGACCCCGAGACCGACACCCCACTGGTGCTGCCCCTGGGCCGGGCGTTCCGGCGGGAACCGATGCAACCGCCCGCCGCGCGCACCCGGACCACCGCTTCCACCAAGATCACGGACAAGCCAATGGATCACGCCCAGGACCACCGCGCTGCTGCCGGGTCGACGAGAGAGAACGCCACGACGGGAGCCCCCCGTGTCCGTGCGTGACTACCTCATCGACATCGAACCCCTGCGCACCAGCCCCGATTTCCGCTCCATCTTCGTCGCCCGTGTCGTCTCGCTCTTCGGCCTCGGCATGGCCAGCGTGGCGCTCGCGGCCCAGGTCTACGATCTGACCGAGTCCATCTTCCAGATCGCCGTGACCAGCATGATCATGAGCGTCACGGTGTTGATCGGATCCCTGTGGGGCGGGGTGATGGCCGACCGGATGGATCGCAAGCGGCTCATCGTCTACGCCCGGGGCGCCGCCGCGTTCGCGTTCGCCGGACTGGCCTGGAACGCCCTGGCGCCGGACCCCAAGGTGTGGGTGATCTTCCTCTGTGTGGCCTGGGACGGCCTCGCCACCGGTGTCAGCGTGACGGCCCTGATGGCCGTCGCACCCACGCTCGTACGGCCCGACCAACTGCCGGCCGCCGGTGCCCTGATCTCGCTCACCGGCGAGATCGGCTCCATCGCCGCCCCGCTGCTGGGCGGAGTGCTGCTGGCGCTGTGGGGGCCGGGACCGGTGTTCGCGTTCGCGGCCGTCACCACGGCCATCACGACCTTCCTCATCTCCCGCATCCGTCCGCTGCCACCCGTTCGGGACGACGACCCCGACTACCTCAACGATCCCGACGATCACAACGATCGCAACACAGTCGGCGCGGAGGACTCCGGATCGCTCCTCGTGGCGTTCAAGTACGCCTGGCGCAACAAGGTCGTGGGAGGACTCCTCACCCTCGGAGGAGTGACGGCCCTGTTCACCATGCCGGTCGTGGTGTTCCCCGCCATGGTCGACAAGGAGTTCGGGGGCGGCGATGTGATGCTCGGCGTCCTCTACACCGCGTCCGCGGTCGGATCCGTCATCGTCTCCGCAACCAGTGGCTGGCTCACCCGGGCCGCGCGCCCGGGCCGATTGTTGCTGATCGCCGCCTTCGTCGGCGGGCTCTCGATGATCGGTTTCGGCCTCAGCGGGAACATCGTCGTCGCCGTGGTGATGCTCGCCATCTGCGGTGGCGCGGGCACGGTCTACGAGATCCTGGAGTACGCCCTGGTCCAACACAACACCCCGGATCAACTGCGTGGACGCATCGTCAGCGTCATCACGACCCAGGACACCGCGGGAGACATCGTCGGCGACGCGGAAGTCGCCCTGATCGCCAAGTGGTTCAGCCCGTCGGGTGCGGCCGTCGTCAATGGTGTGATCTGCGCGATCACCGCCGTGGCCATCGCGGTCACCGTACCGGGCTTGCGCCAGGCGACACTCCCCAAGGAAGCGTGGGAGGACGACAACGACGACCCCGACGCCCCCGACAACCCCGATGCCCCCGACGACCGCGATGCAGATGCCGACCCTCATGCAGCCGACGGACCCGGTGAAGTCAAGGGGTCCGACGGGGGCAGCGCCGCGCCCGCCCCGGTCAGCCCCGAGGTGACGACCGTCGAGAAGGCCCGGCCGATGGGCGGCTGATCGGACCTCTCCGCGCGCCACCATCGTGCGCCACCCCACCAGTAGTTCACCAGGAGCGCGCCGGGCGACCGGAAGCGTGGACCGAGGAAGGCAGGGCACGTGCTCCGCACCCGTACGCACAGCACATTCGACACACGACGTCCGGGCAGTCGGCTCCGTCAACTGCGCAGGGCAGCTGCCTCCCTGGTCGCAACGGTCGCCGAACGCCTCGACCCCGCGCCCGAAGCGTTCGAACAGCCCCTGAAACACCGTCCCTAGGCCGGGTGGGGGTGCGTCGCTCCGGACGGTCGACGCACCCCCACCCACGGGGCCTCAGTGCCCGCCCCCGTCAGCCATCCCCGACCGCTCCCCACCGATCCCGCCGCGTCCGACCCCTGGAGCAAGATCCCCATGACCGAGCGTGCTTCCCAGCGTCTTCCTCTCACCGGGGCCCAGACCGGCGTCTGGTACGGCCAGCGGCTCGACGCCCTCTCCCCCGTCTACAACGTCGGTCAGTACATCGAGATCGACGGCACCGTCGACAGCACGCTCTTCGAACGTGCCGTGCGCCGAACGATCGCCGAGACCACGGCGCTGACCGTACGCTTCGCGGAGTCCCACGGTGAGGACGGCGAACCGCACCAACTCCCGCAGAGCGCCCACCACTGGCGGGGACTGGACGTCGTCGACCACACGGATGCCGCGGACCCCGTGGCCGCGGCGCTGGCCTCGATGCGCGCCGACATGGACACTCCGGCGGACCCGGCGACAGAACCCCTGTTCCACTTCGCGCTCCACCGCGTCGGCCCCGACCGCACCTGGTGGTACCAGCGCGTCCACCACATTGCCCTGGACGCCTACGGCTTCTCCCTGATCAGCCGTCGCACCGCCGAGATCTACACGGCCCTGGTCTGCGGCGATGAACCGGCACCGAGTCCCTTCGGCCCGCTCAGCTCCGTCATCGAGGAGGAGCACGCCTACCGGAACTCGCCCCAATGGGCCGAGGACCGCGACTACTGGCGCACCCGCCTCGCGGACCGTCCCGAGCCGGAGCCGCTCAGCGGAGCCACCTTCGCCGCCTCCCACGCCTTCCGTCGGGAGACCGCCACCCTCTCCCCCGAAACGACCGCCGGACTCTTCGCCATCGCCCGCGCTGCCCGGTCCAGCTGGGCCGATGTGGTCACCGCGGCCTTCGCCGCCTATCTGCACCGCGCCACCGGCAGTCGTGACGTCCTGCTCTCGCTGCCGGCCATGGCCCGTCTCGGCTCCGTCGCGCTCAAAGTGCCCGCGATGGTCGTCAATGTGCTGCCGCTGCGGATCGCCGTCCGTCCCGACACTCCCCTGTCCGCACTCGTCTCCGAGGTCGCCGCGGACATCAGGGCCCTGCGCCGCCACCAGCGCTACCGCGCCGAGGACATCCACCGCGACCTCGGGCTCGTCGGCCGGGAGCGGGGCCTCCTCGGCCCCATGGTCAATGTGAAGGCGTTCGACAACGCCCTCGACTTCGCCGGCTCACCCGGCACGGTCCACAACGTGGCCGCCGGGCCCGTGGACGACCTCACCCTCGGCCTCTACCACGACGCGGCCGAACGGCGCCTGCGCTTCGAGTTCGACGGGAACCCCCGGGCGTACGACGCACCGGCCCTGGCCGCACGGTGCGCCGAGTTCGCACACTTCCTGGACGAGATCGCAGCCGGACCAGCGGACGCGCCCGTCGGCAGCCACGACCTGGTACCCGCCGCCGACCGCGCCCAGCTGATCGACGCCTGGAACGCCACCGCACACCCGACGACCGAGCGCACGGTCGTCGACGCCTTCGACGAACAGGTCATCGCCCAGGGCGAACTGCCCGCCGTCATCGCGGGCGACACCACCCTCACCTATGCCGAACTCGACGACCGCTCGGGCCGGCTCGCCGCACTGCTCACCGCCCGGGGGGTTGGCCCCGAGTCGATCGTCGGGCTCGCCCTGCCCCGCAGCGCCGATCTGCTGGTGGCCGTACTCGCCGTCCTCAAGGCCCGGGGCGCCTACCTTCCGCTGGATCTCGACTACCCCGCCGACCGGCTGGAGTTCATGGTCGAGGACTCCCGTCCGGTGTGCGTGCTGACCACCCTCGACTCCGCCGCAGCCGCCCCCGACGTACGGGGGGTGGACACCGTGGTCCTGGACGCACCCGACACCCTGGCCGAGCTCGCCGACCGAAGCCCGGCACCCAGCGCACCGGTCCACGGCGACCACCCCGCCTACGTCATCTACACCTCGGGCTCCACCGGACGCCCCAAGGGAGTCGTCGTCCCGCACGGGGCGCTGACCAACTTCCTCCAGATGCAGGCCGAGGAACTGGCCATGGCGGCGGGCGACCGGCTGGTCGCCGTCACCACCATCTCCTTCGACATCGCCGCACTGGAGATCTACACACCTCTCATCAGCGGCGCGACCGTGGTCCTCGCGGATCGGGACACCGTTCGCGACCCCGCGGCCCTGTCCTCGTTCATCGACACCCACCGACCCAGCGTTGTACAGGCCACCCCCTCGCTGTGGCACGCCCTGTTGGAGGACGGCGGCCCCGCCACACTGGACCGGATCACGGTCCTCGTCGGCGGTGAGGCCCTACCCGCCGACCTCGCCGAACGACTGGCCGGATCCGCCCGTTCGGTCACCAATGTCTACGGCCCCACCGAGGTCACCATCTGGGCCACATCCCGCACCCTCGAAGCGGAGCACACGGGCGTCCCCGACATCGGCAGCCCGTTCTGGAACACCCGCGCATACGTCCTCGACGGCGCCCTGCGCCCCTCTCCGAACGGCCGCCCCGGGGAGCTCTACCTCGCCGGGGCCCAGTTGGCACGCGGATACCTCGGACGGTACTCACTCACGTCCGAGCGCTTCGTCGCCGACCCGTACGGGCTGCCGGGCAGCCGGATGTACCGCACCGGCGACCTGGTGCGGCGACGCGTCGACGGTCGCATCGACTTCATCGGCCGCGCGGACGACCAGGTGAAGGTCCGGGGGTTCCGGATCGAACTGGGCGAGATCGAGAGCGCCCTCGGCTCTCCCGATTCGGTGGGACGCGCCGTGGTCCTGGTGCGCGAGGACCGGCCCGGAGTACACCATCTCGTCGGCTATGTGACCGCTGCCGACGGTGCGGCCCTGGAACCCGCCGCACTGCGCCAGGTGGTGGCCGAGCGCCTGCCCGAATACATGGTGCCCTCCGCGGTGGTCGTCCTGGACGCCTTCCCGCTCACCGCCAACGGCAAGATCAACCGTCGCGCGCTGCCTGCGCCGGACCTGGAGGGGTTGACGAGCACCACGGGCCGCGGGCCGCGCGGCGCCCGTGAGGAGATCCTGACCGGGATCTTCGCGGACGTGCTCGGGGTGGAGGGAGTCGGGCCCGAGGACGACTTCTTCTCCCTCGGCGGGCATTCGCTCCTCGCCGCCCGGGTGATCGCGCGGACGCGTACCGCGCTGGGCACCGACTGCACCATCCGCGATGTGTTCGAGGCACGGACGGTCGCCGCACTGGCACTGCGACTGGGTGAGCGCTCCGCCGCCGGCCGCCCCGCCCTGACGCCCGCCACCGACCGGCCGGAACTGTCGCCCCTGTCCTACGCACAGCAGCGGCTGTGGTTCCTGAACCAGATGGAGGGCCCCAGCGCCACCTACAACATCCCCTTCGTCGCCCGGTTCGACCAACCGGTGAACGCCGTCGCCCTCAACGCGGCCCTCTGGGACGTGGTGTCCCGCCATGAATCGCTGCGCACGGTCTTCGTCGATGTGGACGGCGAACCGCGACAGCGTGTCCTGACCATGGCGGAGGCCGCGGTGGAACTGCGGGTCGTGGAGACGCCGGCCGCACGGTTCGACGAGGAGTCCCGCATCGCGCTGGGCCATCTCTTCGATCTGTCGGCGGAGCCACCGCTACGGGTCACCTTGCTGCGGGACACCGACGCCGGGGCCTACGCCCTGGTGGTGCTGATGCACCACATCGCGAGCGACGAATGGTCGATGGGGCCGTTCCTCGGCGGTCTGGAGCGGGCCTATGCGGCCGGGATCGCCGGCACGTCGTCCAACACCACCGCCTTGCCGGTCCAGTACGCCGACTATGCGGTGTGGCAGCGGGAGCTACTCGGCGACCCCACGGACACCCTGTCGCTCGCAGCCCGACAGATAGCCTTCTGGCGCGACGAACTCGATGGAATACCAGCGGAGTTGACGCTGCCCACCGACCGTCCCCGGCCGGCCGTGGCGACGAACGCCGGCGGCATGGTGCACCGGACGGTTCCCACGGAGCTGGCGGCCGGGGTGCGGAAACTGGCTCGGGAGAGCGGCAGCAGCGTCTTCATGGTGGTGCACGCGGCGGTGGCGGCCCTGCTGCACCGACTCGGTGCGGGCGATGACATCCCCCTCGGCAGCCCGGTAGCCGGCCGCGGCGACGAAGCACTCGACGGACTCATCGGCTTCTTCGTCAATACGGTGGTCCTGCGCACCGACCTCGCCGGCACCCCGACCTTCACCGAACTCCTCGACCGGGTCCGCACCACGGATCTCGCCGCGCTCGATCACACGGATCTGCCGTTCGACAGTGTGGTGGAGGCGCTGAACCCGGAGCGTTCACTCACCCGGCACCCCCTTTTCCAGACCATGGTGTCGCACAGCACCGTCACCCAGGACGTCCAACGACTGTTCGGCCTCGATGCCCGGGTGGATCGGGTGGACCCGGGTGTCACGAAGTTCGATCTGGACATCACGTTCTCCGACTCCGCCCATGGCGATGAGCTCGACCTTGAGGTGTTCTACGCCTCGGATCTGTTCGATCGGTCGACGGTGGAGGGGTTGGCGGACCGGCTGCTGCGGCTGCTGGGCCAAGCGGTCGCCGACCCCGGCCAGAAGATCGCCGACTTCGAACTGATCAGCACAGCCGAACGGGCACTCCTGGCCGAGTGGAACACCACCGAACACCCCATCCCACCCGGAACCGTGCTGGACGTCCTCGCCGACCAGATCACCGCCACCCCCAACGAAACCGCCATCGTCGCCGGCACCACCCGCATGACCTTCGCCGAACTCGGCACCGCATCCGACCAACTCGCCCGACACCTCATCAACCAAGGCATCGGCCGCGAAACCATCGTCGCCCTCGCACTCCCCCGCAACGCCGACACCATCATCGCCACCTTCGCCGTACTCAAAGCCGGCGCCGCATACCTGCCACTCGACCTCGACTACCCCACCGAACGACTCCAGTACCTCCTCACCGACGCCAACCCCACCCACATCCTCACCACCACCGCCACCACCCACCAAGTACCAGGATCGATTCCACAACTGATCCTCGACGACCCCGACACCGTGGCCACGCTGTCGCACCTCAACGAAGGACCGCTCGGGAACATCCACCCCGACCAGGCCGCGTATGTGATCTACACATCAGGATCCACCGGGCGCCCCAAGGGAGTCGTCCTCCACCACCACGGACTCACCCACCTCTACCGAGACCA
>NZ_JBHYZO010000024.1:0-95599 GCF_042753785.1 Streptomyces sp. NPDC059256 | reverse complement strand
ATCCGTCACATCGAAACGCGCCACACCCGAGTTCTACCAGCCCCACCGAACCCATCAGCGAGCGTCACGAAGATCCGAACCTCGAACAGCTCCTAGGGCTCGCAGCCCGCGGAAAGTGCGGTCCTCGCGCCGGGTTCGGCCAGCCTGCGCCCCGACTTGCCTTCGGGGCGAAGCGGCACTCCGACAACATGGGATTGGGCAGTCCCCTGGGAGGCCACCACGCACCGTCCTGAACATGGCAGTCGCTGTGGCACCTTGGCCATCATCCGCGGCACTACCCGTTTCACAAGCGCGCAAGAGTGCAACGCGTGCACGCCCTTTGCGTGCTGAAAGGGGGTACCCATCCTCACCATTTGGGGCGTGGAATAGGGATTCCCGGATCAGCACCGACGCACGGTGCGGGCTTGAAGGCACCGCGGCGGCCCGGGCCGGGTACTGCCGTCGCGGCAGGATTCACCCGCCGCCTACCACGGGCCGACGGTGGTGGCCGGCTGAGACGGGCGGATGCCCGAAGGAGGACCCCCCATGACCCGATCGCACGTCCGTCCCATCTCACAGGCCCCGCGTGAACCCTACTCGGACCAGGCCGCACCCCTGCCGTAGCCGAACGGTTGGTTCATGTTGGTCCCGTCCAGCGACCTTCCCCCGGGTGCTGTCCTGACCCGCCGGTTGATGGGCGAGGACGTCGTCGTCTACCGCACCCGCAGCGGACGGGCCCGCGTCATACGGCCCTACTGCCCCCACCTGGGCGCGCACCTGGGCTGCGGGGGACGGGTCGAGGACGATCTCATCGTGTGCCCGTTCCACAGCTTCGCCTTCAGCGGCGACGGATCCCTGGCCCGCGTCGGCCGGCCACACTGCGCGGCACGTACGGGACAAACTCACCGTGCTGCCCTGCGAGGAATCCAACGGTGGGATCTTCACCTGGGCCGGCACCGACCCTGACCAGCCACCCAGCTGGGCACTCCCGAACCTGTTTCCCACCGCCACGCCGGCGCTCCGGTTCAACCGCATCGAGATCGGCACCCACCCGCAAGAAATCCTGGAAAACAACGTCGACACCGCGCATCTGTACCCACTTCACGGATTCCCCGAGTGCGCCGTGCCCGAAGGGCCCGCCTCGGACGGGCACGTGTTCACCGTCTCGCTCCGCGTCACGCGGACTGTCCCCCCGTTCGGAGCGGTCAGCGGCGACACCACAATCTCCCTCTATGGTCTGGGGCTGATGCACCTCGTGGTCACGGCCCCTGGCCAGCAGTGGCAAATCGACGTTGTAGCCAGCACACGCCCCGTGGCCCCTTGGCGAACCGAGCTTCTACTCGGTGTGGCCATGAACATCGACGCCACCAAGGGGCCACTGTCGTGGGTCCCGCGACAGGCCATGACCGTCCTGGCGGCCGCCCTGACCCGGTTGAATCTGGTCGCCGTACTGAAAATCATGGACCAGGACATCCCGGTCTGGGAGACCAAGCGCTACACCAGCCCGCCCCGGCTCGGCCACAGTGACGGCCCCATCGGCCCCTACCGCAAATGGGCCCAGCAGTTCTACCCGACCACCCCCAACCGAAGGGAACCCACAGAACAGGGCTGAGGGCACCGGAACCTTCAGCGAAGGTGCACCCGTTGGCGTGTGAACGGACACCCGGAAGCTCCAGCTACACATGGTGGTCACACTGAGGTCATTGGTACTGCTGAAATCCTCGAAGCCCGCTCACAACGTGGCCCAGCCCTCGTACGGTGCGAGGTACTGGACAGCCGTCCCTTGGCTGGACATCAGACACTCGTTCCCTGGTCATGGTGCTCACGCAGCACAATCGCGGGTTGTCATGGCCTTCGAGGGCTCGTTCGCGGACGTCATCGCACTCTATGCACGACATCGCCGCCAGCGCGATGAACACGATGGCGGAGGGGATCGTCCGAGCCCTTCAACTCCCCGCCAGGAAACTCCAGGCCGACATCGCTCGCCTTCAGTTCCTGCGCAAGCACGGCGAGTTCGATGCCACGGCCGGGGCACTTGTGTTCGTGGACGACGAGCGTGATGCGCACTCCGGAGGAACGGATCTCCCCGGCGAGCTTCGCGGCGGGCCTCCAGCTCGGGCCGTTTCACGGCCCGAGCTGGAGGCCGGCCCACCCCTGCCTCGGGGGCCGACCCTCGTCCCCGACCGGGCAGCTGGGCGGTGGGGCTGCAGGGTACGCGGTTCTCCTCATCACGGTCGTCGACTCCGGGCCCGCATTCCACACCGACGTCCGCAAAACCGGACTTCGGCCCGGACGAGCAGGGCCGAGCACGGCCGAGGCATCGCCATCGTCGACTCCCTGGCCAGGACATGGAGATCGCGCACGACGGGGAAGCAGAGTGAGGGCACCGATGCCATGTACGGCGGTCACCTCCGCGACGCTTGAAACATCGACGCCGGCGCGTGGGCGGCGGTCTCGGAGCTGCCCGGTACGAGGTGGACGAGAGAACCGGCGTCCGAACTGATGATGGCTCTGGGGCTCTAGCCGAACGCAACTTCCGTTCCTCGCCCCAACTCGCGCGCACGGGCGTACACCCAGGCAGCGAAGGCGACGTCTCCGTATCCACCCGAGGACTCACGGAACACGGTCGTACCTGCGCGGGGTCGCTCGTCGGCGATGATCGTTGCGAATTCGGACATCGAGGTCCAGGGGAGCTTTCCGGTCCGATCCAGGTCGACCATGGTGCTGTGCATCGAGCCGTCCCGCCATACGTCGGTGAAGTTCCGCTCGTGTTCCACCGAGGTCACTACGACCTGGTCCGCCGTGAGATAGAGGTCCTCCCCGAACTCGCAGGGAGTCCCCATGCCGGCCACGAACGCACCGCGGGTGATGTCAGTGTGATGCAGGACGGGTTGCGTGCTGTTCGTCGAGACGAAGACGATCTCGGCGTCCTTGGTCGCGCCCTGTACGGTTGTGGATGCCTCCGCGGGGATGCCCAGTTCCGCGCTGATCCGTGCGGCGAACCCTGCGCGGTTCTCCTCGTTGCGGCCGTAGACGCGGATGTGCTCGATCTCGCGGACCAGTGACGCCGCCCGGATGAGTCCTAGGGCGTTCCGTCCGGTTCCCACCATGGCCAGTTGCCGGGCGTGGGGTGAGGAGAGGACGTCGGTCGCCAGTCCGAACATCGCCCCGGTCCGCAGCGTTGCGAACGGGTAGGCGAGCACACTGAGCAATCCGCCCGTCTGTGAGTCGAAGAGCATGGCTGCTCCGGCGTCCGATGCGAGGGACTGCGCCCCGGACGCGCGCAGACCCATGCGTCCGGACCCGGTCAGCGCACCGCTGACGATGCGCAACGCCCCAGCGCCGATGTCGAGGTGCATCGGTGCGCGCGCCGCCACTTTCCCTTCGGCTTGCTCTTTCAGTACTTCCCGGGTCACGCTCATCGCCTGCCGCAGGTCGAGGAGATCCTCAACGTCTGCACGGCTCAGTACGAGGGTGTTTCCAGGACTCGTTTCACTGGGCATGGCTTGTCCTCAAACGTCTTGCCGGTGTGCTGGGGCTTGGATCAGAAGGGCGGGCCGTGGATGCAGTGGATGCAGTGGATGCATCCGAGTGGCCGTACCCAGCATCGTCCATCGCCCTCGCACGTTCACCGGCTCCTGCACCTCGTGGATCTGGAGGCGTTGCCGTAAGGATAGGGGGGCCTTCTCCTGGGCCGAATGGCACTTGGCAGGTCCCCAGATCTCGATGCGGGATGGCAACGCTCCGGTGGCGTTCCCTTTCGGGCCTGGGGCTCCCGCCTGACCCCTGTTGCACCGAGCCGGCGGCGTGCGTGCCGGGAAACTCGGTCCTTTGGTGCCGGCACGGACTGTGCGCGTCGGGAACGCTCGCGTGAACCTGCGTGCTCGGTCCGTGCCGGTCGCGGAGAAGCGTGTGTTGGCTCTCAGCTCCGCCCGTCAGGGCTCACCCGAGTCGGTGTCAGGGTGACGGCGAGCTCTGTGGTGCTTGTGCCGCCGTTTGCTCACGGTAGTAGGCGGCAGCACCGGGGTGAATCGGCATGGAGGTGTCGGTCAGCCGGGCGAGATTGATCGGCTCTGTCATGGCAGCGAACTCGCCGGTGAATCGAGCGGAGATCTCCGCGGACTTCGCGTCCAGCGCTGCTGCGGTGAGGTAGGCGATGCGTTCGTTCATGTCGGACCGGCAGAAAAGCGCCCAACCACTGAAGTCGACCGTGGGCACATCGTCGTCCACACCGCGCTGGCGCCCCTTCTCGATCACGCCCCGCTCCATGCCGAGCGCCTCGCAATGGCTGAGAACATCATCGTCGACCGGGAGGAAGCGCAAGTCGTAGCCTTCCGCCAGGCGCCGCCAGCGCCTCGTCATGAACGCTTCGTCGAATACGGCGTCGAATGACGGATCAGCGGGCGGTTCAGTGGTGGAGTTCTGCGCCTGAGGACGGTCGCGGAGGATCTCACCGCCCCAGCTTTCGATGTCCTCGCGTGACAGTCCGTACTGGGCAAGGATTTCGTCGATCACCCACCCCGCCGGATGGTGCATCTCCGGAGTCGGCATGGACAGTCTCAGCGGGTACTTCTGTGCGCGAACATCGTGGAGGCTCGTGAGGCCAGTCCCGCGGCGCACGGCGAACGCCAGCCGATCATCGTGGGGGAACACGGCGATCACACTGAGCGGGAGCGGCTCAGTGAAGGGCCCGCGTCCTTCGATCGCCATCTTCAGGTACCACAGCGGTGTCGTCACAGCCATGTGGTACTGCCCGTCTGCCACAAGTCGCGGGGCCTTCATACACATCTCGCCGGGGTTCCCGGTGATGGCCGCCGCCGTCGAACCCGGCGGGAGCTGGCTGTAGTAGCCGGCCAGCCCGACCGCGGCGAGGCTTGAGACATCAATCCAATTCTGGCCCGCGCCAAGAATTCGGATGTCAACGGCTTCTGTAAGGTCTTCCATCAACCGATTCCCTTCAACGTCGAACTCGATATCAGTGCCGGTCGTGCCGATGCCGGCAGATGACTCTCCGGACGGTCGGGCCGTCGATCCGGCCCCGTGGCGCTGGCCCGCCCCCGTTGCGGGACGGGTGACGAGCAGGTGCTCTCGGGCGAACACAGAGGCGGCTTCCCGAACCCACACAGCAACTTCTGCCCACAAGAAGCACTCTCTGCCTAGTCGATAACCTTGCCTCCACTTCGTCGCTTTCGTCAAGAGTTGCGCGAGCTGTTGACGGACTGCTGGCCGAAGAGTAGAAAACTCCGCAACAAAACTCCGCAGAACAGAAACTCTCAGATACCTCGATCGGTAGGCATCGAGAGAGGGCCCCTCTCCGAGGTCGCCTGCGGAGGGAACCTGCGCGTCGCCGCGATCCGCCAACGACGGAACGGCAACGGTGCTGCACCTCATCCATGGCCTGTAGGCCCTCGGCGCGCTCATCGCGCATTCCCTGTGGAGACCCCAATGATCGAGCAGAGCTCCCGCGCGGCCCCTCGCAAGTCCGAACTGCGCACTGTGATGCTGTCCAGCTACTTCGGCACGACGATCGAGTACTACGACTTCCTGATCTACACGGCGGCAGCCGCCCTCGTCTTCGGAAAGATCTTCTTCGGCGACGTCGACCCCGGCGTCGGTACCATTCTGGCCTTCGCCACCATGCTCGCCGGATACCTGGCCCGTCCGCTCGGTGGCGTGATCTTCGGTCTGCTGGGGGACAAGTACGGCCGCCGCCGGATTCTGCTCGTCACTCTCGGCATCACCGGCGCGGCCACCGGCCTGATCGGCGTACTCCCGGCCTACTCGACCATCGGGCTGTGGGCACCGATCCTGCTCGTCACGATCCGCATCATCCAGGGCCTGGCGGTCGGTGGTGACTGGGGCGGATCGGTCTCGATCAGCGTTGAGACAGCACCCACCGCACGGCGCGGCTTTGTGGCCTCGTTCGTCAACATGGGAGCACCGAGCGGCTCGGTCCTCGCCTCGGCGATGCTCGCGCTGTTCGGCCTGATGCCGGAAGACGACTTTCTGGCCTGGGGCTGGCGAATCCCCTTCCTCATCGGCACGGTACTGACCGTGATCGGCCTGGGCATCCGGATGCGGATGATCGAGTCGCCGCTGTTCGCCGAACTACAGGCCAAGGGCGAGGCCAAGCAGAAGGGTGCTGCCCCGCTCAGAAGCGTGCTGACCAGGCACTGGCGCACCGTGTTGATCTGCATCGCCGGCACCCTGAGCGCCTCGGCCAACACCGGTCTACTGACCTCCTACGGCCTCACATTGGCCACCACCACCGGTGGCCACACTCGATCGACGGCGCTCGCCGCCCTGTCGCTGGGGGCGATCCTTCAGGTCGCTCTCATCCCTGGTTGTGCCCATCTCTCCGACCGCATCGGTCGGCGCAAGGTCCTGATGGCCGGCTCGGCACTGGGGGCGGTGGCGGCCTTCCCAGTCTTCTGGATGATCGCAGCCGGCCCGCCGGTTCTGCTGTTCACAGGCTTTGTCCTGGGCCTCGCGATCGTGCAGGCTGCGGTCTACGGGCCGGTGGCGGCGTTCATCTCGGAGATGTTCGATACCGAGCACCGTTACACCGGGTCGTCCCTCGCCTACCAGATCGGAGGGACGCTGGGCGGGGGCGTCATCCCGCTCATCGCTGTCACCCTCGCCGTTGGGCACGGCTACCCACCCATCGCGCTGATGACGGCCGGCAGCTTCCTCCTCGGCCTCCTGGTCATTCCGTTCGCACGCGAGGGCACCCGACGCGACCTGCACCAGAACCAGGACAAGGACCAGGACGGCAACGAGACAGCCGCCACCCCGAGTGAACCCCTGCGGGAGAGCCCCGCGTAACCGATCACGCCCCGGAGCCGGTGGGACTGCGCGCCAAGCCGACAGCGCTGTCCCACCGGCCGCTTTCTCTGTTCCTGGCCGGTGGGAGCTGATCATCCATCTCGGCGGGGGCATGCTCCCCCGCTCGTCATCACTGGTGTCACGTCGCCCCCCTAGCGCCACCCTGTGGTCCCAGCTGCTTCGCGGACACTCCCACTTCCGCAGCGACCCCCTCGGGGCGTGAGGGACGCGGTCGTGGATCTGGCGGTGCGCCCACAGGTCCGGAACGTCCCAGGTGGAGGCGGATTGAACCCGCTGATCAGCAGCGGCTTGACCGGGCTGGCGGAGCGATACTCCGGTGAGCGGTTCCGCAGTGGATCGTCCGGCCTCGCAGCGAGCACGGCCGTGTGAAGGACCCGGCAACTCCGTCGCGGCGGCGGGTCACGGCCGGCAGCAGTCGTGACCGGTGACAGCGACGTTGCCCATCAGCCGAGCGACGCGCCACCGTTCCAGGTCCTGGAGAGGGGCGCCCCTCCCCTACCGGTACACGGCCGAGCGGTGTCAGTGAGGCCCGGCACACGGCCGAGCGGTGTCAGTGAAGCACCGCGGCGGCTTCCTCCACCGTCTTGCAGAGCGCCTCACTGATCCGGCGGAGATCGGTCCGGTTCATCCGGCTGATCGGCACGGAGACATTGAAGGCCATCTGCATGGGTGTGCGGCGTGCCGGAAAAGCGACGGCGACCGATGTGACGCCCTCTTCGCTCTCTTCGGTGCTGGTGGCATACCCGCGACGGCGCACCATCTCCACCTCGCTCTCCAACTCGGAGCGGCGGCGGATGGAGTTCGCGGTGAGTCCGTCCAGTTCCTCTTCGGGGTAGAGGCGGTGCAGATCCTCGACAGAGAGTTGGGAGAGCATCGACTTGCCGGTGGATGTGCAGTGGGCGAGCATCGACTGACCCAGGCGGGCTGCGACGCGTACCGCGCGAGGGCTCTCGATCGCGTCGATGAAGCGCACGGTGGTGCCATCGAGGACCCCGAGATGGACGGTCTCCGACAGTTCGTCGTTGAGCTGCTCCAGGAACGGGTGCAGGGCATCGCGTACGTTGAAGCGCTGGAGGATGGAGTAGGCCACGCCGGTCAGTGCGGTGCCCGGCACATAGGTCTTGCCGCGTTCGGCCTGTCCGATGAAGCCTCGGTAGTGCAGCATCGCCAGAAGCCGGTGCGCGGTGGAGGTGGCAACCCCCAGATAGTTGGCGACATCGGTCAGACGCAGCTCGCTCTGTTCCCCCAGGAGCAGAAGGATCTTGAGGGCGTTGTCCACCGACTCGATCGGGTACTGGGGTTCCGGACCTCCGATGGATACCGTCTCGGTCTCCGTTTTCTTCATAGCAGAAGAGTATGTCACTCTGTTCGGTCGCTCCACGGGCATGTGTGCCTGAGGCGCTGTCGCCTCGCCCTTGTCGTTCCCGTCTTGCAACTCTGTGACCGGCCGGTTGGCGCGACCTCGCCCCCACTGGGGGCGGCATCCACCACCGGGCGAGAAGGTCGGGAACCGTTGGGAGTGGTGACCGGTTCGGTCACCTCGTCCTGGCCTCGCTGATGCGGTACGTCGACGGGGCCGTTGGCGCAGAGCCCGTACGGGAGGCCGCTGCCGCCGGGCCGGTTGATGCGCTGAAGTTCCGGATCCTCGCGTTGGGGTGGATCGGGGCACTCGGTGGGGTCAGGTCTCATTCCTCGGCCCCGAGGCTGACCGTCTTGCGGGCAGTTCACCAGATGTGCCCCGCTCGTCAGCGCCCGGCATGTCATGGCTGTGCCGTGCGCCCTCGCGGCGCCCCTGCCGAGGGCCGCTCCCTTCCCGCTCTCGAACGGCCTTGCTCACCCCTTCTTTCGCGCATCGGGGCGCGTAATCCGTCCGGGAGCGGCCGACCCAGTGTGGCTGGCCGGGGACAGCTACGTCGTGATCAGCCAGCCATTGACGCCACAGCAAGGAATTGTTCTACTGTGCAGAGTTAACATCTTCTGAGCAGAAGAACTAGGGATGGGTGCTGGTAACACTGCCCAGGCCCTGAGCAGGAAGGGTCGCGATGACTGAGCATGCCGAGACGCTCGATGACGTGCGCCGGGGGATGGTTCCGGCGCATATCTACAATGACGAAGCGATCTTCAAGCTGGAGAAGGAGCGGTTGTTCAGCCGCTCCTGGATTTTCGTGGGCCACGAGTCAGAGATTCCACAGCCAGGCGACTACGTGGTGCGGCGGGTGCTGGAGGACTCGTTCATCCTGACGCGGGACGAGAAGGGGGAGGTCCACGCCCACTTCAATATGTGTCTGCACCGCGGTATGCAGGTGTGCAGAGCAGAGATGGGCAATGCGTCACACTTCCGGTGCCCCTACCACGGCTGGTCCTACCGCAACGACGGCCGGATCGTCGGTCTGCCCTTCCACCAGGAGGCGTACGGCGGCGAGGCGGGTTTCCAACGCAAAGGGCAGCGGCTTCTTCCGGCGCCCAGCTTTGACACCTACAACGGCCTGATCTTCATCAGTATGGACGCCGCAGCCCCGCCGCTGCGTGAGTACCTGGGCGACTTCGCCTTCTACCTGGACTACTACACCAGCCAGAGCCCCAGCGGGATCGAACTGCGCGGACCCCAGCGGTGGCGGATGAAGGCGAACTGGAAGATCGGTGCCGAGAACTTCGCCGGCGACATGTACCACACCCCCCAGACCCACACTTCGGTCGTGGAGATCGGGCTGTTTCGCGAGCCGAAAGCCGAGAAGCGCAAGGACGGTTGCACCTACTGGGCGGGCAACGGCGGCGGAACCACCTACAAGTTGCCCCCGGGAACACTGGAGGAGCGACTGCGTTACGTGGGCTACCCCGACGACATGATCGAACGGATGAAGGAGTCCTGGTCGGCCGATCAGCTGGCGGTGATCGGTGACGACGGATTCATGATCTCAGCCGCCTCCGCGTTCCCCAACCTCAGTCTCGTGCACAACTGGCCCCGCGTGGCGGACGGCGAGGACGTACTGCCGTTCATCTCCCTTCGCCAGTGGCAGCCGATCAGCAAGGACGAAACCGAGGTTCTGTCCTGGTTCGCGGTCGACGCCGAAGCCCCGGAAGAGTTCAAGGAACTGTCCTACAAGGCGTATCTGATGTGTTTCGGCTCGACCGGCATGTTCGAGCAGGACGACGTGGAGAACTGGGTCTCGCTGACCAACACCGCGGCCGGCTCGATGGCACGCAGGCTCCTGCTCAACAGCCGTATGGGCATCCTCCAGGACGGCACCGAAGTCGTTCCGGCACTGACACCCGCCCAGTTCTCCGGCCCTGGGATCGCGCACACCGGATACGGCGAATACAACCAGCGTGAACTCCTCAACCGGTGGGCCGACTATCTGGCCGAGCCGGTCAAGGCCCCGGTCTCCGCCGAGGTCGGCGCCCCCACCCCGCACTCGACGGAGCGCAAGAGCCACTCGGCGGTGAAGAAGTCATGACGTCCCAGTCAGGAAACTACCGCGCCGGCGCCTACTCGGCCGGTCGCACGGGAACACATTCCTCCCAGGCCGTACTGGGGGGCAACGCCTCCCGTATCCAGCGCACCGGCCGAACGCTCCCCTTCGGCGACGTGCGCCACCAGCAGGCACACCAATGGCTGGTCGACGAGACCTACACCCTCGACGCACAACGCTACGAGCAGTGGCTCGAACTGCTCACCGAAGACATCCACTACGTGATGCCGGTCCGAGTGACCACCGCTCGGGGCACGGGGTTCGACACGGCACCCGGCATGGCCCACTTCGACGAGGACAAGTACTCCCTGTCGCGACGGGTCGCACGGTTCATGACGGAACACGCCTGGACCGAGGACCCCCCGTCACGGCTGCGCCACCACCTGACCAATGTGCGCACCTTCGCCACGGACGACGAGGACCATCTCGTCGTGGACTCCGGGGTGCTGCTCTACCGCAGCCGGGGCGATGTCCAGGAAGCCGCCCAGGTATCCGCCGGCCGTGAGGACCTTCTACGGCGAACGAAGGACGGCTGGCAGCTGGCGCGCCGGACCATCCTCGTCGACGACTCCGTGATCCGCATGCAGAATCTGGCGATCTTCCTATGAAGCTGCACTGGAGCGGTGAAGAAGAAGACGCGCAGGCCGCGCGCCGGGCGGCGGCCGAACGGGCCGAGCTGGCGACGCACACCAGCGGAGAGCCCCTCACCATCGGAAACGAGTTCTCCGAGATCCGGGTCAGTCGGGTGGAGACACGCAACGGATCGCGGTTGCTGATCGAGTCCCCCAAGTCCGGGCAGTGGGTCGCCCTGTGCCCGCTGGAACTGGAGGCGATCACTTGGCAGAACACCACCACCTTCTCGGCGATGATCGGCCGTCCCTTCGGGCCGCTGCTAGAGGAGGACGACCAGTGAGCGGCTGGCTGGAGGGCAAGCGGGCACTCGTGGTCGGGGCCGGTTCGGGGATCGGCCGCGCGGTGGTGGACGCGTTCCGTGCCGAAGGCGCCCGGGTGGCGGTACTCGAACTCGACGCCGCCAAATGCCAGGCCATCCGCGAGAGCTCACCCGATGTGCCGGTCACCACGGGCGACGCCACCACCCAGAGCGCCAATGAGCAAGCGGTCGCCAGCGCGGTCACCGCATTCGGAGGCTTGGACCTCCTCGTCAACTGTGTCGGAGTCTTCGACTACTACAAGGGCCTGACGGAACTGGACGCGGGCGTCATCGACACGGCGTTCGACGAGATGTTCGCCATCAACGTCAAGAGCCACCTCCACTCCGTCAAGGCCGCCCTGCCAGCCCTGCGCGCCTCCCGGGGATCGGTGATCCTCACCGAGTCGACCTCCGGGTACTACCCCGGACGCGGAGGGGTGCTGTACGTGTCGTCGAAGTTCGCGGTACGCGGACTGGTCACCGCGCTCGCCCATGAACTCGCGCCCGACATCAGGGTCAACGGAGTAGCGCCGGGCGGCACCCTGGGCACCGACCTGCGCGGCCTCAACAGCCTTGGCCTGGAAACCCGCAGCCTCGGCGACGCGCCGGGTCGGGCCGATGAACTGGCCGATCGAGTCCCCCTCAAAGTCGCCCTCTCCGCCACCGACCACGCCTGGAGCTATGTGTTCCTCGCCTCCGACCGAGCCCGGGGGATCACCGGCGCAGCCGTTCACCCCGACGGCGGCATCGGCGTCAAGGCGTGAACCACCCATCACCGAAAGGAGCCAGATCGTGCCAGTACTCAAGGCGGATCTCGACGCGTGCCAGGGATACGCGAACTGCGTGGTCGCGGCACCCGACACCTACGACATCGACGACGACGGCCTGGTCGTACTGCTCAGGGAGAGCATCGACGAAGCGGACCTCCCCAGAATCCGGGAGGCGGTACACAGCTGCCCGGTCTCCGCGCTGACGATCGAGGACGCATGAGTGCCTTGAGCCACGCTCCCCACACCAGGGCTAGAGAAGGGATCGTCCCATGCGCGGCACCGTAGTCATTGTGGGCTCCTCAGTCGCCGGGGTGCGCGCCGCCCAGGCGTTGCGCAACGAGGGCCACGGCGGGCGCATCATCCTCGTCGGCGCCGAGCCGGAACTGCCCTATGACAAACCCCCACTGACCAAACAGCTACTCTCCGGGACCTGGACCACCCAGAAGCTCGCCCTGCTCACCGAGGCCGAGGCCCTCACACTGGACATAGAGCTACGACTGGGGGTGGCCGCCCAGCACCTCGACCTGGCTGAACGCCGTGTCCTGCTCGCAGACGGCAGCGATGTCAGTTACCACACGTGCCTCATCGCCACCGGTGCCTCCGCCCGGCCCTCACCTTGGCGGGCAGCCTCCGGAGTGCATGTCGTACGTACCCTCGCCGACAGCCGTGCCCTACGCGCCGATCTTCGGCGTGGGGGCCCTGTGGTCGTCGTGGGAGGTGGCTTCATCGGCTCCGAGGTGGCCTCCACCGCGCTGCAACACGGGTGCGCGGTCACCATGGTCGACCCCCTGGAGGTCCCGATGGGCCGCCCCCTCGGACCGGAGGTGGGCCAGTACTTCACCGATCTCCACCGCCGCCATGGAGTTGCCACCCGCTTCGGAGTGGGAGTGCAGACGATCACCGGAGAAGCCGGCGACCTGCGTGTGGTGCTCACCGACGGACACACACTGCCCGCCGCGACCGTGGTCGTGGGCATCGGTGCCGTACCCAACGACGCCTGGCTGGCGTCCTCCGGACTGCTGCTCGACAACGGGGTCGTCTGCGATGAGTACGGCCGCGCGGTTGGCCGCCCGGACGTGTTCGCCGCAGGGGACGTGGCACGGTGGTTCCACCCCCGCCACCATGAGCACGTACGGGTGGAGCACTGGACCAACGCCGTCGACCAAGCCGTCTGCGCCGCTCACAACATCACCCACCCCCAGGATCTGAGGTCCCACTCCGGCGTGGAGTACGTCTGGAGCGACCAGTACGACTGGAAGATCCAGATCGTGGGCACACCGCCACGGGCATCGGGCCACAGCACGATCGGGCACTTCAGCGGCGCTTCCGCCCGGGGCGCCGTGCTCTACCACGACGCGGCCGACAGCCTGTGCGGCGCTGTGACCGTCAACTGGCCCCGTGCTCTGGTCGAGTGCCGACGGCTGGTGGCCACGGACACCCCCGTCGAAGTCGCCCTGGGCCGGGTCGGCCGGCTCGCCGCCAAGCCCGTACCCGCCGCTGGAGCCGCGTCATGACCCGGCGACCCCACGCCGATCTGCGCCAGTTGGTCTCCGACGCGTGTCGCGTGCTCGCCGCACGGGGTCTCGCGGATGGCATCCTGGGACACGTCAGCCTCCGCATCGGCACCAACGCCCTGCTCGTCCGATGCCGCGGCCCCCAGGAACGGGGCCTGCGCCACACGACCGCTTCCGACATCCACCTCGTCGACCTGGAGGGCGCCCCGGCCGCCGCCGGAGAACTCGACGGAGGGTGGGCACCACCGAACGAACTCCCCCTCCACACCGAGGTCCTGCGTCAACGGCCCGACGTCACAGCGGTCGTCCACGCGCATCCCCCGGCTGTCGTCGCGGCCGACCTCGCCGGGCTGGCGATCCGCCCGATCATCGGCGCGTTCGACATCCCCGGCACCCTGCTGGCCCGACACGGTGTGCCGGTCTACCCCCGGGGGGTGCTGATCCGCAACCGACTACTCGCCGCGGAGATGGCTAGGGCACTGGGGGCCAAGTCCGCTGTGGTGTTGCGCGCTCACGGCCTCACCAGCACCGGCGCGAGTGTGCAGGAAGCCGTGCTACGCGCCATCTCGGTCGACGCCATCGCGCGGCTCTCCCTGGACATCGCCAAGGCCGGCGGCACCTTGGTCGACCTCCCCGAGGACGACATGGCCGAACTGCCCGACCTGGGCAGCTCCTTCAACCACACAACGGCCTGGAACCACGAGCTCACCCGCTGCGATCCGGGCTACTGGCCAGCGAACGAGCCTGTGCGGTCGTAGGGCGGCCACACGTGAGTTCGAGCGGCGTCCCGCCGGGGATACCGCCTCCGTCCGCAACGGAATGCCGCTGGGCATCGAGCCTCTCGGTGCGCAGCGAAGGCATCAGCAGGGCCTCCCGGGTATCACGGGCCCTGCCGAATCGTGGCGGCACGGGTGGCCCACCACGTGACAAAGACGACAACGCCCTATGCACCGAAAGAGGGCAATAGGGCTTTAAATCAATGCACTGGGACGCCATCGGTGCGTTGATCAACCCGCGCCCCGTGCCGGTGGGTCTCGCGAGGGGCTTCCACGCCCTCACCCCCGCCGTCACCGTCCCGAAGTAACCCGTTGAACGAACCAGGAGACTCCCATGACCATCACCCTCAACCACACGATCGTGGTCTGCCAGGACAAACACCAGTCAGCTCAATTCCTCGCCGACATCCTCGGCCTTGAGGTCGCGGGAGTGTGGGGCCCCTTCGTCTCCCTCGTGGTTCCCCCCGTCGCGCTGGACTTCATCGACATCTCCGACTACCAGGCGGCCAGGTCGGATCTCATCGAGCCGCAGCACTACGCCTTCCTCATGGACGAGAAGGAGTTCGACGGGGTACTCGACCGCATCAAGTCCTCGGGCATCGAGTACTTCGCGGACCAGTTCCTTGAGGAGGCCGGTGAGATCAACCACCACTACAACGGGCGCGGTGTCTATCTGCGCGACCCCAGCGGCCACATCATCGAGTGCATCACCCAGCCCTACCAGGGGACTCCGCACGGTGTGGAGAAGGGCCGCTGGAGCGGTGCGAACGAACAGAGCTCCGAGGCATGATTTCCGGCCGGGACGACGGACTCCACGCTGCCCCGGAGTCCGTTCCCCAGTCATCCCCGGTCCGCCGAGTGCCCGGCCGGGCCCGGTGCGCCGGCAGACGAGAGGCCACCGGGCTCACCGTCAGCCCACGCCGCTACCGCTGTCGAGAGTGCTGACCGGGGCGCCGAACACCGGCGGGCCGGTCCGCATCGCAGTTGGCCGGCCTGCCCACAAGCCCTTGGGGGCCCGTACCCCAGCGGTCAGATCCGGCACCTCAGTCATGAGCGCCCGCGGGAGCGGACCCGCCTTCGAGTCCGGCGGTGATCGCATCCGAAGCTGTGGCCAGGGCCGCGAGGATCCGCTGCACACCGCGGGGTGAGTACCGCACGCTGGGCAGGGCGATCGACACGGCCGCGACCGTCGCTCCAGCACGGTCGCTCACCCCCCTGCCGACCGCGACGACGCCGCGCTCGGACCGCTCCATGTTTACGGCCACACCACTGCGCCTTACGGGGCGTAGATCTGCCGTGAGCTCAGCCAGTTCCGGCCAGGTGGAGGGCGATCCGCCGGTGGGCTCGGATGTGTAGAGCAAGGCCAGTTCGTCATCGCTGAGCGAGGCGAGCATCACCAGACCGCCGCTCACCAGGTGCGCCGGAAAGACCATGCCCTCCCGACTTCCGACCCGAAGCGCCTGGGCGCACTCGACCGAGGCGATGAATCGGACCGTTCGCCCCGTACGCACACAGAGGTTCGCCGTCTCCTCCAGGGTCTCCGCCAGGGCGGTCAGCGGTCCGAGTGCGGCGGCTCGCACGGCCCCGACGTTCGACTCCGCCGTAGCCGCGATCTCCAGGACAGGACCGGCCCGGTAGACACGGTCCTCGCCCTGCACGGCGAAGTCCCGGTAGACGAGTGTGGAGAGCAGACGGTGCGCTGTGGAGCGTGCAACGCCCACCCGCCGAGCGGCTTCGCTCACCGTGAGCGGTCCCTCGACCTGAAGGATCACCGCCAGCTGTAGCGCATGGTCGACGCTGGTCACCCCGTACGCCGGGGGGTTCTTCATCGACTTGGCCAAGCCGGTCACCGCTTCCGCAATCCGTTCTGCTCAGCAGAATCATCTATTCCCAATAGTGTCACAGAGCGCACCGTGGCCCTATGAGCGACCAAGACCCGAACGTGGTTTCGCCCGTCACTCTGACGGCCGATGACCAGCCCGGCCAACCGCCGGTCACCCCCGAACTCGAAGACCTCTACCGCGGATTCGAGAAGGCCCTGCTCGTACCGCTGTGGACCCGGATCGGCGACCTGATGCCCCCACATCCCCGATCGAAGGCACAGCCACACAGGTGGCAGTGGCAGACGCTGCTCGACCTGGCCGGCCGCTCCGGAGACCTGGTCGCAGTCGGCCGCGGCGGTGAGCGGCGGGCCATCGCGCTGGCCAACCCGGGCCTGGGCGGTCAGCCGTACGCCACGCCCACCCTGTGGGCCGCCATCCAGTACCTGATGCCCGGCGAGGACGCGCCCGAGCACCGGCACACCCAGAACGCCTTTCGGTTCGTCGTCGAAGGAGAAGGGGTGTGGACCGTTGTCGAAGGCGAGCCGGTACCCATGCGCCGCGGTGACTTCCTCCCGCAGGTGGGCATGGCCTGGCACGCCCACCACAACGCCGCCGACGCCCCGATGGCCTGGATCGACGGACTCGACATCCCCTTCCAGTACGGCGTCGAAGCACAGTTCTTCGACTTCGGCCGCGACGAACTGTCCGCAGCGGAACGCACCACACCCGACCGCTCCCGCTCCGAACGACTCTGGGCCCACCCCGGGCTCGCCCCCGCGTCATGTCTCACCCCCCGAGAGGGCACCCCCCTGTTGCGCTACCGGTGGGAGGAGACCGACGCCGCGCTGACCGACCAACTGGAACTGGAGCGCGCGGGCCACCCCGGCACCATCGAGCCCGGACACGCCCTGGTCAGATACATCAACCCCACAACAGCTCAGGATGCTCTACCGACCATCCGCGCCCAGTTCCACCGTGTCCGCAGCGGAGCGCAGACGGCCCCGCGCCGCGAGACCGGATCGTCGGTCTACCAGGTGTTCGACGGCTCGGGACTGGTGACCGTTGGTGATACCTCGTGGTCGGTCCAGCGCGGTGACCTGTTCGTCGTCCCCTCCTGGGCACCGCTGTCGATCCGGTCCGAGGCTGCCGCATCCGATTCCGACTCCGGCGCCCTCGACCTGTTCCAGTTCAGCGACGCCCCCGTCCTCACCAAGCTCAACTTGTTCCGCACGCACATCGAGGAGAACGCGTGAAGCTCGCAACCATCCGCCTCGCGGATCACACCGTCGCGGTCCGCGCCGAAGGAGACCTGCTGATTGAGCTCGGCCCGCCGGACGTGGGTGAGGTTCTCGCCTCCAGCACCGGACTCATGGACGCCGCGACCGCCGACGGCCGGACGCACCCCGCCGCCGACGCGGTGTACGCCCCACTCATCCCGCGTCCCGGCAAGGTGATCTGCGTCGGCCTCAACTACCAACGGCACATCAAGGAGATGGGACGGGACCTCCCCGAGTACCCCACCCTCTTCAACAAGTTCGCCGACACACTCATCGGCGCCCGGGACGACATCCTGCGTCCCTCCGAAACCGATTCGTTCGACTGGGAGGCCGAACTCGCCGTGGTCATCGGCCGGTCGGTGCGTCGCGCGGACGAGGCAGCGGCCGTGGCCGCCATCGCGGGTTTCACCGTGCTCAACGACATCACCTGCCGGGACTGGCAATTTCGCACCCGAGAGTGGCTCCAGGGCAAGAACTGGGAATCCACCACCCCAATCGGCCCCTACCTCGTCACGCCCGACGAAACCGGCGGCCCCCGCCCCGCCCTGAACATCCAGTGCGAGGTGAACGGCCAGGTGATGCAGCAGGACACCACCGGCGATCTGCTCTTCGACCCGGTCGACCTGATCCGCTACATCTCCACGATGGTCACGCTCAACCCCGGCGACATCATCGCCACCGGTACGCCCGGCGGTGTCGGCCACGCCCGTAAGCCCCCCGTCTACCTCCAGCACGGCGACACCGTCGTCACCGAGATCGAGTTCTTGGGCCGGCTGGAGAACCGCGTCGTCTCGGAAGGGATCTGAAATGCCCACGCCACACACCACACTCGCCTGGATGGCCGAGGGCAACGCACTGTGCCTCAGGGCCCTCGACGGCCTCGACGAGACCTCGTACGGCGCTCCCTCACTGCTGCCTGGCTGGACCCGCAAGCATGTCGTGGCCCACCTCGCCGGCAACGCGGAGGCCCTGGGAAACCTGGTGCAGTGGGCCCGTACGGGTGAGCCCACGCCCATGTACAGCTCTCCTGAACAGCGCACGGCCACCATCGAATCAGGCGCGACCCTGCCCGGCGCCCAGCTCACCACGTGGTTCACGGACTCCGCACGAGCCTTGACCGACGCCATGGCCACACTCACCGAGGACCAGTGGTCGGCTCTCGTGGTCACCGTCCAGGGGCGGACGGTGCCGGCGAGCGAGACACCGTGGATGCGTAGCCGCGAGGTCATGGTCCACGCCGTCGACCTGGGCACCGGGGTGCGGTTCACGGATCTGCCTACCGCGTTCCTCACCGAACTCCGTGCGGACATCCGTACCAAACGCGGCCCGGACACCCTTCCCATCACGCAGGGCCATCCGGCGGAAGTCACCGCGTACCTCGCGGGCCGCCCCTACTCCGGTGTCACCACCACCAACGGCACACCGGCCGAGCCCCTGCCACCGTGGCTGTGACCCACTACAACTCCTGGGCCACGCAACACCACCCGGAACGACACGGAACACCGAGGAAGTGAACATGAGCACCACAGACGGCCACGGCCCTGACGCACTGGTGATCGGCGGCGGGATCGGTGGCCTTTCGGCAGCGCTGGCCCTGGCCCGCGCAGGGGTGAACGTTCGGCTCTACGAGCAGGCGCCGAATTTCGGCGAAGTCGGCGCGGGACTTCAGATCGCACCGAACTGCACCCGCATCCTGCATGAGTACGGGCTACTCGAAGAGGCCACGGCGCTCGGGGTGACGCCCGAGCACATGGTCATGAAGGACGCCCTCGACTCTGCCGAACTCACCCGCCTGGACCTGGGGGACCTACACCGCCGCTACGGCTTTCCCTACATGGTGATCCACCGTAGCGACCTGCACGGTCTCTTCCTCCGCGCCTGCGAGCGGCTGGGCGTCGAGTTGGTGAACGACGCCCGGTGCGTGGGATACGAGAACACCGCGGGCGGCGCCCGTGTCACCTTCGCCGACGGCCGGACCGACGAAGCCGAGGTCGTCATCGCCGCCGACGGTCTCCACTCGGTCGCGCGCGCACTCCTCGTGGACGACGAGACGGTCAACTCGGCATACGTCGCCTACCGCGCCGCGATCCCCTCCGACCAGGTGCGGGACCACGACGTGCAGGAGAACGACGTCGTGGTGTACGTCGGACCGCGCTGCCACTTCGTGCAGTATCCGCTGCGCGGCGGCGAGATGTTCAATCAGGTGGCCGTCTTCGAGTCGCCCAAGGCACTGACCGGCGCGGAGGACTGGGGAACGCCCGACGAACTCGACCGCGCGTTCGAGGGCACCTGCGACGCGATCCAGCGTGGCCTGCCACTCATGTGGCGCGACCGCTGGTGGCGTATGTTCGACCGCGACCCCATCGCCACCTGGGTCAACGGCCGGGTCGCCCTGCTCGGAGACGCCGCCCACCCACCACTGCAGTACATGGCCCAAGGCGCCGTCATGGCCATCGAGGACGGCTGGGTCCTCGCTGAACACGTCCGCGCCCAGCGGGCCCAGCGCTCGGCACGGACATCCGGCATCGACTGGGAGAAGGCCCTCGCAGCGTACGAAGCGGTACGCCCCGAACACTGCCGCCGGGTCATCACCACCGCACGCCAATGGGGCGAGCTATGGCACCTCGACGGGGTCGAACGGCTCCAGCGCAATGCGCTGCTGCGCTCCCGAGACACCTATGACTACACCTTCACCGACTGGATCTACGGCCCCACGGCCCTGACACCAGAAGAGGAGCCGGGGCTCTACCCGAGGATTCCGCTGGGCTCGGTGTCTCCCATTTCGTAGCAGCCAGATCCCGTACCGGACAACGCCAGGGACCATGTTCACGGCACCCGCCACGCGCAGTGATTTCCGGGGCTCGACCGACGCCCAATACCGGTCCCTGACCGTCATGTGAGCGTTCCTTCGCTTGACGCCCATCTGACGGTCAGGACCCAGAACTCGGCGCAATCACGCGGCGGAAGTAGCCTCTGAACTGCCCTTATGAGCATGGATACCCAGGCCGACATCCTTCCGATGACGCACCATGTGGAGTGCGTGGCCGCCTCGAACGCCTTCCGCCAATGGCCGAGATCTCTGTTGTGTCCCGTCGCCGTCTTGCACTGCTCTGGCTTCGGGACTCCAGCACCGCACCGTCCGTCGTACTGCGACTGCGTCTAATGCGCCTACCGCTGAGGGGCAGTTCGTCTCTGTCAGGCCCTGCTGCCCCTCTGGCTACGACGCAAACCACCAGCACACCACCACCCGATGTCTGCTCTGGCCAACGTAGATTTTCGTGAGTCCGAGAGTGAGGCAATCGGACCCTGCCGGGTTGAGAGACGCACACTGGGGAACAAGGAGACGGTTAGGCAGACCGGGCAGCAACGAGCCGAAGGGCAGGGTGAACTTGATGGAAACCATGTGCGCCGACGCCACGACCATCCGCTCCGCGACCGCCGTCGCCACCGCCCGCCAAAACACCCGCGCCTTCCTCAACGGGCTGGTGCACCCGGTCGCTGCCGCCACAGCCGACACCGTGGTACTCGTCGTCTCGGAACTCGTCACCAACGCCCTGCGCCACGGCGGCGGCACCTGCACCCTGGACCTGACCGCGTACCCGGACAGCATCGAGGTAGCTGTTCACGACCCCAGCCCGCAACTGCCCCGGATGCGTACCCCCGACCTGAACGGCGGCACCGGAGGCTTCGGCCGGCACATGGTCGACCACCTCGCCCGCACCACCGCAGTCACCCGCCGGCCAACTGGGGGCAAGACCATCAGCGCCCTCTTTACCCGCTAGCACCAAAAGCGACCGACACGACCGGGTATCACCCAGATCAACCGACCGCCATCCAGAGACTGCCCTGACCGGCACATCCGTCTCACCACCACGGCACGCGGCCGAAAGGAGATCTGGATGGTAGGCGCTGACAAGTGGTGCAACCCGGATGATGACCTGCCTCAGGACTTCCACTTCCAGGCCCGGGCGGGGCAGGGAACGACCGGGAGCCGCGCAAGCCGCTGGACGCTGCGCTGTTCATCGACGAGCGCGGACAGACGACGGCCGAACTGTCCCTGCTGAACGAACACATGCCCAAGCTGTTCTCGCCGGACATTGCCCAGTGGAAGTCCGGGACGATCCGGCTCACGGCTCCTATGGATCTGATCGGGACTCACCTGTGAGGCCACATGCACAGCGGTGGCCCGGACCTCGGCGTGGGTTGGTGACACCGCCGTGGGCCAGATCAGCCGCCGACGGCCTCCACTTCGTGCCAGAGAATCCCCGGGTGACCTCAACTCCAGGGAAGCCGCGAGCGATCCGCAACCGCGCCACTCTTGAGCACGCTATCTCCACCCTGAGCCCGCAGTCCTTGGCCCCTTCCGCTCCCGGACCGTGCAGTGTGCGCGCTCACGGCGGTCGGCGGCCACTGATGACACAGAAGCGGACCGACTCGTGGGCGCGGCTGGTCGACACAGGATCTGCTTACCGGCGCCGGGTACCCAAGGCCACTCGCCGAGCAGGTCAAATTCAGGTCCCGGGGCTCGGGTCCCGGGGTACACAGTCGGGGCAACCTCGATGGCCACCAAAACGTTGTGTGTCTGAGCCTTGCTGGGGATCATCGCAATGCTCTGTGGACCTGGATCGGTGTCCCATCCACTGGCAGGAGTTTGGTGGCTGCTGCGCGGCTCCCGCTACTCTTCGCCGATCACACGTTCAGCCAGGGGGTTCCACCATGCGCCACCGCATTCTGATCACAGCCGTCGCCGTCATCATTGCCGCCACCGCATGCACCGCCCCATCCGAGGACGCTCGCGTACAGCCCTCGGTCCTGGTCACCCAGGGCGCTCCCGCACCGAGTCAGACACCGTCCCTCGTGGTCCCTGATTCCAGCAAGCCGACCCCCTCCGTCCCGACCGCACCCAAGCTGACCCCTGTCACCATCGACGGCTGGCGCTACGGCTACGCCTGGCGGGGCTTCTTCACGGATGTGAAAGGCTTCGGGGGGCAGTACGACAAGCCCGGCGAGGTCCACGTCAACCTGACGGTACAGATGACCGTCACCGATGACCGCCGCCCGAAGATTCCGTCTCCGAACAGCCTGTGGGTGGGACAGAATTACGGCTTCAACTTCTTCGTCCGTCCCCCGAAGCTCCCCGGCTGCATGCCCCTTGAGGAGGTCGGCCTGTGCGAGCTGACCT
The DNA here is from genome assembly GCF_042753785.1 of Streptomyces sp. NPDC059256. Taxonomy (NCBI): domain Bacteria; kingdom Bacillati; phylum Actinomycetota; class Actinomycetes; order Kitasatosporales; family Streptomycetaceae; genus Streptomyces; species Streptomyces sp. NPDC059256. Next base: position 73,031 of record NZ_JBHYZO010000024.1, on the reverse strand, counting down.
CCGGCCCGTTCTACAGCGGATGCGAGGAGCAGCGCGATGACGGCGACGGCACAAGTTTCGCCCCGCGAGGCGAAATAGTCATGAGTTGCCGTATCGACGCCTCGTTCCCCGAGTCCGTGAAGCCGAGTGATTTCAAGGTCGGTGTCAGGGTTGAGGAATGCTGCGAGACGGATGTCGCGTACCGGGTGTGGCTGCCGTTCCAGGACCTTCCTCAGCCGCCACCAGTGACGGAGTCTGAGAGGGGACGGCCCTCGCCGGGGGCTCGCTACCTGTGACTCAATCCGCCCCGGCCCGCCCAGTGGACGGCCCGCTTCCCCAACCTCACCGGAAGGGGAAGCACTACGAGTGACAGCCTCCGCCGAGTGGCTGTCCGTACCGGCCGTACCACCAGCCGGCCAGACCGGTATGGATCACCGACTGACCGGCGCATGTCATAGAAATCGAGGTCCCGGGACCATCCCCGCAGCGCGGGGACCACGAGAACCACTCCTGGAACCCAAGTCAGCACGGCGGGGCCTCTTCGTTGTTCGTACGACCCGAGCGGCCCGGACTGTGATGGGAGTTCAGCGGGCTGCTAGGAGCGGCGGCCTGGGCTGGGCCCTGTCCTGTTCCGTGGCCCTCCGGCGCTGACGGCGAGAGGCTGCGGAGCGGGGCTGAGTGTTCGTCACTTGCCCCGGTTGCCGCGGCGCTTGTTGCGGCGCTTGCGGGTGGCCTGTCGGGTCGGGGTGGCGTCGACCATTCCCGCCGTCACCGCGGCGAGGGCGAGTGCGGCCAGGTCGATCCAGTTCTCGGGAATTCCCATGGCCAGGAGTGCCACTCCGAGGGTCATCAAAGCTATGGCCCTGAGGGGCTTGTTGCGGAGGAGGCGCGCGCGGCGGTTGTTCGGACGCTTCTGCAAGACACTGCCTTCCAGTTTCGTGGAACGGGTGGAAGGCCAGACTGCACCGGTGGTTTGATGTCCGTTTACGTCCGTTCGCGTCCGTTGTTATCCGCGCAGGTCAGAGGGCCAAAGTGCGGACAAAAACCGGGACACGGGGGAAAGTTCGATCCCTACGGAGGCGTTTTCAGTGTACGACGAGGACCTGCCGACTCATCAGTTCAAAGATCGGCGTGCTGAGCCCACGGGGGACACGCACGAGGCAAATGAACTCGCGGAGTGGTTACGTGCCCGTGTGGGCACCAGGAGTCTGCGGAAGTTGGCAGTTGAGTTCCCCAGCGGTCGCACCCAGTGGAACGACTACATCAACGGCCGCAAGTTGATCCCGGCGGACCTACTGAAACTGGTTGTCGACAAGTTGGTACCGCCGGGAGAGCAGGAGCGTCAGCGGAAGAAGGGACTTGCTCTGCTGGAAAAGGCCAAATCAGCGGCCAAGTCTCCCAATATCTCCCCGGGCAGCACGCCGCGCGAATACGAGATGCGCCTGGACGACGTGCGACGCGGCCAGATCAAAGCGCAGGAGGCGGTACACGGTCTCACCAATGCCATCTGGATCATCATGAACGTGGTGACCGGCCTGAAACAGCGATGCACAGCTTTGGAGGCTGAACGGGATCAAGTACGCCTGCGGCTGCAGGATGCAGAAGATACCGCCAACCAGCAGCGTGCGAAGGAGAACAGCAGACGCGCTGCCGAGGACCTACGCAGTCTCAACCAGACCGAGCAGGACCTAGCCGAGAACAAGCGGTTGCTCGCGGAGTTGACGAAAAGACTGGATCGCGCTCAACGGGAAAAGGAGGAAGCAGAGGGCCTGCGGATCGAGGCGCTGCAGCAGGTCGAAGAGTATCGCCGCGCGCTCATGCAGCTCACCGGACGCGACGCTCCCGCCGGTCCTGATGACGCGGACCTCGATTCGGTCCCCTTCCCGCAACTGCGGGAAGGGGAGTACGACCGGTTCCTTGAGATCGCTGACAGGCAGCTCGACCTCCACACCGCCAGCATGAACGCGGTCCGCGAGCAGATCGGTCTCCCTGTTCCGTCGGACGCCTCTCAGGAGACGCGGACGATCCCGGGCCAGGTCGTCCCCAGCCCGTCCACGGACAGCACGGACACCGCCACCGCCAGCGGTAACCCCGTCCCCGTGCCGTCCACGGACAGCACGGACACCCACTCCGCCACTCCGTCCGGGAGCATCGCCCCGCAAGGCCGCGGCCCCGTGCCTCCGACGGGCACGATCGGGGCGCAATCCCGCAGGAAGCGCAGAGGTCTGCGCGCCGCGCTGATCGGGGCGGCCTGTCTCGCCCTCATCGCCAGCGGTGGCTGGGGCGCCTGGGACCACTACCACCCGGATTACGGTTGGTCGGACTCGAAAGCTCTGCGGGATGCGAGGAAACGAGGACACCTGAGGATCGGTGTCAAGGCAGGCCAGCCCGGACTGAGTGAGAAAAATAGTTCCGGAAAGTGGGAAGGGCTCGATATCAGGGTCGCCGAAAAGATTGCAGAATATCTCGACTTCAAGAAAGATGAGATTCGTTTCATTCCCACCGCCACCGCAGACCGCGAAGAGGAGGTGGCGAAGGGAAAAGTCGACTTCTTCGTAGGCAGCTATAGCATCACTAAAAAGCGCAAAGAGGCAGGCGTGGAGTTCGCCGGCCCCTACCTCCTCACCGATCAGAGAGTCCTCGTATATACAAAGAGTGGAAACCCTGAGGAAACCTATGTGTACAACAAGGAGAAGGGTGGGCTGGAAACTGTACCGATCAATTCCGTCCACGAATTCAAGAATGGCACAAGAGTGTGCACGACGAGAGGTTCAATCACCAAGGACATTCTAAAAAAGGAGGCGACACATCTGGTAGTCGATGACAGTAGTGTCGATTACCTCCCCTGCGTGGAGAAACTTAGAGATGGCAGTTCATCCGAGGATCCGGTTGCCGTGATTACGGATGCCCCCATCCTCCTGGGCTTCGCTAAACGGTATGAGAATCTGGCGGTAATCCGCGATCCCATCAAGGGGACGAAGACCAGCTGGGGTGTAGGGCTGGTAAAGGGCGACCCCGCACTGAAGCAACTGGTGTGTGAATCCATCGCAGAGCAAATCAAAGATGGGTCATGGGACAGACTGAAGGACGATCTGATGAAAGATTCCCGAGAGGGAAGTGAGGATTTCTATATCGAAGCTCCGAGGGAAGAGAAGGATCGAACCGAATGTCTCGACTAATTCGATCGCGCGTGTCGTCGGTGTAGCAGAAGATCAGTCCGTACCCGGTGGACACTTCGGGCAGGTGCACGCCCCAGGAGAACTCCCTCTACGGTGCTTGTCCATCGGGGTGAGGTTGAGACCTGGAGGGGCGAGTACGCGCGTCTGGATGAGGAGCGCGGTGTTCTCCAGGGGGCGGTGGTCCAGTTGAGGGAGGCGCTTAGCGGGCGGTCGAGGCAGGCCAGTGAGACCACAGCATCTCAGCCCTGGTCGAGGTGCTCAGGAAGTCGGAGCAGATGGCCCAGAGCAGCGGGGCACGGTAGTACGAGCCGCGAAATCGCCCCGCTGCCTCACGGGTAGGGGGCGGGAATCGGTCTGCTGGGGGCGGACCAAACCGCAGAGGGAGCTGGCCTTCAGCTGGATGTGGGGGTGGGGGTGACGCCAAGGGCCTTGCCCAGCCGGACCATGACAGCCGAGTAGTCGGCGTCACCCTTCATGAGGGCGGTCTTGGCCTTGGTGACCTGGGTGGCATCGTTGGCGGTGGAACCGGTGAGGCACTGGGTCGCTCCCTGCCGCAGGTTCACGAGCGCCGAGGACCACAGTGCCTGGGTGGGCGGGTCGGGGATGGGCTCAAAGTCCTTGATGATATTGAGGTCATGGTCAAGGTCTCTGCAGGCCGAGTGGACGTTCCTGAAGTCGGCAGGTGTGCTGGGGTCAATGGCCACGCTGCGCTTGAAGTTGCCGAGATTGCGGTCGAGGACGCCCATCCCCTGCTTGTGGCGCCCCTTCTCGAACCATGCGACGAGCTTGACCTGGTCATCCGCGGAGAGTGTCGGGGCATTGGCAGGTTGTGGTGTGCTGGCGACCGGAGACTTACGCGCGGATGACACCGCGTCGCTGCCGGGCGAGCCGTCGCTGCACGCAGCAAGGGGGGCTAGGGAAAGAACGATGGCGAGACGGAGTAACAGCGGACGCATGGAGACTCCCTTGAACGAAGATCTGAACACAGTACCGCCGCGCCAAGTTCGCTGAGTCGGATCTTCTGCCCACTCCGGACACCAACGGGAATGCGGACCGAGAAGGTGCGTCGTTCACTGGCGGCCTTGCCTCGGCTACGGGCCTGCTGGCAGCCGTGACGCCCGTCGGTGTACTCGCCCTGCGAGGAGGCCGTCCCGGTCACCGGGATGAGCGCGCAGGGTCGGCCCAGGCCCTACTTGTCCGCTGTCGCGTGCTGGTCGACTCGTCAGGCGTGTTGCCTGGAGATGAAGTTGGTTGCTGGGCAGCCGAGTTGGAATCGGCGTGCGGACGGGCTCCGTTTTCCACACAGCGAACCCGCAGGCTGCCGCAGCCGGTGACGCTGTCGTCCTCGCCGCCGTAGCCCAGCGTCTGGCCGAGTGGCAGCGCAACCCCCAGCACATCGACAAGGCCCGCTACAAGAACCGCCTATCCCTATGGCGGCAAGCCGTCCTCGACAGCATGCTCACCCCCACCGTCCTGTCCAGCACGGCCGGCCTTTCCGGGTATGACCACGTCTGGTTTACGACCGGCCGCGCCCGGGACAACCATGAGCGCGGCAAGCGTTCCCGTCCTGTTCCGGCATCCGGAGCAGGACCGCGCGCAGCCACCGCCCGTTCCACCGGCACCCCTCCGGTCCGCTCCGAGGCGTTCCGGCCGCCGGGACGCGCGGGCCCCCGGCCCGGCGTCCGCTTCTAGCCTTGCGGCCTTCCGCCCATGGAGAGCGGGAAGAGAGCGGAGGTACACATGGACGGCACAGCGCGCCAGCACCATGTCGTCGTCGGAGGCAGCGCGGCCGGGATCGCCGCCGCGCTGTCCATGCGGCAGCACGGGTTCCAGGGGCGGGTGACGGTCGTGGAGGCCGGAGGTGAACTCCCGTACGAGCGACCGCCGCTTTCCAAGGCCCTCACGGAGGCGGATCCGGCCTTCGCACGGCCCATCGTCCCCGAGTCCGTCTACACCGAGCAGCGCGTCGACCTCCGCCTGGGCACCCGGGTCCTGGCACTGGAGCCGGCGAGCCGGGCCGTGGTGCTGGACGACGGGCGGACGCTCCACGCCGACCGGGTGCTCCTGGCCACCGGGGTCATCCCGCTCACCCTGTCGGTCCCCGGCGCGGGGCTCACCGGCGTCGTCACCCTGCGCGACGCGCGGGATGCCCGCGTCCTGGCGGCACGGTTGCGGCGCGGCGGTCCGCTGGTCGTCGTGGGTGGGGGCTTCATCGGGCTGGAGGTGGCCGCCGTCGCCCGCGAGGCCGGGCTGGACGTCACGGTCGCCGAACTGGGCGCGCTACCGCTGGAGGGCCCGCTCGGGGCAGTGCTGGCACAACGGGTGACCGATCTGCACCGCGGGGCCGGGGTCCGGCTCCGTACGGGAGTCTCCGTCGCCGCCTTCACCGGTTCGGGAGAGGTCTCCGGGGTCCGGCTGACCACCGGCGAGGTGCTGGCCGCGGCGACCGTCGTGGTCGGGGTCGGGGTGCGTCCCGACACCTCCCTCGCCGAGCGCGCCGGGGTTCGTTGTGACCGGGGCATCGTCGTCGACCAGTACTGCCGCACCAGCGAGCCCTGGATCCTCGCCGCCGGTGATGTGACCAACCAGCCGCACCCCCTGCTGACCGCCCGGGGCCGTATCGAGCACTGGGACAACGCGCAGCGGCAGGGCGCGGTCGCCGGAGCCGTCATGGCGGGCGCGCCGCGCCCGCACACCGCGCTGCCGTACTTCTACTCCGAGCAGTTCGGCATGACCCTCCAGATGTACGGGCGGCCCTGCCCCGACGACGAGTTCGTCCTGCGCCGGGACGACCCCGCGGCGTCGGATGGCGGCTTCCTCGGCTTCTGGACCCGCCGGAACACCCTGGTCGCCGCCGCCGGAATGAACCGCCCCGGGGACCTGCGCGCGGCGCGTGTACTCATCGAGCGCCGCGTCCGGGTGGACGCCCCGGCCCTGGCGTCGTCCGCCACCGATCTGCGTGCCCTGGCCAGGGCACCGATGCCGTCCTGTACGCCGGAACGGCCCGTGGCCAGCTCTGCCGCCACCACCCCGGCCACGCCGGGACGAGAGGAGAACCAGTGACCGGACAACCGACCGGCGAAGAGCTCGACGAGATGATCGGGCGTATCGCGGACCGCCTGCACGAGGCACACCGCACCGGCGTGGCGATTGCGCCCGTACGGGACGAACTGCCCGCCGACGACGCGGCCTCCGCCTACGCGGTCCAGCGCCGGAACACTGAACGCTGGGCCGCCGAGGGGCGACGCCGGGTCGGATACAAGATCGGCCTCACCTCCGGGGCCGTACAGCGCCAACTCGGCGTGTCCCAGCCCGATTTCGGAACACTGTTCGCGGACATGGCCCACGCCGACGGGGCCGAGGTGGACCCTGGCTCCTTCATCGCGCCGCGGGTGGAGGCCGAAGTGGCCCTGGTGCTCGACCGGGACCTGGATCTCGGGCGGCACACGGTCGCGGACGTCATCCGGGCCACCGCGTTCGCGCTGCCCGCGCTGGAGATCGTCGACAGCCGCATCGCCGACTGGGACATCGGTCTGGTGGACACCGTCGCCGACAACGGCTCCTGCGGGGCCTTCGTGCTGGGCACCGTTCCGGTGCCGCTCGCCCTCGTGAACCTGCGCGGCTGCGCCATGACCCTGACACGTTACGGCGAGACCGTCTCCCAGGGTTCCGGAGCGGACTGCCTGGGCCACCCCCTCACCGCCGCCGTCTGGCTGGCGGACACCCTCGGCGCGCTGGGCACCCCACTGCGCGCTGGCGACACCGTGCTGACCGGTGCGCTGGGCCCGATGACCGGACTCGGCCCCGTCCAGAGCTTCACCGCGCAAATCACCGGCCTCGGGTCGGTCACCGTACGGACAGGGAAGTGACCACGTGACAGGCCAGCGAATCAAGGCACCTTCCAGCACGTCCCGCACATCTCGCACGTCCCGCACGTCTCGCACCAAGGCGGCCATCATCGGGTCGGGCAATATCGGCACCGATCTGATGATCAAGGTTCTGCGCACCTCGGACGTCCTGGAGATGGGCGCCATGGTGGGCATAGACCCCGACTCCGACGGACTCGCCCGCGCCCGCCGGATGGGTGTTCCGACGACCTCGGACGGTATCGACGGACTCATCGCGATGCGCGGCTTCGACGAGATCGGCGTCGTCTTCGACGCCACCTCCGCCGGGGCCCACCTCCGGCACGACGCCCTGCTGCGGGAGCACGGCAAACAGGTCGTCGACCTCACCCCCGCGGCGATCGGCCCCTTCGTCATCCCGGCGGTCAACCTCGACGCCCATCTCGACTCGCCCAACGTCAACATGGTCACCTGCGGCGGACAGGCCACGGTGCCGGTCGTCGCCGCCGTCACCCGGCGCGCGCCGGTCATCTACGCGGAGATCGTCGCGTCCATCTCGTCCCGCTCGGCGGGGCCCGGCACGCGGGCCAACATCGACGAGTTCACCGAGACCACCTCCCGGGCCGTCGAGCAGGTCGGCGGGGCGCGGCGCGGCAAGGCCATCATCGTGCTCAACCCGGCCGAGCCGCCGCTGATCATGCGCGACACGGTCATCTGCCTGGCGGGCGCCGGGGATCCGGCGCTGATCGCGGACTCGGTGACCGCGATGGTCGCCGAGGTGGCCGCGTACGTCCCCGGCTACCGGCTCCGGCACCCGGTCCAGATCGACCCGGTGGACGACGCTCTGCGCGCCCGGCTGTTGCCGGGTGAGGCGGAGGAGGCCCGCTGGAAGGTCACCGCGCTGCTGGAGGTGGAGGGCGCCGGTCACTACCTGCCCGCCTACGCCGGAAACCTCGACATCATGACCTCCGCCGCGCTCCGGGTCGCCGAGCGCGTCGGCGGCGTACCCGAAGGAGCAGCCGCATGACCTCCCGTCTGTACATCCAGGACGTCACCCTGCGGGACGGCATGCACGCCATCGGCCACCGCTACGGCCTCGACGCGGTCCGCACGATCGCCCGCGCACTCGACGCCGCCGGGGTCGACTCCGTCGAGATCGCTCACGGCGACGGGCTCGCCGGGTCCAGTTTCACCTACGGATTCGGGGCCCACTCGGACGACGAGTGGATCACTGCCGCCGTCGGCGAGCTGGCGTCCGCGAAACCCGCCACACTCATCCTGCCGGGCATCGGCACCGCCCGGGATCTGCGCCGGGCGCACGCGCTGGGCATCCGTTCCGTACGGGTGGCGACCCACTGCACCGAGGCCGACGTCGCCGCCCAGCACATCGCTCTCGCCCGTGAACTGGGCATGGACGTCGCCGGGTTCCTGATGATGTCCCATCTCGCGGAGCCGGGTCCGCTGGCGGCCCAGGCACGGCTGATGGAGTCGTACGGCGCCCACTGCGTGTACGTCGTCGACTCCGGTGGCCGGCTCACCATGGACGGTGTCGGGGCCCGGGTGCGTGCCTACCGCGATGTCCTGGACGACTCCACCGAGATCGGTGTGCACGCCCATCACAACCTCGCTCTCGCCGTCGCCAATTCGGTGGTGGCCGTTGAGGCGGGCGCCGTACGGGTCGACGCCTCGCTGGCGGGACAGGGCGCGGGCGCGGGGAACTGCCCGATCGAGGCGTTCGCCGCGGTCGCCGACCTCCAGGGATGGAGCCACGGCTGCGACCTGTTCGCCCTGATGGACGCGGCCGACGACCTCGTCCGCCCGCTCCAGGAACGGCCGGTGCGGGTGGACCGGGAGACGCTCACCCTGGGGTACGCGGGCGTGTACTCGTCCTTCCTGCGCCATGCGGAGCGTGCCGCCGACCGGTACGGCCTGGACACCCGGGACGTACTGCTGGAGGTCGGCCGGAGGCGGCTGGTGGGCGGTCAGGAGGATCTGATCGTGGATGTGGCACTCGACCTGGTCGGTGCCGCGCGGTCCTCGACGACCGAGAAGTAGCCGGGCAGTCGGGCAAGGCGGACGACCGGACAAGCCGAACAATCGCACAACTGGGCACGGGCGGTGGATCCGGCCCCGGGGCGTACAGCCCGGGGCCGGATCCGCATGTGTGGGCTCGTTGCCGATGCCACGGGTTCGCCCATACTGCGCATTCCGAAGGGCGCGCCGAACTGCGCCGTTCCGAAGCGTGAGTTCCGATCCGTACGGCGAGGTCATGGCACCCGCCGGGCGCGCGATCACCGTACGTCCGGCCGGGGGACGGCCGAGCAGCCGTACCGCCGGGCGGCGCAACGGCCGAGCAGCACTGCCTGCGCGCCGAGTGCGGCGGGCCGGCAGTGCTGCTCGGTGATGATGCTCCGTGGTGCTGTTGGTGGTGTATCCCCGGGGTGACGGATCCCGCGGCGTTGCGTCCCCGTGTCAGGTGCCGGAGGCGGGCCGGGCCGGAACGCCCATGGTGCTGATGTCGATCACCGTCCCGGTCGTGTACGCCGACTCCTTCGCCGCGAGGAGTACGTACGGCCCGACGGCATGCTCGGGGCGGACGACCACCTTGAGCGCCGTGTACTCACGGGCGACGCGGTCGACGGGCAGCTCGCGGGTGATGGAGGTGTCCGCGAGCCCCATGGCCCGCGGTCCGCCGAGACCGGTCGCCATGACACCCGGCGCGACGGCGTTCACCCGGATCTCCGGGGCCAGTTCGTACGCCAACTGGCGGACCAGCCCGAGCCCCGCGTGTTTGGACGCCGTGTAGAGCGCGCCCCCGCCCTCGCCCGGGTAGAACGCCGCGTTGGAGAGCGTGTAGACGATGCTGCCCCGGGACCCACGCAGGAGCGGAGCCGCCGCCTTCGCCCCCAGCAGATAGCCTTTGACATTGACCGCGAACAGCTCGTCGAAGCCGTCGGCGAGCACCTCCGCGGGCGTTTCGGCGAGCGATCGGCCGAAGTCCCAGAGCCCGGCGTTGCCGATGAACGTGTCGAGGCCGCCGAACTCCTCCTCGGCCACGGCGCACGCGCGGGAGTTGTCCGCGTAGGACGTCACATCGCCGGTCACCGTGCGGACCGCGTCCCCCAGCGCGCCACAGAGGTCATCGAGCCGGTCCGCCGAGCGGTCGAGCACGACCACCCGCGCGCCCTCGGCGACGAAGCGTTCCACGACGGCCCGGCCGAGACCGGACGCCCCTCCGGTGACGAGTACCGATGTCCCCTCAAGCCACCCCATCGCGGGCTCCTTCCCCGGTCGCGCCCGCCGCGGCGGGGGGCTGCCGGGCGATTCGCACGTACACGTCTCCGTCCTCGACCCTGACCTCGTGTGTCCTGAGCGGCCGGAACGCGGGTGTGGTGAGCGCCGCTCCGGTGCGCAGACAGAACTTCGCCAGATGGAGCGGGCACTCGACGACGGCTCCTTCCTCCACCCAGCCGTCCGCGAGCGAGAAGGTCTCGTGCGTACATGTGTCGTCGACGCAGAACAGCTCGTCGCCGGACCGGAACACCGACACGGGTGGTGTGGTGTCCAGCCGTACCGCCTGCCCGTCCTGGACCTCGTCGGCGCGGCAGGCGCGGATCCACGGCTGCCCGCTGTCCCCGTTCACAGGAACACACTCAGGCTCGGTGCCAGCAGGGTCGTCGTGTCGAGCACGATCCTGCGGCGGGCGACCTGGAACCCCGCTGCCCCGGGCACCCGGCGCAGCAGATCGGTCCGCTCGCCGAAGAAGGAGTCGTGATGGCGTTCGCTCCTGCTGCGCAGCACATGGAAGTTGGCCCGTACCTCGAAGCAGCCGTCGCCCAGGTCCACGGCACGGATGTTGGTGATCAGCCGGCGTGTTCTCGACGGCGGTTCCTCCGACCACGACCTGCCGGACGCCAGACGCCGTACCCGTCCGGTCAGAAACGCCTTGTCGTCGTCGAAGAATGCGGCGCCGTCCGGGCCGGACACCTCGATGTCCCGTTCCCGGACGGTCCGGGTCATCCGCGTCGGCAGCCAGTAGTGCACATCGTCGCCGAACAGCTCCAACCACTCGTGGAACCGCTGGTCGTCGAGGAGTTCGGCCTCCAGGTAGAGGAACTGCTCGATCTCGTGTTGGACCGCCGCGTCGACCGGCGCACGCGTCCCCGCCGTGGTGGTGGTCATGGCGCCGACACCTCTCTCTCCTGCTCCTGTCGCCTGCTCCTGTCCAGCTCCGCGATCTCCTGCCAGGTCAGCCCGGACATGAGGTCGGCCCAGCGCCGGTACATACCGCGGGCCGCCATCTCGCTGTACATGTCGTCGGTGACCCGGCCGGGCATACCGTCGGTGCCGTGCTTCTCGTGGCCGAGGCCCATCCGGGCGTTCAGCATGGTCTTCCGGGCCATGTGCCCGCGCAGGACCTGCTGGATCTCGGTCCAGTTCTCCCCGTCGTCGGTCTCGAAGACCCCGGCCGGGCTGAACGTACGGATGGTGCTCCTCCGGATCTCCCGCTGGGCCTCCTCGGGTGCCCCCTTCGGCACGTACGTCCAGGCCCATACCTCGATCTGCCCCGGCCCGCGCGGATGCCAGACCCGCATCGTGTTGTTGATGTCGAGCCACGAGAAGTTGGGAAAGACCGTGTTGTGGCCGTGTACGTTCCGGGCCCGCTGCTCACCGAGGCGGTCGTGGATCCGCTCGCGGTTGGCCGTGAGCCAGGCATCGAACGCGGGGCCCACCTGGTGGGGGACGATGTCGGGGCGGAGTGCGAAACCCGAGCCGTGGCCGTTGCCGGAGAACTGGCGGCCCGGTTCCGTCAGCAGCGCCTGTGTCATCCGGGCGACCACGCCGGGATCGTCGACCATGGCCGTGAAAGCGGAAGCGTGGGAGAACGGCACGTGGTACATGTCGCTGTTGAACTGCTCGGCGGCGAACTTCCAGTTGCAGTCGATGACCCACTTCGTGGCGCCAGGAACCAGTGTGAGGCCGTCGTCGTACCGGTCCGCCATCGCATCGAAGTACCAGGCCATGTCGCCCAGGTACTCGTCGAACGGCGGGGCGTCCTCGTCCCAGGTGCCGAAGTGGAAGCCCCGGTGGCTGTGCAGTCGCGGTACCGGCCGCGGCCCCCACTGCGACTTGTCGATCTCCTCGTGGTACGCCCGCTCCTGCATCGGTACGTTCACCAGCTCGCCGGCCAGGTTGTAGGCCCACCCGTGGTAGCTGCACGTGAACGCCCGCGCCACGCCCTCGTCGGACCGGCAGATGCGCATGCCCCGGTGGCGGCACTGGTTCAGGAACGCCTTCACCGAGCCGTCCCGCTGACGGACCACCAGTACCGGGTCCTCGGCCATGTACGCCTGGACGAAGCTGCCCGGCCCGGGCAGTTGGCTGTCGTGGGCGAGGAAGAGCCAGCTGCGGGCGAAGATCCGCTCCAGCTCCAGTTCGTAGATCCCGGGGTCGGTGTAGATGCTGGGGTCGATCAGCCCTTCGTCGGGCCGGACCAGTTCACTGACATCGATCATGACGGTCCCTTTCGCGGATCAGTCGGTGACGGGCACGGGCGGGGCCGCGAAGCGGTGGCCCCAGGTGCTCGGCGACTCGTAGTGGTTGACGGTCCAGTCCCGGTCGTCGATGACGCGCCCGTTCCATCCGTACTCGATGTCGAATCCGGAGGGAGTGCGCACATAGAAGGAGGTCATCCGGTCGTTGGAGTGCTCCCCGAGCGAGATCGGCACCGGGGCGTCCATCCGGTGTACGGCGTCCAGCGCGTGGCCGACGGCCTCCAGCGTGGTGACCTCCAGCATCAGATGGCCGAGCCCCGACACCGGGGCGTCCGGCAGCGCGGCGAACGCGACCGAGTGGTGGCGGGGGTTGCAGTGGAGGAAGTGGGCGGACTGCGGCCCGAACGCGATGGTGTCGGAGAGCCGGAACCCGAGGTGGCGGAGGTAGAAGTCGGCGGCCCGCTCGGCGTCCTCGGCCAGCAGGAAGGTGTGTCCGATCCCGATCTCCCCGTACGGGGTCCGTCCGGCGACGAAGGTGACACCACGCGGGGAGACGAAGCCCTCCTTCTCGACGGTCGCCCCCCAGTACGCCTCGACGCCGTTGCCCGTACCGTCGTGGAATGCGATCAGCCGGCGGACGCGCCGCCGCTCCGCCAGGGCCGGGTCCTCGCGTACCTCCACACCGCCCGAACGCAGCGCCTCTGCGAGGGCGTCCAGGGTCTGGGCCGACCTGACCTCCAGTCCGAGCGCGACGAGCGAGCCCGGACCTGCCGGTTCGCCGGCCTCGACGGCCAGCCGCCAGGCGCGCTCGTCGTTCCTGAAGAAGAGGGTGTCGGGGTCCGGGGAGTGGCCCGGCTGAAGCCCGAGTACCTCCGTGCCGAACTGCCGCCAGGGCTCCAGCGGGCCCCGTACGACGACATAACCCAGGGCGCTGACCATGCTCATGTTCCTGTCCTTTGCTCGGTGGGACCGCCGCGGTCGTGGGACATTCAGATCAGTCCGGCGAGGAACGAGCGGGCCAGGGCCTCGAAGCGGTCGGCCTGCTCTATCTGCGCCCAGTGCCCGCAGTGCGGGACCAGGTGCATCCGGGCGTTGGGGATCCTGCGCGCGTACCACTCGCTCCCTTCGGGCGGGACGATCACGTCCTCCCGCCCGTGCACGAGCAGTACGTCGTTGGGGATGCGACGGAGGGCGATCTCGGGCAGTCCGATGCCGCCGGGCGCCATCGCGAACGTCTGCCGGTGGGAGCGCTCCACCTGCGGCCGTACCGCCATCGCGAGCCGTTCATCGGCGATGGCCCCGAGCCGGTCGCCGAACAGCCCGGGGTCGTGGAGCATGTACGAGATCAGCTCGGCCATCGCACGGGGGGTGGGGTCGTCGTAGAAGGTGATCAGCTTCATCAGCGCGGGGGTCGGCGCACCCGTGTTGCCGGCGCCCGCGGCCCCCATGCAGACGACCTTGCCGAACCGCTCGGGCGCGCGGGCCGCCAGGTGCAGCGCGAGGGCGCCCCCCAGTGAGTTGCCCACGAGATGGACGCGGTCCAGGCCGAGTTCGTCGAGCAGCCCGAGGACCGCTTCGGTGTTCTGGCGGATACGGGAGCCGGGCGGAGTGTGCTCCGGGTGGCTGGAGTCGCCCCAGCCGACCAGGTCGGGGACCAGGCAGTCGTAGGTGTCGGCGAAGGACTCCACGGTGCCGCCGAAGTTGGACATGCCGGTGGCGCCGGGGCCCGAACCGTGCAGGAAGAGCACGGCTTCCGCGTTGCCCTCACCCGCCCGATCGAGCCGGAGGGAGAATTTCCCCACCGTGACATCGGATGTGACGGTCGTCGTGCTCATATGTCTCGCTCCCTGTGATCGGATCTCCTCTGGGCCGGGCGGAACGCGCCCGCGGATGTTCCGTTCGCGATTCCGGACGCCGTGCCCCGGCCTCCGCGATCGCGGCCGGGCTCCTTCCAGGCGGCGCCCCGGAGGGCCCGGCGGCCCGTGCGGTGGGTGCGACAGCGATGTACGCGGTGTGGAGCGTCAACACCGTCGCCTTCACCGACCGGCAGTCTCGGCCCGCTGCTTCCCCATGGCCGGGAATCGTTCCGGTGGCCGGAACGCCATCGCGCCCGCGACCGAAGCACCGAAGGCACCGGGGTCCCCCGCGGCTCCGGACCCGTGCCGAGACCTCGATGCGCGGCGGAGGGGATCGGCGGGCGGGCAGGGCGGAGAACAGGCCGGGGGCCCGGGGTCCGACCGCGGCGATCCGTCCCGATGGCCGGGACGGTCCCGCCCCCGCGGGGGCGGGCGGTGCCTACGGTGCCGCCATGCCGAGCCACTTGGACCCACCACCCGCCCGTGCCGGACGTCCGCTGTTCGCGCTCTGCTTCGCCGGTGTCGTCGCGGGGGCCGTGCCCGCCGTGGTCATACCGGTGTTGCCCGACATCTCGGAGCAGCTCGGGGTCTCCGCGGGCACCGCCAACTGGGCGGTGACGGCCGGGCTGTTGACCTCGGCGATCACCGTCCCCGTGCTGGGCCGGATCGCCGACCTCCGCGGCGGCCGGGGCGTACTGCTGTGGTGCCTGTCAGTGCTCACCGCCGGCGCCGTGCTGTCCGCGCTCGCCCCGTCGGTCTGGCTGTTCCTGCTCGGCAGAGCCCTCCAGGGCACGGCGGGGGCCGTGTTCCCGCTGGCGGTGACGGTGCTGCATCAGGAGACGACCGGGCACCGCCGCACCTCGGCCGTGGCGCTGGTGTCGGGGACGCTCGCCGTGGGCGGGGGCACCGGTCCGGTGGCCGCCGGGCTGCTGAACAGCGCGCGTCCCGGCTACCAGACGCTGTTCTGGTGCTGCGCCGCGGTGAGCGCGCTCGCGGTGCTCCTGGTGGTGTTCCTGGTGCCGCGGCGGGAGGCGTTCGGCGGCGGGCGGGTGGACATCGCGGGTGCCGCCCTGCTGGGCGCGGGCCTGCTGCTGGTACTGCTGCCGCTGTCGCTAGGCGCGAGCGCGGGCTGGACGTCACCCCTGGTCGTCGGCGCCTTCGCAGCCGCCGCGGCCGTACTGGGGGCCTTCGTCCGGGTTGAGCGGCGGCACCCCGATCCGCTGCTGGACATGGAACTGGTGCGCCGTCGGCCGATCATGGTAGCCAACCTGCTGTCGGCGCTGGTCGGGGCCGTCATGATCGTCGCGACACTCGGACTGACGCACCTGGTGCGCGGCGAGCCCAGGGAGGCGGGCTACGGGTTCGGCGCCTCGGCGCTGACCACCGCGGTGGTCTATCTGCTGCCGAGTACGGTCGCCTCCATGATCGCCGCGCCGGTCGGCGGGCGGCTGGTCATCCGCTTCGGCAGCCGCTTCACCCTGGTTGCCGCCGCTCTCGCGGGCACCGGCGGGTTCACAGCGCTCACCTTCGCCCATGACCGGCCGTACCAGGTGGCGGTGGCGGGCATCGCGCTCGGCGTGATGGTCAGTCTCGGTTACGCCGCCCTCCCGGCGGTGCTGGCCGGGGCCGTACCGGCGGCTCGGACAGGCACGGCCAACAGCGCGAACGCGCTGGCCCGCTGGATCGGCGGCGCGGTGGCGGGCAGCCTCGTGGCGGTGGTGTTGGCCGCCTTCACCACGGGCGACGGGCCGCCGCACGAGAACGCGGTCGTCGTGCTCTTCGGGGCGGGGGCGCTGGCGGCCGTCGCGGTTGGGCTGCTGGCCCGTTTCGGGCTGTCCGCCCCGGCCGCCGGTACGGATGCCGGTGGGGCCGGTACGGACGTCACCGACGCGGAATCCCGGCTATCGGCGGACCGGCGTTGACAGTTCGGCGGCGTTCTCGGCGATGACCGCCAGGACGAGCTGGCGCAGTCGGCGCAGGCCGGTCCGAAGATGGTCGCCCTCGTCGTCGGTGAAGACGACGAGCCCGGCGGTGAACGACAGGGTCAGCTCCGCGAGTTCCTTCGCGAGCCCCGTCGGGTCGGGCACACCGCAGCTCCGGGCGACCGGCATGATGGCGGCGGCCAGCACGGCCCGCACCCGGTCGTTGGCCTCCCGTACCAGGGGCTCGATCTGCCCGTCGTTGTGCTCCTGGAGCCGCAGCAGGTACATCAGCCGCATGAGCCGGACCCGGTCGGAGATGACGTCCACAGCCCCGTCGTAGTAGGCGCCCAGGCGCTCCAGGGGCTCCCCCGGCAGCTCACCCGGTACCGGCATGGCGTCGAAGAACTCGGCGGAGGCGCGTTCGACGACGGCCGACAGCAACCCGAACTTGTTGGTGAAGTGGTGGTAGATCGAACCGACCGGGAAGCCGGACTCCCGGCAGACCTGGCTGATGGTGACATCCGCGTAGCCCCGGGTGCTGAACAGCGTCTCGGCCGCGTCCAGGATCCGGTCCCTGTTGGACCTGCTCGTATCCATACCGGTCAGCCTACTCACCGGTGGTGAGCAGATGGACGGCCGAGCTGGACAGCAGCGAGCGGGAGATCGCCCCGGCTGTCTGCCGGAGCGCGTTGACGAGGACCCGGCCGCTGCCAGCCGAGGCGGCGAAGCCGACCGACACGGCCGCGACGGCGCGGTCCTGGAACAGCACCGGGACCGCCACGCACGCCAGCCCCTGGACCGCCTCCTCCCGGTCCACCGCGAAACCGTCGGTCCTGACGGCGGCCAACTGGCCACGGACCCGGGCCGGAGACGTCATGGAGTGTGCCGTACGCCGCTCCAGCGGCCCGGCCAGCGCTCGTGCCACCACCCGTTCGTCCGAGAACGCCAGCACGGCCTTGCCAATGGCGGTGCAGTGCGCGGGCAGACGCCCGCCGACCACGGCGGGGGACGGGACGCATCTGCGGCTGCGCAGCTTCTCCAGATAGACCGCGTTCCCGTCCCGCACGATCGCAAGGTGCAGGGTCTGCCCGGTCACGCGGTGCAGCTCCTCCAGATGCACCAGCGCGGCGTCCCGCAGGGCGACCTCCGGCGGCATGGCTCCGAGCGTGAACATCCGCAGGCCCATGCGGTAGCCGTCGCTGTGCTGTTCCACGGCCCCGACCTCGACCAGCATGGCGAGCACGCGGTGCGCCGTGGACTTCGGCAGCCCGCTGCGCCGCACGATCTGCGCCAGCGTCAGCACTCGTCGGCCATGGCTGAACACTTCCAGTACGCGGAACGCCTTCCACAGCACCGAGGGCGCCGGGGCGGTCGCGGGCTCACCGAGGAGTGCCGTCTCCGGGGGAGGTTGTCCGATCATGCCGGCTCCTCATCGTCGTCGTGTGAGGTCGGTGGGGCTGCGGTCTAGAGGAGTACGGAACCTAGAATAGACGCTCTAGAATTGAAATTCCAGAGACGGTGGCGCCGTGGTGGAGTCGCGTCAACCGGATGATTCGCCTGATTCCGACACCGCCCACCCGGCTACCCGTCCCGTCCTCCGCACTGCCGCACCAAGCACCCCGCCGGCCGGATCCGGGTACGGCCCCCGCCACGCTCCTCGACCCGGCGAAAGGGATAACGGTGCTTCCCTCCCGGTCCCGGAGCCAAAGGGTGTGCGCCCGGGGCAATGCGGTGGCGAGGTGAGTGGGTGAGGGCGCGGACCTGGCGTGGGTGCCGGGTCCGCGCCCTCGGTTTGGCGGGGGTGTGGGTCAGGGGGTCAGCCCTTGCCTCCCTTGCCGCCCTTGCCCTTGCCGGGCTCGCCGCGCTTGTTGGTGATCTCGATCTCAAGGCCGTCGGAGGCGTTGTCGACGGTGAGCGTGTACGGGCCGAAGACCCGGTCGTCGGGCAGGACGTAGCCCTCGGGGACCGCGGTCTCCAGAAGGTAGTACTGGCCGACGGGTAGGTCGGTGAAGACGCACTCACCGTTGGTGTCGGTGGCGCAGCCGTTGCCGATCTCGGTGTCGGGGTTGGTACCGGTGGTCTGGAGGCCAGTGACGTTGTTGGTCTCGCGCCAGAGTTCGAAGACCGCGCCGGCCAGGGGACGGCCGTTCTTGGCGTCCTTCTTGTGGAGGGTGATCTTGCCGTTGGTCGGAGTACGGGTGTCGCGGGCGGTTACGGTCACGCCCTGCGAGGCGTTCGCCTCCGTGAGGACCAGCGGCCCGAACACGGGGTTGGCAGGGAGGTCGTAACCCGCGGGTGCGGCGGTCTCACGCCAGTAGTAGGTGCCCGTCTCCACCGTGCGGGTGCAGGTGCCGTTGGCTGGCGTGGTGCAGGTGCCGTTGACGCGGGTGTCGGGGTTGGTACCGGTGGTCTGGAGGCCGGCGACGTTGTTGGTCTCCTCCCACAACTCGAACACCGCACCCGCGAGCGGGTCGCCGGTGCTGTCGTCGACCTTCACCACGGTGACGTCACCGGTGACCGGCGTGGGGGTCTTGGTGTTGCGTGCCGTGACGGTGATGCCGTCGGAGGCGTTGACCTGGGTCAGCGGGAGCGGGCCGAAGACCGGGTCGGCCGGAAGGTCGTAGCCGGCCGGTGCGGCGGTCTCACGCCAGTAGTAGGTGCCCGTCTCCACGGTGCGGGTGCACTGCCCGTTGGCCCCGGTGGTGCAGGAGCCGTTGACACGAGTGTCAGGGTTGGTACCGCCCGTCTGGAGTCCGAGGACTCCGTTGGTCTCCTCCCACAACTCGAACACCGCACCCGCGAGCGGGTCGCCGCTGTCGGCGTCGACCTTCACCACCGTCACATCACCGGTCACCGGCGTGGGCGGGGTCTTGATGTCGCGGGCGGTTGCGGTCACACCCTGCGAGGCGTTCGCCTCCGTGAGGACCAGCGGCCCGAAGACCGGGTTGGCAGGGAGGTTGAAACCCGGCGGTGCAATGGTCTCACGCCAGTAGTAAGTGCCCGTCTCCACCGTGCGGGTGCATTCACCTTGGGTGTCGGTCAGACAGGGCGTTCCGATGCGGGTGTCGGGGTTGGCGCCGGTGGTCTGGAGCCCGGTGATGTTGTTGGTCTCCTCCCACAGTTGGAAGACCGCGCCGGCCAGCTTCGCACCTGTCTCGTCGTCCACCTTCACCACAGTCACGTCACCAGTGACCGGCGTGGGCGGGGTCGCCGTGTCGTCCGCGGTGACCGTGACACCCTGCGAGGCGTTGGCGGCGGTCAGCACGAGGGGTCCGAAGACCGGATCGGCGGGGAGTTGGTAGCCGGCGGGGGCCTCGGTCTCGCGCCAGTAGTAGGTGCCCGTCTCCACGGTCGCGGTGCAGGTGCCGTTGGTTCCGGTGGTGCAGGGCAGACCGATCTGGGTGTCGGGGTCGTTGCCGCCCGTCTGGAGCCCGGGGGTGCCGTTGCTCTCCTGCCACAGCTGGAAGGTCGCCCCCGCGAGAGGGGCACCGGTCTCGTCGTCCTGCTTGACCACGGTGACCGCACCGGTGATCGGCGGCGTCACCCCGGTGGTGTTGGTGAACGTCACCGGCGCCGCCCGGTAAGCACCGCCATTGGAGTCGTTGAGCGTGGCACCGCCGCCCGCGAAGAACCCGCCGACCTCGGTGGCCGCGATCAGTCCGCGGTCGTACTCCTGGAGGTAGGGCCAGGCCAGCAGCGCGTCCTTGAGGGCCTGCGTGACGGGGATATAGGTCACCGACTGCGCGACGCCGTTCTGCGACGTCGACTGGAGCCGGTACCCGGCCGCCCACTCCGCCGGGGTGATGTACTCGTACGCGGTCAACTGCCAGCCCGCGAGCGGGTCCGTGTTGTAGGCGGTGCCGTCGGTACCGGTCTGGGAGGATAGATCGCGGTGCAGCACACTCCGCCGACCCCGCCCACCGAACCGCCGAGGTTCTTGTTGGTGAACAGGATCGTCCGACCTGCCACCGAACCGGCCGAGCCAGGGGCCAGTTCCTTGATGGCCGTCATGGAGAAGTGCTTGGTGATGGTGGTCACCGTGACGGTGCCGCCCGCGTCCACGGTGATCGGCAGGATCTTGCCGTTGCCGAGGTAGCCACCCCGGCCGCCGGAGAAGTAGGCCCGCTCACCGGACGCAGTGACGTACAGCCCCGAATCATTGAAGTGCGACCCGGCGGGGAACCCGCCGCCGATCCAGTACCCCAGTGACCAGTCCGGACCGATGCCGAACTGGGTCAGGTCCCGGTACCCCAGCAGATTCCCGTTGGAGTCGTAGTCCCGCTCGTACTGAACCACGTAGTAGGTGTGGGTGGAGTCCACCGTGACATCGGTGCACGAACCCCCGTCCACCTCATACAACTGACCGCCGACCAACTCCGGGCTCGACGGGTCCAGGAGCCCGTCGGGGGTGTCCAGGTTCGCAGCCACCTGCCGCTGGCTCGGCACCCCCGGCATCCCGGCGAAGATCTCGTCGACGAACTCCCCCGGCGACACCCCCGCGTCATAGACCGCCATATACGTCGTGTGCCCCGGCGGAAGCGGCTGCTCCGTGCTGACATCCCCCGTCGAGAACGGCCCTCCGTCCACACTCCGGTCCGCGCACAACTGCAGCGTCGCCGCAGCTCGCGCCACACGCTCCTCCGCCTGCGCCGGTACCACACCCCCCGCAAGCGTCAGAGGCAACACCGCCGCACACACACCGACCAGGAGGCCACGCCACCCCCGACCCGGCCTACGATGACGGCCGCGACTACCGTGCCCGGCCGCATTCTTCAACGCGGCGCTCTCGCCGCTCTCTGTCTGCATGATCCCGCATCCCACCGCCCAGGCCGGGTCCCTGGATTCGACCCGCCCACACCCATCGGTGGGCACCACCCGTCCGCCCCATGCGGACAACCCGTATAGCCCCCACCTCGAAGTAACTCGCAGCGCACTCCTGGTTCGTAGACGAATCCGGTGAGCACGGTGTCCGCAGAGACTCGGCCGGACGCGCTCAGCTGACAGTGGGGGGAGTCGTGCAGGAGGAAGCTGTCGGGGTGTTCCGGCCAGGGCATGCTGTCGAGGTGGCCGGTGGTGAGGTAGTCGCGACTGATGCATGGGAACAGCGGTCTGGGCGCCACACCTCCGGTGGCAATGAGAGGGAGCTCCCTGGCCGCGGCGAAGATCAGGTCCGGGCTCCTACCTCGACATCGCTCGGAAGGCCGACCTTGGCCAGCGGGATGCTCGACGGTCTGGCCAGGTCCCTCAAGGCATGTGAGTGACCGCCAGCGGCGCGCCGCTGACCGGGTGAAGTGCGGCGGATCCGAGGTGAAAGGCGCGGTCACAGTGCCTAGGCCGGTGCAGTATCCGGTCAAGATCACATTATCCGACAAGGTGGACGGCGAACTCTCTCGCCACTGCCTCCCCCTGCCTCCCCTCATCGGTTGGCAAGCAACCAGAAGGAGTCTCCGTGTCGTTGAGAAGACGCATCTCGCTGGCCGTCGCGGTCGGTGCAGTGGCCTCGCTGCCCCTGACCGCCACATCAGCAGCGGCTGCCGATCTAGACGCCCCCAATGCCCGCGCGGCTGCCAAGGTCAGCGCTGCCGGCACTCTCCTGTCGGGCAAGAACGTCGTGTCGTCCCAGCGTGTCGCAAAGGGACGCTACTGCGTCAAAGTGAACAGCACCGTCTCCCTGAGAAACGCGGTGGTCCTGGCAACGCCCAACAGCGGTAGACAGACCACCATCGACGTCCGCCGCGCGCCGACCGGCACCTGCGGCTTCGACGCCAGGTCGATCACGGTCTACACGTACAACGCCGGCTACTACGCCAACACGTGGTTCACCGTCGCCGTGCTCTAGCTTTCCCCTCTGCCCGGCGACACCATGTCGCCGGGCAGACGAGTCCCGGTGCGCACGCATCGGCGATGCACATCACGCGAAGCCACAACGTCGGGCGACTCTGCCAGATACCGATCATGCGGGGCGCCGCTGACAGCGACACGAGCGCAGGGGAAGGGCTTCACGGCCCCCACAGGTCGGCCCGCGCCTCGGGGCTCCGGATGGGACTCCTCGGTCGGCAGTCGGCCCGTTCGGCCGAGGTCACAGACGCTCGACGGAGGAGCCGGCCGGTGCGACGCCGCGGGTGTCGAGCACATAGGGGGCCTCGGCCACCACCTTGCCGAGATCGAACTCGGGGTGGGCGGTGAGGATGAGCACGGCGTCGTAGTCGCCGGCGGGATCCATCTCCCCGAGGACCCCGGGCTCGGTCGCCGCCGCACGCGGATCGACGACGGTGACGACGGCCCCCTTGGCGCGCAGAATGTCGATGGCGACGCGGGCGGGGCTCTGCCGCACGTCGGCGCTGCCAGGTTTGTAGGACAGGCCGAGCGCGGCGATCGTCGAGCCCTTGAGCGGCTTTCCGCGGGCATTGAGGCCGTCCTGAAGGCGCCGCACCACATAGGCCGGTTGCTGCTCGTTGATGTCCTGGGCAAGCTCGACGAAGCGGAACGACTCGCCCAGCGTCGTTCTGACGTGATGGCTGAGGTAGACGGGGTCGACAGGCAGGCAGTGACCTCCCACCCCGGGGCCGGGGGTGAACTTCATGTAACCGAAGGGCTTGGTCTCCGCCAGCCGTAGCGCGTCCCACAAGTCGATGCCGAGGGTGTGGGCGAAGCGGGCCAGCTCGTTGACCAGGGCGATGTTGACGTGTCGGAAGGTGTTCTCCAGGATCTTCGCCAGTTCCGCGCTCTCCAGGGTTCCCGCTTCGTGAACCGTCGCGGTGACCGTCTGATAGAAGGCGCGGACGCGTGCGACACAGGCCGGTGTCAGACCGGAGATCACCTTGGGCGTGTTGGTGAAGGTCCACTCCCGGTTACCGGGGTCGATCCGTTCGGGGCTGTACCCGACATGGAAGTCCTCACCCGCGGTGAGTCCGGACTCCTCCTCCAGGAGGGGGATGAGGACGTTGCGCGTGGTGCCGGGGTGGGTGGTGGACTCCAGGACCACGGTCTGGTCCTGACCGTGGATCAGTCCGCCCGCCAGCAGGGAGCCCGCTTCGCGGACATGGCCGAGGTCCGGCATTCCGTCTCTCAGCGGTGTCGGCACGGCGATGACCGCAACGTCCCATCCGGGGTGGAGCGCCGCCATGTCGGATACAGGGAGGTAGCGTCCGCTGGCGAGCGCGGTCCTCAGTTGCCGGCACGGAACGTCCTCCACATAGGAGTCCGCTTCCCTCAGCCGCCGGTAGCGCTCGCGGTCGGGTTCGTAAGCGACGACCCAGTGCCCCGCCTGCACCGCGGCCATGGCCAGGGGTAGCCCCACGTACCCCTGGCCCGCGACCAGGACGCGCAGGGCTCGGCTTTCGGCATCCGGGACTGACGATGCATCAGCAATGTTCGTCAGGGCCGACGGACGACTTACGCACTCCTGAACCATGGCCCACACATGACCACAAATGGTGCAGTATCGGCAAGCTTCTCGGGTGTGGCGAGCGCAGGGACCACTTCCGCTCTTCACCAACGGGCTTCATCCGCCAGGAAACGGGAACAGCTCGGCGGCAGGGTTGGCGAACATTGCGCGCCGAAGGCCAGGATGAGCGTGCGGGGAAATGCAGCACTGCCGAGATCGGTCCGGTCCCGTCCGAGGCCGGACGCCCATCCCGGGCGATGAAGAGGTGGCAACCACCAGGGCTCCGTGCAGCTCGGCGATACACCTGGTTGATACGGCAGCGGAGACGCAGTGGCTCTTCAACTGTTGTAATCACTCTGCTCAGGGGTACCCGGCCGCGCGTGCTGCAAGGCGGTGCTACACCGCTGCGCCACGCGTAACCCAGCCCATCCTGCGCGTCTGCGTCGCCGCGTAGTACATCGCCGGTCGGATCACCAACATTTGATAGACCAACAGCACCGGAGTGAAGAACAACCAAACCACCAACCGCGACCGGAACGGCATCTCCGGCCGTTCGAGATACAGCGAGGTCTGCATGTACAGGAGCACCAACCAGTACGCGATCATCTGCCAGTACACCTGGCCGCCCAACAGTGGAATGGCTACGAGCACATAACCCACGATCAGTGGATACAGCGCCACCAGTGTCAGATTCCAGCACCGCAGCGCAAGTGGCCAACCGGTGAAGTTCCTGATTTCCCACGGCAGATACCGCATGTATCCCTTGAACCAACGGGTCCGCTGTGTAAAGGCCCCGCGGTAGGTGGACGGCATCTCGAATTGCACCACGGCTTCATCAACAGCCACCACCTGGCCACGCTGCAACGAGTAGTGGGACAGCCTTCGATCGTCACCGAAGGTGCCCTCCGTCAGATAGTCCTCGGAGTTGTCCCAGAGGATGCCCGCCCGGTAGATCGCGAACGCACCCGACGTGGGCACCACCGCACCGATCGAGGACCGGGCTCGGCGCATCACCATGTTGCTGAGGTTGATCTCCAGGTCCTGCACCCGTGTCCAGATCGACGCGGTGCGGTTGAGCACGAGGCAAGAAGCACTGGTCGCAGCCTGCACCACTGGATCGGACATGGCGCGGAGCAACTGTTCGATCCCGTCCGGTGCGACGACGCTATCGCTGTCCACGGTCACGACGAAGTCCGCCCACTCGGCAGCGTCAACATGCGCCAACCCGGCCATCTGAGCGCCCCTCTTGCCGGTGTTGCCCTGCCGCATCCACACCACGCCCGCCAGGTCGAGAGGCTCGACCGGCGTATCGGATCCGTCATCCACGACGATGATCCGCTCTGGTGGTCTCGTCTGTGACACCAATGACCGGACGCACGCATGGAGCAGGTCGGGCCGCTCGTTGTAGGCCGGTACGACGACCACGACCCGTCCGTCGGCGACCGGTTGATGGGCGAACGAGCGCCGCCGCGCCGAGGAACCGAGCATCCACATCAGCGTCGCCGCAACGGCGATGTAGAACAACCCGGTGACGTCCCAGGTCGTGTTCCCCACCTGCCAGTGGAAGGCGATGATCAGGGCGGCCGTCAGGATGACAACCGCCCACGCACACGCTTTACGCGCTCTCACGTCGCCGCCAGTACCGGATCACGAGGATGCCGATCACGACCACCAGCAGGCCGATGCCGATGAGCCAGGACAGCCCCACCGTCACTCCTCCGATGGTGATGGCCAGCCCGGTCCTGGGCAGTGCGTCGTCATACATGCCGTACACCCCTCGGCGCGCACACATCTGACGTCACATCAGGCAACGCAGCTGTGTACTGAAAGACGGTGGGTGAAGACGGAATCTGCTCGGTTGGGTGATCTTCTGGTCTCACAAAACCACAATGCCCCTTATAATCCGCACATATCGCATTCTGCGAAGTCATATCAGCCAGATAGCCCTGAATCGCCGGTACTCCCTGTCCCCCATTCCTGGGCCTAGTCTGGGCGGCAGGGACGCGCGTGGTACCGCGGGTCCACTGCGGGTACCGCATGACCCGCCGGACAGCCTTCGACGAGGTGTATCCGTACATCGGCGTCACCGGTGACGAAGGAAGTCAGTCACCTCCCGCGGTTGCTGCGTAGCCTCCGGCCCTGTGGCAGTGGGGCTGCTGGGGACGTACGGTCCGCAATCAGCAGGTGCATCCCCGCACCCGGCTGCACCTCACTGGCAAAATGATGCCCATGACCTTCCTGGACCCGGCCGCGCGTCACCTTCGCCGTGAACCTGTTGCTCGACCCCAGGATCTGAGTTACACCGATTCACCGATCAAGCAGGCAGCGAGTCTGGAAGCATTGTGTTCGCCTGTGTGACCGACCTCTGACAGAGGCCCCGGAGTACCTTTTCGTCACCTCACACGGCACGACATCAAGGAGCGTTTATCGTGTTGTCCGAGGCAGCCCCGGCGACTGACCCCGACGGGTGGGATGCTGCTCTGGTCAGTACCTTCGAGATACTGCTCGACGGCCGACCGGTCATCGACCCCGTTGCCAGATACGGGGTGTACTACGCCCCCTTCGACGAGTTTCTGTTCCCCAATCACTGGGCCACCCCAGAGGCGATGACGTCCGCGGAACCGCGACACCTACCGGATCCGGACGGTGAGTACCCCTTCTCCCCTTGGACGTGGCGGTTCGACCTGAGCGAGTCGCTGTTCCACTTCGACGCCGACCTGGTGGCAGGGGCGGGGCCGTGGGGCGAGGGCGGACACAAGAGCCCCCGGCCATTCGACGACGCCTTCGTCGCCGATCTGCGGAGCGTCGCGTCGGCCAATGACGACAGTCATGTACTGGTGCTCGGCGCGCAGCTGGGGCCACTCCTGAGCCGCCATGGGGTCAGCCTGACCGACGAGAAGTCGAGGGAACTGAACTGTTGGCTGGGCGTGCTGCTGCGTGTCGCCACCGATGGCACCCTCGCCGATGCGATGCGGGCAGCCACGTTCACCGAGCGTGGCCCAGAACATCTCGTGTCAGTGAAGGACATGAGACACACCCCCTCCGTCGAAGAGTTGTGGGACATAAGACTGAGCGCTGTCACTCACCCCGCGCTCCAGGAGCATCTCCGCATGCTCTGCGTCACCGAGAATCACGCGCGTTCCGAGGGTGGTCACTACGTCGGTACCGGCTACTGGCCGGGCCCCGATGTCTTGGAAGCGGTTGGCTGTTCACTCGTTGCGGGCTGGCTGTTCGGCGAGTCCGAGACCAGTACTGCCGTCGTGCGATTGCCGGACTGAACGCGGGATCATCCACGACGACGGGTGCTTCCCGCGCAGGCGGGGGTGGACCGGTTCGGGACGTTCCGATTGATCCCGGGCGCAGCACTTCCCGCGCCTCGAACAGCCCTTGTACATCCCCTTGTACATCCCCGTCCTTGACCTCCGCCGAGCGAGGCATCGCCGCGGTCACGTCGCCTCCCTGTTGAACAGTCTCAGCCCCGATACCGTGCCGACATCGACATCGACATCGACATCAGATTGCCCAGCTTGTCGAACATCATGGTGCACCGGCAGTAGGCACCGACGTCGATGCCGGCCCCTCCCAGCCGCCGCATCCTCACGGTGCCCACGTCTTCTTCCGAGGCCATAGGTGCTTGTGTGCTGCTCTGTCCGGGCCGCCTGTGTGGCTGTGCCCGGGACAGAGCAGGCATGTCAGATCGGTCGGCCGGTTCAGCCGCTGTAGGGAGCGGTGACGTCCAGGACCCAGGTGATGCCGAATCGGTCGATGAGCATGCCGTACAGCGGTGCCCACTGCGCGGGCTCCAGCGGACTCACGATGGTCGAGCCCTCGGCGAGCTTGCCCCACAGGGCGCTGATCTCGTCGGCTTCATCGCCACGCACGGAGACGAAGAACGGGTTCTCGCCCTGGTTCCAGGGCAGCTGTGAGGGCACGTCGTAGGCCATGATGTGGAAGCCGTTGTCGCCGGCCACCTCGCCCCACATCACCCAGTCCGCCTCGCTCTCGTTCCGTACGGCGCCCGCGTCCTTGTAGGTGACCGCGACAGTACGTCCGCCGAAGACGGACTGGTAGAAGTCCAGCGCCTCACGTGCGGTGCCCCTGAAGTTCAGGTGTGTGGTGGTCGTGACGGACATGACCTGCTCCTTGCTCGATGTGATGAATACACCGCCGACCGTCCCCGCTCCAGCGGCGGCTGCCGTGACCAGGGGCGATGCCTCCCGAACGGCTCGTATGCCACGATGGCAAAGGTAGAGGACAGGTTGTGTCCGGTACTCCAGGGAACATGGGTGCTATGCATAAGACATCTGCCCGGCTGCTCGCGCTGCTCTCGCTTCTGCAAACGCCCCGTGACTGGTCCGGCGATGATCTCGCCGAGCGTCTCGGCATCACCTCGCGCACGGTGCGCCGCGACATCGACCGCCTGCGCGAACTCGACTACCCGATCAAGACCCTCAAAGGACCGGCCGGCGGCTACCGCCTGGAGGCCGGCACTCACCTGCCGCCCATGCTGTTCGACGACAACCAGGCCGTCGCCCTGGCCATCGCGCTACAGTCCGCGACCGCCGGCACCAACGTCGCCGAAGACGCCACCCGCGCGCTGGCCACCCTCCGCCAGGTCATGCCACCCCGCCTGCGCCACCGCATCGACCTCTTGCACATCACCGCCGTCCAACCCCCCGCGGCCGACGACACCCCCCAGACCGACGCCCAGGTCCTGATGGACCTGAGCCGCGCCATCCACGCCCATGAGGAACTGCGCTTCGACTACACACCGGGTCCCAACACCTCGGCCGATGACGTCCGCCGCGTACAACCCCACCACCTGATCACCTGGCGCCATCGCTGGTACCTCGTGGCCTGGGACCTCCACCGCGAGGACTGGCGCACCTTCCGCGCCGACCGCATCCACCCCCGCACACCCACCGGCCCCCGCTTCACCCCCCGTGACCTCCCCGGCGACACCGTCTCCACCTTCATCACCAGCCGATTCCGCGGTAACGACGGCACCACCACCGACTGGCCCTGCCAAGGCGAAGTCATCCTCCGCCTCCCGGCCGCCGATGTCGCGCCCTTCGCCCAGGACGGAATCGTCGAGGAACTCGGCCCCCACCACTGCCGCCTCATCCTCGGCTCCTGGTCATGGACCGGCCTCGCCGCCGCCATCGGCCGCTTCGACACTGATATCGAAGTCATCGGCCCACCCCAACTGGCCACCGCATTCGGGGACCTCGCCGTCCGCTACGCCCACGCCGCCCGCACCACAGGACCTCAGACCGGCCCGGCGCGGTGAGAACAGAACTCACCACGCCACTCAAACCCTCCGAACCTCCGGCGCCGACCCAACTCCCGGTCAGAGCGGCCGGCAATGGGTGGTGCCGGCATGGGCTGGCTGGTGATCGCCCGTCGCTGGCGATCACAGGGTGGCGGCTTCCTCTGTCAGGAGTGCCACGTCGGGGTGGGTGCTGTAGGGGCGCAGTACCTGGCGCATGGTGGTGAGGGAGTCGGTGGCGCGGGTTGAGCGCAGGCCCGGGTAGTCGATGAGGAAACGTTTCCAGGTGGTGAGGGACTCTTCGAGGTTGCCCTGGAGTAGTTGTGATTCGGCCAGGAGTGCTGTGGTCAGTGCCCTGGCGCGGCGTGCCTGTGGGGCGCGGGCGCGCAGGGAGGCGCTGTAGGCGCGGGCGGCTGCCGGGTGGTCTTTGAGTGCGGTCAGGGTCCGGGCGCGTTGGTAGTGCAGGGCTGCGGTCGGGTAACTGTCGAAGGGGTCGGTGAGGTTCTGGTCCGCGTGGCTGTGGAGGATTTCCGCGTTGTGCAGGGCGAGGAGGGCGCGGGGGCGGTTGTTGGCTCGTGCGTGGGCCAGGGCGAGCTGGGACTGGGTGAAGGACTGGGCCAAAGGTGAGGAGTAGTGGGTCGCGGTGGCGGCTGCTTGTTCGGTCAGGGCGAGGGCGGGCTGCCGGTGGCCAAGGTCCAGGGCGTGGGCGGCGAGGGCTCTGAGGGCGATGGTGTAGGTGTGGGGGTCTTCGGCTTCGGCGGCCAGGTGGGCGGCTGTGCGGTGGTAGTGCTGGGCCAGCGCGTTGTCGTTGTCGTCGGCGCACATGTTGCCCAGGAGGATGGTGAGTTGGGCGGTGTGGGTGAGGAGTTGTCGGTGTACGTGTTCAGTGGCGCTTGAGAGGAGCCAGGGGGTGACGTCATCGGCGAGGTAGGTGGTGAGCGCGGTGCGGGCGTGTCCGCCGCCGAAGCTGCTGGTGGAGGCCGCGAAGACGGCGGTCATGCTTTGGAGCGCTTCCACTTCCGCGCGGCCCACTCGGCGTCCGGCCATGACGCCGGCGCGGCGGGTCACGGTCCGTGAGAGGAGGTCTTCCCAGTTGGGGACTACCAGCGCTGCGAGGCTGTAGACATCCACGCGCAGGGGTTCTCTCCTGCGGGGGTCGAGTTGGCTGTGGGTGAGCTTGGCCAGATGGTGCACGGGGTCTGCCTTCCAGGACCAGTCCGGTATACGGGCAGGAGCTCGGGTCAGACCGGCGTCGGCGGCGGTCAGAGGTCTGCCCAGGCGCTGGGAAAGCGCCTCCAGGATGTAGGCGGGCGCAGGCGGACGGGGATAGGCTCCGGCGAGCCAGCGCGTCGCTGTCGAGCGGTTCACGGTCAGGTCGTGACCGCGTTCGGAGGCGACCGAGGAGACGGCGTGCGCAAGCAAGGTCGCGTTCCATCCCGCCTCCAGGAGAAGTTGCCCAAGCCGGGCGTTCGGTTGCTGAGAGGACATCGCTTCCCCGTTCTCAGCCCTAGCCAAAGATGATCCGACAGAGCGTCTTTCACAAGGGCGCATAGACGCAGCACGCGCAGCACATTCGCGCCCCAAGACCCCTACATAGGCTGAACTTCGGCGGATGTACTGCAAGGGAGGTACCCGCCTGGATCGGTCACGCAATCCCGGCGCACCACCGTGGGTGGTAGCTGCTTGTCGCGCGGTCCTCCTCGGTAGTGGAGAACTGCCGGTGCCGATCCCCCGTGCTGAACGCGAGTGGACGGACATGTCGAGGTGTTCTGTGTCCTGGTACGCCGCCGCCCCGGCATCGGCGCTGCCCGCCGGTCGGATGCTGGTTGCGGACATCCTGCGACGTCCCGACGGGCAAGTTCTGTCCTGTTCTGCCGCGCCGATGGTCGAGGGGCGCTCAGCGCGGCGGGGCACCAGGTGGTCACGGGTACGGTCCATCTACCGGAGGAAGGACCGGGCAGTGATCTCCGGGCCGCCGTCGCACACACATCCGCAAGCGCTCACCAGAGCGAACAGGCCCTGGCCTCGCACTTGCCGTGCGGGCGAAGTCGCACAGGAGTGCGGTCACGGGCGGCCGGAAACGGCAGGTGCCAGGGACCTACCCCGCCGCTGATCCGGCGAATCGGTCCCGACAGGGCGGGCCGGCGCAGCAGTGGGTCCCCGGTTCACGAAGCCGGGGACCCACTGGACAATTGGCTACTCCACCGCCGCGCCGGCCCGCTCTGACTTCCAGTCCCCCGTGCTGTGGTGGACGAGACCCGTCACATCCCGGGTGAACCCAGGCATGAGATCGACCTATCCGGGTCGACCTTCATATAGGCGAGAAGCCTGGCTAGCCGCGCCGACAGGACGCAGACGACGTTCCGCAGCCACCGGTGGGCGATGTGCTGCTTGCGCCGCACGGGCACCTCGTCACCTCCCGATCCCATCAGCACCTCGCCCAGGGACTCCGGGAGATCCGCCATCGCTCCATCGGTGACCCGGTGCTCCCCCGGTCCGTCAACGCGCCCGCTCTGGAGGCGGGGCGCTCCGGCCCGACGATCTTGGGCGCGCCGCCAGGGGCCGAACACACGCGGTATCAGGACTATTTCGCCGATATGGCTGGAGCCGAGGGTGGCCGGTATAGCTGGAGTTGAGAGTGAACGAGGAGGGTAGGGGGCCGTCGGTCCGGGTCCGGCAGCCGGCCCAGGTGGGCCCTGGTGGGCCCTGGTGGGCCCTGGTGTGTCACGGACACGGTGACCGGTTCGCGAGACGGCGGCCGTACAGAAGAGAAGTACCGCCGTCAGATCCTGCCGCCTGTGAGGCGGGTCAACGGGCCGCGTTGACCCAAGGCCGTCCTGCGGCCCAGTGCGTAGCAGCAGCCGAGCGCCGCGAGCGAGATGACGGAGACTCCGCCGCTCAGCCCCTTCCGGGCTCCGATGGCAGACCACACCGCCCCCGCAGGTCCGACGGCACCGCGCAGGGTGTGCAAGGCCAGTTGTGTCTTCTGTGCGAGGGGAGCGGGTACCAGGGCCAGCGACCCCTGAACCTCGTCCGTGGTCTCGGCCGCCTTCTCCGTTGTGGCGGCGGAACGAGAAGAGCGGCGAGTCTGGTTGGAGCTGGTCTTCTGAGAAGCAGTCATGGTGATCGTGTGGCCGCCTTTCACAAGGTCAAACCTGTGCAACCGGAGCTTGCGGAGGGGGCCGAGGTCGACATTGAGGTCCTGGGGGTCCAGCCGGAGGCGGTATCGGGTCCAGCCCGTCGATGGTTCGCCGCCCCTGGGCGCAGTAGACAAAGAAGTCACAAAACACCCCGAACCACCCGTACAGCGTGCCGTGCCGGAGGGCGCGAGCCGTCGGGCCAAACGGGCGGGTCAACGGCTGGCCGGACCCCCTGGGACCACATCCCGGCCGCACATGCCGCCGCGGTGGAGCGGGAGGCGTACGTGGTGTGGGTGCTGGAGCAGTTGCACCGGGCTCTGAGCATCAGCGAGAAGCGACCAGCGCAACCGGGCGGGTGCGTGGTAGTTCAGTACCCCGCGGACAGTACTTCTCCGGGATCTGCGGGACTTGAGGACCTTCGGTCAGGGGCCGGATGCGCCCGCCCGGCCGGTCAGGCTTCGCTCTCCCGAACCGCCGCCCCACGCTTTCCGCACGCCGCAATCCCCACAGGATCTGGTCGCCGCAGTCTTCGCCGACGCGGGATGGGAGATACCGCGCATGGTCAACGCCCTGCGCAACGCGAACGACCTGTTCTTCGACAAGGTCGGCCAGATCCGCATGCCCCACTGGTCCAACGGCAGGGTCGCACTGGTGGGCGATGCCGCATACGCCCCCTCTTTCCTCACCGGACAGGGCACCAGCCTCGCGCTCGTCGGCGCGTACATGCTCGCCAACTCCCTAGCCGACCAGGGCCACGCCTCAGGCTTCGCCGCCTACGAACACCACACCCGCGAGTTCGTCACCCTGAACCAGGACCAAGTGGACAAGGGCGACGCCACACTCTTCCCCACCACCCTCCAGGCCCTGAAACAGCGCAATGAACTCCTGCGCAACCTCAACGCCACACCCCCCGAGAAAGGCCAACCGGCCCACTCAGCCCTCACACTGCCCACCTTCACCTGAGCATGGAACAGCGAGCGACGCAGCCGATAGCTGTTCCGGCAACCGATAGGACCGAGGCACGGAACGGAGCCGTCAGCAGACCGGTCTCCGCCTCGGAGATCCCAACGGTCGGGATGCGCAGCGGCGGGCGGTGGGAACCGTCGGGTTCCTCACCCACACCGCACCCGACTTAGACGGCTGCCGGGGAACCCGCCCCCGGCCGCACGCGCCACTCACCACGGGATACACCCCGCGCGCGGCAGGCTCCGCACCAACGCCCTCGCCCTCGTCAGTGAAGCCGACGAGGGCGCCACGGCTCAGCGCGCCTCACCGGTGCCGTTCGGTCGGCAGGAGGACCCTGCCGACCGAAGCGGGCCGCGTCAGCGCTCGGCCGGGTTGGTGGCAATGACGCTGTACGGGTACGGGAGGGGCTGGTCGCCAGCCTCGGTGAGGAGGGCGGCATCGGCCGGGTCGAGGTCGACGCCCGCCGCGCCGAGCAGGTTGTCGAGTTGATCGAGGGTGCGGGCGCCGACGATCGGGGCGGTGACGGTGGGGCGTCCGCCGAGCCAGGCGACGGCGACCTGTGCCGGGGTCAGCCCGCTGCGTTCGGACACATCGAACAGGGCATCCAGGACGCGCCAGGTGCGCTCATCCTGGTAGGCGCTCCAGGACTCGCCCCAGCCGAGCCGTTCGGCGGTCTCCACTCGGCTCCCGACGGGCGGGGCGGTGGCCCCGCGCCGGATCGAGCCGCTGAGCCAGCCGCCCCGCAGCGGGCTCCACGGGATAACTCCGAGACCTTCGTGGCGGGCGACCTCGATCAGTTCCCACTCGGTGGAGCGGTCCAGCAGGTTGTACAGCGGCTGGAGGGCGACGAAACGCTCCCAGCCGTGCTGGCGGCTGAGGTCCAGGGCCTTCTGGAGTTGCCAACCGGTGAAGTTGCTGGCCCCCAGATAGCGGACCTTGCCGGACTTCACCAGGGTGTCCAAGGTGGAGAGCGTCTCCTCCAACGGAGTGGCGGGGTCCCACGCGTGCACCTGGTACAGGTCGATGTGGTCGGTGCCGAGCCTGCGGAGGCTGGCCTCCACCCCGGCGATCAGGTGGTTGCGGCCCAGGCCACGATCGTTGGGGCTATCTCCGGTGCCGTACCTGACCTTGGTGGCTATCACCAGGTCATCACGGCGGCGCTGCTTGAGCCAGCGGCCCAGGATCTCCTCAGAGGCGCCTGCCGCGTAGATGTCGGCGGTGTCGATGAAGTTGCCGCCCGCCTCGGTGAAACGGTCCAGGATGGCGTGGGACTCCGGTTCGGCGCTCTCGCGCCCGAACGTCATGGCGCCCAGGCAGAGTTCACTAACCGCCAGGCCGGTCGATCCCAGAAAGCGGTGACGCATCGTCAGTCCTCTCGGTAGTTCGTTGCTGCGGTGCACTGCTGGTCTGCGGCACGTAAGCCCTTCGCGGACGGTGCGGCAAAGGGGCCGGATCAGCGAGACGGCCGGGATGCACCGTCCAGGGTGACGGTCACCTCCTGCACACGGTGGTCGGACAGGTCCCCGGGGTCGCGGAACCGGTAGGTGTGTACCCGCGCACCAGGTGTGGTCAGTACCCAGTCCAGCCGCCACCACCGCACACCGGGACGCAGCCGCCACGATGCAGGATACAGCTGGCCTGTCATATGCACGCTGTCCCTTCCGAGTTGAGCGATCTTGCGGGCCTCCCCCATGGCCGGAGTCGTGTTGAAGTCGCCGGCGATCAGGGCCGGGTGCGGACAGTCGACGACATCCGCCGTCAGGCCGCGGTACTCCCGCTCACGGTCGGCGGCCCGGGTGCGCACCGCCCGGTAGAACTCGACCCGCAGTGGGCTGATCAGCCACAGCTGGACGGGGATGTGCACGTTGAAGGTGGTGAACACTCCCCCGTCCGGTAGCCGTAGATCAACCCGTAGGGTGCGTCGGGCGGCGGTCTCCACGACGTCGACCACCGGCAGCCGGGACATGGTGACCAGCCCCCGGGCGGTGACGATCCCGTACTCGGGGAAGGTGGCACGGAGCCGGTCCTCCTCATCGATGAGTGCGTAGGTGCCGTCGAATCGGTCGTGGTGGTACTCCTGCAACAGATAGACATCGGCGTCGAGTTGCCGCAGGTAGGGGTAGAACCGCTCCGGGTCGGTTCGCTGGCACCAGTGTTGGGTGTTCCAGGAGACCAGTCTCAGCGCACCCTCGGGTGGGGCGGGCCCTCGCCGCACCCGGGGCCGTTGTAGCCCGCTGCGGCCCGCACCCGTGATCAGGGCTCCGGCGGCCAGCGCGGCGGCGGCCAGGCCCGCTGGCCCACCGGCTGCGAGACCGAGCGCGCCGAGGAGGACGGGCACGGCCACGAAGAGTGGCGGCGGGGCCAGCGAGGGCAGTAGCCAGCCCCACCAACGCCCGCTGAGCAGCCGGTCGGCAAGGAGGTAGCCGGTCCACAGGGCGGCTGCCCCGAAGGCGAGCGGGCCGATCGTCATGCAGTCACCCGGCCGGCGGCACCAAGCTTCCTCAGGAGCGCGTCGTAGCTGTCCAGGCAGCCGTCGGTGCCGTACCGGGCCCGGGTGGCCCGACCGCCCTCGGTCCGCTGCTCCGGTGACAGGGCGGCGGCCTCCAGCAGGGCTGCGGCGAGGGCACCGGAGTCACCGGGCGGGAAGAGCCGGCCGAAACCGGTGCTGGTGATCGGTACCCGCATGCCGGGAGCGTCGCTGGCGACCGAGGGGACGCCCATCATCATCGCCTCGGTCTGCGAGATGCCGAAGGACTCCTCGGCCACCGACGGCAGCGCGAAGACGTCCAACGATGCGTAGAACTCGGCTACGTGGTGCTCGGCGAGGAATCCGGTGAAGCGGATCCGTGGATCGTCCGCGGAGCGCTCGCGCAGCGCACCGACCACGCTGCCGCCGGCCACCTTGGAGTAGTCCCCCGCGATCAACAGCCGGGCGTCGGGGTCCTCGATGGTGCGGAAGGCGTCGACGAGGTGGTGCAGGCCCTTCTCGGGGGCGATCCGTCCGAGGAATCCGAAGTGCGGGCCTGGCCCTTCCCGGAAGGTGGCGGGGGCCGGCCCCCGCTCCCGGCAGGGCGGGGCGATCGCCGCGAGCCGATCGCGCATGAGCGGCCAGTGGCGGGAGTGCTCGGCGTGGTCGACGTTGTTGACCACGACTGCCGCGGAGCGACGCAGCGCGGTGGCCACAGAGGCGTCCACGACCGGGACTTGGAGTCCGGCGAGGCGACCCGGTGGCAACCAGACGTCGTCGTGGTGGGTGGCGACCACCGGGGTACGCCCCGTCAGGAGGGCCAGCGGGCCCGCCTCCAGCATCGGCAGGTGGATGTTGACCACCCGGGAGGCGCGGGCCAGCCGGGCGGCCAGGGGGAGGAAGCCGGGGCTGAGCACCCCCCGCCCGATCCGGGCGGCGACGGGAGCACGGAACACGTCCACCCCGTTGACGCACTCCCGTACGGGCGAGGACGGGTCGTGCCGGGATGCGACGACCGCGACGCGCCGGCCGCGTGCCGCCAGCCCTTCGGCGACGGTCCGGGCGACCTCGGTCAGCCCGCTGGTGTACGGCAGGTAGTAGGTGAGGACGACGGTCAGGTCGTAGCGGTGGGGGCGCGCAGTCCGGACAGTGATCATGGCTGGACCTTCGGGTCTTCCGGTGCCGGGCCGTCGCCGTCCGCCTGGGCGGACGGTGGCGGCAGGGAGAGTCGGAGCTGGATCAGACGGTGGGTGGAGAGCCCCGCTGGCGGGTCGTCCAGCGACTGGCGGTGGATGTCGATGCCCGGGGAGGCGAAGGTCCAGTCGAGTCGCCACATCGCGGCGGGACCGGCCGGGAAGGTCGCCGGATAGAGGTCGGTACCGGATTCGGCGGTGTCGCGCAGACCCCGGAACCAGCTCAGGTCCTCGCTGCCCGGCAGCACGTTGAGATCGCCGCCGA
The DNA here is from genome assembly GCF_042753785.1 of Streptomyces sp. NPDC059256. Lineage (NCBI taxonomy): Bacteria > Bacillati > Actinomycetota > Actinomycetes > Kitasatosporales > Streptomycetaceae > Streptomyces > Streptomyces sp. NPDC059256. Next base: position 36,068 of record NZ_JBHYZO010000024.1, on the reverse strand, counting down.
GCACCACCGGGTGGGTGTTGGCATCCAGATCGGCACGGAGTTCGCGCAGGTGGAGCAGGCGGCGGTGGGCGTGCTCGCCCACCGCGTGGTAGTAGGCAGGGGTCAGCGGGTTGCGGTCGACGTTGAGCAGGTCGGGTAGATGGGTGTTGTAGAGGGACAGGGTGCGTCCGCCGATGCTGACATCGGTGCGCAGCGCTCGGACGTCCCAGTAGTCGGGCCAGTCGGTGTCGGGGGCGGGCAGTCCGGCCGGGCGCAGTGCGCGGGTCAGGGTGATGGGATGGCGGGAGAGGGTGATGAACCCTCCTTCGGTCGCGATCCGGTAGCCGGGGAAGGCGGCCCTGATCCGGGCGAGGTCGTTGATCGGGACGGGACGGTCGCCGCGTGCGTTCTGGTACTCCTGGAGCAGGTAGACGTCGGCTTCGTATCCGCGGAGGTAGGTGTAGAAGCGTTCGGGGTCGCTGTCCTGGTGCCAGAAGAAGGTGTTCCAAGTGACCACGCGCAACGCGTCGGCGGGCACCGGGGGTCGGTCGCGCAGCAGGGCACCGGGGTGGATGCCGGCCTGTCCGGCGCCGAGCACCAAGGCGAGGGCGAGCAGCAGCAGGGTGGGGCGGCGGCGCCTGCGGAGCAGGGCGGCGGGTATCAGGAGGATCAGGGGTAGGGCGAGGTAGGCGAGCGGCGGTGCGAGGTCGATGCCGTTCCAGAGCCACCACCGACCGCTGAACAGGGTGCGCAGGACGGTGTTCAGCGCCCAGAGTGCGGCGAGTGCGAACAGGAGGGTGCTGGCGACCCGGGTCCGGCGTGACGGGACGGCGGGATGTGCGGGGAGCGGTGGGATGGTCGGTGCGGACGACGGCCCGGGTTCGGGCGCCGGTCGGTCGACACCGGCTGGTGCACTCACGACGGCGCCCCGGCGGGCCGCGCGGCCCCCTTCGGTAGCGGCGGCTCGTACAGTCGCCGAAACCGCCCGGAGGTGAGCCACTGCACCACGCCGATGCCGGCGCCGAGTGCGATGGCGGCGTTGACGATGAAGTGCGCCAGGGCGAAGTAGGCGGTGAATCCGTAGCCTCGGCGCCGCAGTACGAAGGCGTAGAGATGGCTGTCGGCGAGTGCTGAGCCCAGGGCCAGCCCGGCCGGCAGCAGGAGCCAGATGGTGCCGAGGAGTCCGATGGGCACGGTCGCCAGGGCCAGCAGCGCTGCGATGCTGGCTCCGGCGCGCGGTCCGGTGGCGATGCCGCCGGGTAGGTCACGTCGGCGGACGTAGAGCGGGATGTGCAGCCGGGTGCGGTGGAAGACCTTGCGCAGCACCACCCGCCAGGTGTCGTCGTGGTCATGGCGTCCGCGCACGGTGGTGGAGCTGTGTACTTCGTAGCGGCGGCAGATCCGGGCGGCGTAGTCGCCGTCCTCGGTGTGGCGCAGCTTGGGGTTGAACGGTCCGATCTCGGCGAAGACTGCGGCTGGCATCGCGCAGATGGCGGTGTGCAGGGTGCCGATCCTGCCTTCGTGCTCGGCGAGCCAGTAGTACTGGTGCAGACAGCGGTACTCCTCGATGAGGCTGTCGCGGATCAGTGGTTCGGCGTCGTAGGTCCCGCAGACCGCGCCGATGCGGGGGTTGGCCCGGAGCATGGCCACGGCATTGGCGACGGCGTCCGGTTCCATGGCGACGTCGGAGTCCACGAAGACCACGATCTCGCCGGCGGCGTGGGCAGCGCCGGTGTTGCGGGTAACCGCGACTCCGCTGTTGACTCCGGTGCTGACGACCCTTACGCCGAGGGACTGCGCGACGGCCACCGAGTCGTCGGTACTGCAGTCGTCCACGAGCAGGATCTCCAGCGGCCGGTAGGTCTGGGCCTGTGCGGCGCGCAGACAGAGTTCCAGGGCGCGGCCGTAGTTGTAGTTCGGGATGACGACCGAGACCAGGGGGTTTGTGGTGGGGCGGGTCATGTCGGGCCGTGCCTTTCGGGCGGGCGGGCATGGGCGTACGGCAGGGCGGCCGGCACTCAGGCCGGGAGTGCCTCCAGGAGCAGCGCGGTGCCGATGAGTGCGGCCCACAGCGCGGAGTTGAGCAGGGTGGCTCGATCGCGCAGCAGGATGCGGACGGGGTTGCCACCGCCCTGCTCGACCAGCAGCACCTGGAGGTAGCGGGCCAGACCGAAGATCGCGCAGAGGGCGGAGAGCAGGGCCGTGGTGTGGGATGCCCCGGCGAACACCGGGTCCTCGCGGAGGAAGAGCAGATAGGAGATGGCGGTCAGCCCGGCGATCAGGACGATCAGATGGTCGACGAAGGCGACCGTGTAGCCGCGCAGTGCGGGGCGGTGGCCCAGCCCGGCTGCGGTGAGTTCGTGCCGCCGCTTGCCCAGCGAGAGCAGGAGGCAGAACGAGAAGACGCAGATGGCGAGCCAGTCGGGTACCGGTCTGCCGAGGGCGACACAGCCCAGGGCGAGGCGCAGGACGAAACCGGTGGCCACGATGAACGCGTCCAGCAGGGGCACGTGTTTGAGCCCCCGGCTGTAGCCGAGGCTGATCAGCAGGTAGACGGCGACCGGCCACCATTCAGCGAAGGGGCGCACCAGCACGGCTGCAACCAGTGCGCCGGCCAGTACGGCGGCCAGGGCGAGCGCTCCGCGGGTACCGATCCGGCCGGCCGCGAGCGGGCGGTGCCGTTTGGTGGGGTGCAGACGGTCGCGGTCGCGGTCGGCGAGGTCATTGACCACGTAGACGATCGCGGAGGCGAGGGTGAAGACGGCGAGCGCCCAGGCGATCCGGCTGGCACCACCGAGCGTCCAGTGGCGGGGGTCGAGCAGTGCGAGGGGTACGACGGCCAGGTTCTTCACCCACTGCCCGGGGCGGACGAGGGCCAGCAGGTCTGCGAGCCGTCGTCGGTACGGTCGGGCGGGTGCTGTCTGGGGCGTGGGAGGGGTGACGAGGGTGGGTGGGGCCGCCACGCGCAGGGGCGCGGCGGAGGTCTGCGGGATGTCCACGGCAGGTCTCTCCACGGCTGGGGCTCCAGGGGGCTTTAGAAGAAGACCTTGGCCAGTCCGAGCGCTCCCTGTCGCCAGGGGTCGCGGCTGGTCCGGCCGGTGGCAGCGGTGGCGGCGCGGGTGGGCGGCAGGGTGCGCCACCACTCGTAGGTGCGCAAGATGGCGTCGCGGTTGGACTGCTGCGGTTGGAAGCCGAGCCGCTCGCGGGCGCGGCTGATGTCCACGTAGCTGTCGTCGAGCAGTTTGTAGAGCAGCCGGCCGTACACCGGTGAGAGCCGGGTGCGTTCCAGGCCCCGCAGTACGGCGAGGGCCGGGCCGGCGGGCAGCGGGATGATCCGCTTGCCGTGCCCTGCGGCGTCGAGGACGGCTTGGAAGTCCTCGCGGATGGTGCCGAACTCGGCTGCGCCGACGTTGAACACGTCGTTGGCGATGTGGGGCGGTGCCTCCAGTGCGAGCACCACCGCGTCCACCAGGTCGGCCATGCCGAACATTTGGATGCGGACATCACCGCGCCCGAGCACGGGGAAGTTCCGCCGCTCGTCGGCCCATTCGAAGAGCATCGAGAAGAGGCCCATCCGGCCGGGTCCGACGAAGGTCTTCGGCCGCAGTACCGGTAGGCACATCCCTCGGGCGCGGAACTCCTCGCAGACCGTCTCGGCCTCGGCCTTGGCGCTGCTGTACGCATCGACGGGCTCGCGCGGGTGATCCTCTGGCGTGGGTACCCGCTTGGGCAGGCCGTAGACCGCGGTGGAGGAGATGTGCACCACGCGCGGGGTCCGGGCCCGTGCGGCGGCGGTGAGGACGCTGCGGGTGCCGTCGACGGTGATGGAGCGGATCTGGTCGACGGGATAGCTGGGAAGTGCGGCAGCGCAGTGCACCAGGGCGTCGGCGCCGTCGAAGGCGCGGGCCAGCGCGGCACCGTCGCGGATGTCGGCGACCAGGTGGCGGGCGCCCTGTGGTGTGCTCTCGGCCGGACGTAGATCGAGCCCGGTCACCTCGTGCCCGTCGGCGGTCAACCGGGCGACCAGGTGGGAGCCGAGCATGCCGGCGGCTCCGGTGACGGCGATCCTCAGGCCCATCTGGAAACCGCCTTGTCCTTGACGAAGGAGGTGAGCAGTCGGGTGAGGCCCTTGGCGAGGGTCTGTTCGAAGGCGTCGAGGAAGATCTCCACCTCGGCCGGCCCGGCGACCAACGGCGGGGCGACGACCAGCGGGCTGCGGCCGTTGAGCGTGTAGTAGAGGAACACGTCGTGTTCCTGGTACATCGTGTTGATGACCGCGCAGGTGATCAGCTTGGTGCGCAGCAGTGGGTCGCGGGCGAGTCCGCCGGGGGCGAGTTTGGCGGCGAGGTCGAGGATGCGTGGACCGCCGTCGAGGAACACTCCGTGCAGTGCCCCGGCGCCCCGGGTGTCGGCGATGATGTCGGGGAACTGCTTGCGCAGCCGCTCCAGGCCCGGGAGGAGCACCCGTTCGATGGCGCGGGCGCGGGCCGGATAGTCGTCCTCCACGGCGATGTTGACGGCCTCGATGGCGGTGGCGGTCTCCTCGCCGAAGCCGTAGTAGGTGGTGCTGGTGGACTGGAGCAGGGCGTCGCCGAGGTTGTCGTATGCCTGTTTGAAGACGGGCTCGCGGGCGACGAAGGCGGAGATGGAGGACTTTCCGCCGCCGAACGCCTTGGAGGTGGTGACCACATCGGGCACCAGGCCCGGGTAGCGCATGAAGTGGAACAGGCTGCCGGTCTTGCCCCAGCCGGTGTAGATCTCATCGAAGATCAACACGATGTCCTCGGCGGTGCACAACTCCCGCAGACCGCGGAGGAACGCCTCGGAGCACTCGGTCATGGTGGAGGCCGAGAAGGGTTCGATCAGGATCGCGTAGACGTCGCAGCGGCCCTTGGCGTCACGGGCGCGGGCTACGGCTTCGCGCACCGAGTCCAGGTCGCCGTAGGTGAAGGTGGAGACGCCGGGGATGCCGGGGAACTTGAAGGGGGCCGACTGGGCGCTGCCCGTCAGGCTTCCGGAGCCGAGCAGCTTGCCGTGGAAGCTGATGTCGGCGTGCAGGATCTGGGTGCGGCGTCCGGCGTGGTACTTGAACGCGAGTTTCACCGCCCCTTCCACCGCCTCCGCACCGGAGTTGGGGAAGAAGGACATCCCGAGGTCGCCGGGGAGCAGTTGCGCGAGGTTGTGGCCCAGCGCGGCGATGTACGGCGAGAAGTAGGTCTTGTGCACCTCCATGCGCTGCCGCTCCTGGAAGCGGCGGCGGGCAGCCAGGATGCGCGGATGGTTGTGGCCGTGGTGCAACACGCCGACACCGCCGGTGAAGTCCAGGATGCGACGGCCGTCGCGGGTGTGTATCCAGGCGCCCTCGGCATGGTCGACCAACTCCCGACCGAAGCCGAAGGAGGTCATCAGCGCGACCTGGCTCCGGTTCACGTGGGAGCGGTACAGGTCGTGGACCTGACGGACGGTCAACTCCTCTGCTTCGTCGAGGCTCATCAGCGATGCGGCGACGTCGGTCATCGGACCCCTTCCGGAACGGTGGTACGGGACAGAGCGGTTGGAGCGGGACGGGCGAGCCGGGCCCAGAGCAGGGCGGCGGCGGTGGCGGCGACCTCGCTGAGGACGCAGACCAGCCGGCTGGCGATCACAGCCGCGGTCGCGGCGGGCAGTGGCATCACCACGGCCAGCGGTGCCAGCAGCACCAGCTCCCGGGCACCGACCCCGTCGGGCAGCACGAACGCCAGGCTGCCCGCGACGGTGGCCAGCGAGAACCCGCCGACCGCCAGCGCCAGCGAACCCCAGGCCGGTGCGCCGAACAGGACCACCAGAGCCCACAGGTGCAGACCGGAGACCGCCCAGGAGGCCAGCGCCAGCAGGATCGATCGGCGGACGGCCTGCGGTGATCCCGGTTCGACGGCCGGGCGCCTGGCCAGTCGCAGGACCACCGCCACCAGCCGGTTCACCCAGCCGGGCCGGGCGAACGCCGCGACGGCCAGCAGCACCAGCGGCGCGAACAGCCAGGCGTACGCGCCGAGGACGACGGGTGCCATCAGGATTCCGGCGCCGGCGCCGGTGGTCACACCGATCACCAGGCCGAGCCCGAAGCCGGAGAGCATCCGCTCGGGAGGCACACCGGCGTCCCGGCCCAGCTGGAGATGGGCCAGCACTCCCCAGATTCGGCCGGGAACGAACTTGCTGATCATCCCGATGAAGAAGATCCGGGCCGCGACCGGCATCGGCAACCGGGTCTTCCCGTCCACCACCAGGACCCGCCAGGAGAGCATCGACAACGCCAACCCCGCCGTGTTCGCCAACACGGCGGCGAACAGGAGCAATACGCCTCCGGGACGGCGGGCTGCGGCCGAGATCTCGGCGCCGGCCGCCTGCAGCGAACCACCGACGGCGAAGACCGTCGCGGTGAGCAGGACCAGGACGGCGACCGGGCGCAGGATGCGGGAGCCGAGGACCCGTTGGAGAACGGAAGGGCGCTGTTGGGTGACGGGGTCGGGCAGGGGCGCGGGTACGGCTGCGGAGGACCCCGCTCCCGGGCCGGCCGGGTCGGTGCTCGCGGGGTGCGGCGCCGGGGCGGGATCGCTCACCGGCCGACCACCGCCCGGGTTTCGTCTCCGCCGCCGCTACGGTCTCGACCGGTGGACCCACCGGCCCCGGTACGGTCCGCACGTCGACGGACCGAGGGGCCGAAGGCCGGTTCGACCAACCAGCGCACCGCCCCCACCAGGGCACCGGACACCAGCGCCAGATGCACCAGGAAGTGGGCCAGGAGGAACCACAGCAGGAATCGGGCACCCCTGCGCCGGACGACGAACCGGACGAGCGGCGGGTCGGACAGCGCAAACAGGAGCAGGAAGATCGCGGGCACCGCCAGCAGCCAGGGCGCCGCCAAACCGAGCGGCAGGGTGGCGGGTACCAGGGCGGCGGCCAGTACCCCGGTTGGCCGGTTGGCTCTCAGCCCGCTGCCGCGTCTGCTCTCCACCGCCGCCACCGGCACCAGCAGTTGTGAACGCCGGAACTGCTCGGAGAGCATCGACACCAGACGGTCCTCGTCGTCGTGCCGGCCCATCACCGTCTCGGTCAGCCGTATTCGGTACGACGCACCGAGCCGGTCGCTGTACTCCACGTCCTCCGAGTCGCGCAGGTTCTCGTCGAAGGGGCCGACCTCGTCGAAGACCGCACGGGGCATCGCCGCCAGTTCGAACACCGCGGTGCCGACCACACCCACACTGCGCCGCCGCCAGAAGTGCTGGTGCATCGTGCGGTAGCGCTCCACCGGACCGTCGTCGAAGAGCGGTTCGGGGTCGGGGATACCGTGCACACAACCCGTGGCCGGGTCACTCAGCAGCAGGTCGACGGCGTTGGCAAGGGCATCGGGGGCCAGCGCGATGTCGGAGTCCAGGAAGAACAGGATCTCGCCCCGGCTGCTCCGCACACCGAGATTCCTGGCCGCCGAGACTCCCCGGTTGACCGGCGCCTCGACCAGGAGGCAGGGGAACTGCCGCACGATGTCACGAGAGTTGTCGGTACTGCAGTCGTCGACGACCACGACCTCCAGCGGAGTGAGGGTCTGTGCGTAGACCGACTCCAGCACGGTGGGCAGGGTCTTTGCGTAGTTGTAGTTGGGGATGATCACGGAAACGGTGGGACGGCCCCTCGGCATGTCGTTCCCTGTCCTCTCGGTTCGGTGGTGCTGGACGACTCCACCCGGGCGAACGCAGCCAGCACCCATCCATCGGAGCTCCGACGGTCGGCGAGCACTCCGGTGAGGAAGCTGAGAGCAGTGGTTTCGGCGTCGGCCGGATCGGCCGCCTCCATGAAGAGCGCGACATGGACGCGGTCCGGTCCCACGACGGTGTGCAGATGCGCGAGAGCGGCGGTGTGGCCGGCGTCATCCGGCCGTTGGTGCGATCGGATGGTCTCGGCCAATCTGCTGGGCCCGGGAGAGCATTCGGCCCTGCTCCCGATGCGCATCAGCAGAGCAGTTACGAGGTACATGGGGCAGCAGGCTCGGGGCTCAGCCCCGGAAGAACCCGACCGGGGGCCCGCCCGAAGCAGCAGCGAACGGCCAGAACAGCACGCTCACCACACCCCCTGAGAGCCCTCGCACCGGGACCCGACAACCCGCCGGTTCGCGCGGTGAACTCGTCATGTGGCTGCTCCCCTCGGCTGTGGGCCCGGATCGGAACCGGCCCGTGCGCCGATTCTGGCCAGCCCGCCGGGGGCCGACTAGCCCCGATGGGTGGCAGGCAGTGGCGCGGCACTCGGCTGCCGCCGCCGTCCAGGTACGTGTGTCGGCGCCGAGCTGGGAGAACGTCAGGGTGGCAGCGAGTTGCCCGGCACATTCCGGCCACCGCTCTTTTCTAGGTCTATACCATGGGCAAACCTGGGGATGTTCACCGGCGGCAACCGCTCGGTCCGGCCGACCGACCCGGCCGACACCCTGCGCCCGCGCCCGCACCTGCGCCCTTGACCGAAATGACGTGCGTACCCGGAGGTTTGGGCAAGTGATGTTTCACGCACTCGGGCTGGACCCGAAGACCGAGATGGTTTACCGGCTCTTTCTGGACGAGCCCGAGTTGAGGCTCGACCAGATCGTCGCCAGGGTCGGCCTGAGCGAGCAGGAGGTGCGGGACGCCCTCGATCGCCTTGCCGACCTCTCCCTGCTCGATCAGGCAGAGGTCCACGCGGCCGGACAGTTGCTCTTCCGAGCGACCGACCCTGGAGCCGGCCTCTCCTATCTCCTCTCCCGTAGGGAGGCCGAACTGGCCAAGCAACAAAGGGGGTTGGAGGCGGCGAGGACCGCGGTCTCCACTCTCACCGCATACCGCACCGCCCACGCGCCACGCGGCTACGACGTCGTCAAGCGGTTGGAGGGCCGCCACGAAATGTGCGAGCGCCTGGCCGAACTCGCCGAACTCGCCCGCATCGAATGCCTCTCACTGCTGCCCGGATGCGGCCAGGCCACCGACGACCTGGACGCCCACCGGGCGATCGACCAGCGGGCACTGGCACGCGGCGTCCGCATACGCAGCATCTACCAGGACAGTTTCCGCAACGCCCCGGAGACGATGCGTTACGTCAACTGGCTGGGCGACCTCGGTGGCGAGGTCCGCACCCTGCCATCGCTGGAGGCACCCATGGCGCTCTTCGACCGCGAGGTGGCGCTGGTCCCCCTCGACCCCGGAAACATCTGGGCCGGAGCCCTGGAGTTACGCAGCAGCGGCGCAGTCACCGTCGCCCGGCTGCTCTTCGAGGAGTACTGGAGACGGGCCAACCCGATCGGCCCCACTCCCCCTCGCGACCACCATGACCTCAGTCCGCAGGAGAAGGAACTCCTGCGCTTACTCGCCAAGGGCCACACGGATGCCACCGTCGGGCGTCGCCTCGGCGTGTCACTGCGCACGGTACGCCGCATGAACGCCGAACTGACGGGGAGGCTGGCCGCCCGCAGCCGCTTCCAGACCGGCGCGGAGGCGGTACGACACGGCTGGATCTGACGCCCGCCCTCAGCAAAGAGCCCGGCATCGAACCAACCACAGGCACAAGCAGCACGGAAGCCCGAGCAACAGCAAAGGCGCAGAAGCTGCCGCACCAGGGGCAGAACCTCCCAGAAGGAGACCAGGGGCCGACCCACGCACCCCCGGAGCACACCCGCAGGACGCCGCCCACCGGCACACCGGTTCGCTGCGGACGACCTGACGCGAGCACTCCCCACCCCGGGAGCAACTCCGGCACCCGCCCTCACCGGCACCGTGACGAGCGGGCCACGCACATCCCCCACCTGGAGCCGGGCCGCCCATGCCCCGCCCCTACACAGCGTCCCTACGGCTGGCGGACCGTCAGCCGTAGGTGACTGTCCATCAGAACTCGGGTTGCTCACCCATCGTCGTGCAGGCTCACGACCCACGACTCGGTGTGCGACCCGCGCCCAGAAGGCGTTGTGTCGTCACCTACCCACCTACGGGGAACGGTCGGCGGTTCGGTAGTGATCTTCACACCCGGAAGAATGCCCATACCGCAATCACCTAGGCGAAATTTCCTCAAACCGCTCCGCCAACGTGTCGCACATGACCACCGGGCCAGAGGCCCAGCCCCCATGTGTGGGCCGGATGTCCTGGAAGAGAGCTGCCCCGAAGACATCCGGCCGCTTCCTACTCGGCTCTCTGCGGCTCGGTCCTGGGAGCCGAAGCCTCCCAGGGGATCCGGGTGCCGCACAGCGCGACGACGAAGACGCAGGCACTGACGAGGCCGAAGCCCCACGCCAGACTGCTGGCGCTCGCCACAAAGCCGATGAGCGGTGGACCGGCCAGCAAACCCGTGGTGCCCATGGCGGCCACCAGGGTCAGGGTGTCCGAACCGCGCTTCGCCGCAGCGACGTATACGCACGGGGTCACCGCGGCGACGCCCAGGCCGACAGCACCGAAGCCGAGCAGGGCCGGCACCACACCGCCGGCCAGCAGGGCCAGGCCAAGGCCCGCGCCCGCGACCACGCTGCCCACCACAACCACCCTGCCGTCGCCCCATCGGCTGCGCCAGCCGTCGGCGAAGAGGCGGGCCACCACCATCGCTCCGGAGACGACCGCGATGCCCAACGGCGCGACCTGCTCCGAGGCCAGTGCCACATCCTCCATATAGAGCGTGGACCAGTCATTCATGGCGCCCTCGGCCACGGTGCCGAAGGCCATCGCGCAGCACATCCAGAGGGTGACGCCCGTGGGCAGCGTCCAGCGGGCGCCGGTGCGAGCCTGCTTTCGCTCGGTCTCGACGGGGGCTTCGTCGGGCAGCAGTCCGGTGCGCGCGCTCGCGGCGAGGAGCACGAGCAGGAGCGCTGCGACGCTGAAGTGTGCGATGACGGATGAGTTGGCCGCGTTCATGCCGGAAGCGAGGAGCGCCGCCGCCAGGGACCCGCCGCTGAACGTGGCGTGCAACTTGGCCATGGTGGTGCGCTCGTAGGTGGTCTCCAGCGCAGCCCCCTGCGCGTTCATGGCGGTGTTCAGACATCCCACGAGAACACCGTCCACGCACATCACGAGGAGGGCGATCGCGTAGTTCGGCGCCACCGCGAGGGCCAGCAGTATCAGGGTGAGGCCGAGGGTGGACAGGAGTGACAGTCGGCGGGAGCCCAGTCGGCGCATCAGGACCGCCACCAGGGGGAATGAAGCGGCGGCGCCCACGCCGGCCGCCATCAGCAGGAATCCGACCTCCGCCGACGTCAGGTCGAGGTCGGACTTCAGCGCAGGAATGCGTGAGGCCCAGGTGGCGTACTGGAAGCCCAGTGAGGAGAAGAGGGCAGCTGTCGCCAACTGTCCGCGGAGAAAGGGATCGTGGATTCGGAGCACCGGGCTCAGCTCACTTCGGGGAGTGGGAACGGAACGGCAGGTGCCGGGCTGGCGGCCTGCTCTGAGGCTGGGGTCCCGATGGCCGTGATGGACCGGGACATGTAGACCGCGCCTGCCTGGTAGGTATCGCAAGCCTCCGCGCTGGGGTCCACGGTGAATCCGCGTGCCGACCAGAACGGTTCGCTCCCGCCGACCGCGACAAGGGACATCTGCTCGTAGCCCTGGGACAGGGCGGTCCGGTACAGATGCGCCACGAGGTGGCTGGCCCGACCCAGTCGGCGGTGCGCGGGAGCGATCACGATGTCGTGCAGATGGAGGTTGCGCGAGCTGAAGCTGCTCTCCTCCGGCTGCTCAAGGTCAGGGTAGCGACCAGCCGGGTAGGGGAGCGCGAGCAGGTAGCCGGCCGGTTCGCCATCGATTTCCAGGACGAAGCAGGTTCCGGGTGAGGCGTCGGCGCGTGACCGCAGAGCGGCGCGGCCCTCGCAGAGGCCGAGTTCGGTGTACGCGTCGGACTCCAGGGCGACGATGGTCTCCCAGTCGTCCTCCGCGATGGGTCGAATTCGGATGGTCCCGCTCCTCTCCGGTCGGTTGCCGCCCGTCGTCGTGCAGGGCAGTGGGGCAACGCCGTTGAACCCCTTGGTCATATAGCTGATTCCGTACGCCCCGGTGGACAGGACCCAGACCGGGTCCCCGGAGGCCAGTTCGCGGGGCACCCGCACCAGCCGGTGCTCAGCCGCGTAGGAGTCGTCGCTGTCGCAGGTGGGGCCGGCGACCACGACGGGGACGGTGGGTGCGTCGTCGCGATGGGTGGGGAAGACAAGGCGGTACTGGAGCGCGTCCATCTCGTACAGCCCGTTGAACTTGCCGCAGCTCAGATAGAGCCAGTGCCTACGGCCGCCGGACGGCATCTCCCGCTCCGACAGACGGACCACCCGGCCCCGGACGGCTCCCTGGTCGGCGACGAGGAAGCGCCCCGGTTCCATGATGAAGCGCAGATGCTCGCCGTGGGTCCGCCGCAGTTGGGCCATGCCTTCGCGCAGTACGGTGAAGATCTTGTCGATCGGAGGGTCCAGCGGTACTCCGCGCCGGTCGGTGTAGCCCAGTGCGGGAAGCCCTCCACCGAGATTGACGTAGTCGAGCACGATTCCGCGCCGGCCGAGGGCGCCCAAGACATCGGCGATCCGCTCGACGGCAGCGTGCCAGGCATCCGGATCCATCTGCTGCGAGCCGACATGGGCCGAAAGGCCGGCCTGGGTGAGGCCGAGCGTGCGGGCGGTCTCCAGCACGCGTACGGCATCCTCGGGCGAGCAGCCGAACTTGTCCTTGAGCCCCCACAGGGCACCGCCGCTAACCGTCGCCACCCGGCAGAAGACCCGTGCCCCGGGCGCATGAGCCGCGACGGCTGTCACGTCGGCGATGCTGTCGGTGGCAAAGTCGGTGATACCCATGTGGTGGGCCGCCGCGATGTCCTGGTCGGACTTGATGGTGTTGCCGTAGTGCAACCGCTCGACCGGCACGCCGGCCCGCAGTGCCTGGGCGAGTTCCGGGAGGCTCGCCGCATCCACTCCGCAACCCTGGGCGGCCAGGTGCGCGATGACCTCGTCCACCGGGCATGCCTTCATGGCGAAGCGGACGTCAATGCCGGGGAGTTCGTCGAGGAGCGTCGCAAACTGCTGTCCGATCCCGTCCAGGTCGAGCACGATCCGATCGTGGTCGGCGGACGCCAGCGCTCTTGCCAGTCGGGGCGACAGCGCCCTCGTCGCCGGTCCTCCTCCGCCGGGTCGGTGCACAGGTGTGCGCCGGGCCGCGCCCACCAGCCGCTCCCACTCCTTAGTGAGGAGGGCGAAGTCCTCCATGTCGCGCTTCGCCTCGGCGAGGAGACGAGCACGCAGCGGGCGCAGGTGGTCGGCGAAGACTGCGTACCGGCCGCCCAGCTTGCGGTAGGCCGTGTCGAGTCGGCGCAGACGTTCTTGGTTGTCGGCCGGGTCGAGCGCGGTACTCCCCCGGACCAGTTCAACGACAGCGGCCGTGCGCACCTGCCCCTGGTCGTCGAGAAGTGTGTCTCCGGCACGGGCCAGTGCGTCATAGACGACGTTGAAGTAGAGCATCGACAGGAGGAATTTGGCGAAGCGCGTCTGGTACGCGAGGAAGCCCGGTTCGGTCCGGCGCTCCGCGGTGTGGAAGTTCACGATGTTGCGGTTGTGTAGGACGCCTGGCAGTCCGGCGTCGTGTACGAGGTGGATCAGGAAGTAGTCGCTGCCGATGGTGTCGGTGGCCGGCGGCAGGGGGACGCGTCCGTGCACGCCGTGGAAGGCGATGTTGCACATGTCGACCCGCATGGGATCGACCAGGGAAAGTGTTGTGTGATCCCGGTCGAACTCGGTGGTACCGGCCCCTCTGAAGGACTCGTCGACCAGCTCCCGCTTCTGCGCGGGCGACCAGTCGAGGGGGGCCCACAGGCTGACGACGTCGTGGTAGACCTCACGGTCGAGCGCCTCGATCTCGGCGATGTCCACCGACGGTGGGCCGATGAACGAACCACCGACCATGCTCACCAGCCGGGTTCCGAGCTCAGGGGCCAGCTTCGTCTGCGAGGCGGACCGGACGGCATCCGCAGCCGGCCGACCGAGCGAGGCCAGTTCATGATGGATGGGGAAGACTGTGGCGCCTGCGACCACTTGGTAGCGGCTGTCGGAGTCCCTGCGGTGCACCGACTCGCAGCCGAGGGCGAAACTGATCAGAAAGGCACGGTTGGTGCAAGCGCCGTAGGAGAGGGACTGCGGCAGCATGAGGCTGAGCAGCAACTCGGGCTCCGGCGCATCGGCCCGATCGATCGCCCGCTCCAGGAAGTCCTTCTGGTCGGCCTCGCTCAGATGGTGGGGGACGACGCGTGGGTGCTTGGGAAGATGCCGTACAGCAGCGGCATGCTTCTCGTACACGGAGGTGTCGCAGGAGTCCAGGATCAGCAGATGCACCTCGACGTCGAAGTTGTCCGCGGCGTGGATCGCCTCCGCGCCGATGGCCTCGATGGTCGCCGGGCAGGACCGGTTGGTCGGCAGTGTCAGGCAGATTCTGCGCATATCTGCTCCCCGTCGCGCTCGTCGAGGTGCTGTCCGCGCCAGCCCTCAAGGCCCAGGAGCTTGCTGCCGAGTTCGTTCAGGGTGGCCCGGCCGTACCGCTGGGACTCAGGGCGATTCGCGTCGCCCAGCAGTGTCCCGTTCCAGGTGGGTGTGGTGACGTCGCGCCAGGAGTCGACCCGCTCACGCCGTAGGGCGTGATGGGTGTCCAGCGCGGGCATCATCGAGAGGTACTGCACCGCGCGTGCCCCGTACTGCGAGCAGTTGGGGGCCACGCCGTGGGCTAGGAAGCCATTGAAGATCAGCAGGTCGCCGGCCGCTAACTCCGGCCTGATCACCGGCAGTTCCGCCCGGTCGATGGCGGGGCGGATCGGGTCGCGCTCGGCCGGCTGAAGGGCTTTCCACCGGTCGAAGTCACGGAAGAGTTCGGGGCAGCACTGGAAGCCGCCGAGTTCCGGAGCAGTGTCGTTCAGGGCGATAATGCCCTGTACCCGCTGCGGTGGGACGCCCAGTGTGGAGTCCACGTCCCAGTGGAGGTTGATGTCGAAGCCCGTCTCACGGAATTCGATCAGGGACCGGTCGCGGTTCTTGATGTTGGGCGGGTTGAGGTTCAACCGGTCAAGTGTGACCCAGAGTTCCTCGCAGTCCCACACATCGACAAATGCCTCGTAGACGCGGCGGCTCTGGCGGCTCTCCCAGAGAAGCTGGTGGTGGTATGCCTCCACGAATCCGTAGATGTGCAGTTCCTGATCGAGCTCCGAGCGGTACTCCCGCTCGTCGTACCAGCTCTCCGGACGTTCCGGGTCCAGGCCCTGGAAGTCCCATGCGAAGTCCAGCAGACGTCGGGCGGACTCCGCCGGTATGGCCTGCTTCACCACGACGTAGCCGTAGGTCTGCCAGAAGGCGAAGCTCTCTTCGGACAGCACGCGGAGCGGGCGCTTCTTCTTGATGTCGCGCAGTGGTGTCTGCGCCAGATAGGTCTCGCCGTCCGCACTGAAGTAGGGGCGGTCAGAGGTGGCGCGGTGGAGATACGGATCAGCCGTTAACATGCGTTGCTCCGAGACTCAGTGGTGGAGTCGTGACACAGGGAACGAGTGGACTGCGCGAGGCACTTTCGCCGACGCTCGTGGCTGGCGGCGACGCGCTCGGGCGAGCACGGGGCCGGCGCAGAGCGCTCCGGAACACAGAGCGCGGATGTCTCTCTGGGTGGTCCCCTACAGCACGGGTGCACCCAAAAATGGACTAGACCACCTTGTATGTCAAACGGCTTCCCTGGCGCCGCAGAGTGCCAACGCGTCTCAAGAGTGGGCCAGTTGACACGACGGGAACACATCCAGCTCACGAAAGAGGCACTTCACGGGCAGGAACAACGACCCAAGCGGAAGGCCGCATCGGCCACCTCCTACTGGCCCCCCGCAACCACTGAAATCGGCGTACCATCCCAGTCGCCGCCCTGACGGACCTGAGGGCCCTCAAGCTCGCCACAGCGGAGGGACCGACTGGTACAACCACCGCAGGCTGCAAGGTCGGACAGGCCACGCCCCACCCGTCGATCGCGAAGCCAACCACTACAAGCAAGTGCGGCTCTGAGGCCGTCGGGTGAGCACACACACCGAGTGCAGGGCAGCGTCGTTCCAGCTCGGCGAACCACCGTGCGACCTGGGTGATCCACGACGAGAAGGCAGGAGTGAAGTGGAGCTGTAACCGGGGTGCGCCAGCGGCCAGTTGCGCACGACCGGTGCTTTGTACAGCAGGGCCCTGTCGGGATACGTTCACCGGTCCTGCGGCAGTATGCCCCGCGGGGCTGGGACTTCTTCTCGGTAAGAATGGAGGGCGACCGACCAGGGAAATTCACTGTCAGGCGCCGTTGCGATGCGTTTCCATGCGGCGAGGCGCCATTCGCGGATGCTCCCGATCCCCGCAACCCGTATCCCACCTCTGCCCCGGTATTCCGGGGTATTTCCTGGCCAGCGGCGCCGGCTAACACAACGTCATCCGCCTCCGTGGCATCCTCCCAACGTCGCATGGAGTCTTCGATGGGCGGGTTCACGTGGTCGCGTGTCTCGGTCAGGAACGTGGCGTAGCGCAGGAAGGGGACCTGGATCCGCTGTCCGGTACGAAGGGCGCATATGGCCGGATCGACGCCGGCGGCGGGCCAGAAGGAGATGTCGGCGTGGCGGAGGTCGTAGGGTCGCTCGGCGAGTCCGCGGGTGTGCTCGTGCAGGGGGCCCCGGAGCGAGGCTCGGACCTCAAACCGTGGGCGGGCCCGGTGCGGGGTGGAAGTGGGTGGAGCCCGTGATGTGGATGCCGGATTCGTCGCCCGGGCTCAGGGTGAGAGGGGCGGAGGTGCGAACGGTGACCGGGGTGTCCACTGACGGGACGTCGAGGAGTATCAGGGCATCGTGACCGTGGTAACGGATCTCGCTCACCCGGCCGACGGCAGTGGTCCCGTCCGGGGTGGAGAGGCGAAGTTGTTGGGGGCGCAGGGCCACGGTGCCCTGGGCGATGCCGGTGAGCGGAGGTCCGGACAGGGGCACCCGGCCGAGGGCGGTCACGGCGTGGCCGGAGTCGGTGGTGGCTGGCAGGACGACCGCGTCGCCGACGAACGAGGCCACCCAGGGATCGGCAGGGTGGGCGTACACCTCCTGCGGAGTGCCGAACTGGATGACTCTCCCCTGGCGGATGACGGCGACCCGGTCGGCGACCGACAGCGCCTCCTCCTGGTCGTGGGTGACGAGGAGGGCCGTTGCGCCGGCGGTCCGCAACGCGCTGCGGACATCGGAGCGCAGGCCCGCGCGCAGACCACTGTCGAGGGCGCTGAACGGCTCGTCGAGCAGTACCAGTGCGGGGCGCGGTGCCAGCGCGCGGGCCAGGGCGACGCGCTGCTGCTGGCCGCCGGACAGTTCGTGCGGCATCCGCTCGCCGTACTCCCCCAGGCCCACCAGTTCCAGCAGTTCGGCTGTGCGTGCTCGGCGCTCGGCGCGGCTCTGGGAGCGCAGGCCGAAGGCCACATTGCGGGCGACGCTCAGATGCGGGAAGAGTGCGCCTTCTTGGGCGACTATCCCCACGCCGCGCCGTTCCGGTGGTACTTGGACACCCGCTCCGCTGACCGTGCGCCCGCCGACTGCGACCTCTCCCAGGTCGGGGGCGAGGAATCCGGCGACGACCCGCAGCAGGGTCGTCTTCCCACAGCCGGACGGTCCGAGAACGGCGGCCAGCTCACCTTCCGGGACGGTCAGGTCCAGCCCGTCGAGCACCCGCACGCCGCTGCCGTACGAAGTC
Source organism: Streptomyces sp. NPDC059256 (assembly GCF_042753785.1). NCBI lineage: Bacteria > Bacillati > Actinomycetota > Actinomycetes > Kitasatosporales > Streptomycetaceae > Streptomyces > Streptomyces sp. NPDC059256. Next base: position 18,379 of record NZ_JBHYZO010000024.1, on the reverse strand, counting down.
GTCACCGAGGTCACGCGCAGTCCGGTCATGAGCGCCTTCCGAGGAGGTAGGAGGGGATCGCGGCGAGCAGGACGATGGCCGCCGCGTAGGGGGCGGCTCCGGCGAACGCGCCCGCTCCGGTCTCGGTCCACAGCCGGGTGGCGAGGGTGTCGGTACCGGTCGGGCGGAGCAGCAGGGTCGCCGGCAGCTCTTTCATGATCACAACGAAGGTGAGGGCGGCTCCGGCTCCGATCCCCGGGGCCGCGAGCGGCACGGTGATCTCACGCAGCACCCGCAGCGGGGAGCGGCCCAGGGAACGGGCCACCTCCTCCAGGACGGGTGGCGACTGGAGGACGGCGGCTCGCGCGGAGGCCACGGCGACCGGCAGGAACAGCACCACGTACGCGGCGATCAGCAGCGGCATCTCCTGGTAGAGCGGATAGGCGTACCTGACCGAGAAGAACACCAGGGCCAGGCCCACGGTGATCCCGGGTACGGCATGGCCGGCGTACACGGACTGTTCGAGGAGCCGGGCAGCACGACCCTTGTGACGGGCGGAGAGCACCCCCACCGGTAGGGCGAGCAGGGTGGTGACGGCGGCCCCCACGGCGGCGACGGTCACCGTCGAGAGCGTCGCGGACCACAGCCGTTCGGGGTTCCAGTCGGCGGAGTTGCCAATGCTGAGCCAGTAGCCGAGGGTCGCCAGGGGGAATGCCACGGTTGCGGCAGCCACCGCGCCGACCCAGGCCAGCGCGGGAACCGTCCACCGCCCGAGTCGGAGCCGGACAGGCGGGCGGGCGCTGCCTCGGCCGGTGCGGGCATGGCCTGCGCGTCCCCGGGTGCGGTTCTCCGCCAGCACCAGCAGCACGGTCATGGCGACCAGGACACAGCCGAGAACGGCGGCCGGAGTCCGGTCGAAGCTGGCCTGGTACGAGGTGTGGATCGCCCGGGTGAAGGTGTCGTACCGAGTGATGGACACCGAGCCGAAGTCGGAGAGCACATAGAGCGCGACAAGAATCGACCCACCGGCTGCGGCGGGCCGCAGCTGGGGCGCGGTGACTCGCCAGAAGGTGCGCAGCGAGCCACTGCCCAGTGAGTGCGCCGCCTCCTCCTGCGCGGGATCGATGCCGCGCAAGGCGGCGGCCACCGGCAAAAACACATAGGGGAAGCAGGCACAGGTCAGGGTGATCGCCGCCCCGGGCAGCCCGGCGAGCGAGGGCGCGGCGGAGATCCAGGTGAAGGCCGCCACATAGCTGGGCACGGCCAGCGGCAGGGTGGCGAGCACAGCCCACACCGAGCGCCCGGGAAGGCTGGTGCGGACGACCAGCCAGGCCAGGGAGACGCCCAGCACCAGACAGCCGGTGACGACGATGGCGGTCAGCGCGAGGCTACGACCGAGGAGTTCCAGGGTTCGCGCTTCAGTGACCAGGTCCCAGGCGTACCCCCAGCCGTGCTCCAGGGCGCGCACACCGAGATAGCCGAGCGGCAGCAGCGCGAGAAGCGCAGCCGCCGTGGCCGGGAGCAGTAGGACGAGAGGCGGACGCCGCCGTCCGGCCAGTGCGAGAAACGCGCTGGCCGGACGGCGGGCGGTCCGAGAACCGTGAGTGCTCATACGGATGGAGTACGGACGGGTCAGACCATCCCGGCTTCCTTGAGCATGGCCAGGGTCTCCTGGAGGGACTCCAGCTTGCCCAGGTCGATCTTCGGCGCGTCCAGCGAGGCGAGCGCGGGCAGGCCCTTGACCGTGCTGGTGACACCGGAGGCGAGCGGGTACTCGGAGGTCTCCTTGGCGAAGTAGTCCTGTGCCTCGGCGGAGAGCAGGTAGTCGACGGCCTTCTCGGCCGCCGCGCTCTGCCCGCCGTTCTTGAGCACACCGACGCCGGCCGCGTTGATCAGCGCACCCGGGTCCCCGCCCGGCAGGAAGTGGATCTTGGCGTTGACCTTGTCCGCGCCGACCTCGGCGACCTTCTCGTACCAGTAGTAGTGGTTGATCAGGCCGAGGGAGACCTCGCCCTTGTCCACCGCGTCCAGGACCACACCGTTCTTGGCGTACGGCTTGGCGCCGTTGGCCTTGAAGTCCTTGAGCCACTTGAGGGTGACGTCGTCGCCTTCGAGGACGCGCATTCCGGTGACGAATGCCTGGAAGGAGGCGTTGGTGGGCGCGTAGCCGACCTTGCCCTTCCACTCGGGCTTCGTCAGTTCGTGCACGCTGTCCGGGGCCTTCGCCGCGGTCTTCGGGTTGTACGCGATGACACGGGAGCGTCCGGAGACACCGACCCAGTCGCCTTCACCGCCGCGGAAGGCCGCGTCCACCTGGTCCAGGGACTTCTGGGGGAGCTTGGCGAGCATCTTGGCCTGCGAGAGCGCGCCGAGGGCACCGGCGTCCTGGGAGAAGAACAGTCCGGCCTTGGTGCGGTCGCCCTCCTCCAGGATCTGGGCGGCGAGTTCGGCGCTGTCGCCGTAGCGGACCTCGACCTTGGTGCCGGTGGCCTTCTCCAGCTTGGCCAGGATCGGGGCGATCAGCTCTTCGTTGCGGCCCGAGTAGATGACCAGTTCATCGGAGGCTTCCTTCGCCGAGGTGCCCTTCTCGTCCTTCTTGTCTTCCGTGCTGCCGCAGGCCGCGAGTACGGGAAGGAGCAGCGCGGAGAGTGCGAGCGCGGTACCGCGACGGATGGACGGGCGTGACATCGAAGCCTCCTGGACGGCCCGTAGCAGCGTCGAATGCGAGGGCACACCGACAGAACAAGGGGGACTACTGCGGGACCACATAGAAGTACGGCGAGGCTTACCTAACTGTCAATTTAAGCCAATGCCCCTTACTGAGCCATGGGGGCCTGCCAGGCATCCTTGCTGGTGGATTCGACGAAGTGACGCTCAGGCAGGGGCAGTTACCGACAGGAATCAGAGTGGCGGGTCTCTTTCAGACAGGCAATATCGATGGTGAGGTCCACCTCTGCGGCGCTTCAGCTCGCTCGTGGCACCGCAAAGAGTCCAAATCGTCTCCAAGCCGTGACAGGCCGCGGCCCCGTCGATTGCTCGATCCGCCCCATCCGACAGCGGTGGGTCTGCACACAGCGGTGGAAACGCTGGGCACGAGGGACGGGTGCACCCCCGCCCGCTGCGCGCGCACCCCCACCGGGCTTGCCCTACGCCCCCAGCCCCTCCCGGTCCGGAACCCGTGACAGCGCCTTGACGCGACATTCGAGGTCCCGGACGGAGCGCCCTGCGTCTGACCGGCTTCTTCGTCCGGTCAGTACAGTCCTTCCGGGGCCGAGCTCGTCGTCTGTAGTGGACGGACGTTGGCGACGCCGTCACTCGGCCAGCGGTCGGTCCGATGGCACAGTGCCTGGTCGCGCTCCAGGATGTTGGGGAGGAAGAGGTTCTCGTGCAGCACGGTGAGCCGCACCTGGCCCACCGCCCCGGGAGCGACGGGTGTCGACCGGTCGCCCTTGTCCACCACCGCCATGGTGACGTGCGGGTAGTTCGGTACGTAGCTGATCAACTCCCCGTCCCGGTCCACGTCGAAGCAGGCCGCATTGCCGAAGGTGTTGCCGTACGTCAGTCCGCAGATCCCGCCCTGCAGGGCGGCCCTGAAGGTCCGGTACATGTCCGCGCTGATCTGAGTACCGCTCAGGCGAACCCCGTCGAGAGCGGCGACCAGCTCGGGGTGGCGCTGCCGAAGTACCTGGAACAGAGCCGGCGTGGTGTTGATGTACTGGACCCGGCCCTGCCGGAGCACGTCGGTGATCTGCTCGACGAGGTGCGTGGTGTAGTCGCCGACCTCGGCCAGGCGTCCGGTCCGGATGAGGCGCTTGACCCACCGCGGGTCCATGTCCACCGCGTACACCAGGCCCGCGTGGAGCTCCGAGACCTCCCGTACGCCGTTTCCGATCAGATGCGGCCCCGTCGGTGTGGCCTGTAGCCAGGTCCGGCCCGGCTCAAAGCCCTCCCGTACGAAGGACCAGCGGCGCCAGGTGGCCCGGTGCAGCAGCATGTCGGGCGTATAGAAGACCCGGCAGGGCGTGCCGGTGGTACCGCCCGTGTCCCAGACCCGGCCGGCGAGTGGGCGGGGCACGGACAACGGGACGAGGTCCGCGGGGTCGTCCTCACGCAGCCGGTCCAGCGGGAACGGACCGAAGGCTCCGAGCTCGTCGTACCGGGTGATGTCGCGCGGATCAAAGCCCAACTGCCGGGCCCGGCCGAGCCAGAAAGGGCTCCCGGCAACCGGGTCGAAGTGTCGTCGAACGACCCTGCGGGTCCACTCGTCGAGGTCGGTGTCCAGCCATTGTTCGACCAGGGCATCCGGGTCGGTACGGGTCACAGCGGCGGTCATGACAGGGCCGGGGCACCGGTGAGGTCTATGCCGAGGTCGTAAGCGGTGCTCAGGGCCTGTTCGATGTGCTCCGGCTGCTCGATGTGCACCACCGGGAAGGGGAACGCGAGGATCCCCTCGGGGATGGAGGGTCCCATCACCAGTCCGAGCTGTACGCCCTGCTCCTTCATTCCGCTGTAGACGTCGACCAGGCTGATCGGGTCCGTCGAGTTCCGTTGGAACAGGTCCCTGACCTCGTCCGCGGAGCGCAGCCTCTTGGGCTCCAGGCAGGAGAACAGCGGGACTTCGGGGTCGGCGAAGGGGATGGCGTCGATGCGTGGAGCCATGAAGTCGCGGTAGTGCCTGCGCAGGGGTGTGTGGACCGCGATGGTGCGCCCGGGCAGGGGCACCACCGTTCCCGGCGGGACCTCGGCGGCGAGTCCGTTCAGCGCCTCGGCACGGCCGGCAAGCATCAGGATGCGTTGTGTGCCGTCGGTGGTTGGGCCGAAGTCTCCGGCCAGGTAGATGCCGGGAACGCCCTCGCCCGGGTGCGAGGGTGCACCGTCACCGAGGGCACCGAAGGCAATGGCGATCCCCTGCTCCGGTGCGTCGGCGGGCAGCTCCGGGGTGTCCCGCGACCCGGCCAGCATCTCGAACAGTTGCTGTCTCCCCACGGATCCTGCCAGGCAACTGGCGGTCATCGCACCGAGACTGAGACCACCGATGGCGGCCGGGCGCAGATTGAAAGTGGCGAGCACGTCGTGCACACCGATGGCGAGGGCCGCCTCGCGGACGGTGCCGACGCTCTGGCGCTCCTCCTGGGCGACCGGGAGGTCTTCCTCCAGTATCTGGCCGACCGTCAGCCCGGTCCACTCGGCCACCTGTTCGTACCAGCTCCGCACCACCGGGTAGGCCCGGTAGAGCTCCAGGCCGTGAGGCTCGGTCCCGACTCCGCCGCCGAACAGATACCCCAAGCTCATGACAGCTCCCGTGAATTGTTGTCCGAAAGAACGGAATGCTGTGGACCTACCGTAGTGCAGAGGAACTCGGGCTGCCAGTAGGATTCAACAGGAATTGCTTTTCGGGTACAGCGAGCAGGATTGCCACACGGCGCGATACCCATACGATATTTCGGTCTGGGAGAATCTACCCGAAGCAGCGTGGGAGAACATTATCGAAGTGGCCAGAGATTCCACCGGAGCACAACGCGGAACGCATTGCTCCATTCTCTTCCTACTGCTCAAGGAATTCCGGAAGGACCCGGGGTGGCCACGCCCCGACGCTCAGCACCCCGAGAGAGTGCGCGCGGGAGACCAGGGCGGCACGGTTCGCGACCTGGAACTGACGCAGCATCAGACCGATGCGGTACTCGACACCCTGGCGACTCAGATGCAGCGAGGACGCCAACTGGACGGTCGAGGTACCAACCGCGACCCCCTCCAGAATGCGAACGTCCAGCTTGGCCAGCCGTCTGACCTCCGCGTTGCCGGTACTGCCCTCGCCGACGGCACGGGCGTCGCCGGTACCGCCCGGCTGCGAGAGCCCCGCGGCGGAGCGGGTCCCTCCAGATGTGGATACCAGTATCAACCCCAACACCCCCCTTACCTTTGTCCGTGATCTCAGGCGCCAAGCGCTCCGGCGAAGTGGTCACGCAGCACGCCGATCACATCGGCCGGCCGACTGCTCAGATAGAAGTGACCGCCAGGGAAGACCTTGAGGTCGAAGGCGGCCGTCGTCTGGTGGCGCCAGGTCTCGGCCTCCGACAGCGGTGTCCATGGGTCCTGGTCCCCCACCAGGACGGTTATCGGACACGCCACCACGGCGCCGGGGGTCACCTGGTAGGTCTCCAGCGCCCGGTAGTCGCTGCGGAGCGAGGGCAGCACCATGCGCAGCAGTTCCTCATCCTCAAGGAGCCGGGCATCGGTACCGCTCATGGCCCTGATCTCGGCCACGATCCCCTCGTCGCCGAGCAGGTGCACCCGTTCCCGGTGTGCCACGGACGGCCCCTTGCGGCCGGAAACGAAGAGGTGATCTATCCGCCCGCCCGCGCCCTCGAAGCGCCTGGCCACCTCGAAGGCCACCAGGGCACCCATGCTGTGTCCGAAGAGGGTCAGCGGAAGATCGTCCCAGCGTCGCAGTGCCTCGAACGCCTGGTCCGCCATGATCTGCAAGTCCTCGATGCCACGCTCCCCTCGGCGGTCCTGGCGCCCGGGGTATTGCACCGACACGAGGTCGACCGAACCGTGCAGTTCGGCCGAGACCGGAAAGTAGAAGCTCGCCGCGCCGCCCGCGTGCGGAAAACAGACCAGCCTCCGGTCCGCAGTCGGCGAGGAATGGAAGCGACTGCACCAGGGATCGCCGTCCAGAGAGAGGGAAGTCATGTCGACCGTTCGTTCCTTTCCCGAATCCGCAAGGCATCGGCACATGGCTCGATCACGTCGGATCCCGCTCCAGGTGTTCGAGCTGCTGGTGATCACTGAATTCTGAGAGTGATGGTCAGAGAGCCGAGGAACGGCCCATTACAGCCTGCCACGCCCCTCGGAATGTCAGCAAGGGCGCACCGGCGCACGCCCGCTCGCACACCACCGAGGGCTAATTCCAGTTAATTTCTGGGGTGGATGGCGGAATCGCTGTGGTGCGAAGACATCCGCATGGGATTATCTTGACGCCAACTCGGCAGGAGCTGTTCGGTCGGATCGCCCAGCCACGATCGGTCGAGGACGCGAGGAGGACAGCATGGCAAGGCCGTACGCCGTCAGCGACCTCCGTGCCGCGCGTCCCGCGACGAGGGCGTTCATGTGGCACTGGTCTGCGAGAACCAGCAGGCGGCGGCATACGTTTGCGAGCCGGCCGAGGGCGTCGAGTGGGCGCTCCTGCTGCCGTCCGCACGTTTCGCGCTGGTCGTGCAGTTGCCGGGCGACCACGAGCCGGGTACCCGTCCGACGCACTCCGATGCGTCTGCGCGGCCCGTAGCGACACCAGCTGGCGCTGTGTTCGCGATGTCTGGGCCGTGCCGGAGATGGCCGAAACCGTCGGCCGTTGAGTGCCGAGCCGACTGGTTCCTGCCGCCCCTGCTCCCCTCACCCGCCCTGGTCCGTCGGGGCGCCGTGCGCGGGGAGTCCACAGCGGAGCACATCTGCGCATTCGGCGTCCCTGGCTACCCACTTCCCCGTGAGCAGCGGCGTCCTTGGCGGCGAGCACACGCACCCTTCGGAGTCCGTGCTTGGTGTGGCACATGTCCTGCGGGGAACGGCGGTTGCGGTACGGGCAGTTCGCCGATGTCCACACCACGTGCACCTCACCAGGAACACCCACAACGACGGGACACGGCACCGGCAGGTGCATCGTCATCCGTCCACGCAAGACGCCGGAGCAAACCAGGCGGCCATTGCCACGCGGCACAATGAGGCTGCGCCGGAGACCGAGTGCTGTCCGGTGTCGAGAAGTCCGCCCACGACATGCGTTCAGTCCCGCGGTGTGGCCGCCCGGCTCTCAGATCGCATGGTTGTGGCTCCGGGTCGGCCCAGGCGACTCCGCGCCACTCGGACGGCTCCCGATCCGCCCCACCAGTGCGAACACCGCCTCGGGCTCGGTGACCAGCGGCCTCATCGTCCGCATGGACCTGCTCACATGGGCTGGACCGATGGCCGTGGCGGTACCGCACAGCGCAAACCAAACGTGATCACAACAGTGAAGTCTAGGGATGCATCTAGATACGGCGGAATGTGATTGACCAGTACTCAGGTGTCAAAGACGCTGGAGGCTTCCTTGGTTGCCGGTCGTGCGATGAAGAGGGATACCTTGAACTTCCTGCTACTGGGCCCGCTTTCCGTCCGGTTGAACGCGTGCGAGGTCCACGTGTCGGCTCCGAGACAACGCGTGGTCATGGCAGCGCTGCTACTCAACGCCAACCGCGTGATCTCGGTCGACCGCATCGCGGAGTACGTCTGGGACGGCGCCCCGCCACCGAGCGCTGCCGCGACCGTCCGCACCTATGTGATGCGGCTGAGGCAGGCACTGGGCGAGCACGCCTCCGCCCGGATACTCACCCGGGCACCCGGGTACTTCCTCGAACTCGACGAGCACGAGAGCGATCTGGGCCAGTTCACGGCCCATCGCCGACGCGCGGCGGAACTAGCCGAACGCGGGGACCTGGAGGGCTCCTCCACAGAACTGGCCGAAGCCCTCGCCCTCTGGCGCGAGGAGCCGTTGGCAGACATTCCGTCCCGGACGCTGCGTGACGTCGAGGGTCGCTACCTCCAGGAGTTACGGCTCCAGACCATGGAACTGCGCTTCGACACCGAGCTCGCACTGCTGCGGCACGCCGAACTCGTCCCGGAGCTCTGGCGGCTGGTCAGAAAGTACCCCTTGCGCGAAGCCCTGGTGGGCAAGCTGATGCTGGCGTTGTTCCGCTCGGGTCGGCAGTCGGAGGCCCTGGACCTCTACCAGCGCACCCGTGTCCTGCTCGTCGAACAACTCGGCGCCGAGCCGAGCGCAGACCTGTGCGAGGTACAGCAACACATCCTCTCGGCCCACGACCGGCCCCGTGCACGGGTCACGGCAGCTCCACGCACCCCAGCCCCTCAGTCAGGGCCGACGACCACGTCCTGGAGCGGTCCCAACCGCCCGAGCCCGGCCCAGCTGCCCTCGGTCCCGCCGCTGCTACCCGCGCACACCGGTCCGTTGGCGCGACTGGAGCGCTTCCTCTCCGCTTCCGCACAGTCCGCGGGCACAGTGTCCACCGCGGTGGTCACTGGCCGCGGCGGTGTCGGCAAGAGCGCGCTGGCCCTGCACGCGGCCCACGCACTGCGCGACCGATCGGTACACGGCCAGCTCTACGCCAACCTCGGCGGAGGGTCGCACCCGCTCTCCTCCCGTACCGTGCTGCTGCGGTTCCTGGCGGACCTGGGCGTCCCCCGGAGCGAGATCCCAACGGAGGAGTCCGAACGGGAGAGCCTCTACCGCTCGCTCACGTCGGGCCGCCGCCTGCTGGTCGTGCTCGACAACGCGCAGTGCACCGCGCAGATACGACCGCTGATACCCGGCAGCGGAGGAAGCAGACTGCTGGTCACCAGCCGACGGCTGTTGGCCGATCTGGAGGGTGCGCACAGCCTGCCCCTCTCCCCACTCGATGAGGCAGCGGCGCTTGAGTTACTGGGGAGCATCGTCGGACCGGCTGTGGTCAGAGCAGAACCACAAGCCGCCCGAGCGGTGCTGACGATCTGCGCGGGTCTTCCGCTGGCGATCCGGATCGCCGGGACCAGGCTGTTGGAACGCCCCCACTGGAGTATCGCGGACTTCGCCCGACGGCTCACCTCGGCCCCACGCCTCTTGGACGAGCTGCGCACCGGCGACCTCGGGATCCGTCCCAGCCTCGACGCCGACCACGACGGACTCCGGCCTACGGCGTCGACCGGCGTCGACCCCGCCGAGGTGTTCACCCTCCTGGGGGCCACCGAAACCGGATACGCCTCCAGCGGCAGGGTGGCGATGCTGCTCGGCTGCTCCGAGGCCACGGCGGAAGAGGGCCTCGATGCCCTGGTCGAAGCCCATCTGCTCCATCCGCCGAGAGCGGGCCGCTACCGGCTGGATGCGCTGCTCCAGGCGTACGCCAGCGAACGGGCGCAGGCGGCGGGCATGGAGTGGCGCGGTCACCCACTCGTCCGCGCCGTGTGAGAGTCCGGCGCCCCGGCGACAGACAGCCCAGCGACCGACCCCTTCGAGAGGAACTGTTCCGCCATGGCCCATCAGACGGCAACCACTCCCGACCTGCTCTCCTATGTCCGGGAGGTCTCCCTCCGCGAGGACGACCTGCTCCGGGAGTTGCGTGAGACCACCGCGGACCTGCCGGCAGGAACCGCCATGCAGGTGATGGCGGAGGAGGGCCAGCTCCTCGCCCTGCTCGTCGGGCTGACGGACGCCCGTGCGGTGCTGGAGATCGGCACCTTCACCGGCTACAGCACGCTGTGCATGGCCCGCGCGCTGCCGGCCGACGGACTGCTGGTCTCCTGCGACATCGACGACAGGTGGCCAGCCGTGGGTGTCGACTTCTGGAAGCGCGCCGGGGTCGACTCGCGGATCGACCTGCGGATCGGCGATGCGACCGAAACCCTGGACACACTGCTGGCGGAGCGTGGGCCGGGAAGCTTCGACCTGGTGTTCATCGACGCGGACAAGGCCAACTACGTCCACTACTACGAAGCCTCACTGGCACTGGTGCGCACCGGCGGTCTGATCGTGGTCGACAACACCCTCTTCTTCGGCCGGGTCGCCGACCCGACCGCCGTGGACCCGGACACCGCTGGGGTCAAGGCGCTCAACCGGGTGCTGTACCAGGACTCGCGGGTGGAGCTTTCGCTGCTGGTCATGGCGGACGGGATCACGCTCGCCCGCAAACGCTAGGGAACCGCATGCCGATGTCCGGGCATCGGGAACGGTGCCGGCGGCGAGCAGTTCGCTCCCTGCCGGTCACCGGGTCGATCCGCCAGTACGTCGGGCCGTGCGGACTGCGGCCATGCTCCGGTACGGGGGTGCGACCTTGATGGGACCTCAGGATGGTGTCGTCGCTCCCCCGTCCCGTTCCCGGGTACCCAGGTCGGGTGCGTCCAGGCTCATGGTGGTGGAAACCTCGCGCGGTTGAGGAGCCAGGTGCAGCCGCTGGAGTCCCGGCTGCACCGCAGCCGGCTCCAGCCCGACGGTGCACGGGCACGAATCCTCCTCGAAACCCGAGAAGCGGTAGGCAATCTCCATCATCCGGTTGCGCTCGGTGGCCCGGAAGTCGGCCACCAGGTGGACGCCTGCCCGGGCTGCCGTATCGGCCAACCAGTTCAACAGGGTCGCGCCCGCGCCGTAGGCGACCACCCGGCACGAGGTCGCGAGCAGCTTGAGGTGCCAGAGCCCCGGGTGGCGCTCCAGCAACAGCACTCCGACCGCGCCGTGCGGTCCGAACCGGTCGGCCAAGGTGACCACCAGTACCTCGTGTCCGGGGTCCGCGATGAGACCGCGCAACACCGCGTCGGGGTAGTGCACGCCGGTCGCGTTCATCTGGCTGGTGCGCAGGGTGAGCTCCTCGACCCGGGACAACTCCTCACCGGTGGCCCGACCGATGCGCATCCGCAGGTCCAGGGAGCGCAGGAACTCCTCGTCGGGCCCCGGCGCCGCGGCACGCTCCGCCTCCCGGCGGAAGCCCGCCTGGTACATCTGCCGGCGCCGCCGCGAGTCGACGGTGCTGGTCGCGGGCGTGAACTCCGTTAGCTCCGGCAGCGCGAGGACCTGCTCCGCCGGGTAGCAGCGCACTTCGGGGAGGTGGAAGGCCACCTCGGCGCGCTCGGCGGGCCGGTCGTCGATGAACGCGATCGTCGTGAGCGCGAAGCCGAGCCGGTCCGCGATCTTGCGCACCGCCTCGGACTTGGCGCCCCAACCGATCTCCGGCAGCACGAAGTACTCGGCGATTCCGAGGGCCTCCAGCCGGGCCCAGGCGTGCTCGTGGTCGTTGCGGCTCGACACGGACTGGAGGATGCCGCGGGAGTCGAGCTCGATCACCACCTTCCGTACCTCGTCTGGGAGTACCACCTCGCCGTCCTCCAGCAGGGTGCCCTGCCAGAGCGTGTCATCGAGGTCCCAGACCAGGCACTTGACCAACGCGGCCACGGCCTCCCCCATCGGCTCCTCGGCTGTGGTCTCGGTCATGTCGCCCCCGGTCGTGAGAGTGCGTGTTGCGCCAGCATCAGCCGGCACATCTCGTTGCTGCCCTCGATGATCTCCATCAGCTTGGCGTCCCGGTACGCCCTGGCCACCGGGTGTCCGTCTCGCGATCCTGCCGAGGCCAGCACCTGGACGGCAGCCGCTGCGCCCTGGGCCGCCTGGGTCGCGCTGACGTGCTTGGCCAGCACCGTCGCCACCACCTGGTCCGGCGCTCCCTCATCCCAGCAGCGGCTCGCATGTTCACACACTCGGCTGGCCACCTGCTCGGCCGTGAAGAGGTCGGCGAGGTGCCCGGCGACGAGCTGGTGTTCGGCCAGTGGCCTGCCGAACTGCTCACGTCCGGCGGCGTGCGCGGTGGCCGCCGTCAGACAGGCCCGCAGGATCCCCACGCACCCCCAGGCGACCGATATCCGCCCGTAGGCAAGAGCGGTCGTCACCAGCAGGGCCAGTGGCAGGCCGTAGCCGCCGAGAACGCTGTCGACAGGCAGCCGGACCCCTTCGAGGTGGACGTCGGCGTGTCCGGCCGCCCGACAGCCGAGCGGGTCGGCGATCCGCTCCACGCGGACGCCCGGCGCGTCGGCGGGCACCATGACGGCCGCGGCACCGTCCTGGTAGCGACCCACGATCACCAACAGGTCGGCGTAGTGGGCGGCGGTCACCCACTTCTTGTGGCCGTCCACGACGATCGAGTCCCCGTCGCGACGGACGGTCGTCGTCATCGCCGCGAGGTCGCTGCCGGCCCCCGGCTCGCTGAAGCCGACCGCAGCCAGTTCACCCCCGGTCAGTCGGGGCAGGTACGCGGCCGACTGCTCGGGAGTGCCCAGGCGCTGCACGGTCCAGGCCGCCATGCCCTGGGAGGTCATCACGCTGCGCAGCGAACTGCACAGGCTACCCACATGGGCGGTGTACTCCCCGCTGAGCGTGCTGCTGAGGCCCCAGCCGCCGTACTGCTCCGGGACCTCGGCACACAGCCGTCCCTCTGCGCCCAGCTCATGGAGCAGGTCCAGTGGGAGCACTCCGTCCCGGTCCCACTCCCCCGCCCGGTCGCCGACCCGCAGCGTGGCCGAGGTGCGGGCGCCCGCCAGGTCCTCACCCATCGAGGGCCTCGGTGTTGGACTGGCGCAGCCGGCCCACCAGTTGGGCCATCTGCCGTACGGTCCGGAAGTTGTCCAGCCGGAGGTCAGCGCCGCGGATGGCGATCGCATAGGACTTCTCCAGGTGCACCACCAACTGCATGGCGAACAGGGAGGACAGACCGCCGGCCCGGAACAGGTCGGTGTCGGGTTCCCAAGGAGTCCCGGTGTGCCCCTCAAGGAACCCCAGGAGTTCCTTCTCCAGATCGTCAGTGCTTGGGAAGTTCCCCGTTGTCATGGCCGTCTCCTCGTCGGGATCGTCAGGTGTAGTCGTAGAAGCCGCGCCCGGACTTGCGGCCGAGCCGGCCCTCTCGGACCAGTTGGAGCAGCAACTCACTGGGGCGGCAGCCGTCGTCGCCGGTCCGTTCGTGCAGCACCCTGAGGGAGTCGACGAGATTGTCGATGCCGATCAGGTCAGCGGTGCGCAGCGGCCCGGTGGGGTGGCCGAGGCAGCCCTGCATCAGGGTGTCGACCGCCTCGGCGGTCGCCGTACCCTCCTCCACGACGCGGACCGCGTCGTTGATCATCGGATGCAGGATCCGGCTGGTCACGAACCCCGGTGCGTCCCTGACCACCACGGCACGCCGCCGCAGGGCTTCCAGCAGCGTTGCCACCGCTGCCATCGTGGGCTCCCCGGTTCTGGCGCCCCGGACCACCTCGACGGTTCCGATCAGGTAGGGCGGGTTCATGAAGTGGGTGCCGACCAGTTCCTGCGGTCGCTCCAGCGCTCCGGCCAACTCGTCGACCGGGATGGAGGAGGTGTTGGTCACCAGCGGGGTCCCGGGTCGGACCAACGCGGAGACTTCGGACAGGACCGCGGCCTTGGTCGCCGCGTTCTCGGTGACGGCCTCGATGACGGCGGTGGCACCCGCCACAACCTTCAGCGAGGTGCCCGTGACCAGTGCGCCCGGTGGAGTGGCGGCCGGTAACGAACCCATCAGCTCGGCCAGCCGGAGTTCACCGGCGATCCGTTCCGTCGCCCTGTCGAGCAGCTCCCGGTCGAGGTCGACCAGGTGCACGGGCACACCGTGCCCGAGGGCGAGCACGGTGATGCCGACGCCCATCACGCCGGCTCCCAGCACGGTGAGCGCGTGCTGTGGTCGCGGTTCGTCGCGTGGAGCGGTGGTCAACTGGTTCTCCTTCGCCATCACAGGTGATCGGTGGTACGGACAGTGCTGTCGAGCCAGTCGGCGACGGCCCTTCCGGTGGTCGCGACATGCTGCTCCATGATCGAGAAGTGGTCTCCGGGAACGTCGACGACGGCGTCGGCCGAGGCCCAGGAGGAGCGCCAGTCACTGACCTCGGAGGACGGGTCACCCAGGGGAGCGGTGGCGCGCACCAGCAGTACCGGGGCGCTTACGGCAGGCGGCTTCCAGCTGTCGAGCAGTCGGAAGTAGCCGCCCATCGCGGTCAGCCTGGTGCCGTCCATCGGAGTCGCCCGCTCCTCACGGGCGAACATCCCGCCCAGCAGCACATCGTTGAACTGGGTGATGCCCTGGTTGTCGGAGAGGTAGGTGTCCAGCAGCACCACGGCCGCCGGGCCCTGGCCGCGACGTTCCAGTTCGGCGGCGACTCCGTGGGCGAGCGTGCCGCCCGAGGACGAGCCGACCAGTACCAGCCTCCGCCCGGAGAGCTCCCGGAGCAGCGTCGCCGCCTGGAAGTCCAGCAGCGCGTCCATGTCGGCGGGCAGTTCCTCATCGGGGGTGAAACCGGGCGCGTCCAGGGCGCTGACGGCATAGCGATCACGGAAGTGGGATGCGAAGCGGGCGTACTGGTGAGCACCGCCGAGGGCGACGACGGAGCCGAAGCAGACGATCACCGGGGCGCTGTCGCGCTCGTTCAGGTGCAGTAGTCGTGGTCCGGTTCCGGCCGCCGCGAGTTCGCCGCCGTTGTGGAACGCGGGGCGCAGGGCCGAGGCGTTCTTGAGCAGTGCGATGCCCTCGTCGGTGCGGCCGAGCGCGCATGCCTGACGGAACAGCACGCTCACGGGGTCGTTGTCGACCGCATCGGGCGCGGATTCCGTTCGGGGAGGGGCGTCGGCCTGCGTCGCGGTGACGAGGTGTGCGGCGAGCCCGGCCGGAGTCCCGCTGTCGAACACGACCGAGGGCCTCAGGCGCAGACCGGTGAGGGCCGCGAGGCGGTTGCGCAACTCGACCGCGGTCAACGAGTCGAATCCGACCGAGAGGAAGGGCACCGTCTCGGATATCGCTCCGGATTCGGTGTGGCCGAGGACTTCGGCGGCCTGGGTGAGGACGAGTGCGCGCAGGATCACTTCGCGCTCGTCCGTATCAGCGGCGGCGGCAAGCCGGTTCCGCAGCGATGCGGCGGCCGTTCCCGCGGCTCTCGCCGGACGCCCCCGTACCAACGAGCGCAGCAGCGGATGGATCGTGCCGTCCCGGGGTGCGGTGAGTTCGAGGTGCGCCAGGAGGGTCGGGGCCCCGTCGGCGGACTCCGTGCCGTCCGTGCTGAGGGTGGTGTCCAACAGGGCCATGGCCGCCGTGTCAGTGAGGCCGTGCGCGCCGCGTCGCTCGACCCTTCGCAGGTCGGCGCCTGCGAGTTCCGATGTCATACCGCTCTGTCGTTCCCAGAGCCCCCAGGCCAGGGAGGTGCCCGGGAGCCCGAGTCGGCGGCGTTCCGCTGTGAGTGCGTCGACCGCGGCGTTGGCGGCGGAGTAGGACGCCTGTCCCGGGCTGCCCAGAACACCTGCCGCTGAGGAGAAGACGACGAACGCGGAGAGGTCCGACCCGCGCGTCAGCCGGTCCAGGTGCCAGACGGCGTCGAGCTTGGGCCGCAGTACCGTCGTCATCCGCTCCTGTGTCAGGCCCTCCAGCAGCCCGTCGTCGAGGACTCCCGCGGTGTGCACCACGGCAGAGAGGGGATGCTGTGCGGGGATGGCCGCCAGCGCGGTGGCCAGCTCCTGATGGTCCGACACATCGCAGCTGACGGCCGTCAGTTCGGCCCCGAACGCGGCGAGTTCCGCCGTCAACTCCGCCATGCCCGGGGCGTCGGCGCCCCGGCGGCTCAGCACTCGGAGGTGGCGCACCCCGTGCACGGTGACCAGATGACGCGCCAGTACGGCTGCGAGGACGCCTCCGCCGCTCAACAGCACCGTCTTCTCAGCCGGTCCGAACAACCCGGCCGGGCGGTTCGCGGCCCCAGGGGTGGACGGACGCAACAGTCGGGGCGCATACAACACGCCATCGTGCACGGCCGCCTGCGGTTCGCCTGCGGCGAGGAGTTCGGTGAGCGCGTCGCCGAGGTCCTCGGGCCGATCGATGTCCAACAGGACGAACCGGTCGGGATGCTCAAGCTGAGCAGTCCTGACCATGCCCCAGACGGCCGCCGCACCGAGGTCCACCGGTCGCTGTTCCCCATGGGGGGACCCGGTCATGCCCCGGGTGAGCACCACCAGCGGCGTACTCGTGACGGTGTCGTCGGCCAGCCAGCTCTGGAGGCTTCCGAGCACCGAGGCCACGAGCGCATGCACGGCTTCAGGTCCTTCGTCCCCGGTCGGGGCGGACGGAGGGCAGATCAGCAGCACGGCGTCGGGCGCCGTCGACAGGGGCTCGATGGGAAAGGCCGGCGGCAGCAATCGATCGTCCTGCGGGCCGAGCAGGCCCCAGCGGGTGATCGGACGCGGGCCGGTGGGCGCGGCGACCGGCGTCCAGCCGACCCTGAACACGGAGTCCGACGACGTCCGCAGCGAGTCGGCGGATGCGGCACGCAGGGTGAGCGAACCGACCGTCGCCACGGCTCGGCCCGTCGGGTCGGTGAGCTGCACGGCGACTGCATCAGGTCCGACGGTGCGCAGACGGACGCGTAGGGCCGATGCGTCCGACGGTTCGATCACGACCCGCTGCCAGGAGAAGGGCAGGGGGATGCCACCGTCCGGCGGCACCGTGCGGGAGTCCTCGCGCAGACCGGTCGTTTGCAGGGCCGCATCCAACAGTGCCGGGTGGACCCCGAAGCCTTCGCCACCGGCACTGTCAAGGCCGGTGGGCAGTGCCACCTCGGCATGGATCTCATCTCCGCTGCGCCAGGCTGCGATCAGGCCACGGAACGCCGGTCCGTAGTCGATGCCCCGCTCGCCGAGCAGGTCGTAGAGCTCCTCCACCGCCAGGGGGACCGCACCGGGCGGGGGCCACGCGGCGGCCGGCTCTGGCGCGTCGACCGGCGAGATCTGCACGCCGACCGTCCCGGTCGCGTGCCGAGTCCAGGGCTCGTCGGGGTGCTCGGGGTTCTCGGGGCGGGAGTGGAACTCCACCGGGCGCTGCCCCGAGGTGTCCTCGGCCCCCACCAGGACGCGTAACTGAACAGCGTGGTCATCATCGGTGTCTCCGGGCAGCAGCAGCGGTGCGGCCAGCGTGAGTTCCTCCACCAGAGCGCAGCCGAAGCGTCGGCCCACGTGCGCGGCCAGTTCCACGAAGGCCACACCGGGAAGCAGGACCGTGCCGGCTACGGCGTGGTCGGCGAGCCAGGGGTGGGTGGCCAAGGACAGACGCCCGGTGAAGAGCGTGCCCGTGCCGTCGGGCAGGTCGACCGCGGCGCCGAGCAGTGGATGGTCCGCTGCGGACTGGCCGACGGACGCCGGGTCTCGATCGACCGGGACGGCGTCGAGCCAGTAGCGACGTCGCTGGAAGGCATAGGTGGGTAGGTCCACTCGTTTGGCACCGGTGCCCGCGAACAGCGTCTCCCAGTCGACCGGCAGACCCCGGACGTGTGCTTCGGCGAGGGAGAGTTGCATTTGGCGTAGCCCGCCCTCGCCGCGCCGCAGGGTGCTGAGCACCAGTGTCTGCGGAACGCCTGCGTCCGCCGCCGTGTCCTCGACCGCATAGGTCAGGACGGGGTGGGGGCTGGGCTCGATGAAGACGCGGTGTCCTGCGCCGAGCAGGGAGCGGGTGGCCTGCTCGAACTCGACGGTCTGGCGGAGGTTGCGGTACCAGTACTCCGCGTCCAATGAAGCCGTGTCCAACCAGCCGCCGGTGACCGTGGAATAGAACGGCACCGAACCCGTGACAGGGGTGATATCGGCCAGATCGGTCAGGATCTGCTCCCGCACCTCCTCCACATGCGCCGAATGCGACGCATAGTCCACCTCGATCAAACGCGCCCGCACGCCCTCCTGAACCAACTCCTCGACGAACTCCGCCACCGCGTCCGCATCACCCGACACCACCGTCGACAACGGACCATTCACCGCCGCCACCGACAACCGACCACCCCACCCAGCAAGACGACCCCGCACCACACC